>JAWVFH010000008.1:0-163016 GCA_033856255.1 Solirubrobacterales bacterium | reverse complement strand
GCGCTCTCCTGGCGCTACGTCGAGGAGCCGGTCCGCCACGGCGCCCTCGGCCGTTTCTGGAAGCGGGCGCGGGCGGGGGAGTGGCGGCCGCAGAGCCTCTCTCGAGAGGGCTGGGCGCTCGCCGGCCTCTGCTTCCTCGTCCTCGCCGCCGCCGGTGCCGGCATGGCCGGCGTCAACTCGGTCTCGGCCGAAGGCAAAGCCGTGCGGGTGGAAGAAGCCATCGCCGCCGGAACCGCCAAGCCGCCGCCGCTGACGCCCGCCCAGGCCAACTCCTCCACGCGCTCCTCCTGCAAAGCCGTCGTCCACATCGGCGACTCCACCTCCGAGGGCCTGACCTCGCCGGAATACCTGCCGATCGAAAGCCAGCGGATCGAAGCCCGCTACGCCGACGTCGGCGCCGTCGAACAGCACATGGAGATCTCCGGCGCGCGCTCGATCGAAGAGCGCTTCGAAGGCGAACCGAACGCCCAGGAAGTGGCGGAAGCATGGAAGATCGAAGGCTTCAAAGGCTGCTGGGTGCTGGCGCTGGGGACCAACGAGGCGGCCAACGTCTTCGTCGGCTCCGCGGTCGGCGAGATGGAACGGATCGAACTGATGATGAACACGATCGGCGACGAACCGGTGATGTGGGTCAACGTCCGCTCGCTGGTCGAAGAAGGCGATCCCTACGCGGCCAAGAACATGGAGAAGTGGGACGAAGAACTTCTGGTCGCCTGCCGGAGATATCCCAACATGCGAGTCTACGACTGGGCCTCTGACGTCAAAGACGCCTGGTTCATCGATGACGGAATCCACTTCACCTCACCCGGTTACGCCGCACGCAGCGAGTTGATCGCCCAGGCCCTGGCCCACGCCTTCCCCGCCTCCGGCGAGAGCGAAGGCGGCGCCAACTGCCTGGTCAGCTAACGAGTTTTTAACCAAATCGGGCGCGGGTAGCCCAATCACCCCACTACAGGAAGGACCACCAGCCATATGAGCGACTTGAATGAGCGCGATGCGAAGCTCGTCCAGTATCTGAACGAGGCCTACGGCAAGGAGAAGGAGCTGGAGACCTCGCTGGAGGCGCACATCGCGATGACGACGAAGGCGCCGTACAAGAAACGGCTCAAACAGCACCTCAAAGAGACCAAGTCCCACGCCAAACAGGTCGAGCGGAGGATCAAGAAGCTCGGCGGCGGCGGGCACGCTATCCAGACCGTGGTCGGCAAGGCCACCGCGGCCGCGAAGGGCCCGCTGCACATGCTGCGCGGCAGCGGCGAGCAGGAGAAAATGCTGAAGAACGCCAAGACCGAGTACTTCAACGAGCACGAGGAGATCTCGACCTACCTGGCGATCGAGACCTTCGCCGAAAAGGTCTCCGACAAGGAGACGGCCAAGCTCGCCCGCGGGATCCGCCGCGAGGAGGAACGGATGGCGAACTTCCTCGCCGCCCAGATCAAGTCACTGTCCGGCGCCGTCGCCGCGGCCGAGGTTCCGGCCGCCCAGCGCCGTCCGGCCAGAGCCGGCGCCTCGCGCCGCGCGAAACCCGCCAGCGCCAAAAGCACGAAAGCCAGGGCCAAAAAAGCCACGCCCGCCCGCGCCAAAAAAGCGAAAGCAAGCGCCTCGCGCAAACCGAAAGCCGCGGCGCGCAAAGCCAAATCCAAAGCCGCTCCGAAACGCCGCAAAGCGAGCGGCTCGCGTAAACGCTCCTAGGGTCTGAGGCACCCCAGCGCCCGCGCCCTCAGACGGGTCGCGGGCGCTGGGTCTCGTCGAGGGCCGCCAGCACCTGCCGGCACGCTTCGGCGACGAGGTGATTGCGCTCCTCCGACTCGCGCAGCTCGGCCCGCTCGGCCTGCTGGCTGGCGTCGAGGCTGACGGCGGCGTCGCGCAGCCGGGTCAGGGCGCGGCGCAGGACGTCGGGCGGTGTCGTCAGCTCGATCGTCGCCCTGATCCCGTCGCCCCAACCGAGGTCGTCCAGCACCAGGCGCAGGTCGTCGGAGTACTCGCGGCCGAGTCGCTCGGCGGCGTCGAAGTTCTCCGCGCAGACCGCCAGCCAGACGTCGCCGATCCCGCTGAGCCGGTCGAGGATGCGGCCGTACAGCGCGTCGCGCTGCTGCGCCGTGATCGTCATGCTCATGTGAAGAAGTAGAACTTCTCGAGCGAGCCGCGCACGGGACGCGTCCTCACCACCTCGAGCGCGTCGGCACGGGCCAGGTTGACCATGTGGTAGGAGATGTGCGAAAGGCCGTACTTATCGTCCTCGATCACCTTCGTCAGGTCGGATGCCGAAAGCGGCTGGTCGATCCACCGCATCGCTTCGACGATCGTGACCTTGAGCGGATGGACGATGTGGGGGACGAGCGCGTCCCAAGCAAATCGCTCGCTTCCCTCCACCGTCACCGCGCCTCCCGATCTCGGCCAGGCGAGAGGCAGCTCTGCGGGGTGGCGTCGGAGGAAGTTGTTCGGTTCATGGGGGAGGACCGACCATCTGCCAGGCAGTCCCGGAAGAAAGTCCGAGTCGGTTGAGTAGTGAACGGTTCCAGATCGGCGGAAGGTCGTCAAACAGGCGCTGTCGGTTAGTCAGCGTTTGCTATGGGCACGACGCGATGGGGGGGTGGGCCCCGTGCGCTCGCGCTTGAAGCCCATCTGGGCGACGATGACTGAAGTGACACTCTTGCCGGAGGAGGCACAGCGGTTGATCGACTCCGCCTCGATTTCTTGTATCCGCTCCCATGACCTCGCCTGCTCGTCAGCGATGTCGTCGCGACCTTGCTCGTCAACGTTGTACCAGCGCCAGCTCAGCCACACGCGCGGGTCGCTGTGCATCTTTCCGGCCCAGAACGCCGCCATCGCCTCTGCCGTCATGCACTGAAGGATCAGCCCGTACGTCACTTGCCTCTGTGCCGGAGTCATCGCGGCCATTTCCTTATCCGAGTAGAAGGGCATCTCGACGGCCCGGTAGTAGTGCTGATTGGTATTCCTCACCATCTCGGTCTTGGCAAGTTCGATAGAGCCGGCGTCGAGCAATTCCCTGATGTGGTGAGAAACATTGTTCAACGGCTCCCCGATGATCCGCGCGATTTCATCGGGGGTATAAGTGCCTTCGTTGAGGATCGTCAGCACGTAGACGCGAATACGGTGGCCCAGGGCATATGAGACCACTTCCTCGATGCTCTTACCGCTTTGCCCTGCTCGGTTCGCCGTGGTCTTCACTGCGCCATCCCCTTAGCTTGATTTGTACTTGCTAATCAGTAGGTACCGAGCATAAGGACTTTTCTCCGGACAACTGCTTGGTACTCAGCATCTGATTGATACTCGGGCTTTCCTTAGTATCCGCCCTCCTCCTGGCGAGCCGCGCTGGGCTGAGGACGGGGGAGGGGGTGAGCGCCGATGAGAATCGCGAAAGTCGAGCATGTCTGCTTGAGCTACATGGTTGCGAAGAACGCCTAGGCGTTCCTGGTAGGGCCGGTCTCGGCCCGCCACATCGGGGATCGGGATCGGCCCCTGTTGCCGTCGTGAGTGGCCGGCGGTCTAGGGAACTTCGAGGTCTGAGTAATGACTTGTGAAGTTTCCTATGGAGGTCTGCCTCCGCAGGCCCGACGATCCCCGCGTGGGCAACCTCGGCAAGAACCTGCGCGCTGCCCGCCATCGGCTCGAGCTCACTCAGGAGCAGGTCGCCGAACGCAGCGGCGTCCACGCAACCGAGGTCAGCCGCATCGAGGCCGGCAAACGCGATCCCAAAGTCACGACCCTGGAACGCCTCGCCGCCGCCGTCGAGGTCCCACCGGGCCGGCTCCTCGAGTAGGCGTTGCCAGTCAGCTCTAGCTTCGGGCGTTCACGGGCGCGTCGCCGTAGCCGACGTTGCGGCTCGCGCATCGTGCATCGCGACGAGATAGACCAGGTTCGACGACTTCTCGTAGCGATAGAGAAGAACCATCCACGACCAAGGGCCCAACACGAAGCGGGTCGGCGCCCACCTACCGGCCAACTCGGGCCCGGCCTCCGGGAACGTTTCGAGGACTTGCAAGGAGCGAGCGATCCGACCCCACGTGTCGTCGGGAAGGCCGAGACTGGAAGTGGCCTCATCTACATCCCGCCGCGCTCGCGGGGTGACGACGATCTGCGCCACTCAGGCCAGCTCGTCGAGAGGCGTGCCCTCGCCTCGGGCTGCTTGCGCGAGCCCCTCCTGCGTTCGCTCCCAAGCGCCGGGAATTGCATCCAGGATCTCGGTGATACGCGTCGCGTCCGGATCAGCATCGTCGAGCGCCGTAGAGAGCAGCGATCGTGCGAGGGTGCCCTCTTGAACATGAGTGCGTTCAGCGAGCTTCACCAGCTTGAGCGCGTGCTCGCGATCGAGCGTCACATTGATGCGTTTAGCGGGGGTTGCCATCAAGCCCGAGTATTACACGATTTAGCACGATCCGTGTAGGCGTTAGACGCCGGCGATCTCGATCGGCTCCAAATCGTCCGCCGGCTCGAAGCCGAGGATGCGGCCGTAGAAGTAGAGCTCGGCTTCGAGGCAGCGGATCTCGGTCTCCGAGCGGCGGAAGCCGTGGGCCTCGCCGGCGAAGGCGAGGTAGGCGTGGGGGACGCCGTTGCGCTCGAGGGCGGCGACCATCGTCTCCGCCTGGCTCGGCGGCACGACCTCGTCGTCGAGGCCTTGGAAGAGGATCACCGGAGCTCGCAACCGCTCGACGAAGTGGATCGGCGAGCGCTCGTAGTAGAGGTCCTTCTGCTCGGGATAGGGGCCGATCAGCCCGTCGAGGTAGCGCGACTCGAACTTGTGGGTGTCGGTGGCGAGGGTCTCGGTGTCGGCGACGCCGTAGTAGCTGGCGCCGGTGGCGAAGTCGTCGTGGAAGACGAGCGCGCAGAGGGTCGCGTAGCCGCCGGCGCTGCCGCCGCGGATCGCCAGGCGCTCGCCGTCGACCTCGCCGGTCGCGGCCAGGTGGCGGGCGGCGGCGATGCAGTCGTCGGTGTCGAGCACGCCCCAGCCACTGCGCAGGCGCTGGCGGTAGCGGCGGCCGAAGCCGCTGCTGCCGCGGTAGTTGACGTCGACGACGCCGATGCCGCGGCTGGTCCAGAAGAGGTACTCGCGCTCCAGCGCGGGGGTGGCGTGGGAGGTGGGGCCGCCGTGGCTCTGCACGATCAGCGGCGGCAGCTCGCCGGGGGGCCCCTCGAACTCGGGGTTGGCCGGCGGGTAGTAGAAGCCGTGGGCGGTCTCGCCGCCGCTGGTCGGGAACTCGATCGCGCGCGGGGCCGAGACGTAGGCGGGGTCGACCGGCTGGTCGCTCGCCGTCCGCGCCTCCCGCAGCTCGCCGCCGGCGAGGTCGTAGACGACGACGGCGGTCTCGCTGGCGGGGCTGGCGGCGGCGAAGGTCAGCGTGGTGCCGCGGGCCGACAGCGAGGGGAAGCCGAACGAGGTGTAGGGCAGCCCCAGGTCGCGCAGCCGCCCGGCGCCGGGGTCCAGCACGAAGAGGCGTTCCTCGCCGCGCTCGCAGCGGACGAAGGCGATGGAGCCGCCATCGAGGAACGCGTAGGTCGAGCCGCCGAACAGCCACTGCGGGTGGCCCAGCTCCGCCTCCTCGTCAGTCAACTGCTCGATCGTCCCGCCCTCATCGCGGTAGAGGTTCCACCAGCCGTCGCGGTCGGAGACGAAGTGCAGCCGCCCCTCGGCGTCCCACTCGGGCTGGAAGATCGACTCCTCGGGGCCGCCGGCAACCAGGCGTGCGTCGGCGGTGTCGTCGAGCGGCGCGACCCACAGCTCGGTCCCGTCCCAGGGCATGTTCGGGTGGTCCCAGCAGGTCCAGGCGAGCCAGCAGCCGTCGGGGCTGACGCGGGGGAAGGAGTAGAAGTCGCGCCCGGAGGCGAGCACGGCCGCCTCACCGGAGCCGTCGAGCGCGAGGGCGACGATCTGGTTCTCGGCTTCGCCGCCGCCGTGGACCTCGCGCACGCTGACGATCGTGCGCCCGTCGGGGGCGAGCCGGAAGTCGGCGTAGCGCAGGCCGGCGGCCGTCTCCGGCTCGGGGGTGATCGCGACCGGCTCCTCGCCGAGCCGCTGGCGGTGGAGCCGCTGGTCGGCGAAGTCGACGAAGAGGACGCGGTCGTCGGCGACCAGCGCCCAGGCGCCGCCGCCGTACTCGTGGGCGCGGGTCCGCGCGTTGGTCCCCGCCGGCGTCACCGCTTCGGGCTCGCCGCCCTCAGGCTGTCGCATCAGCACCACGCGCCCGCCCTCGGCCGGCCGCCCTTCCGCCCACCAGACGGCGCCGTCGCCGGCCAGCTTCGGCGAGGCCAGCCGCCGCCCCGCCTCAGCCACGACCGTGGGGTCGATCGGCGAGCGCCAGGAGCCGTAGGGAGCGACGGTAGGCACGAGCGCAGTCTAGGTCGCGCCGTTCGTTCAGTTTTGCTGGCTATAGGCAGCAGGATCGAACGAACGGCGCGGGTCGGCCGTCCATAGACTGCCGCGCCGATGACCAACACTTATGAAGTTCCCCAAGAGTCCCGTGACCTCCGCGACATGGTGCGCCGGCTGGCGCAGGAGAAGATCGCCCCGCGTGCCGGCGACATCGACCGCGAAGGCAAGTACCCGTGGGACGTGCGCAAGCTGCTGGCCGAGCACGACATCCTCGGCCTGCCCTTCGACGAGAAATACGGCGGCACCGGGACCGGCACGCTGGTCCTGCAGATGGCGGTCGAGGAGATCGCCAAGGCCTGCGCCTCCTCGGCCCTGATCCTGATGATCCAGGAGCTCGGGACGCTGCCGATCCAGCTCTTCGGCTCCGACGAGTTGAAAGAGCGCTTCCTGCCGAAGTGCGCCAGCGGCGAATGGTCGCCGGCCTTCGCGCTCTCCGAGCCCGTGGCCGGCAGCGACCCGGCGGCGATGCGGACCACCGCCGTCCGCGACGGCGACGAATGGGTGATCAACGGGCAGAAGAACTGGATCACCAACGCCTCCGTCGCCGACTTCTACGTCGTCTTCGCCGTCACCGACCGCGAGAGCAAGCGGATCAGCGCCTTCGTGGTCGAGAAAGAGCGGGAGGGATTCGACCCCGGCAAACTCGAGCACAAGCTGGGGATCAAGGGCTCGCCGACCGGCTCGCCGTCCTTCACCGACGTCCGCGTCCCGCAGGAGAACCTGATCGGGACCGAGGGCAAGGGCCTCGGCGTCGCCCTCGGCACGCTGGAGCGGACCCGGCTCGGCGCCGCCGCCCAGGCGGTCGGGATCGCCCAGGGGGCGACCGACTACGCCAACGAGTACGCGAAGGAGCGGGTCGCCTTCGGCAAGCCGATCAACGCCCTGCAGGCGATCCAGTTCAAGCTCGCCGACATGGAGACCGGCACCGCCGCCGCCCGCGAGCTGCTCTACAAAGCCTGCTCGATGGCCGACATGGCCGAGCGCCCGGCCAGCCTGCCGAAGTGGACCTCGATGGCGAAGCTGTTCGCCTCCGACAACGCGATGAGGGTGACGGTCGAGGCGATCCAGGTGCTCGGCGGCTACGGCTACGTCAACGAGTACCCGGTCGAGCGCATGCTGCGCGACGCCAAGATCACCCAGATCTACGAGGGCACGAACGAGATCCAGCGCGTCGTCATCGCCCGCAGCATGGGCAGCTGAGGGGCGGTCGTAATTTCGTTCGCATAGCGGGGGAAATTACGACCGCACTTAGTTCCCGGAGACCTCGACCTCGCGCAGGCGGTGGGTGTCGACGTCGTAGACGAAGCCGCGCACGGCGCCGCGGTGGGGGACGAAGTCGGAGCCGCGAACGCGCAGGATCGATCGGCGGACGCTGTCCTCGACGTCGCTGAAGGACTCGATCGGGAAGGCCGGCGCGGTGCCGGTCTCCGCGCGCAGCTCCTCGCTGAAGCCATCGTCGGTGAGCTTTTCCATGCCGCAGTCGGTGTGGTGGATCAGCATCACCTCGCGGGTGCCGAGCTTGCGCTGGGAGATCGCCAGCGAGCGGATCGTGTCGTCGGTGACGACGCCGCCGGCGTTGCGCAGCACGTGCGCCTCGCCGTCGCCCAGGCCCAGCGCGGCGAAGACGTCGAGGCGCGAGTCCATGCAGGTGACGATTGCCAGCCGCCGGCTCGGCTGCACGTCGAGGTGGCGGTCCGCCAGGAGCTCGGCGAAGGTGCGGTTGTTCGCCAGCAGCTCGTCGATCGTGTCCATGGCGCGGCAGCCTAAAGGCCGATTGGGCGGGCGGGCTTCCGGGTAACCCCGGTAGCCGATGGCGGGACGCGAAACCGTGACCCTCTTCCACGACGCCGAGTGCGGCTTCCGCCGAGCCACGGCGGGCCTGGTTCTGGTTGCCGGCGGCCTACCGGGGTAGGGGAGTCGCAACCCGTCAACGGACCGGAGGAGGCAGCGAACGATGGAGGCGAGCAGTCCCAGCAAGGGAATCCTCGACAGCGATAGTTCCGGCACTCGCGACGACGTGATCGAGCTGCTGACCAAGGCGTACTGGATGGAGATAGAGACGGTGATGAGCTATCTCTCGGCCTCGGTCAACCTCGACGGCGTTCGCGCCCAGGAGATCAAGGAGTCGCTGGTCGGCGAGGTCGAAGACGAGCTCGGACACGCCCGCCAGTTCGCCGACCGGATCAAGGAGCTCTACGGCGTCGTCCCCGGCTCCGAGCAGTTCGCGCCGGAACAGAGCTTCCTGCAGCCGCCCGAGCACCAGACCGACGTCGTCCACGTGATCCGTGGCGTGATCAAGGCCGAGACCGGGGCGATCGAGCACTACACCCGGATCGTCGAGGAGACCGATCAGGTCGATCCCGTCACCCAGGACATGGTGATCGCGATCCTCCGCGACGAGCAGGGCCACCGCCGCCTCTTCGAGGGCTTCCTGCGCGAGTACGAGTTCGAAGGCAAGGCCTGAGGCCCCGGGGAGGGATATCGATCCCCCCGCAGGCGCTCGCCTAGGCTTGCGCTCGTGGCAGAGACGAATATCCGGCCGGCGACGGAGGCCGACATGGAGCTGCTCTTCAGCCTGATCGTGGAGCTGGCCGAGTACGAGAAGCTCGCCGACGCGGTCGCCGGCGACCCCGAGGTGCTGCGTCGCACCCTGTTCGAGCAGCGGGCGGCGGAGGCGCTGATCGTCGAGCTCGGCGGCGAGCCGATCGGCTACGCGATCTTCTTCACCACCTTCTCCAGCTTCGAGTGCCGCTCAGGGGTCTGGATCGAGGACGTCTACGTGCGTCCCTCGCAGCGCCGCGGCGGCATCGGCCGGGCGGTGATGGAGCACATCGCCGCTCTCGCCCTCGAGCGCGGCCACGTCCGCCTCGAGTGGGCCGCGCTCGACTGGAACGAACCGGCCCTGCGCTTCTACGAGAAGCTCGGCGCCGCCCAGCTCGGCGACTGGGTAACCCACCGCCTCGACCTCGACGGCATGCGCCGGCTCGGCGAAGCCGGTCGCTGACTTAGTCGAGGAAGCGCAGCTTTGACGGCTTGACGATCACGATCCGATCGAGAATCGGTTCGAGCGGCATGGTCATCAACTCGACGATGACCATGCCGTTGTCCAATAAGTCGGTGATGCCCCCGCGGGCTCCAGCCGGGGCCATTTCTGCGGCCTCGATGAGTTCGACGGGATCACCGATCGATATGTCACGTGCGGTTGCCATTACTCCGAGTGTAGGTCGTGGGATAGGCGGTTACCAGTCTGGGGGCGGCACCCTCCTGCGCGTAATGCCAGGCGGTCATGACGTGTGAATGGCGGTCGTTGACGTCAGGTAAAGGAGCACTCCACAGCCGTAACCGTAGGCGGTCATTCGCAGGGAGATAATCGGAGCGTCCGGCAGCCCTGCCGCTACAGCCCCCCAGACCCGAAACGGATCCGCGATCGGGATGCGAAAGACACGGTTCCATCGAACCGATACAGCAGGCTCGCAGCCGACTCAAGATCGGGTCAGGTGGTTTTTGCGCTCGCCGCGGCCCGCCGCAGCAGCAGCTCGCGCTCGCGCGCGTTCTCGGCGAGGGAGGCGGCGTGCTCGAACTCCGCCGCGGCCTCGGCATGGCGGCCGAGCTTGGCGAGGAGGTCGCCGCGGACGCTGGGGAGCAGGTGGTACTCGCGCAGGGCGGGCTCGTCGGCGATCGCGTCCAGCAGTTCGAGCCCGGCCTCGGGGCCGAAGGCCATGCCGAGGGCGACGGCGCGGTTGAGCTCGACGATCGGGGAGGGGGCGAGCTGGGAAAGGGCGTCGTAGAGGGCGGCGATCCGCACCCAATCGGTCTCCTCGGCGGTGCGGGCGCGGGCGTGGCAGGCGGCGATCGCGGCCTGCAGGCCGTAGGGGCCGAGCGGGCCGCGCGAGCGTTCGGCTTGCTCCAGGGCCTTGAGCCCGCGGCCGATCAGCAGCGGGTCCCAGCGCGAGCGGTCCTGCTCCAGCAGCAGCACCGGCTCGCCGCCGGGGCCAAGCCGGGCGCCGGTGCGCGAGGCCTGGATCTCCAGCAGCGCGATCAGGCCGTGCGCCTCCGGCTCCGCCGGCGCCAGCGCCGCGAGGACGCGGCCCAGCCGCAGTGCTTCCTCGCACAGCGCCGGCCGGATCCAGTCATCGCCGCCGCTGGCCGCGTAGCCCTCGTTGAAGACGAGGTAGACGACTTCCAGCACCGAGGGCAGGCGGGCGGCGAGCTCCGCGCCGCGCGGCACGTCGAAGGGGACGTTGGCGTCGCGCAGCGTCCGCTTCGCCCGCACCAGCCGCTGCGCGATCGTCGACTCCTTGATGAGGAAGGCGCGGGCGATCTCCGGCGTCGTCAGGCCGCCGAGCAGCCGCAGCGTCAGCGCCACCCGCGCCTCCTGGGAGAGGACGGGATGGCAGCAGGTGAAGATCAGCGCCAGGAGGTCGTCGCCGACCTCGTCGTCGGCGGCGGCGTCGAACTCGGAGCGCTCCATCGCCATCTGCATGCCGGCGTCGCGCGCCAGCTCTTCCTGCTTGCGCTCCAAGGTGCTGTGGCGCCGCGCCAGGTCGATCGCGCGGTTCTTGGCCGTGGCCATGAGCCAGGCGCCCGGGTTGTCCGGGACGCCCGACTCCGGCCAGCGCTCCAGCGCCGCGACCAGCGCGTCCTGGGCGAGGTCCTCGGCCAGGCCGACGTCGCGCACCATCCGCGCCAGCCCGGCGACGAGGCGGGCGGACTCGATCCGCCAGACCGCCTCGATCGCCGTGTTGGTCGCGGCGCCGGCCATCGTGGCTAGACCTGCTCGGCTGCTTCCTGCACGTCCTGCGGGAAGTCCTCCATCTCGAAGACGCGGCGGACCTCGATCGTGCAGTTCTCACCGGGGCAACGAGAAGCCCACTCGACCGCCTCCTCCTTGGAGCGTGCCTGGATCACCCAGTAGCCGCCGACGACCTCCTTCGCCTCCGTGAACGGCCCGTCGGTGACGCTGGAGCCCCCCTCGGAGTCGAAGCTGACCCGCGCCCCTTCCGCGGGCGGGTGCAGCCCGTCGAGCGAGAGCAGCATGCCGGCCTTGCGCAGCTCCTCGTTGTAGCGGCTCATCGCGGCGACATCCTCGGCCGTCGGGTTCCACTCCTCTTCGCTGATTTCCGGGTACATGAACATCATGAATCGCATTTCGGTCTCCTTCGCTGGTCAGTTGGCGCGGCCTCGAAGCCGCTCTCTACCCCGACGACGAACGAGCATCGCCGAAATCGACAGGCGGCGGAAATCCGGCCGCTACTCGTCGCGGGGGGTGATGCGGAAGATCGAGACGACCTCGGCCTGGTGGGCCTCTGGGTGGGCGACGTAGGCGCTGGGGCCGCCGCCGAACCAGCCGGCGGCTTCGTTGCTGCCGACGAAGATGCCCGGGTGGTGCTTGCCGTCGGCGTCCTGGACCCAGACCTTGTCGCCCTCCTCGAAGCCTTCGATCTTGTCGCTCATCGGCGCGAGTCTATTCCTGGGCCTGGGCTAGCAGGCGCCCATGCGGCTGAGCCGCTGGCGGTAGACCCGCATCGAGCTGTGCTTCCAGTCGCCGTGGGTCTGGTTGCGCAGGCTCGGCACCAGCTCGTGGTGGTAGGGCGAGCTGAGGCTCTCGTTGTGGCCGATCACGTCGCCGACCCCGATCCCGAAGCGGCAGCGCAGGTACTGGGTCAGCCATAGCGAGGCGCGGCGCTGGGCCGGGTTGCCGAGCACGTCGCCGTCGCCGTAGCCGACGTGCTCGATCCCGATCGCGGTCCAGTTGAGGCCGACCGTGTGGCGGCAGCGGGTGCGCAGGTTGACCAGCTGGAAGATGCGGCCGGAGGAGGAGACGACGAAGTGCGAGCAGACGTTGGGCAGCTCGCCGAGCTCGACGTCCGGCACGTCCGGGGCGAAGGTGTTGTAGACGGCGGCGGCGCTGGCGGTCTGGGACATGTGCTCGACGATCACCTTGGGGTTGCGCAGCCGCCACTTGTGCTGGCCGTAGTGGCGCTCAGAGTAGGCGGCCATCTCGCGCTTGCGTTTGGGGCCGAAGGGGATCAGGTGCTGGACGATCGGCGGCCGGGCGACGCTCGCCGTGGCGCCGGCGCCGCTCGGTCCCGCGGCGCTCGCCGGGCCGATCGCGGTTACCACCAGCAGGCAGAGCAGCAGTGCAGCGGCGGCGGCGGTCGCGACTCTGGCGGTTGCTCGCATCGTGGGGATGCTAGATCGCGCCCCGTTTTCGCCGTAGGGCCGCGGGTAGCCTGGCCGCATGTGCCCAGCCGGGGAGCCGATGAAGGCGAAGCTGACCGACCGTCCCTTCAACGACCCGAACTGGGTCTTCGAGCGCAAGCTCGACGGCATCCGCGCATCGGTGCGGCGCGACGGCGACGAGGTTACGCTGACCTCGCGCACCGGCAAAGACCTCACCTCCGCCTACCCGGAGCTGGTCGAGGCGCTGGAAGCCGAGCCGGCGAGCGAGTTCGTCGCCGACGGCGAGATCGTCGCCTTCGACGGCTCGCGGACCAGCTTCGAGCGGCTGCAGGGGCGGATGGGGATCCACGACCCGCGGCTGGCGCGGATGACCGGCATCCGCGTCTACCTCTACCTCTTCGACCTGCTCGAGTTCGAAGGCCACGACTTGACGGGAATGCCGCTGCGCCGGCGCAAGGCGGCGCTGCGGCGCGCCTTCTCCTTTCACGGCCCCGTCCGCTACACGCCCCACCGCAACGAGCGCGGCGAGGAGCTCTTCGAGCAGGCCTGCTCGAAGGGGTGGGAGGGGCTGATCGCCAAGCGCGCCGACAGCCCCTACCGCCACGGTCGCAGCGGCGACTGGCTGAAGCTGAAGTGCTCGTTCGAGCAGGAGCTGGTGGTCGGCGGCTTCACGCCCCCGCAGGGATCGCGCAAGCGCTTCGGGGCGCTATTGGTCGGCTACTACGAGGACGGCGAGCTGCGCTACGCGGGCAAAGTCGGGACCGGGTTCAGCGAGCGCACGCTGGCCGAGCTCGGCGACAGGCTGCAGGCCCTGGAGCGGCCGGATTCCCCCTTCGCCCGCAACGGGCTGCCGCGCCAGGCGCGCTGGGTGGAGCCGCGGCTGGTCGCGCAGATCGCCTTCGGCGAGTGGACCCGCGACGGCAAGCTGCGCCACCCGCGCTACCTCGGCCTGCGCGAGGACAAGCCGGCCCGCGAGGTCGTTCGCGAGCTGCCGACCGCATCGGCCGGGGGTATGGGATGAACGAGGACGCCTCCGAGTTCATCCCTCCGCGGCACACGATCCCGGCCATGCGCAAGGCCTACGTCACCAAAAGCGCTGGCGGCGCTGGCGGACGACCTCGAAGCTGTGGTCAAAGCCCTGGGCTGAGCGCCGCCAGGCCAGTCCGCGGCCTTGCGGCGCCCGGCTTCGAGCGATACCCTATTTTAAGTAGGGACCTCGATCTGCCTTGGGGGAAGGACGGGATGGACTTGATTGCGCTTGCAGGAGCCGTCACCGCGCTGCTGGCGCTGGCTCTGCTCGGCGTATCGCAGCTGCGGGCCCGCCGTGAAGCCCGCCGTTTTCGCATCCTCGACGAAATCGCCCGCGTCTCCGACGGCGCCGATGACCTCGGCGCGACCCTCGACGCCATCTGCGACGTCCTCGTCCCCGCGCTCGCCGATTTCTGCGCGGTCGACGTCATCTCCGACGGCAGGATCGAGCGGGCGGCCGCCCGCGTGGCGCCGCAGGGCGGGGCGGATGCGGAGCGGGTTCTGGCCGAACGCGAGCCTTCGCTGCCGCCGCGGATGATCTCCGACGGCGACGACGCTTCGCTGGAGCCGCGCTTCATCGAGCGCATGAACGAGGCGCATCTGAGCGAGCTCGCGCACGATGCCGACGACCTCGAGTGGTTGCGCGACCTCGGCGTCCGCTCGGCGATCACCGCCGCCCTGCGCGCCCGTGGCCGGGTGATCGGCGCCGTCACCCTGGGGACCGCCTGGTCGCACCGGCGCTACCGGCGCCACGACGCCCGCTTCGCCCGCCTTCTCTCCGGCCGCATCGCCCTGGCGCTCGACAATGCCGGCCTCTTCTCCGACCTCGAGCGGGCCGAGCGCGAACGGACCGAGATCGCGGCAACCCTGCAACGCGGCCTGATGCCGCCGCCGCTGCCCGAGATTCCCGGCTGGGCCGCGGCGGCGATGTACCGGCCGGCCGGGGCCGAGAACGAGGTCGGCGGCGACTTCTACGACGCCTTCCCGATCGCCGGCGGCTGGATGCTGGTGATTGGCGACGTCACCGGCCGCGGCGCCGCGGCGGCTTCGGTAACCGCCCAGGCCCGCTACACCCTGCGCACCGCCGCCTGGCTCAGCGGTGACCCGCTGGTCGCCCTCGCCACCCTCAACAGCACCCTGCTTGCCCGCTCCGACTCGGCCCTCTGTGGCCTCGTCGCCTTCGCGCTCTCCTCCGATGCCGCCCAGCCGGTCCGCCTTGCGATCGCCGGTCACCTGCCGCCGTTGCTAGTCGACGGCGACGCGGTGACCGAGGTCGCCGAGGCCGGTCCGGTGCTCGGCGCTTTCAGCGACGCCACTTGGAACCTGGAGCAGGCCGCCGTCGGGCCGGGTCAGCAGCTGGTTGCCGTGACCGACGGCATCGTCGAGGCCGGCAGCGCCAGCGAGCGCTTCGGCGAGGCCCGCCTGCACGCCGAGCTGGCCGGCTGCTCGAGCCCCGCGGCCTCGGTCAGCAAGCTCGAGGGCGCGCTCGACCTCTTCACGGCGGGCGCCCTCGACGACGACGCCGCCGCGCTCGCGGTGACGCCGATGTTCTCCCAGCCGCCTGCCTAGCGGCAGCTTCGCTCCCCGCCTTTCGAGCACGAGGCCGAGTCTCAACTCAGCGAATCCGCGTCTCCGCCTCTTCCTCGCGGCCCCGGGCGGCGGCTCTCGCCTCCGGGGTCGTGCCTTCCTGGTCGGCGCGGCGGCTCAGGCCCACGTAGGCGAGGAAGAAGATGAAGAGGATCACGAAGATCACGAGCGCGAATATCGGCGACCAGGCCACTGCGATCAGGGCCAGGATGACAATCGCGATGAGGGGGATCAGGTACATGCACCGGGATTACCCAGCCGCGGCGATCCAAAACGCACCGGGCCGCCGCCGGCCCGCGCTCAGGGCTTGAGCACGACCTTGATCGCGCCGTCGTCCTTCTTCTGGAACATCTCGTAGGCCTGCGGGGCCTCGGCGAGCGGCAGCTGGTGGGTGGTCAGGTCGTCGACGCCGAGCGGGTCGCCCGCATCGCCATTCAGCAGCGGCAGGATCTCGTCGGTCCACTGCCGCACGTGCGCCTGGCCCATCCGCAGCTGCAGCCCCTTGTCGAAGATCTTCATCATCGGCAGCGGATCGAGCTGGCCGCCGTAGACGCCGGAGATCGAGACGGTGCCGCCGCGGCGTACGGTGTCGATCGCGTCGAGCAGGGCCGAGAGCCGGTCGACGGCTGCCTTTTCGGTCACCTTGGCCGCCACCGCGTCGGGCAGCAGGCCGGTGACCGTCTGCGCCATCTTCGCCCCGGGCGCCCCGTGCGCCTCCATCCCGACGGCGTCGATCGTGCTGTCTGGGCCGCGGCCGCCGGTCAGCTCGCGGATCGCCGCCGAGACGTCCTCGTGCTCGTCGGCGTCGATCGCCTCGACCCCGTGGCGCCGCGCCATCTCGAGTCGCTCGGGGACGTTGTCGATGCCGAAGACCTGCTCGGCGCCGTGGTGGCGGGCGATGCGCGCGCTCATCTGCCCGATCGGGCCGAGGCCGAAGACGGCGACGCTGCCGCCGTCGGGGATCGCCGCGTAGTCGACCGCCTGCCAGGCGGTCGGCAGCACGTCGGAGAGGAACAGGTAGCGCTCGTCGGGCCCGTCCTCGGGCACCTTGATCGGGCCGAAGTGCGCCTGCGGCACCCGCAGGAGCTCCGCCTGGCCGCCCGGAACCTGGCCGTAGAGCTTGGTGTAGCCGAACAGCGAGGCGCCTTTTTCGGTGTCGCGGTTCTGGGTCGTCTCGCACTGGGCGAAGTACTGGCGCTCGCACATCCAGCAGGAGCCGCAGGAGATGTTGAAGGGGATCACCACGCGGTCGCCGGCCTTGATCTGGGTGACCGCGGAGCCGACCTCCTCGACGATCCCCATCGGCTCGTGGCCGAGGATGTCGCCCTCGTCGATGAACATCCCCAGCACCTCGTAGAGGTGGAGGTCGGAGCCGCAGATCGCGGTCGAGGTGATGCGGACGATCGCGTCGGTCGGATCCTGGATCGAGGGGTCGGGGACCTCGTCGACGCGGACGTCGCGTTTGCCGTGGAAGGTCAGCGCCTTCATCCTCACCCTAATACCCGGCCGATTGCATTCAAACTCGCGCCGTCTCGGCCGGTGCCTCCGTCTCCCCTTCGGCGCCACCACGGCCGAAGAGGCTGATCAGCGCCGGGATCAGCAGGGTCCGCGCGATCAGGGTGTCGAGCAGCAGGCCGACGCACAGCGCGAAGGCGATCTCGCGGAAGCTCTGGATCGGGATCAGGGCGACGGCGGCGAAGGAGAGGGCGAGGATGATGCCGGCGACGGTGATCGCCCGCCCGGCCCGCGAGCCGGCCGTCCGGATCGCCGGGCGCAGGTCCTGGCGCTCGGCCTCGCTCCAGATCCGGCTGATCAGGAAGACGTTGTAGTCGGCGCCGGTCGCCAGCAGCAGGATCCCGCTGGCGACCGGCACGAAGAAGGCCAGCTCGCCGTACCCGAGCAGGTCCTGGAACACGTAGACGGTTAGCCCCAGCGCCGCCGCGACGACCAGGACGCTGACGCCGACCAGATACAGCGGCGCCGTCCAGCTCCGCAGCAGCACCCAGAGCAAGAGCAGCAGTACCGCCAGCGCCGCCGGGCCGACGCGCTCGAAGGCGGTCCAGGTGTCATCGGTGAGTTCGCTGGCGATCGTCGTGTCGCCGGTGATCCCGGCGGTTGCCGAGCCGAGCCCGCTGCGATCGAGCAGCGCCGGCATTTCTTCTTCCAGGCCGGAGAGGGCTTCTGAGGCAGCGGCGCCGTCGGGATCGCCGTCGAGGACGAGGACGTAGCGGGCGGCATCGCCTCCCGGTGCCAGCATCACCCCGGAACGGCTTCGCGGCGGCTGGTCGGCGGGCCCGACGACCCCGGCGATGCCGTCCTGTTCGCCGAGCTCGCTCTGCAGCGCCGCCAGCTGCCTGGTCTGGCCGCCGACCCCTTCGCCTTCGACGACCACCATCGTCGGCCCCAGCACCCCCGGCCCGAGGCCGGCGGCGGCGAGGTCGTAGCCCTGGCGGGCGGCGGTCGACTGGGGGAGGCCGCGGATCACCGGATTGCCGAGGGCCAGCTCGCGGATGCCGCTGGCCGCCGCGGCCAGGACCAGCAGGCAGAGGACGGCGACCACGGCCGGGAAGCGCACGGCGACCCCGATCAGGCGCCCGCGTGCGCTCGCCTCGGCGGCCGCTTCGTCGGCCGGGCCCTGCTCGTCGACGCTGAGCGGGTGTGGCCAGAGCAGGGCGCGGCCGAAGATCGCCAGGGTGGCCGGGACCAGGGTTACGGCCGCCGCCGCCGCGACCACCACGGCGACCGCCATGCTGGGGCCGAAGGCCGAGAGGAAGCGGACGCCGGAGATCAGCAGGGTCAGCGTCGCCCCGGCGATCATCAGCGCCGCGGTGAGGATCACCGGCAGCAGCTCGCCGGTCACCGCGGTCACCGCCTCGCGGGTCGGCAGCCCCTGCTCGAGCCGCTGCCGGTACCCGGAGACGAAGAAGACCAGGTAGTCGGTGAGGGTGCCGAAGATCAGGGCCACGATCACCGGGTCGGCCTCCTGCGGGATCGCGATGCCGAAGCGCTGGGCCATCCAGCCGAGCACCCGGTCGGCGACCAGGTAGGCGACCGCGACGACCCCGAGCCCCAGCAACGGGATCCCGAGCGAGCGGAAATAGAAGGCGAGGATGCCGACGACCAGCAGCACCGTCGCCAGCTCGACCCAGAGGATGTCCCGCATCGCGATGTCAGTTTCCGCCCGCGTCGCCGGCAGGGCGCCGGTCACCCTGGCGGCCGGCGCTCCGGTCGCCCGCCGCAGCCCCGTGGCGAAGCGCTCGGCGGCTTCCTGGGACTCCGATTCCCCGATCGCGGGATCGATGTAGAGGTAGACGACCAGGGTCGTGCCCAGCTGCCGTGCGGCGAGCAGCCCGGGCGCGTCGGCCAGGGGCACCGCCCGGATCGCTTCCGGGCCTTGGCGCCGGTCGGTGGCGACGATGTAGCGCGAGGCGGCGACTGCCTGTCGTGCCGAGAAGCCGCCCGGCTGGCGGGCGACGACGATCGTGCGGCTGAGCAGCGGCAGCCCGAAGCTGTCGATCGCCTTGCGTTCCACCTCCAGCGCCGCCGAGGAGCGGGGCAGCAGGCTGCCGAGCTCACCGCTTTCGGAGTCGAAGACGGACGGCAGCTGAACCGTCGCCAGGACCGCGCCGGCGATCCAGGCGGGCAGGATCAGGAAGCGCAGGAAGACGATTGCCCGGGCGACGCGGGTCGAGGCGGTGCGCCGGGGAGGCTCGGATGGACGAGATTTCCGATCTGGCACGGCGATTTCCTACCCAGCTCGACGCGGGTCCAGACTTCGATCGTTAGCAGCGGCCCTCCGCGGGTACTGACGCCTCATGCGAATCATCGTCACCGGGGCGACGGGAAATGTCGGGACCAGCGTCCTCGACGCCCTGGTGGCAGAGCCGGCGGTGAGCGAGATAACCGGTCTCGCCCGCCGCCGGCCGGACTTCGAGAAGGAGAAGGTGCGCTGGGTCGAGGCGGACGTGACGACGGCGGACCTGGCGCCGCTCTTCGAGGGCGCCGACGCGGTCATCCATCTCGCCTGGGCGATCCAGCCGAGTCACGACGAGCCGACGATGGAGCGGATCAACGTCAGCGGCAGCGAGCGGGTCTTCGCGGCCGTCGCCGCTGTCGGGGTGCCCAGCCTCGTCTACGCCTCCTCCGTGGGTGCCTACAGCCCGGGCCCGAAGGACCGCCAGGTGGACGAGTCGTGGCCGACCGAGGGCATCCCCAGCTCCGCCTACTCGCGGCACAAGGTGAGCGTCGAGCGCCTGCTCGACCGCTTCGAGGGCGAGAACCCGGGAGTGCGAGTCGTTCGCATGCGCCCGGGGCTGATCTTCAAGAGCGAGGCGGCAAGTGAGATTCGCCGCTTTTTCATCGGGCCGCTGCTGCCCGGCTTCCTGGTCCGCCCGCGACTGATCCCGTTCGTGCCCCGCGTCCCCCGCCTGCGCTTCCAGGCCGTTCACGCCGACGACGTCGGCGACGCCTATCGCCGGGCTGTGGTCGAAGACGTCGCCGGCGCCTTCAACCTCGCCGCCGAGCCGGAGATCGGGCCGGACGAGCTCGGGGAGCTGCTGCGGGCGCGGCCGGTGGACGTGCCGGCCCGCGTCCTGCGCGCCGCCGCCGACCTCAGTTGGCGCTTGCACCTCCAGCCCGCCGACGCCGGCTGGATCGACCTCGCCCTGGGCGTGCCGATGATGGACTCCGCCCGCGCCAGGGAGAAGCTGGGTTGGCGCCCCGGCAGGAGCTCGCTCGATGCCCTGGCGGAGTTACTGCGGGGGATTCGCCGGGGCGAGGGGGGGCCGACGCCGCCCCTCGACCCCCAGGCCGGTGGCCCGCTGCGGGCCGGCGAGTTCGCCAGCGGCGTCGGGCAGCGCCAGTAAGTCACCGCCTGGATTCGGCCGGGCGCCCGGCGGGTAGGGGCTTGCGGCAACCAACGTGGCCTCAAGGGAAGCGCCGGCTGTCAGCTGGGTCTTCACGGGCAAACCGACTGACAAGGAGAGAAGCAATGGCGGATTTGACGACTTTGGAGGAGAAGCTGGCGGAGGTGACCGGGCTTGCCGGCGCGGCCCAGGAGGCAACGAAGAAAGTGGAGTCGCTGCTCGACGGTGGCCGGACCCTCGCCCCGGCCCTGCAGAGGATGCGGGAAGAGGCCGAGGAGACCGAAAGCCGCTGCACCGACCTGGCCGAGACTCGCGAGGGCAAGAAGACGGCGATCTTGGAGAAAGCCCAGGAAACGAAAAACGAGGCGGCCGAGATGATGCGGGCCTATCTCGGCGAGGGCTCCGACGAGCTCGATGGCTTCGAGTTTCTGGTCATGGCCGAGGCCGGCGAGGTCGGTCATTGGGCGATCCTCGGCAAGCTCAACGAGAAAGCCGGCGAGGATCGGGTCCAGGAGCTGGTCGACTGGGCGCTGCCGATCCAAGAACAGCACCTGAGCACCGTTCGCCAGGGCTCCCTGGAGCTGGCCGCCGAGGAGGATCCGAACGCCTGAGGCCGCCGCGCGACACCGAAACCCATTGCCGCTCCGTCTCCTGTTTCGAGACGCTGCGGCGTTGGGTAGAAGACGCCTGTCGTGCAATGTCGACAGGCTCCACTTAGAGGAAGGGCCATTCGAATGACCGATCACGAGCGAACGCAGGAGCGGACTGCCGGGGGCCTGCTGGGCAAGGCGGCCGGCCGGGCCAAGGAGGTCTTCGGCTCGGCGCTGGGCAACCCCCAGCTGGATCGCGAGGGGCGCTTGCAACAGGTCCAGGTCGAGGCCGAAGAGGACGCGATCGAGCACGGACGAGAGGCGGACCAGAAGGACGCCGAGGCCAAGCTGACGGCCGGCAAGGTCGAGGCCGAGGCCGAACGCCGCGAGCTCGAGCAGGAGCTGTCGCAGCTTTCGGACGAGGAGCGGATCGAGCGTGAGCGCCAGCAGAACAAGCGCCAGGCCGAGGCGGCTCATGCCGAGGAGCTCCGCGAGGCCGAGACCCTCGAGCGCGAGGCGAGCCGGGCCGAGCAGGTGGCCGACGCCGTCGACCCGGAGCAGGGCCGATGAGCCTGCTCTCGATCCCGAAGACGGTCGTCGACCGCTCGCTGAAGCTGACCCGGGTTCCGCTCGACTTCGCGCTCACGGCGACCGGCCTCAAGCACCGGTCCCCGCGGGAGCGCGCCGCCGAGCAGCAGCGCGAGCGGGCCGAGCGGCTGCGCGAGCAGGCCGAGGCCGAGCGCCGGCGCTCGGCCGAGAAACGCGAGGCGACCGAGACGGCCGCCGAGAGGGCCGCTGCCGCGAAGAAGCGCGCCGCCGCCAAAAAAGCTCAGAAAACGAAACGGGCGAATGAGAAACGGGAGAAATCCGCCAGGCTGACCGAGCTCGAGGCCCGCGAGCAGAGCCTCGCGAAGGAGGAGAAAGCGGTCCGCGCCAAACGCGAAGCCGATCGGCTTCGGGAGGCGACGGAGAAAGCGAAGGAAGCCCGCAAGAAAGTCGAATAGGCCGCCAGCACGGCGGTCCTTGCTCATGCGCGGGCGGGGAAGAGCGCGGTGGGCGGCTATGGCGGCGGCGCTGGTCGCGCTGCTGCTTGCAGCCGGCTGCGGCGATCTCAGCCGGGACGAGCTCAACCGCGGCGTCGAATCGCTCAGCGCCCTTGCTGTCCAGGGCCAGCTCGTGGCCAGCGGCGTCGCCCGCGACGCGACCAAGACCACCTATACCCGGGTGATGGCGAAGACGCTGGGTGGCGAGGCCGAGCACGAGGCCGAAAAGCTGGCCGACGCCACGCCCTCTCCTGAGGTGAAGCGCGAGCGCGACGCCGCCGTCCAGGTGGCAGCCGAGATCGCCCACCTCTTCTCCGAACTGCAGATCTTCCCCGGCGACGAGCACCACGGGCTGCTGGTCCAGCGCCACCTCGGCGAAGCCAAAGAACAGGCGGACGCGATCGTCGCCCGCCTGACCGGGGAAGCGCCGTGAAGGCGATCTTCAAAATCGCCCTCGGGATCATCGCCGCGGTCGGCGGCTTTCTCGACATCGGCGACCTCGTCTTCAATACCCAGGCTGGCGCCCTCTACCGCTACGACCTGCTCTGGGCCGTGGCGCTCGGCACGCTCGGCATCGCCGTCTACGCCGAGATGTCCGGCCGCGTCGCGGCGGTGACCCAGCGCCCGGTCTTCGACGTGATCCGGATGCGGATGGGATTTGGCATGGGGCTCGTCGCCCTGCTCGCCAGCACCTTCGTCAACGTGCTGACGGTGGCCGCCGAGCTCGGCGGCCTGGCGATCGTCCTCACCCTGCTCTTCGACGCCGCCTTCAGCATGTTCGTCGTCGTCGCCGCGATCCTGCTCGTCCTCGTCGTCGCCCTGCTGCCATTCGGCGGCATCGAGCGCATCTTCGGCTATGGCGGGCTGCTCCTGTTGATCCTCGTCGCCACCGCCTTCCATCAGAGCCCAGACTGGGGAGCAGTCGCGCATGGCTTCATACCCTCGTTCAGCGATTCACCGCTCTACTTCTACTTCGTCGTCGGCGTCTTCGCCGCGGCGCTGATGCCCTACGAGGTTCACTTCTACTCCTCGGGCGCGATCGAGGAGGGCTGGACGGAGGAGAACCTGCGCGAGAACCGCCTCAACGCGATCATCGGCTACACGCTCGGCGGGCTGCTGGCCGTCGCCCTGGTGGTCGTCTCCGGCTATCTCTTCCACCCGATCGGGGTCGACCCCACCGATCTCGGCACGGTCGCTCTGCCCGCCCAGGGAGCCTTCGGCGAGACCGGCCTGCTGATGGCGCTCGGCGGAATGCTGTTCTGCGTCGGCGGCGCCGCGGTCGACTCCAGCTTCGCGGCCTCCTACAACGTCGCCCAGTTCCTCGGCTGGGAGTGGGGGCGCTCGCGGGGGCCGAAGAAAGCACCGCGCTTCACCGCCTCCTGGCTGCTCTTCCTCTTCCTGGCGATGTTGATCGTCCTCAGCGGCATCAATCCGGTCGAAATCACCGAGTACGCAGTCGTCTTCGCCGTCGTCGCGCTGCCCCTCACCTACCTGCCGATCCTGCTGATCGGCGGCGACCGCTCCTTCATGGGCGACCACGTCAACGGCCCGTTCTCCCGGGCCCTGGGCTGGGCCTTCTTCGCGCTCATCGTCGTGCTCGCGATCGCGGCAATCCCGCTGCTGCTGGCGACCAACGGAGGCGGCGGATGAGCTCAGCCCCGATCTTCATCGCCCACCGCCTGCTCGACGAGCAGATCCTCGACAGCGAAGGGCGCCGCTGCGGCCGCGTCGACGACATCGAGCTGCGCGGCAACCCGCCTCGCGTCTCGGCGCTGCTGGTCGGGAACGGGCTCTACCCCCGACGGCTGCCACGACGGTTGCGCGGGCTGGCCCGCCGGATCGCCGGTCCGGAGCGTTGGGGCGCGAACGCGCTGCGGGTGCCCTGGGAGGCGGTGGACGAGCTCGGCGCGACGGTCCGCCTACGTGGGAAAGCCGAGGAGCTCGGCCTCGGCGAAGGCGACGACCCCGAGCGCTGGATCGTCAGGCGGCTGCCGTGGAACTGAACATCGAGCCCCATGCCTTCAGCCAGCTGATCGGCCTGCCGGTCGAGGACCGCTCCGGCCGCCGCATCGGCCGGGTCTTCGAGGCCCGTGCCCACTGGGACGGTGATGGCTCGATCGTCCTCGACGAGCTGCTCGTCGGCCGGCGCGCCCTCTGGCGGCGGCTGCGCGGGCCCGGGCCCAGCGCCTCCGGCATCCCCTGGCAGGCGGTCACGGAGGTGAGGGAGGACCGCATCGTCGTCCTCGCCGGAGAGCGGCGGTGAGCGGCCGTGCCGCCCGCGGCCGGCTGCGCCGGGCCGACTGCGCCGCCGCCGGGATCCGGCGCCGCCGCCGTGGCCGCGGGTTCTCCTACGAGGACGCCGACGGGGGACGGATCGAAGACGAGGAGACGCTGGAGCGGATCCGCGAGCTGGCGATCCCACCGGCCTGGGAGGAAGTCTGGATCTGCGCCGACCCGCTCGGCCACATCCAGGCCACCGGGCTCGACGCCGCGGGCCGCAAGCAGTACCGCTACCACGACCGCTGGGAGCTGCGCAGGGCGGCGCGCAAGTACGAGGCGATGCGTGAGTTCGCGCGCCATCTCCCGGGCCTGCGCCGGGCGGTGAGCCGCGATCTGGCCCTGGAGGGGATGCCGCGGGAGCGGGCGCTCGCCTGCGCGGTGCGGCTGCTCGACCTCGGCTTCTTCCGGGTCGGCGGCGAGGAGTACGCGGAGGCGAACGAGAGCTACGGGCTGGCGACGATCCAGCGCCAGCACGTCTCGGTCCAGGGTGGGGAGATGGTCTTCGACTTCCCGGCCAAGAGCGGTCAGCGTCGGGTGCAGTCGATCCGTGACCCGGACGCGATCGCCGCGGTCGAGGCGATGCGCCGCCGCCGCAGCGGCCCCGACGATCTGCTTGCCTATCGTCAGAACGGCAGCTGGCACGACGTCCGCTCCGTCGACGTCAACACCTACATCCAGGAGGAGATCGGCGAGTCCTTCTCCGCCAAGGACTTCCGCACCTGGAGCGGCACCGTCCTTGCCGCCGCCGCTCTCGCCGGCGAGCCCAAGCCGAAGTCCGAGGCCGCCGCCAGGCGCACGATCGCCGCCGCCGTCGAGAGCGTCGCCGCGGCGCTCGGCAACACCCCGGCGGTCTGCCGGCGCTCCTACATCGACCCCCGGGTCTTCGACCGCTACCGCGACGGCGTCACGATCGAGGTCGGCCTCTCCCGCAACGGCGAGTTGACGCCCCGCCGCCGCGCCCAGATCGAGCGCAGAGTGCTCGACCTGGTCTCCTGAGCGCTCCGTTTTGCCGGCCGCGCTCGCGGGTAGCCGGGAGCTGGACAAGAACACAGAGCCCGCCGGTCCGATTCCCAGCGGCTTTCACCGGTCCCTTCGCCGGTTCCCGCTCGGGTGAGAAGACCAACCGTTATCCCCCAACGGCGAGGCGACCGGACCGGCGGGCACAAAACACCCAGCGCAGAGGAGAACTTCGATGTCCGATCGATTGAACGGAAAGAGGGTCGCCTTCCTGATGGCCAACGAGGGCGTCGAGCAGGTCGAGCTGACCGAGCCGCTGCAGGCGGTGCGGGAGGCGGGGGCCGAGGTCGACATCCTGGCGCCGGAAGCCGGCTTGATCCAGGCCTTCAACCACCTCGACAAGGGCGATCGCTTCGAGGTGGACCGCGCCGTCGGCGACGCCGACGCCGGCGAGTACGACGCGCTCGTCCTGCCCGGCGGCGTCGCCAACCCGGACCAGCTGCGGACCAAGGAGGAGGCGGTCGAGTTCGTCCGCGGCTTCTTCGCCGCCGGCAAGCCGGTCGGTGTCATTTGTCACGGCCCCTGGACCCTGATCGAGGCCGACGTCGTCCGCGGTCGCACGCTGACCTCGTGGCCGAGCCTGAAAACGGATCTGCGCAACGCCGGCGCCGAGTGGGTGGACGAGGAAGTCCACGTCGACGAGGGCCTGGTCACGAGCCGTAGACCCGACGACCTTCCGGCCTTCAACGCCAAGATCGTCGAGGAGTTCGCCGAGGGTGTCCACGAGGGCCAGCGGGCCGGCGCCGACGTCGGCTAACCGAGGCGAAAGGAGAAAGCCATGCCGCCACGCGGAGTGAAAAAAGGAAGCAAACGGGATCGCCAGTACAAAGAGGTCAAAAAAAGCGAGGAAAAAGAGGGCCGCTCCAAAAAACGGGCCGAGGAGATCGCCGCTCGCACGGTGAACAAGGAAAGGGCGCGCTCAGGCGAATCGAAGAGCGCCTCGCGCAGCTCGACCAACGGCCGCTCGGCCAGCAGCCGCGGCGGCAAGCAGTCGGGCAAAGGCCCCAGCGGCCGCACCCGCGAGCAGCTCTACAACGACGCCAAGAAGCTCAACATCGACGGGCGCTCGAAGATGAACAAGAAGCAGCTGCTGGCCGCGGTCAACCGCAAGGGCGGTTAGCCAGTTCGGCGGAGGGCACGGGCGAGCACGCCGCGGGCGGCCGGGCCGGCGGCGGTTTCCGCGGCGCCGGCCTCCGCGAGCTGCTCGAGGATCAGCCGGTTCGTCTCCTCGGCGAGCTCGACCTGAGGAACGTGGCCGCAGTCGTCGAGGATCACCTGGCGCGCGCTCGGCAACGCCGCTTCGACGTGGTGCGAGAAGCGGGCGGGGATGATCCTGTCCGCGTCGCCCCAGACGAACAGCGCGGGCGGCTCGAGGCCTGCGAGGCGGGCGTAGAAGCCATCCTCGCCGTGGGGCTCGTCGAGGTAGATGTTGCGCGCCGCGGCGAAGAAGGCGACGCGGGCCGATCGCGAGCGGTAGAGGTTGCAGAACTCGTCGACGGCGACGTCGGCCGCCTCGGGATCGAGCCGGTCCGGCTGCGCGAACAGGGCCTCGAACTGGTCGCGAACGATCCGCTTGCGCAACGAATGCGGGATCACCGCCAGCTCGGGGCGCAGGAGCTTGATCAGCGGCGCCAGCTGGCGGCGGCGAAAGGCGAGCGCCGGGGCGAGCAGGCTCAGCGAGGCCACCCGTTCGGGGGCGTCGAGGCCGACCTCGATCGCCACCCGGCCACCCATCGAGTTCCCGATCAGGTGGGCGCGGTCGATCGCCATCGCGTCCATGTAGGCCTCGACCGCGGCCGCGAACCAGGGGGCGTTGTAGGCGCCGCGGGCGGGCTTCGCCGAGCGCCCGAACCCGGGCAGGTCGAGCGCGTGGACCGTGTATTCCGGCGAGAGGGCGGCGACCGTCTCGAAGAACGAGGCCTTGTTCGAGCCGAGGCCGTGTAGGCAGATCACCTGCTCGGGCCCGCTGCCGCTGATCAGCGTGGTCACCCTGCCCGACGTCGTCTCCACGTCGATGATCCGCAGCAGCGGCGCGCGCCCGCCGGGGAGGTCGAACATCCCCTCGAATGCGAGCGCAAGGTCGAGGTCGCCGCGCGCGTAGAGGCGCCGGCGCGAGAAGGCGTCGAGGCCCGAGGCACGCCCTTCGCGCAGCGCGAGCCACGTGGAGGCGTCGGTGCCGATGATCACGTCGGGCTCGCGGGTGGGGGAGGGGCGAACCTCGCAGCGTTCGCCGTGCACGCGCACCTCCCAGGTGCGGCCGACGTCGCCGAGGCGGATCTGGAAGGTGGCGTCGAAGGCATCGGGAGCGCCCAGGTAGCGACCCGGAAGCTCGGTGAATGCCTCCTGCACCCGACGCGAACGAGATTCCTGGAGCGAGGCGGCCTCCTGCCGCGATTCTGCCCTGCCCATCTCGCGCCGAGACTAGCGATCGGGTCGGCCAGGGCCGCGGTGTCGCGGCAGATGCCCCCGCAAATACCGGGTTTTTTACGCGGTCGCGGCTTCGCGCTCCGCCTTGCGGCGGGCGCCGTCCTCGCGCAGCTGCTCGCGCTCGACCTCGCGCTTCAGCTGCTGCACCGTGCGGCGCAGGTGGCGGCGGACCGCCGGTGCCGAGACGCGCTCGGAGATGTAGCCCATGATTCCCGCTCCGGCGACGCCGTAGGCGAAGCGGAACTCGACCCTGGTGCGCCCGCCGCCCGCCTTGCGCAGGCGCCAGCGGCCGCGCTGGTCGACCCCGGTCACCGACGACCAGGCCATGTCGAGCGGCTCCGAGAACTCGACGATCTCGACCAGACCCCCCATCTCGGCGGCGCCGACGCGCATCAGCATCCGGTAGCGGGCGCCGAGTCCGGTCCGCTTGTCGCCCTCGACCTCCCAACGGGTGATCCCGGAGAAGTAGTTGAGCGCGTTCGACGGCTCGGAGATGAAGTCCCAGACCAGCTGCGGCCGCGCCGAGACGACGATCGACTCGTTCAGCCTCATCAGCCGATCACCGGGAAGCGGCGCTCGGCGGCCAGCCCGTCGAGGCTCTCCTGCATCAGCCGGGTGAGGTGCTCGTAGACCTCGTCGATGTCGGGCTCGGGCCCGAACTCCTCGATCAGGTCGATTGGCGCGCCGACCTCGATCGTGATCTTCGCCGGCAGCGGGATGTGGCCCATCAGGTCGCCGACGTTGAGGATCCACGGGAGTGAGAGCGAGATCGGCAGCACCTTGAGGCGCAGCAGGCGGTCGGCCCCGGTCAGCTTGGCCAACCAGGCGCCGCGGCTGAGGAACAGCGCCGTCTCCTGGCCGCCGATCGTCACCACGGGAACGATCGGGACGCCGGCGTTCAGGGCCAGCTTGATGAACCCCTTGCGCCCGGCGAGGTCGATCTTGTTGCCCTCCCACGAGGGTCGGTGGACCTCCCAGTCGCCGCCGGGGAAGACGAGCACCGCAGCGCCGGCGTCGAGCGCCGCCTCGGCGTGCTTGTGCGAGGCCGCCATTGCCCCGTAACGGCGCAGGAAGGGCCCGAACGGCGAGGCGAGGACGAGGTTGTGGGCGAGCTGGTAGAAGGGCCGCTCGACTCCGAAGTAGGTGGTGAAGGCGAGGGGCAGGACGATCACCTCGGGCGACATGTTGCCGCCGGTGTGGTTGCCGACCAGCAGGACCGGGCCGTGTTCGGGGACGTTGCCCATGTTGCGGACCTCAGCGCGATACCAGAGCGTCGCCATCAGCCACGAGAGCGGCAGGTTCTCGCGGATGTAGTCGGGATCGCGGTCGTCGAGGTCGGCGGTCAGCGCGGCCTGAGCGCGCTTCGCGGCGGCGCCGAGCACCTGGCCGCTGAACCGCCGGCCGGCGCCGAGCAGGCCGCCGCTCGCCCGGGCTAGGCTCTCGCCCCCGGCGCGCGCGGCGCCCCCGAGCGGACCCAATCGGTCGCCCAGCCCGGAGCCGTTGCGCTCCGCGCCGTGGGAGCCGCCGTTCTGCTTCGCCTGCTCGCCGAGCGTGCTCGGATCAGCCATCGGCGCCAGTCTAGAGCGCGACAGCCCGAGCGCGATCACGCCGACCGGCGAATAGGTTTCCCCCCATGCGCGAAGTGAGAATCAGGGACACGCTCAGCGGCCAACCGGCGCCGCTGGTGCCGCGAGAGCCGCCCAAGGTCGGCATCTACGCCTGCGGGCCGACGGTCTACTCGCGAATCCACGTCGGCAACGCCCGCCCCTACGTCATCCCGACGTTGCTGGCGCGGTTCCTCGCCCACGAGGGCTACGAGCCGACCGTGGTGATCAACCTCACCGACGTCAACGACAAGATCTACGACGCGGCGCGCGAGGCGGGCGTGCCGTCTGCCGAGCACGCCGCAGCGATGATCGCCGCCTACCGCGAGGACACCGACCGGCTCGGGATCGGCCGGCCGGACGCCGAGCCGCTGGCGACGGAGACGATTCCGGAGATCATCGAGCTGATCGAGGCGTTGATCGAGGGCGGACACGCCTATCAGGCGAACGGCGACGTCTACTTCCGCGTCCGCAGCTTCGACGGCTACGGCAAGCTCTCCAACCGCGAGCCCGAGCAGATGGACCAGGGCGAGGAGGCGGGGGCGGCGCAGCTGAAGGAGAGTCCGCTCGACTTCGCGCTTTGGAAGGCGCGCAAGCCCGACGAGGACACCTTCTGGGACTCGCCGTGGGGAGACGGGCGGCCGGGATGGCACATCGAGTGCTCGGCGATGGCGGAGAAGCTCCTCGGCGCCGACTTCGAGATCCACAGCGGCGGCTCCGACCTGGTCTTCCCCCACCACGAGAACGAGATCGCGCAGACCGAGGCGGCGCGCGGCCTGCCCCTGGCCCGGATCTGGATGCACAACGGGATGGTCCAGACCGACGCCGAGAAGATGTCGAAGTCGCTCGGCAACATCTTCCAACTCTCCGAGGCGATCGATCGGTTCGGCCCGCATGCGGTCGTCGCCTACCTGATTTCGGGCCATTACCGCCAGCCGCTCGCCTTCGGCGAGGAGGCGCTCGAGGCCGCCGCCGCCGGCAACGAGCGGATCCGCGACTTCTTCCGCGGGGTCGATCGGGTCGACGGTGGGGCCGCGCCGCGGGTGGAGGACGCCCGGGAGGCGTTTCTCGCGGCCCTCGCGGACGACTTCAACACCCAGCGCGCGATGGCGGAGGTGTTCGATCTGATCACCGAGGGTCACCGCGAGCCGCTCGCCGGTGCGCATGCGGTGCTGGAGGAGCTGCTCGAGATCGTCGGCCTGGAGTCCCTGGCCCAGGTGGCCGAGGACGTCCCGGCCGAGGCCGCGGAGCTGCTCGAGGAGCGCGAGCGCGCGCGCGCGGAGCGGGACTTCGCCCGCGCGGACGAGATTCGCGACCGGCTTGCCGAGCTCGGCTGGACGGTTCGCGACACGCCCACGGGGGCCAAGCTCGTGCGCTCGGTTTGAGCGCCAAGCCCGAGATCGTCTACGGGCGCCGCCCGGTGGCCGAGGCGAAGCGGGGCCGCCGCCGGGTGCGGAGGGTCTGGACCTCCGACGACACCGACGCCGCCGAGCTGACCAGGCTCGCGGGCTCGCCCGATCACCAGGGGATCGTGGCGGAGGTCGACCCCTATCCCTACGCCGACGCCGACCTCCTGCTGGAGAGGCCCGAGGCGCTCGTCCTCGCCCTCGACCAGGTCCAGGACCCTCACAACCTCGGCGCCGTGGCCCGCTCGGCCGAGGCAGCGGGGCTGGACGGGTTGGTGATCTGCGGCCGGCGCGCCGCATCGGTCACCCCGGCGGCGGCGAAGGCGTCAGCCGGGGCGGTCGAGCACCTGCCGATCGCCCGCGTCACCAACCTGGTGCAGTGGCTGGGCAAGGCCAAGGACTCGGGGGCGTGGATCTACGGCGCCGAGGCGAACGCCGAGAGCCCGTACACGCAGACCGACCTGACCGGCAAGGTCGTGCTCGTGCTCGGCAGCGAGGGCAAGGGGCTGCGGCGGCTGGTTGCCGAGCGCTGCGACGGCCTGGTCTCGATCCCGGTCCGCGGCAGGGTGGCCTCGCTCAACGTCTCCGCCGCCGCGGCGGCGCTGCTGTTCGAAGCTGTCCGCCAGCGCGGCCGGATTTAGCAGCCGCCGCAGACGGCCCGGCGAATCTGCAACGCATCTTGCGAAAACCTCGCGCAGGTTGACAGAACTATGCCGACCGACATATGCTTCAGGCTACATAAGGGTGAACTAAAGGTCGAGGTAGACCGGCAGCTCACCTGAGGAGAGGGCGCCCACCATGGGAGGTGCGGGCGCCACGGGTTCCAACCAAAGATGGAGGACCAGTGGCCGTACCGACCCAATCAATTACAGGGATGCCGCACGCGCAAACCGCGCGCCGATCTGACCCTCGACCAGAGCTTGAGGATACGTACCTCGTAGCGCTGGCGAAGAAGGGCAGCGCCGACGCGTACGAACGGATCGTCAAGCGTTATCGCGGCTTCGTCCGTCTCAAGGCGTCGTCGTACTTCCTGCTCGGAGGCGACTCCGACGACCTGATCCAGGAGGGGCTCGTCGGCCTCTACAAGGCGATCAGGGATTTCCGCACCGACCGCGAGTCGAGCTTCCGCAACTTCGCCGAGCTCTGCATCACGCGGCAGATCATCACCGCCGTGAAGACGGCGAGCCGCAACAAGCACGCGCCGTTGAACCAGTACGTCTCCTTCGCCCAGACGCCGGCCGCGTCGGGCGAGGCCGAGACGACGCTCGAGGACATCCTGCCGGGGCCGATCTCCGAGGAGCCGGCCGAGCGGGCGATTGCCAGCGAGGAGCTGCAGGCGCTCGTCTCCTGTCTGTCGAGCGTGCTTTCGGAGCTCGAGAGCCGGGTCCTGTCGCTGTACCTCGACGGCTACTCGTACGAGCAGATCGGCGAGCGGCTCGAGTGCGACACGAAGACGGTCGACAACGCCTTGCAGCGCGTCAAGCGCAAGGTCGCAGCGCACATCTCAGGGCGCGAGGTACTGGTTTAGAGCCGCCACGGACCACGCACCCTCTCCATTCGCCGCGGCGTGCAAGCGCCGCGGCGAATCTATTTCCAGGCTCGTCACGTATCCGGCCGGTTGTGCCTCTCGAAATGAAGGCTGCTCAGGAGGTCGATCGCCTGCCGGCGGATGCGGGGATCGACGCGGCGGCGGTCGAGGATGACGAACGCTTGCAGACCGCGGCGATGATCGCGAAAGACGATGTTGTAGCTGGGGCCGGCGCACTCATAGACCGCGTAGGCGCGCTTCGGCAGGCGAAACGGCCGCTCACGCGGCGGGAAGTTCTCGGGCTTCGGCCGACCGGCGTACTGGATCACCTGGATCAGGACTCCGCCGGGCGGGCTCTGGTCGGACACGCGACGGCACCCGGGCGTGGTGTCGCCGGCCTTCACCGGATACGAAGCGGCCGCGAACACCTGGGCCGGGTAGATCACCCCATTGATCGGCGTGCGCAAGAGTTCCCAGCCTGCCGGGAGATCTGCCCTGACTCCTCGCGGGAGGCTGACCGTGCGCGAACGCTGGCCTGCGGGCTCGGCCTGGGCGCCGGGCGCACCGACACCCTCGTCGCCTTCGCACGCGCCGAGACCCATTCCAATGACCGACATCAAGGTCGCAGCCAGGGTCAGCCGGCGCGCAATGAAACGCATTAGCCGTAGCCCGCCGCCAGGGGAACACTCGGCATCAGCCTCTCCCCGTAGGTCCCGCTATCTCGATAGACCGCCTGCAGGAGGATTGGGATATCCACCGGCGGAGCGCCGAGCCAGCGGTCGTTGTCGCTCGCCGCGACGGCGAGCGGGCCGTGGTGCAGGAGGCCCGGGACTTCGAGCGATCCCTCGAAGCCGGCGGCGCTTCCCTCTCGGTGCCATCCCGCGTCGTCGAGCCGGAACCGATGCCCGTCGATCGTCGCCACGAGGTAGTCGGGCTTGTCGCGGGTCGACACGAAGAGCGCTACCCGGTCGCAGGCAATCGAGTTCGGCGCCGCCGGGCAGCTGACGCCGAGATAGGCGTCGGACACGGCGAACGAGGAACTCGGGTCCGCCACCAGGTCGGGCTCGGGCGGATCAGCGGCTGCCGGCGCGTAGGTAGCCGTTCCTCCGAAGACACACTCGCCCTGGCCGGTCGCCTCGTCGGCGAGGAAGCTGACGACGACCTGGCCCCCGTCGGGGCGCGAGTAGTTGAGCGTGCCGGTGGTGTTGTCGGGGTTGGTCCCGAGGATGTCCCACTCGCCGTAGCTGCGGTCGAAGTCCGACTGGACGAAGGCGTAGGAGGCGGGATCGGCGCCCTTCCTCTGGTCGAAGGAAACGGCGGCGACGGCGTCGTCGACCGCGGTCTCGGCGGAGACGCCGAGGTAGACCTGGCCCCGGCCGTAGTCGTGGCACCGGGCCCTCAGGGTGAGCCCCCCGAGCTCCAGTACGGGCTCGCCGGCAACGCCGCCGTCGGATTGGAAGGCCACAGGCTCGATCACGACGTCCGAGCCCGCACGACCGTGTTCGGTCGTGGGCCCCTCGCCGTAGGCGAGTGAGCCAACCATTGCCCCGGCAGCCAGGCTGACGATTGCCAGGAGCGCGGTCGCGCGACGCTTCAGGACTTCGGCCATTCACTCCATATACGAGCGAGCGAGCGGCTGCGGTCCCAGTGCAGCACCGTCCGAATCGAGAACTTCGGCGCGCCTGCTCAGGCGAGCTTTTGAGCGACGAGATACGCCCCCGCCCAACGACGCACCGGCGGGCCCTCCCTGACCTGGCGTGACAGATGAGCGAGGAAGCGGTCGCGGTCGGCTCCGGTCAGTGCGCGCTCGATGGCCTTGCGTGGCGTTGGTGCGAACGGATTCGGCGCGGAGTCAAGCAACGCTTCGAGATCGACCACCTCCTTCAAGGGATCCGGTTCGACCTCGATTCGGCACTCACATGAGATCCGGGCGAAGCCCGCCTGCTCAGCGAGACGGACGAGATCACGATCGTCGAAGTCCATCAGCGTTGCCGCCGCTGGGCCCTCGAGCGCGGTGAACGCGGCCTTGACCCGATCCGCCAGCCCCGCACAGGCGGCTACGTCATAGCCCCAGAAGCGATCCCGCGGCTCGGGGAACATCAGCCGGTTGATCGGCTCGAAGAGGGAGATTCGACCGCCCGGCCGCAGTACCCGGAGAAAGGCGCCGAGTGCCCGGCCCTTCTCGGCAACGTAGATCAGCACCGATCGCGTCGTGACCACGTCAACGGACGCGCTTGCGATCGGCGCGAGATCCTCGGCGCGTCCGGAGACGAACTCGGTTCGATCGAGGAGCCCGAGCGAGCGGGCCTGCTCGCGCGCTGCCTCGCGCAACGCGGGGGATGGGTCGCAGAGGATTACTCGGCCCGTCGGACCAACCCGCCTGGCGGCTTCCAGCCCCACCAGGCCGTCACCGCTGCCGACGTCGAGGACCGTGGCGCCCTCGAGCGGCTCGGCGCCGGCAAGCACGCGATCGCGTATCGGTGCCAGGCGCTCGAGGGCGAGGCTGCGTTGGGCTGGGTCGCCGGCGTCGCGATCCGAGAGCAGCCACTGAGACCAGTGATCGGGCAGCGCCGCCATGAGATCATGGTTTCACCCACCGATCGATCGGCGCCGACCGCGGCCGCACCGGCCCTTGCCCGGGGAATACCGCGCGAGAAGCAGTAACGAGCCGCCGCTGCCGGACATGATGGGTCAGATGGACAGCGCCGCGAGGTTCGAAGCAGCCTACGAGGCTCACCTAGCGAGCGTCCTGGCCTTTGCCATCCGTCGAGTACCCAGAAACGAGGCCGAAGACATCGTCGCCGAGACCTTTGCGGTGGCCTGGCGAAGGCGGGACTCGATACCGGATCCGTCGCTCCCGTGGCTGTACGGCGTCGCGCGCCACGTGATCCGAAACCAAGAGCGCTCTTCTCGGCGAGCTGCTCGGCTCCGCGGCAAGCTTGGATCGCAACCCTCGACACATGCCGGTGATCCTGCGGATTCGTTCGGGGAGCTAGACGCCTTCGCCGAGGCTTTCGCACGGCTCAATGAGGGCCAACGGGAGGTCTTGAGGCTGCTGGCCTGGGAGGGGCTCGACCATGCCGAGGCCGCGGCTGTCCTTGAGTGCTCGCGTACGGCGTTCAGGGTGCGATTGCACCGAGCAAGACGCGAGCTGGCGAAACGGATGGACGAAGCCGGACATGTCCAGGGTGAGATGCCACCGCCGACCGAGCAGTCATTAGATGCGGAGACGGAATGACGGCCGGGCGCACTCCAGACCCGTTGGACGAGCTCGCCCGCCGCAACCCCGTGACGACCGAGGAAGTCGCGGCGACGCTGGATGCGGACAAGCGGAGCGAGATCGTTCGGCTGGCCAAGAGCCGCGGCGGCTCAGATAGCAATGTGACGACGGTGCGGCACGGCCGACGCGGACTCCGTATAGCCGCGGGCGCCGTCCTCGTTGCTGCGGCGATCACGCTCGTCTTGGCAGCACGCGACTCCGGCGAGCGCCCAGCGGGGGTGGGGTTGGACTTCGCAAACGCGGCAATCCGAGTCGCCGAGGTCAACCCGCGGATCCTGGTGACCGCGCCGGGGTGGTCAATCACCCACGTTGAGCCGCTCGAGCCCGACTCCGGCGAAACCCAATTTTCCGACGGGACCAGCGAGCTCTCTATCACCTGGTACCCGGCTCGACTGTACGAGCGATACCGGGAGGACAGAGCCAGTGTTTCGCCGTCGGTGGACACCGAGGTTCTCGGCGTGACAGGTGCAACCGTTCACTACGGAGACAGCGACTACGCGACGATTCTGCCGCCAGATGGCGACGTCTTCATCGAGATACGAGGGAGACTCGGAAGCGAGGACGCCTACTACAACATCCTCGACTCGCTGGAGACGACCGACGTGGCGACCTGGCTCGGGGCGATGCCGGCCGAGGTGGTTCGTCCCGGCGAGCAGGCGAAGCTGGTCCACTCGCTTCTGCGCGGTGTCCCGCTGCCACCGGGCTTCGACCTCGAAAAGCTCGCCGGCCAAGCGGTGCTCAATCCGGACGGGCTGCGGCTGAAGGTCGCCAGCAGCGTCGCCTGCGGCTGGCTGGACGCTTGGGCCGACGCTGACCGGATTGGTGACCGAGCTGCCAAGGCGAAAGCAGTCGAGGCGATGGCCACAGCTGAAAGCTGGCCAGTGATGCAGGAGCGTCCGGTACTCGGCGACCGGTCGCGCACCATTCTTGAGCTAGGCAAAGGGATCGCTGACGGACGTCTTGACCGCACCTTCGGTGGTGCGATCGTCAGCAACGAAAACGGCGTCAGCTACGCCTACGGCCCTGCCTACGCGCTCAGTCTTGAGTGCGATTCCATGACTAGGCGCCGGATCGAGCCCGGTGAGCTTCAAGAATTCCTTCGATCTCAGCGTGCGAAGAGGCGCGCGGAATCCGGAACAGGGAGCGGGTAGGACTGGACTTCTAGCCATGCGGAGTGAGCGGGTTCAAGTGCAGGAGCAGTGCAGGAAACGTGGCTGCGCGCGCTTCTCCTACTAAAACCTCTAAAGCGTTCCGACGCGGTCAGGCGGCCAGTAGGTGAGGAACGCTTGGCCGATGATCCAAGCCCTGGGTACCGGACCCCAGAACCGGCTATCGTCGCTGTTGGGGCGGTTGTCGCCCATCATGAAGTACTGGTCCTCGGGCACCGTGATCGGCGTGGGGAAATCGCAGCCTGGGGCTCCGTGGCAGGGAATGATCTGCCAGTCGCCCTGAAACGGCTGCCCGTTTACGATCGGGATTCCGTCCCGAACACTCAGCGTGTCACCCGGGCCGGCCACCACGCGCTTGATGAACGCTTGATCACTTTCCTCTGGTCCGGGCTCGGGGCAGACCTGGCCCGGGCGCTCGTCGGATGGAACCTCACATTCAGACGGCGTGCCCCCGGTGGCATTGGCCGGCGGATGAAAGACCACGACATCGCCCGGTTCCGGATCGTCGCCGAGTCGAGTCGAGAAGCGATTGACCAAGACGCGCTGGCCGACATCGAGGGTGGGTTCCATTGACTCGGACGGAATCTGAAACGGCTTGACCGCGTAAGCCTGAACCGTGAGCGCGAGGCCGATCGCGATGACGACGATGAAAACGAGCTCGAAGACCGGCCCGCGGCGTATGGCGAGGAGTCGGTCTCCCATGGCGCGAAGGTTCGCAGGTCAACTCAAGCGGTCCTAAGCGCCGAGTGACCTTTGCTTAGCGCGAGGAGCGGGAGCGCACCGCGGGGGAACTACGGGTCCGCTAGAGCCATGTCGTAACGGACAATGCGAGCGCGTACATTGGGCGTCTGAGTACGAGTTGCCCGGATAGCTCAGCTGGTGGAGCAGCCGCCTTGTAAGCGGCAGGCCGTGGGTTCGAGTCCCACTCCGGGCTTATGAGTGAGAAGGAGTTCACCTGGCGTGACGGGGAGCGGACGATCCACTTCCGCGCCGGCGTGGTCTCCGACGCGACGGCGATCCTCGGCGGACACGGGTTCCAGGGCTACGAGCTGCTGACGACCGAACGGGCGATGGGCGCGGCCTCGGTCGAGCTGGCCGAGGACGCGGCGTGTTTTCACCACGTGCCGCCGGGGCCGGTGAACGAGGTCGCCGCCCGGGTGATCGGCGATGTCGGCGACGGCGATCTCGTCGCGCTCGGGGGCGGGCGGGTGATCGACGTCGCGAAGGCGATCGCCGCGGTCAAGGGCGGACGGGTCGCCGCCCTGCCGACCACTCTCTCGGGCGCCGAGATGACCCGCATCCACCGCCTGCCCGAGGGCCACGAGGCTCCCGGCGGCCTCGTCCGGCCGGAGGTCGTGATCGCCGACCCGCCGCTGATGGTGGGGCTGGCCGAGGAGCATTTGCGCGCCAGCGCGATGAACGCCCTCGCCCACGGCGCCGACTCGCTCTACACGCCGCTCGCCAACCCGGTCTCGGAGATGACCGCGCTGCGCGGCGCCGCGCTGATCGCCAAGGCGCTCGACAACGAGCGCTCGAAGCGCGACCCGGCGGCGCTGGCGCTGGGCTCGATCCTCTGCGCGTACGCGCTCGACTCGGCGCTGTTCAGCCTCCATCACGTGGTCTGCCAGACGCTGGTCCGCGAGCTGCGGATCCCGCACGCGGAGACGAACGCGACGATGCTGCCGCGGGTGGTGGAGGCGCTGACTCCCCGCGCCGGGAAGCAGATGACCGCGCTGGCGCGGGCCCTGGGCACGAAGCAGGACGGGTTGCGCGAGCGGGTCGAGGAGCTCGGCGGTGGCCCGCGGCGCCTCTCGGCGATCGGCGCCGAGCGCGACAACCTCGACGCTGCCGTGAAGGCGATCATGGCCCGGCCGGAGCTGCAGATGACGCCCGACGTCCCGGGCGAGCGCGAGATCCGGGCGCTGATCGAAAGCGCCTGGTAGCCACGAAAAATCCTCGCCACGCAGTAACGCGCCCCGCCTGCGCGTGTAGGCACAGGCATGGATGAGTCCCCGCGGCGCTCCGCGCCGCCGCGCCACGACGACGTGATCAGCCAGGAGCGCTTCGAGCGCTACCACCGGTTCGCGCGCCAGAAGGGCACGAGCCGCGTCCTCTACTACCTGATCCGGGCGATCCTCGTCCCCGGCTTCCTCGTCTACTTCCGTCTCCAGCGGTCCGGCCGCGAGCACGCCCGCTTCAAGGGCGGGCTGATCGTCGCCGCCAACCACCGCAGCTTCCTCGACCCGTTCGTGATCGGCGCCTTCCTGCCCTGGCGGCGGCGGCTGCAGTTCGTCGCCAAGGTGGAGCTGTTCGAGAAGCGCTGGCAGGGCTGGCTGCTCTCCCGCCTCGGCGCCTTCCCGATCCGCCGTGGCCAGTCCGACGAGACCGCGATCGAGACCGCCGGCATGATCGTCGAGCGGGGTGGGACCGTGGTCATCTTCCCGGAGGGCACCCGGATCCGCAGCGGCTCACTCGGGCGCCCGAAGCGCGGCGTCGGGCGGCTGGCGCTCGAGACCGGCGCGCCCGTGCTCCCGATCGCTGTCCAGGGATCGGAGGAGGTGCGTCGCGGCTGGCGCGTCCGCCCGCGCAAGGTGAGGCTGCGGGCCGGCAAGCCGCTCACCTTCCCGCGCACGGAGAAGCCCTCGCCGGCGCTGGCGGCGAACGTCACCGATCGGATCTGGCCCAACATCGAGCTGCAGTGGGAATGGCTCGGCGGCCTGCCGCCGCTGCGCAAGGCGGCGGTGATCGGGGCCGGCAGCTGGGGGACGGCCGTCGCCGTCCTGCTCGCCCGCGGTGGTCTCGAGGTCGAGCTCGGCACCCGGACCGACGACAAGGCGGCGAAGATCGCCCGCAAGCGCGAGAACGAGGAGTACCTGCCTGGGGTGAAGCTGCCCGAGGGCATCACGGTGAAGCGCTCGACCGAGATCGAGCTCGCCGGCTGCGACCTGATCTGCCTCGCCGTGCCCTCCTCCGCGCTGCCGAACGTCGTCGGTTCGCTGGCCGACCGGATCGGCTCGCGCGCCTCGGTGCTGCTGCTCTCGAAGGGTTTCGTGCAGCCGATGGGAGCGCTGCCGAACGAGTACGTCTCTGAGCGGATCCGCGCCCGGGCGATCGCCTGCCTGGGCGGGCCGGCCCACGCCCGCGAGGCCGCCGCCGGCATGGCGGCGCTGGTGCTCGGCAGCGCCGACCCCGACCTGCGGGCGATGCTTGGCGAGGTCTTCGATCGGGCCGGCCTCGTCTGCGAGCGCAGCGACGATGTCACCGGGGTCGAGGTCGCCGGCGCGGCCAAGAACGCCGCGGCGCTGGCCGCGGCCGCCGCCCAGCGCTTCGGCCTCAACGCCGCCGGGATCGCCGCGGCCGGTGTCTGGCGCGAGTGCGTGGAGTTCGCGCTCGCGCGGGGCGGGCACCTGGAGACCTTCTCCGGCCTCGCCGGGGTCGGCGACCTGACCGCCACGGTGCTGGCGCCGAAGAGCCGCAACCGCCAGGCGGGTGAGCTGCTCGGGGCCGGTGTCCCGGCGGCCAAGATCCCGGGCCGGATCGGTCAGGCCTCGGAGGGGCTCGATTCGGTGCCGCTGATCGCCGAAACGGTCGCCGCCGCCGGGATCGAGGCGCCCAGCCTCGAGGGCCTGGCGGCGCTGATCGAGGGCGAGATCGACCCCGGCGAATGGGTCGCCGGGCTGCGCCGTGCGGAGCGGGCACGGAAGGCGGCGTGACCGAGTGGGAGGGCTAGGCTTGGCCGGTGAGCGAGAAGCAGAAGGGCAGCGGCAGCGAGGTTGTCGCGCCGGCGCCGACGGCGGCCCAGAAGGCCGAGCTCGACAGCGCCTTCTCCGAGCTGTACCGGACGCATCTGCGCGACGTCTACTCCTACGCCTACTACAAGGTGGGCAACCACCACGACGCCGAGGACCTCACCGAGCAGGCGTTCCTGCAGGCCTACCGTCACTTCGAGCGCGCCCAGCGCGAGTCGAACGGGCGCCCGTTGCGGCCGTGGCTGATTCGGATCGCCCACAACCTCGCCTCCAACTACTACCGCGACCGCGCCCGGCGGCCGGTCGCGAACATCGAGGCGATCGAGCCGCCGGCGCATCCGCACGAGACCGAGCGGGTGGTGGAGAGCCGCGAGGAGCTGCGCGAGGTGATCGCGCACCTCGACGAGCTCCCGGACGACCGCCGCGAGGCGCTGATCATGCGCTTCGCGCTGGGGATGGACAACCGCGAGATCGCGCGGGCGCTGGGGCGCACGGATGGAGCCACCAAGGTGCTGATCCATCGGGCGATCAAGCAGCTGGAGGAGCTGATGGACGATGAGTGAGCACGCCGGAGAGCTGCGGCTCGAGGCCCTGCTCCGCGATGCGCTGCAGCCGGTCGACCCGCCGGAGACCCTCGCCACGCGGGTCGAGTCGACGCTTTCGTCGATCGCCGAGCAGGCCGCGGCCGAGCTCTCGAGCTGGGCCGACGAGCTCTCCGAGGGCGAGCTCCAGGCACTGCGCGACCCGCGCAACTGGGTTCGCCCGGTCGCCGCGGTCGCCGTCGGCGGCGCCGCCGCGGCCGCCCTCGTCCTGGTCGAGGCCCGCCGTCGCCGGCGCCCGCACGGGGTCCGCGCGAGCGCCGAGCGACTGCTTCGAGACCTCCGCTAGCTCAGGCCGGGGCGGGGCGCCCGGAGTCGCGGGAGGCGACGCTCGGCGTCGCCGCGCCGGCGGCGAGGCCGACGAGCCCGAGGATGAGGTGGAGGAAGTTGTCCTCGTTGTTGACCGGGATGATCCCGAGCAGGATGTTGTCGGAGTCGATGAATCCCCAGACGGCGAGCAGCACGTAGACGAGGCCGATGCCGAGGCAGTAGGCCCGGGCGCCGTACGGCGAGCCGGCGACCGCGAGGGCGAGCGCCCCGAGCGCGATGTGGACCACGTTGTGCCAGCCGTTCACACCGAGGATCCCGAACACGTCGTCGGTGTTCGCGGCCACGTTCGCCGCTCCGGTGTCGAAGCTGGAGCTGTAGAAGAACCCGATGATCCCGGCGATCACCAGGACCCCGCCCACCAGCGTGCAATAAAGCCTTGCCGGACTCGAGCTTGCCATGCGCGTGCCTCCTTGACCTGAGCCGATTGGTGCAACTATCACCACATCTACGGATGGATGATCCGATCCGGATCAGCGTGCGTAGGTAGACCGGTGGCCGAGAAGCTCACACCCTCCGCGCTGCAGCGACTCGCGGACGAGGACCTGATGACGCTCGTCGAGCGCCGTGATCCCGACGCCTTCGCGATCCTCTACGACCGCCACGGGGGCGCCGCCTACTCGCTCGCGCACCGGATCGTCGGCGACCCCGCGGTCGCCGAGGACGTCACCCAGGAGGCCTTCATCTCCGTCTGGCGCAGCGGCGCCCGCTTCGACGCCGCCCGCGGCAGCGTCCGCTCCTGGACCCTGGGCATCACCCGCAACCGGGCGATCGACGCCCTGCGCCGGTCCTCCGGATCGGCGCCCAAGCTCGACCTCGACGACGACGCCGTGCTCGAGAGCCAGGCCGCGGCCGAGCTCACCGACTCGACAGCGATCCGCCGCGAGACGTCGCGCAAGGTCCGCGGCGCGCTCAGCGAGCTGCCGGCCGAGCAGAGCGAGGTGATCGGTCTCGCATACTTCGGCGGGTTCACCCACGCGGAGATCGCCGAGATGCTCGGGATGCCGCTGGGGACCGTGAAGGGCCGCATGAGGCTGGGCTTGGAGAAGATCAGGGTGACGCTGGCAGAGCGAATGGGGATCGAAGGGCCCTCCGAGGTGCTGCCGTGAGCGGGCCGGACGCCGCCTGCGGGGAGCGCCGCGACGACCTCGCCGCCTACGCGCTCGGAGCCCTCGCCGGCGACGACGCCGAGGCGCTGGAGCGCCACCTCGCCGAGTGCGACTCGTGTACCGCCCGGCTGCGCTGGTTGAGCCCGGCGGTCGACCTGCTGCCGGCCACGGTCGAGCAACGCTCGCCTCCGCCGAGCCTGCGCGAGAGCCTGATGGAGACCGTCCGCGCGGAGGCGGCGCCGAGCACGATTGCCGAGCCGGCCGCGCGGCCCGCGCCGGCGCGGGAGTCGTGGTGGGCGGGCCTGCGCGGCCTGATGCTGCGCCCGGCGACCGGGATGGCGGCGCTCATCCTGCTCGTCGTCGGGATCGGCATGGGCTACGCCCTGCGCGGGTCGGGCACGACCGACGCCGGCCCGCAGCTGGTCAAGGCGCAGCCGCTCGACGGCGCCGTCCCGGTGTCGGCGACGCTCGAGCGCACCGGCGACTCGGCCACCCTGCACGTGCACGAGCTCCCCGCGATCGCCAACGACGAGGTCTACGAGGTCTGGGTCGAGCGCGCCGGCGTGATGGAGCCGCGGAGCACCTTCGTGCTCGGCATGGACGGCACCGCCGAGGCCGCGGTTCCCGGGCCGCTCGAGGGCGGCAAGGCCGTGCTGGTCACCCGTGAGCCGCGCGGAGGCAGCCGTCAGCCGACCACGCCGCCGCTGCTCTCGGCGCCTCTGTAGCGAGCCGGCGGGGGCCGCCGGATATCGTCCGCCGCCGGATGGCGACCTGTTACCGACACCCGTCGCGCGAGACGAACGTCTCCTGCTCCAACTGCGACCGGCCGATCTGCCCGGACTGCATGACCACGACGCCGGTCGGGATGAGGTGTCCGGAATGCGCGAGCCAGCGGACCCAGGTCCGCAACCCGATCGCGGTTCCCGGCCGCGGCGACTCGCCCGCGACCTACGCGATCATCGGGATCTGCGTGCTCGCCTTCGTCGCCGAGATCGCCAGCGGCGGCACGATCGGCGCCGGGGGAGGAAACGCGTCCGTGCATGGTGAGCTGTTCGCCTTCGCCCGCGACAGCACCGGGAACCTGATCGGAGTCGCCTTCGGCCAGCCCTACCGGATCGTCACCTCGGCCTTCCTGCACGCCGGGATCCTCCACCTCGGCTTCAACATGTTCGCCCTCTACATCCTCGGCAACCTGCTCGAGCCGTCCATCGGGACGGCGCGCTTCGTCGGCATCTTCGCCGTCTCGGTCCTCTGCGGCTCGTTCCTGGTCCTGGTCATCGACCCGAACCAGCCCACCGTCGGCGCCTCCGGCGGGATCTTCGGGTTGATGGCGGCCGCCTTCCTGATCGCCCGCGACCGGGGCCTGGATCAGCTCGCATCGCAGATCGGCTTCTTCGTGATCATCAACCTGGCCTTCACCTTCAGCAACTCCTCGATCTCGATCGGTGCCCACATCGGCGGCCTGGTCGGCGGCGCCTTCGCGGCCCTGCTGATCAACCTGATCCAGCGCCGCCGGGTGCCGAACCGCAACACGGTCGAGGCGGTCGTGCTGGTCGGGATCTGCGTCGCCGCGGTGGCCGGGTCGCTGATCGCCGCCGACGCGAGCGTCCCCGCCGGGCTCAGCTAGCGGCCGGCGCGGTGACCGGTTCGCAGGCGATCTCCGCCGGCGCCTCGACGAGGTCCGGATGGAACAGGTGGGCGAGCAGCTCGACCCCGTCGACGAGGCGTGGCCCCGGGCGCGAGAACGAGGAGGCGGCGTCGACGGCGACGACCCGCTCGGCGCCGAGCGAGCGCAGGCGATCGCCGTGGTCGCGCGCCTGCGCTGCGGCCTCCGGCGCGTAGAGGCCGCAGGGCATCACCACCACGACGTCGGGCCGAGCCTCGGCGACGACCTCCCAGTCGACCACGCGCGACTTGGCCCCGGCGACGCCGAGCGCGTCCTCGCCGCCGGCCGCGACGATCATCTCGGGCACCCAGTGGCCGCCGATGTAGACCGGGTCGAGCCACTCGAGGGCCGCGACCCGCGGCCGCTCGGTGCCCGCCACCGCCTCGGCGACCGCCGCGAGGCGGACCCGGAGGCCCTTCAGGAGCCGCTCACCGAGGCGAGGGTTCCCGGTCGCCCAAGCGAGCCGCGTCAGGTCCGCGAGCACCTCCTCGAGCGTCTCCGGGTCCTGCGAGATCACGCGAGGATGGCTCGGCAGGCGGCTGGCGACCGCGCGCACGTCGTCGTAGGAGACGGCGCAGACAGCGCAGAGGGCCTGCGTCACGATCAGGTCCGGCTCCAGCGCCGCGAGCGCCGCCTCGTCGAGGCGGTAGAGCGATTCGCCGCGCCCGGTGACCTCGCGCACGCGCGCGTCGATCTCGGCCGGGGGCAGCCCGTCGGCGATCACGCTCGAGGTCAGCTTCGGCAGCGACCGCGTCGCCTCCGGGTGGTCGCACTCGTGCGTGACGGCGACCACCGAGTCGCCGAGGCCGAGCGCGAACAGGGCCTCGGTTGCCGAGGGGACCAGGCTGGCGATCCTCACGCGCACGAGGATAAGGTGCAGGGCATGGCTGACCTACTGAGCGATGACGAGATCGAGGCGCGCCTGGGCGAGCTCGAGGGCTGGAGCCGCGAGGGCGACGTGATCACCAAGACCTTCGACCACGGCGACTTCGTCGGCTCGGTCGAGTTCGTTCGCCGGCTGACCGGTCCGGCGGAGGAGATGAACCACCATCCCGACCTCGAGATCTCCTGGAGCGAGGTCAAGGTCTCGATCACCAACCACTCGGCGGGCGGCCTCACGGCTGCCGACTTCGAGCTCGCCGGCAAGATCGACCAGCTCGCCTGACGTGGACCGGGACGACGTCCGCTTCCGCTCCGCCGACGCGGAGTGCGCCGGCTGGCTCTACCGGCCCGAGGCCGCGGACGGCGACGTCGCCTGCGTCGTCCTCGCGCACGGATTCGGCGGCGTCAAGGAGGCTCGTCTGGACGCGTACGCCGAGCGTTTCGCGTCGGCCGGACACGCCGCCCTCGTCTTCGACTACCGCTGCCACGGCGACTCCGGCGGCGAGCCGCGGCTGCTGATCGACATCGGGCGGCAGCGCGAGGACTGGCGAGCCGCGATCGCTCACGCGCGCGGGCTCGATGGGATCGACCCGAACAAGGTCGTCGCCTGGGGGACGTCGTTCTCCGGCGGCCACGTGGTCGAGTTGGCGGCGGCGGGGGAGCGGCTCGCGGCGGTGATCGCCCAGGGGCCGTTCATGAGCGGGTTCGCGGTGCTGCGGTCGGCCGGGCTCGGGCACAACAACCGGCTGGGGCTTGCGGGGCTCCGGGACGCGATCGCCGCGCGGCGCGGCGGCGAGTTTCCGATCGCCGTCGTCGGCCCGCCCGGATCGACGGCGGCGATGACCAGCCCGGACGCGGAGCCGGGCTACAGGGCGCTGTTCCCGCCCGGCTACGAGTGGCCGAACCGCTTCCTGCCACGCGGCACGATGGGCCTGCCGGTGCAGCGTCCGTACGCGAAGGCCAAGCGGGTGACGATGCCGCTGCTCGTCCAGGTGATGAGCGACGACGTCGTCACGCCCCCCGGGCCGGCGCGCAAGGCCGCCGAGCGGGCCCCCCGCGGCGAGCTGATCGAGTACCCGGGCGGGCACTTCGACATCTACGTAGGCGAGCCGTTCGAGCGCGCGGTCGCCGACCAGATCGACTTCCTCGAGCGCAGCCTGTAAGCAGGACCGATGCGGATCGCCCACGTCCTCGGCACGAGGCCGAACTTCGTCAAGATGGCGCCGGTGATCGCCGCGGCGCGCGAGCGCTTCGGCGACGGGTCGTCGGTGATCGTGCACACCGGCCAGCACTACGACCGGGCGATGTCGGAGATCTTCTTCGAGGAGCTCGGGGTGCCGGAACCCGACCACATGCTCGGCGTCGGCTCCGGCAGCCACGGCGAGCAGACCGCGCGCGTGCTCGAGCGGCTGGAGCCGGTGCTGCGCGCCGAGCGCCCCGACCTCGTGCTCGTCCCCGGCGACGTCAACTCGACGATGGCGGCGGCGCTGTGCGCGGATCGGCTCGGGATCCCGATCGGCCACGTCGAGTCGGGGCTGCGCAGCTTCGATCGCACGATGCCCGAGGAGATCAACAGGATCGTCGCCGATCACCTCTCCGAGCTGCTCTTCCTGCACTCGCCGGAGGCCGAGCAGAACCTGCGGGACGAGGGCGTGCCGGAGGCGCGGTTCGAGTTCGTCGGCAACACGATGATCGACACCCTGGTCGCGCTCGAGGACCGCTTCCGGGAGCGTGGTGCGGCCCGCGCCGCCGGCCTCGAGGCCGGGGGGTATCTGCTCGTCACCCTGCACCGCCCGGCGCTCGTCGACGGGCCACTGCTCGGCGAGGCGATCGCCGCGCTGGAGGCGGTGGCCGCCGAGATGCCGGTGGTCTTCCCCGTCCACCCGCGGACCCGGAAGATGCTCGGCGACCGCGGCGGCGGGCTGATGCTCACCGACCCGGTCGGCTACCTCGACTTCCTCTCGCTCGAGGCCGATGCCGCGGCGGTGCTCACCGACTCGGGCGGAATCCAGGAGGAGACCACGTACCTCGGTGTGCCCTGTTTCACGCTCCGCGACAGCACCGAGCGCCCCGTGACGATCCGGGCCGGCACCAACACGCTGCTCGGCCTCGCCCCGGAGCGGATCGCGGAGATCCCCGGGCTGCTCGCCGCGGCGCCCTCGGATCGACCGCAAGCTCCGGAGAAATGGGACGGCGAGGCGGCCCAGCGGATCGCCGCGGTCCTCGCCGATCGGTAGATTCGCGCCCGTGCGCCTCCCCTCATTGGTCCCCCGCGACCGCGTCTTCTTCGACCTCTTCAATCGCGCCGGGCAGAACACCGTGCACGCGGCGCAGCTGCTGAAGCAGATGCTCGAGGGCTGGCCGGACGCGGGTGGGCTGGCGCGCGAGATCCTGCTCGCCGAGCAGGAGGGCGACAAGATCACCCACGAGATCGTCCACCGGGTCAACACCACCTTCGTCACCCCGATCGACGGGGGTGACATCTACGGGCTCGCGACCCAGCTCGACGACATCGTCGACTACATCGAGGAAACCGCCGACTTCATGGGCCTCTACCGGATCGAGGCGCCGATGGAGCAGTCGCTGGCGATGGCCGACGTGCTGGTCAAGTCATGCGACCAGCTCGCCGACGCGCTCGAGCACCTGCGGGGGTTCAAGGACCTCGACCATTACTGGATCGAGATCCACCGGCTCGAGAACGAGGGCGACCGGCTCTACCGCGACGCGGTCGCCTCGCTGTTCGCGAACGGGATCGACCCGATGTTCGTGATCCGCTGGCGGGACATCTTTCTCCGGCTCGAGCGAGCCGTGGACGCCACCGAGACGGCGGCCCACATCCTCGAGGGCATCGTGATCAAGAACGCCTGAGGCGCCCCTGCCATGTCTGAGTCCGACCTGATCCTCGGCATCGTCGTCGCCACGGCGCTCGCCTTCGACTTCACCAACGGCTTCCACGACACCGCCAACGTCGTCGCGACGTCGATCTCGACCCGGGCGATGCCGCCGCGGGTCGCGGTCGGCTACGCGGCGATCCTCAACTTCGTCGGCGCCTTGATTTCGCTCGAGGTCGCGGCGACCGTCGCCAAGGACGTCGTCAACGCGGCGGACATCACAACCACAGTGATCTTCGCCGGGCTGATCGGCGCGATCGCCTGGAACCTGATCACCTGGTACTTCGGCCTCCCGTCCTCGAGCTCGCACGCTCTGATCGGCGGCGTCGTCGGCGCCACCTTCGTGGCTGCGGGCGCCGATGCGATCTTCGGCGAGGGGATCTTGGGCAAGGTCCTGATCCCCGCCCTGATCGCTCCGGTGCTGGCCTTCGTCGTCGGCGGGATCGGGATCGTCGCCTGCTACCGGATCGTCGGACGCCAGCGACCGGGCCCGGTGACGCGCGGCTTTCGCCTCGGCCAGGTGCTCTCCGGCGGGCTGCTGGCCCTCGCCCACGGCACCAACGACGCCCAGAAGACGATGGGCGTGATCACCCTGGCGCTGGTGGCCAACGGCAACATCTCCTCAACCAACTTCGCGGTCCCGACCTGGGTCGTGGTCTCCGCCGCGTCGGCGATCGCGCTCGGCACCTACACGGGCGGCTGGCGGATCATCAGGACGATGGGGACGAAGATCATCAAGATGGACTCCGCCCAGGGGTTCTCGGCACAGGGCGCCGGGGCCGCCGTGATCCTCACCTCGTCGCACTTCGGCTTCCCGCTCTCGACCACCCAGGTGATCGCCGGCGGCGTCATGGGCGCGGGCGCCGGCAAGCGGCTGTCGGCGGTGCGCTGGGGCGTCGCCGGCAACATCGTCACGGCCTGGCTGCTGACGCTCCCCGCCGCCGCGGCGATCGGGGCGCTCGTCTACGGGTTCGTGCAGCTGTTTCCCGGGGCGGTCGGGCCGTTGCTCGTCTCGGCGATCGGGATCGGACTGGTGACGGCGGCCTTCGTCCGCCGGATCCGCCACGGCGAGCCGGTGCCGGCGACATGATCGCGACGATCGTCGACACCGATGCGCTCTGGCAGACGATCGTCGGCGCCTTCATCGCCGGGATCGGGACGACGATCATGTTCTCGGTCGCGGTCCTCGGGGCGACCCGCTTCGTCGAGGCGACCCGGGAGGGGCGCGGCCTGCAGGCGGCCCTGTTCGGCGGGCTCGCCATCGCCGGGCTGCTGGCCGTCGCCGGCGCGGTGGTCGTCGCGATCGTCGTGATGACGACGAAGTCGTGACCGCGCTCTAGGCTTCAGGCGTGCGCACCGCCCGCAACATCGCGATCATCGCGCTCCTCGCCCTGATCATCGCCGTCGCTCCCGGGGGCGGCAACGCGGCGGACGGGCTCCTGGCGCTGATCTCGATCGTCTTCCTCGTCCTGATCGGGGCCGCGGGCTACCAGATCTATCGCCAGTACCGGCTGGAGTACCTCGGGCTCACGGACCGCCAGCGGGCGCTCGTCGTCGGCTCCCTGGGGGCGATCGTGCTGATGATCGCCGGGGCCAGCGAGCTGACGGCGACCGGCGCCGGGCTGCTGGTCTGGCTTGGCGTGATCGCCCTCTCGGTGATCACCCTGATCAAGATCTGGGGCGACTCGCGGGCCAGCTACTGACCGCGGCACGGACTTAGCCCGACCCCGTCACGGTCTTGCCACGGTCGCGCGCCGACGCGTGAGGCGCCGCCGCCTAGCGTCGGCCCATGGCTCGCGTGACCCACCCGAACGGACAGGCGGCGGTCGAGCTCGTGATCGCCGTTCCCCTGCTGCTGGCGCTGCTGGCGGCGGTCGCCCAGCTCGCCGTCGCCGGCTACGCGCTGTGGAGCGCCGGGGACGCCGCGCGCGCCGGGGCCCGCGCGGCGGCGGTCGGGGGCGATCCCGAGGCCGCGGCGCTCAGCGCTCTGCCCGGGTGGCTCGCCGGCGGAGCCGAGGTCGACGATGCGGGGCCGATCGAGGTCAGCGTCGAAGCGCCGGCGCTGCTGCCGGGGGTGGCCGGGATCCCGGTCAGCGCGGCGACCCAGCTCGGGCCGGATCGCTGATGAGCGAGCGCGGCCAGGCCTCGGTCGAGCTGCTGGCGGCGCTGCCGCTCGTGCTCGTCGCGGGCGTCGTGTGCCTGCAGTTGCTCGCCGCCGGCTACGCGCTGACGCTCGCCGACGGCGCCGCCGAGGCGGGGGCGATCGCGCTCGCCTCGGAGCTGCCGGCCGAGCCGGCGGTCGAGGCGGCGCTGCCCGGCTGGGCCGAGGGCCGGTTCGAGGTCTCCACTGACGGGAACCGGGTGACGGTGCGAGTGCGGCCACCGTCGCCGCTCGCCGCCGTCGGCCGGGCGCTCGAGGTCAGCTCTTCCGCCTGGGTGCGGCGACCGGCGAGCGGCTGATGGCGCCGGTGGTGATCGTCAGCGAGCTGCCCGGTGCCGGCGGGCGGCCGGCCCTGGCGGCCGCGACCGCCGTTGCGCTCGCGACGGAGCGGGATCGGCGAGCCGTGGAGGCGGTTCTCCTGGTCGAGGTCGGCGAAGTTCGCGGGCGGGGGCCGACGATACTCGCGGCCGCGGCGGCGCGGGAGCTCGAGGGAGAACTGCGCGAAGCCGGCTTCGAGTGCGTGGCGCGCGGTCGCCTCGCCTGGCTGCGCATCGCGGAGCAGCCGGAGTGGCGTTCGTCGCTCGGCGAGGCGATGGCGCTCGCCTCCGGCGCGGACGCCGTGGTCGTCAGCGTCCCGGCGCGGCTGCTGTCGGAGGCGCTGGCGAGCGAGGCGCTCGAGGCCGAGGCGGTCGTCCTGCGGGCGGAGCTGCCGAGTCAGCGGGCGCTGGCGGCGTTGGCGGTGATCGAGTTGCGCCGCGCCGGCCGCCGCGTGCTGATCGCGTCCCGCGGGCTGGGCCGGGTGGCGAGCCGGCGGGCGCTGGCCGGGATCGACCCCGGCGGCGAGGCGTCGCGGCGCTCGGCCCGGCTCGTTCGCGGGCTGACGGGGCCGCGGCGGCCGCGGCGGCGGGAGGCCGCGAGCCCGGTCGGCGAGCCTCGCCGGTCGCTCTCCGCCGAGTCGGGCCAGGCGCTGCCGCTGGTGCTCGGCGGCGTCCTGGTGCTCGTCTTCGCCACCCTGCTGCTGGCCGCGTTCGGCGGCGCCGTGACGGGCGAGTCGCGCGCCCAGCGGGCCGCCGACCTCGTCGCGCTGTCCGCGGCGCGCTCGATGCGCGACGACTTCGATCGCCTGTTCGTCCCCGCCGCGAGGCCGGACGGCTCGCCCAATCCGCTTTACCTGGACAAGGACGAGTACCTCGACCGTGCCGCGGACGCCGGCGCCGAGGCCGCGGCCCGCAACGGCGTCGGCGGAGAGCGGCTGCGGATCGAGTTCCCCGACCGGGACTCGTTTGCGCCGCTGCGAGTGCGAGCCGAGATCGGCGCCGAGCTCGACACCCCCGCGAAGCTGCCGCGGATTCCGGTCGCCGTGCACGCGGAGGCCGAGGCCGTGCCGCCGCCGGGATCGGCCGCGCCGGCCGCCGGCAGCCCCGCCTACGCCACCGGCGGCGGCTACTCGGGGCGGCTCGAGTACCGGCAGGGAGAGGGCATGCGCCCGGACGTGGCGGCCGCCTTCGACCGTATGGCGGCGGCGGCGAGCGCCGCCGGGATCGTCCTCGTGATCAACGACGGCTTTCGCTCCGACGCCGAGCAGGCGATTCTCTGGGCCGCGAACCCGGACCCGCGCTGGGTCGCGCCGCCGGGGACCTCGCTGCACCGTTGCGCGACCGAGCTCGATCTCGGCCCGCCCTCCGCCGTCGTCTGGCTGGCCGCGAACGCGGGCCGCTTCGGCTTCCTGCAGCGTTACTGGTGGGAGGACTGGCATTACGGGTTCACCGCCGGCCCGCCGCCCTGCTCGGCGGCCGGAGACGCGGTTGGCAACGGGGCGGGGGAGGCAGAGGGCTCGCCGGACGGCCACTCCGGCGAGACCAGCCTGCCGGCGTTCGTCCCGGCGCGCTTTCGCGACGCGATCGCGGCCGCCGCCCAGCGCTGGAACGTCTCCGCGGCGCTGCTCGCCGCGCAGCTGATGGCGGAGTCGAACTTCAACCCGTTCGCGGTCTCGCCCGCCGGCGCCGCCGGGATCGCCCAGTTCATGCCCGCCACGGCCGCCGGCTACGGCCTCGCCGACCCGTTCGACGCCGAGGCGGCGATCGATGCTCAGGCGCACCTGATGTCCGACCTGCTGGCGCAGTTCGGCGACCCTTCGCTGGCGCTCGCCGCCTACAACGCCGGCCCGGCGCCGGTCGCCGACTGCGGCTGCGTGCCCTCGATCCCCGAAACCCAGGCCTACGTCGCCCGCATCCTCGGGCTCGTCCACGGCGCCGGCACGAGCCCGGTCGCGACCGCCGAGCCGGCGCTCGAGGTGCGGCTGGTCGACTGATCCCGGATACGCTGCCGCCATGCCACCACTCACCATCTCGGGGATCGACGAGCTCAAGGAGCTGATCGGCAAGCCGATCGGCCCCTCCGACTGGGTCGAGGTGACCCAGGAGGACATCAACAAGTTCGCCGAGGTCTCGCGCGACGACCAGTGGATCCACGTCGACGTCGAGCGGGCCGAGCGCGAGAGCCCGTTCGGCACCACGGTTGCCCATGGCAACCTGACGCTCTCACTGATCGACGGTCTGCGCGGGCAGCTGATCAGCCAGCAGGGCGTGAAGATGGGGATCAACTACGGCTGGAACAAGGTCCGCTTCCCGGCTCCGGTCCCCGCCGGCTCCAAGGTCCGGGGGACGGCGGAGATTCAGTCGGTGGAAGAGCTCGGCGATGGCTGGGTGCAGGTCGCGACCAAGTTCATGCTCGAGCGCGAGGGCGGCGAGAAGCCGGTCTGCGTCGCCGAGTCAGTCGGCCGGGCGCTGCGCGAGTAGCGACCGCCGGCCGAGGGCGCCATGACGACGCTGCTGGTCGGGATCGGCGGCCTGGCCGGGGTCCTGGCGCGCTACGGGATCACCCGCGCCACCCTGCACACGGACGCGCTGCTGTGGTCGACGGCGGCGATCAATCTCGCCGGATCCTTCCTGCTTGGGCTGATCGTCGCCGGCGGCTGGCTCTCGCGTGATCTCTCGGAGGCGGTCGGGATCGGCTTCCTCGGCGGCTTCACCACCTTCTCCACCTTCACCGTCCAGATCGTCATGGAGACGCACGGCGGCCGGCCGGGCACCGCGGCCGCCTATCTGGCGGTCTCGGTGCTCGGCGGCCTCGCCGCGGCGGTGGCCGGCTACAGCCTCGGCCGCGTCCTCACTTAACGGTGAGCGTGCCCTCCATGCCGGCCTGGCGGTGGCTGTCGACCGAGCAGAAGTAGGTGTAGGTGCCCGGCTCCAGGGTCGCGGACGCGGTCACCGATCCGCCGCTGACCGTATCGGTGCTGGCGACCTCATTGCCGTCGGCATCCTCGATCACGACGTCGTGCTGGATCGAGGCCGGATTGTCGAACTTGATCGTGTCGTCGCCCGCCTTTGCGGTCACCTCGGTCTCGGTGAAAGCCAGCTGGCCGCTCGGGTCGGCGGAGAAGGAGATCGTCGCTCCCGTGCCGGTCTGGCCGGCGCCCGAATCGACGTCGTTGTCGCCGTCGCCCTGCGCGGCGGTCGTCGTCGCCGGCGCCGCGGTCGTCGAGGACGAGTCGCTGCCACCGCCGCAGGCGGTTAGCCCCAGCGCTGCGATCGCAAGCGCGGCGAGTCCGAGGAGGAGTGGGAGAAACGTCTTCTTCATACCTGGAGTTCCTTTCGTGAGCTTGGGCCGTACACCCTAGGCGACGAGTCTTGTGCGCACGGCGAGGACCGGCTCAGCGCCCGGTGAAGGTCGCCTCGCGGCCCTCGAAGAACGCCGTCACGCCCTCGCGCAGGTCCTCCGTGCCCATCGAGTCGGCGATCCCGTGGCGCTCGACCTGGAGGTGCTCGGTGAGCGAGTTGTCGAGGCTCTCGCCGATCAGCAGCTTCGCCATGCGCACGTAGTGGGGCGACTTCGCGGCCAGCTTCTCGGCCTTCGCCCTGGCCTCGGCGAGCAGCTCGCCGGCGGGCACGACCTTGGAGACGATCCCCATCTCGAGCGCGTCTTCGGCGGACAGCAGAGGGTCGTTGAGCAGCAGCTCCAAGGCCTTCGCCGGTCCGACGCGCGTGGCAGGAAGTAGGTCATGCCACCGTCGGGCGAGGCTCCGATCCGCCCGTAGGCACAGACGAAGGCCGCGTCTGAGGAGGCGATCCGGATGTCGCACATCAGCGCCAGTGAGAACCCGGCCCCCGCGGCGACCCCGTTGACCGCCGCGATCACCGGATAGGGGATGCGACGGAAGTCGACGATCGCCTGGTGCAGGACCTCGGCTCCGCGGCGGACGTTCGCCGGCAGGTCGATCTCGGGATCGTCGACCCCACCCTTGAACCAGTTGACGTCGCCGCCGGAGGAGAAGGCGCGATCGCCGGCGCCGGTGACGATCAGCCCGCGCAGCGCGGCCTGGTCGGCGAGCCATCCGGAGGCCACGGTGAGCTCGAAGATCAGCTCCGGGCTCATCGCGTTCAGCGAGTCGGGGCGGTCGAGCGTCAGGGTGCCGATCTCCCCGTCGATCTCGATCGTCAGCGTTTCGAGCTGGGGGGGTGTGGGGATCGTTTTCGTGGTCATCGGCGAACCGTACCCTTGAACCGTGGACCCCGTATCCGAACAACGAAAGCGGCTTCCCGACTCCCCGGGTGTCTACCTGTTCTCCGACGCCGAAGGCAAGGTCATGTACGTCGGGAAGGCGACCTCGATCCGCAAGCGGGTGGCGGGCCACTTCGCGGGCAAGACCTCCCGCGGGAGCTTCGGCTTCGTCGACCGCATCGCCTCGATCGACTTCCTGGTCACCGAGACCGAGGCGGAGGCTCTGCTCGCCGAGCAGCAGTTCATCAAGCGCCACCGACCGCGCTTCAACATCCGCCTGCGCGACGACAAGTCCTATCCCTACATCGCGATCAGCCTGGACGAGGACTTCCCGCGCGTCTACTTCACCCGCGAGCGCCACCGCTCCTCGCGGATCTACTTCGGCCCGTACTCGTCGGCCAAGCGCGTCCGCGAGACCCTCGACCTGCTCGGCCGCCTGTTCCAGTACCGCACCTGCGAGGGGCCTGAACCCGGGCGACGCTCGGGTGTTCCATGCCTCGACTACTACATCAAGCGCTGCGCGGCGCCCTGTGTCGGCTACGTCGACCGCGAGGAGTACCGGCGCGGCATCGATGCGATCGTCGACTTCCTCTCCGGCCGCTACCGGGACGTCGAGCGCGACCTGGAACGCAAGATGGGCGCCGCCGCCGAGGCGGAGGAGTACGAGCGAGCCGCCGTCTTCCGCGACCGGCTGGAGGCGGTTCGCTCGCTGATGGAGCGCCGCTCGGTCGCCGGCGACTCACTCGAGTCGGCCGACCTGGTCGCGGTCGCGGTCGAGGGTGTCGAGGCCAACGCTCAGGTGTTCCAGGTTCGCGACGGCGCCCTCGCCGAGCGTCACAGCTTCTACCTCTCGAACGAGTCCGAGGCCGGCGAGGCCGAGGTTGCCGAGGAGTTCCTGGCCCAGTACTACGCGGCGGCCCCGGCGGTCCCGCGGCTGGTCGTCGTCGGCCCGGCTCTGAAGAATCGCGCGTCGCTGCTGGCGGAGGCGCTCTCGGTCCAGCGCGGCGGGCCGGTCGAGGTGCGGGTCGCCGAGCGGGGGTCGAAGCGGCGCCTGCGCGAGCTCGCCGAGCGCAACGCGGTGCTCGCGCTGGCCCAGGACAAGCTGCGCCAGGAGCGCCGCCGGGCCCAGCGGGTCGACGCGCTCTCCGCGCTGCAGGATTCGCTCGGCCTGCCGAGCCTGCCCGTGCGGGTCGAGGGGTTCGACATCTCGAACATCGGCGGCGAGCACACGGTCGCCTCGATGGTCGTCTTCCAGGGCGGCGCGCCGCGGAAGTCCGACTACCGCCGCTTCCGGGTTCGCGGCGATCGCCAGGGAGGCCCCGATGATTTCGCGTCCATGGAGGAGGTGCTGTCGCGCCGTGTGTCGCAGTTGCTCGAGCAGTCGGATCGCTCACCGCACGACGCCGAGCGCGACGAGAGCTTCGCCTCGGTGCCGGACCTGATCGTGATCGACGGAGGCAAGGGCCAGCTCTCGGCCGGGATGAAGGTCCTCGCTCCGCTGGTCGATCGGGGCACGGCGGTGATCGGGCTGGCGAAGCGGCTGGAGGAGGTCTACGTGCCCGGCCGCTCGGAGCCGCTCGAGATCCCGGCCGACTCGGAGGGCCTGCGCCTGCTCCAGCGGGTCCGCGACGAGGCGCACCGGTTCGCGCTCGACCACCACCGCAGCCGCCGCGGCAAGGCGATGACCAGCTCGCTGCTCGACGAGCTGCGCGGCGTCGGGCCGAAGCGAAAGCGCGCCCTGCTCGAGCACTTCGGCTCACCCGAGCGGCTCGTCTCCGCGTCGCGCGAGGAGCTCGAGGCGGTGCCGGGGATCCCCGGCAAGCTGGCCCGCGAGATCCACCGGCAGCTCAACCGGGCGGGCTGACGATGGCGGAGAAGCGCGAGAGCCTGTTCGCCGATCAGGTCGAGCTGTTCGTGATCACCGGCTACTCGGGCGCCGGCAAGTCGGAGGCGATCGCCGCCTTCGAGGACTCCGGGTACTTCTGCGTCGACAACCTGCCGCCGCGGCTGATCGCCTCGCTCGGGGAGCTGTTCGCCCGCGGCGAGAGCTCGGTGCGCCGCGCGGCCGTGGTCACCGACGTCCGCGGAGGCGAGTACTTCGACGACCTGCTCGCGGTGCTCGACGAGCTGGAGGCCGAGGGAATCGCGCCGATCCTGGTCTTCCTCGAGGCCAGCGACGAGACCCTGGTCAACCGGTTCAAGGAGACGCGCCGCCGCCACCCGCTGGCGCCCGACGGGCGCATCCTCGAGGGGATCCAGGCCGAACGCGCGATCCTCGGCCCCCTGCGCGAGCGAGCCGCCGTCGTGATCGACTCGACCAGCCTCACGGGCGCGATGCTGCGCCGGAAGATCGCCACCGACGTGCTCGGCCCCGGATCGAGCGCCAAGCTCGCGCTCACCCTGCTCACCTTCGGGTTCAAGAACGGCGCCCCGCGCGACGCCGACATGGTGCTCGACGTCCGGTTTCTGCCCAACCCGCACTACCGCGAGGACCTGCGGCCGCTCACCGGTCGCGACGCGGCCGTGATCGAGCACGTGGAGTCGGGCGAGCTCGCGAGCGAGTACTACCGCCGGCTCCTGCCGCTGCTCGACTTCCTGCTCCCCGCTTATGTCGCCGAGGGCAAGACGCACCTGACGATCGCGATCGGCTGCACCGGCGGCCGTCACCGCTCGGTCACCGTCGCCGACCGGATCGCGCGCCACGTCGCCACCCAGGACGACGTCCAGCCGCGGGTCGTCCACCGCGACGTCGAGCTGGGCTGAGCGGGACCTACAATGCCGCACCCATGGCGGCGCCCGTGATCCAGGTCTCCGGCTTGCGCAAGGCCTACGGCGACCATGAGGCCGTTCGCGGCGTCGACCTCGAGGTCGACGAGGGGGAGGTGTTCGCCTTCCTGGGACCGAACGGGGCCGGGAAGACGAGCACGGTCGAGGTGCTCGAGGGCTACCGCGAGCGCAGCGGCGGCGACGTCCGGGTCCTGGGCGTCGACCCCGGCTCACCGACCCGCGACTGGCGGGAGCGGATCGGGATCGTCCTGCAGCAGTGCCGGATGCGGCCGGAGCTGACGGTGCACGAGACGATCGCCCTCTACGCCGGCTACTACCGCGAACCGCTCGGGATCTCGGAGACGATCGCCCACGTCGGCCTGACGGAGAAGGCGAACGAACGCGCCGGCCGGCTCTCGGGCGGGCAGCTGCGGCGCCTCGACGTGGCCGTGGCGCTGATCGGAGACCCGGACCTGCTGTTCCTGGACGAGCCGACCACCGGCTTCGATCCGTCGGCGCGCCGGCAGGCCTGGGACGTGATCGCAGGGCTCCGCGCGCTCGGCAAGACCGTCTTCCTGACGACCCATTACATGGACGAGGCCCAGCGGCTCGCCGATCGTGTCGCGATCATCGCCGCCGGCGCGATCGTCGCCGAGGGCCGCCCCGACGAGCTCGGCGATCGCGAGTCCCGCCCGGCGACGATCAGCTTCCACCTCGCCGGTGAGCCGCCCGAGGGGTTCGACCTCGAGCGGGGCCCCGACGGCCAGTTGACGACCAGCACGCGGAACCCGGTGGAGGTGCTCAACCGGCTCACCGGCTGGGCGCTCGAACGCGATCTAGAACTCGAGGGCCTCGAGGTCCACCGGCCGACGCTCGAGGACATCTACCTCGAGCTGACCCGGGTGGAGGAGGAATGAGCCCCGTCGCCCTCGCCGTGCACCAGTTCCGCTACGACCAGAAGTCGTTCTGGCGCAACCCGGGCGCGGTCTTCTTCACCGTCGCTCTGCCGCTGATGTTCATGGTCATCTTCGAGGGGATCTTCGGCGACGACACGCTCGAGCAGCTCGGCGGCCTGCGGACGACCACCTATTACATCCCGGCGATCCTGACGCTCGCGGTCGTTTCCGCGACCCTGCAGAGCGTCGCGATCAGGCTCACGGTCGACCGCGAGAACGGGATCCTGAAGCGGGGCCGCGGCACCCCGCTGCCGAGCTGGGTCTTCTTCGCCGGCCGGGTCGGCAACGCGATCGTGATCTCGGTGCTGATGCTGATCGTGGTCCCGTTGATCGGCCGCGTGCTCTACGGCGTCCACATCCCCTGGGATCACCTGCCGGCGATCCTCGTCACGCTGGCGATCGGCGCGGCCAGCTTCTGCTGCCTGGGGATCGCGCTGACCGCGGCGATCCCGAGCGAGGACGCCGCCCCCGCGATCACCAACGTCGCGGTCCTGCCGCTCTACTTCCTCTCGGGCGTCTTCATCCCCGAGACCGAGATCCCCGACGGTGTCCTCAATCTCGCGAACCTGTTCCCGATCCGGCAGTTCTTCGAGGCCTTCTTCGCCGCCTGGGACCCGCTGACCACGGGCGCCGGTTTCGAGTGGGGCCACCTGGCCGTGGTCGCGGCCTGGGGCGCGCTGGGACTCGTGCTGGCGATCCGCTACTTCCGCTGGACCCCGCGCGGCGGCTGAGCCTCTTCTGGTTAGATCAGAGCCATGATCCACCACGTCAGCGTCGATGTCACCGAGCTCGAGCGGAGCGCCCGTTTCTACGACGCGGTGCTCGGCGCGCTCGGCTGGCGGCGCCACGTCGACAACGAGAGCCAGGTCGCCTGGGGCATCGTGCGACCGGTGTTCTTCGCGTCCGCGGGGAGCTCGGCCGGTAGCGGCGGGCACACGTGCTTCTCGGCCAGCGGGATCCCGGCCGTCAAGGGCGCCTGGGAGGGAGGCGTCAGGGCCGGTGGCACCGACGACGGGGCGCCGGCCGCGCGGCCCGAGTACGGTGGCAGCTACTACTCGGCGTACCTTCTCGACCCCGATGGGCACAGGATCGAGATCGCTGTACAGAACTGACACACGACTTCGAGGGAGAACGGCGCAATGGCGAGAGTGAAGGTCGGCATCAACGGCTTCGGGCGGATCGGGCGCAACCTGTTCCGGGCCGCGCACGAGGCCGGCGCCGACCTGGAGTTCGTGGCGATCAACGACATCGCCCCCGCCGAATCGCTTGCCCACCTGCTCAAGTACGACTCCACCTATGGCCGCTTCCCGGGCGAGGTCGAGGTCGGCGACGGCTCCTTCTCGGTCGACGGCCAGGATGTCCGCGTGCTCGCCGAGCGCGCTCCCGCCGACCTTCCCTGGGGAGACCTCGGCGTCGAGGTCGTGATCGAGTCGACGGGCCTGTTCACGAAGCGCGAGGACGCCGCCAAGCACCTCGAGGCCGGGGCGAAGAAGGTGATCATCTCGGCTCCCGCGACGGACCCGGACGTCACCGTGGCCCTCGGCGTCAACTTCGATCACGCCTACGATCCCGATGCCCACCACATCATCTCCAACGCCTCCTGCACCACCAACTGCCTGGCGCCGGTGGCCAAGGTCCTGCACGATTCGTTCGGGATCGAGCGCGGGTTGATGACCACGATCCACGCCTACACCTCCGATCAGCGGCTCCAGGACATGCCGCACAAGGACCCGCGCCGCGCACGCGCCGCCGCGGTCAACCTGATCCCGACCTCGACCGGTGCGGCGAAGGCCGTGGGGCTGGTCCTGCCGGAGCTGAACGGCAAGCTGAACGGGATGGCGGTTCGCGCCCCGGTGGTCACCGGCTCGGTCGTCGACCTCACCTGCCAGCTGGGACGCGAGACCACCCCCGAGCAGATCAACGCCGCAATCCGTGAGGCGGCCGAGGGGCCGCTCGCCGGGATCCTGCTCTACAGCGAGGACCCGCTCGTCTCCACGGACATCATCAAGGACCCGCACTCGTCGATCTTCGACTCCGAGCAGACAGCGGTGATCGATGGCACCTTCGCCAAGGTCTTCTCCTGGTACGACAACGAGTGGGGCTACTCGAACCGGTGCGTCGAGCTCGCGGCGCGAGTGCTCGAGCGCCAGCCCGCAGCCGTTTGAACGAGACCGCCAGCGGCCTGAGCGAGCGCGGCAGGTTCGAGAAGGCCAGCGTGCGCGACGCCGAGGTGGCGGGCCGGCGGGCGCTTGTCCGGGTCGACTTCAACGTTCCCCTCACCGGCGACGGTGACGACCGCGAGGTCGCCGACGACACCCGGATCCGCGCGGCGTTGCCGACGATCGAGCTGCTGCGCGAGCGCGGCGCCTCGGTCGTGCTCGTCTCTCACCTCGGGCGGCCGCAGGACCGCGAGCCCGAGCTCTCGATGAGGCCGGTTGCCGCGCGGCTCGGCGAGCTGCTCGAAAGCGAGGTCGCGGTCGCGCCCGGCGTGGCTGGCGAGGAGGTCGAGGCGCTCGCCGCGGCGCTCGGGCCGGGTGAGGTCCTGCTGCTCGAGAACTCACGCTACGAGCCGGGGGAGACCCGCAACGACCCGGAGCTGGCCGCGGCCCTGGCGCGGCTCGGCGACCTCTACGTCAACGACGCCTTCGGCGCCGCCCACCGCGCCCACGCGACGACCGCCGGGGTCGCCCGCCACCTGCCCGGGCACGCGGGGCTGCTGCTGGAGCGCGAGGTGCGGGCGCTGACCGCGGTCCGTGACGATCCGCGGCGCCCGCTCGTGGTGGTCCTCGGCGGAGCCAAGGTCTCGGACAAGATCGCCGTCATCGACCGCTTCCTGGAGACCGCCGACGCGATCCTGATCGGCGGGGCGATGTGCTTCAGCTTCTACCGCGCGCTCGGTACCGCGACCGGGGACTCGCTGGTCGAGGACGAGGGCGTCGACCTCGCCGCCAGGGCGCTCGTGCGGGCGAAGGACTCCGCGTGCGAGCTGCTGCTGCCGGTCGATCTGGTGATCGGCGACAGCTTCGACGCCGGCGCCGAACGCCGCGAGGTCGACGGCACCGAGGTTCCGGAGGGCTGGATGGGGCTCGACATCGGGCCGCGGACCGTGGCCGAGTACTCGCGCCGCATCGAGGCCGCCGGGACGGTGTTCTGGAACGGTCCGATGGGGGCCTTCGAGCTGGAACCGTTCGCCGCCGGCACCCGCGGGGTCGCCGAGGCGGTCGCCCGGGCTCCCGGGTTCACGGTCGTCGGCGGCGGCGACTCTGCGGCCGCCCTGGTCGCCTTCGGGCTCGCCGGCGAGGTCGACTGGCTGTCGACCGGGGGCGGTGCCTCGCTGGAGCTGATGGAGGGCAACGAGCTTCCGGGGGTCGAGGCGCTGATCGATGTCTGAGCGAATCCCCCTCGTCGCGGCGAACTGGAAGATGAACAAGACCGTCGGCGAGGCCGAGGGCTTCCTCGCCTCGCTCACAGGCCGGGTCTCGGAGTTCGGCGCGACCGAGGTCGTCGTCTGCCCGCCCTACACGGCGCTGGCGGCGGCCAGTGCGATCGCGGCCGGCTCCGGGATCGAGGTCTGCGCCCAGAACGTCCACGAGGAGGAGTCGGGCGCCTTCACCGGCGAGGTCTCGATCCCGATGCTTGCCGACCTCGGCGTCGCCGGGGCGATCGTCGGGCACTCCGAGCGCCGCCAGCTCTTCTGCGAGACCGACGAGGCGCTGGCCCGCAAGGTCCCGGCGCTGCTCGCCGCCGGGCTGCTGCCGATCCTCTGCTGCGGTGAGACCGAGTCGCAGCGCGACGCCGGCGAGACCGAGGCGGTGCTCGAGCGCCAGCTGAGCGCCGACCTGGCCCAGGTCGAGGACGCGCGATTGGCGGACGTGGTGATCGCCTATGAGCCGATCTGGGCGATCGGCACGGGGCGCACCGCGACCCCCGATCAGGCCGAGGAGGCGGTCGCCTTCATCCGCGGCCTGCTCGCCGCACGCGACGCCCGGGTCGCGGCGGCCGTGCGGATCCTCTACGGCGGCTCGGTCAAGCCCGGCAACGCGGCCGAGCTGTTCGCCCGGCCGGAGATCGATGGCGGCCTCGTCGGCGGCGCCAGCCTCGACGCCGACGACTTTCTCGCGATCTGCAACGCCGCCGGCTCCGGATGACCGTGCAGGAGCCGGTGCCGTCGCTCGCCCTCGTCATCCTCGACGGCTGGGGACTGGCGCCGGAAGGTCCCGGCAACGCCGTCGCCCAGGCGGCCACGCCGGTCTTCGACGACCTCTGGGAGACGTATCCGCGGACGACCCTGTCGGCGAGTGGCCGCGACGTCGGCCTCCCCGACGGCCAGATGGGCAACTCCGAGGTCGGCCACCTCAACCTCGGCGCCGGGGCGATCATCAAGCAGGACCTGGCGCGGATCGACGACGCGGTCGCCGACGGGACCCTCTTCGAGAACGAGGCGCTGCTCGCGGCCTGCGAGGCCGCCCGCCGCAGCCCGCGGGGGCGTCTGCACCTGATCGGCCTCGTCTCCGACGGCGGTGTGCACTCCGGCTGGACCCACATCGAGGCGCTGATTGAGCTCGGCGCCCAGGAGGGGGTCACCGACGTGGTCGTGCACGCGCTCACCGACGGACGCGACACGCTGCCGACCTCCGGCGCGGGATACATCGAGGAGCTGGAGCGCTGGCTGCGACACGCGGGCCGGATCGGGACGGTCGGCGGCCGCTACTACGGCATGGACCGCGACCGGCGCTGGGATCGGGTGAAGCTGGCCTACGACGCGATCGTCCACGCCGAGGGGGCTCGGGCGGCGAGCGCCGCCGAGGCGGTGGCCGAGGCCTACGCCCGTGAGGAGACCGACGAGTTCATCCGCCCGACCGTGATCGGGGACTACGACGGAGTCGCCGACGGTGACGCGGTGATCCACTTCAACTTCCGGCCCGATCGCGCCCGCGAGCTGACGATGGCCTTGGGGGAGAGGGACTTCGACGAGTTCGACCGCGGCGACGCGCCCGAGGTCGAGCTGACGACGCTGACCCAGTACCGGTCCGGATGGCCCTATGCGACGGCCTTCCCTCCGGCCGAGCCCGAGACCACGCTCGCGGAGGTGCTGGCCGCGCGGGGCGAGCGCCAGCTGCACGTCGCCGAAACCGAGAAGTACGCCCACGTCACCTACTTCTTCAACGGCGGCCACGAGGTCGAATGGGAGGGAGAGGATCGGGCGCTCGTCGAGTCTCCGCGCGACGTGCCCACCTACGACCACAAGCCGGAGATGTCCGCCGCCGGGGCCGCGGAGGCGTTCACATCCCGCTGGTCGGAGGGCGATTACCGGTTCGGGATCATCAACTTCGCCAACCCCGACATGGTCGGCCACACGGGCAGCATCCCGGCCGCGGTGGCCGCGATCGAGGAGGTCGATCGCCGCCTCGGGGAGGTGGTGACGGCGGTTCATGAATCGGGAGGGGCCTGTCTGGTGACCGCCGATCACGGCAACGCCGAGCAGATGCTGGAGCCGGACGGGTCGCCCAACACGGCCCACTCGCTGAACCCGGTTCCGTTCGTGGTCACGGTGGCCGGGCTCGAGCTCGCGTCCGGCGGCGTGCTCGCCGACGTCGCCCCGACTGCGCTCGACCTGCTCGGGATCGATCAGCCGGCCGCGATGACCGGGCACTCGCTGGTCGAAAAGTAGGCTGGCCGGTCGTGCGAAGCGACCCAGCACGGCTCAGATTCGAGATCGACGCGAGCGACGGAGCCGCCCGAACGGGGCGCCTTGTGACCGCTCACGGCGAGGTGCGCACGCCGGCGTTCATCCCGCTGGCGACTCGGGGCGCCGTGCGCACGCTCGACCTCTCGGACGTCGCTGGAATCGGCTTCGAGCTGATCCTCGGCAATACCTTCCACCTCTTCCTGGCGCCGGGCGCGGAGCGGATCGCCGAGCTCGGCGGCCTGCACCGGTTCATGGGCTGGGGACGGGCGCTGATCACCGACTCGGGCGGCTTCCAGGTCTTCTCGCTCGCCCACGGCAACGTCGCCGACGAGGTCAAGGGCCGCCGCGGCAGCGCCGGCTCGAGCGGCGGCGTGATCGAGATCTCCGAGCGCGGGGTCTCGTTCCGTTCCTACATCGACGGCTCGGAGCGGTTCATGGGGCCGGAGGAGTCGATGGGCGTGCAGGCGGCGCTGCGCTCCGACATCGCCCTCGTCTTCGACGAGTGCACCCCGTTTCACGCCGATCGCGACTACACGGCGCGCTCGACGGAGCGCACCCACCGCTGGCTCGGCCGCTGCCTCGCCTGGCACGCCGAGCACGGGCCGGCCGAGCAGGCGGTGTTCGGGATCGTCCAGGGTGGTGTGCACGAGGACCTGCGCCGCGAGTCGGCCGAGGCGGTCAGCGCCGCGCAGGTGGACGGGCTGGCGATCGGGGGTACGCTCGGGCGCGACAAGCCGGAGATGCACGGGGTCCTGGAGATGACGGCGCCGATGCTGCCGGCCGAGGCGCCGAAGCACCTGCTCGGGATCGGCGAGCCCGACGACCTGCTGGCCGGGATCGCGCTCGGCATCGACGTCTTCGACTGCGCCGTCCCGACCCGCCTCGCCCGCCACGGGATGGCGCTCGCTCCGCTGCCGGACGCGCGCTTTCGCTTCGACGTGGCCAAGGCCACCTATGCGACCGACGAGGGTCCGCTCGTCGACGGCTGCCCCTGCCCGACCTGCGCCATCCACACACGGGCCTACCTCCACTACCTCGCCCGGGCGGAAGCGCCGACCGCGGCGCGCCTGATCACGCTGCACAACCTGACCTTCCTCGAGCGCCTGGTGGCGGGGGCCCGCGAGGCGATCAGTGAGGCACGGTTCGACGCGTACCGGCGCGCGATCCTCGGCGGCTCGGCGCCCTGGGCCGTTACGGGAGGGCAGTAAAGGGGGGCGGTTAGAGGACGAACGTCGGTTTGGACCCCCAGAGGGCGCGCTAACCCCCGTTCGTCATCGCGCCACCCCTACCCAGCTCGTTGTTGTTGTTGTTGTCCGAGCCCCCCTACTGCGTGTTGTTGCGGACGAAGTCCTCGATCGCCTGGATCTGGTCGTTGAGGTTGTCCTTGATCGTCTGGCCGAGGTCGGTGTTCTGGCCGGCGTTGGTGAGCAGGAGGACGGCGCCGGCGATGATCGCGGCAAGGACCGCGATCAGGAGCAGGATCCCGATCGTGCGCCAGAACCTCCCGGCCGCCGAGCGGCGGGGCCGGGCCTGGGCCGGGGTGATCACCGGCCGCGGCGAGGGCGCCGGCGGGCGGCGCTGGACGAACGGCTCGGGGGCGATCGGGGTGCGGGGCTCGGGGCTGCTCATCCGCCGCGTGGCGGCGGTGCTCGGCGAGGCGAGCATGTTGGTCGGCAGCTCGTCGGAGGGCGGCGCCGGCTGCTCGCCCCTCAGCCCCGCCTCGAGCGCCCGGGACAGCTCGCGCGCGGAGGAGTAGCGCGCCGCCGCCTCGCCCTCGAGCGAGGTGAGCACCGCCTGCGAGAGCGTCTCGGGGACGTCGGGGTCATAGGAGGTCGGCGGCAGCGGGCGCTCGTTCTCGCGCCGGATCGCGAGCTCGGCGAGGGTCGAGCCCTCCCACGGCAGGCGGCCGGTGAGCAATTGGTAGAGGACGACTCCGAGCGCGTAGACGTCGGCCGACGGCGAGGCCTCCTCGCCGCGCGCCTGCTCGGGTGCCAGATACGCGGCGGTGCCGACGACCGAGCCGACCTGGGTCAGCCGCGACTGTGCCGTCGCGCGGGCGATCCCGAAGTCGGTGAGCTTGATCGTCATCTCGCCGGTCGGCGGCTCGTGCGCCGAGCTGTCGCGGCGCCGGCGGCCGGCGGGCCCGCCGATCACCATCAGGTTCCCGGGCTTGACGTCGCGGTGGATGATCCCCTGGCGATGCGCGTACTCGAGCCCGGCGCAGGCCTGGATCCCGATCTCGGTCGTCGAGTCGGCCCCCAGGCGGCCCTTGGTCTGCAGCAGCTGGGCGACCGACTTGCCCTCCACGTACTCCATGACGATGTAGTGGCGGTCGGCGTCGACGCCGGTGTCGTAGACCTGGACGCTGTTGGGGTGGATCAGCTTCGCCACCGCCAGCGCCTCGCGGCGGAAGCGGGCGACGAACTTGTCGTCGTCGGAGAGGTGCTCGGCGAGGATCTTGACCGCAACGGTGCGCTCGAGGACCCGGTCGGTGGCCCGGTAGACGGTCGACATGCCGCCCGACCCGAGGCGGTCGCCGAGCTCGTAGCGGTCGGAGATCGTGGTGTTCATCCGCCGCCGCTCCCTCCGCCGGGCGTGACGCCGCCGCTCGGCGGCACGCCGCCGCCCGGGGTCGGGGTCGGGGTCGGGGTCGGGTTGCCGCCCTGGCCTCCCTGATCCTGGCCGCCCGCCGGTGGTTGCTGGCCGGCGTTGTCGCCGCCCTGCGGCTCGGTGGGGGGCTGGTCGCTCGTCTGTTCCTGAGTAGTCGTGCTCGTCTCCGTCGTCGACGTCTCAGTCGGCTCGACCGTGGTGGTGCTCGTGGTCGAGGTCGAGGGCTGGACGCCGGTGAGCCCCGAGGCGCCGGTGCACTGAGTCGAGGCGAGTTGGTCTAGGTGTTCCGACGCTTTGGTCAGCTCGCTGGCGACGTCGGGGTCGACGTCGTTGGGCAGCTGGGCGACCGCGCCGATCAGCTCCTGCGCGTGCTGCTGGGCGGTGTCGCAGTCGCCGCTCTCGACGTCGGTCCGGACCGCCTTGAGCTCGTTGAGCAGGGTGTTCGCGTCCTGGGGCGGGATCGTGCCGCTGTCGCCGCCGCAGCCGGCGAGAGTGAGTGCGAAAACGCACACGAGCAGGGACTTCCGGGTTCTCCCGCGCATCGCGGCGAGTCTAGACAAGGGCTTCAGCCGTCCCGACATCGTCATTGCCCCACGTACAGGCGCCGAGCGAGATGCTCGGGCAGGTCGGTGGCGACGATCGCGTCGGCGGCGCGGTCGATGTCGTAGGCGACCCGGTGGAAGGTCGCCTGCCAAGACTCGGTGTCGAGCTCGAGCCAGGCGGCGCGGGGGTCGCCGTCGCGCGGCTGGCCGACGCTGCCGGGATTGATCAGCCACCGGCCGCGGCCGACCTCGAGGCTGGTGCCCGCGCCCGCCTGCGCCCCGCGCGCGTCGTCCGCCTCGTCGCTGCCGGTGCCGGCGTCGGCGAGGGCGAAGAAGAGGGCCACGTGCGAGTGGCCGACGAAGCTCACCCGCTTGGCCTGGGCGCGGATGCACTCCGCGGCCTGGTCGGGCCAGAGCACGTACTCCCAGATCGGGTCGCGGGGTGACGCGTGGTAGAGGCCGACCTCGCGGCTCTCGTCGGCCGGCTCCAGACCGGCGAGGAACTCTCGCGTCCCGTCGCTCATCCGCTCGCGGGTCCAGCGCACCGCGGTGGCCGCGGCGGGCGAGAAGGTCGAGATGTCGAGCTGGTCGAGCGCCGCCAGGTCGTGGTTGCCGACCAGGCAGAGCGAGCAGCGCTCGCGGACCAGGTCGGCGCACTCGTCCGGCTCGGCGCCGTAGCCGACCACGTCGCCGAGGCACCAGGCCTCGTCGACGGCCGCGGTTTCGAGATCGGCGACGACGGCTTCCAGGGCCGGCAGGTTGGAGTGGATGTCGCTGAGCAGGGCCAGGCGCATTTAGTCCCCCCGAATACCGGCGGACTATCGTAGGCGTCGATGAGCTTGCCGCGCTCGACCGTGGCCCGCGTCGGCGGCGCGGCCGTCGCGATGATCCTCGTCGCCGAGGCGGCGGTGTGGCTGCTGAGCCCTCGGGACCGCCCGCCCGACCCGGTGCCCGTCGCCGAGAGCGACTACTTCAGTCCCGCCGAGCTGGAACGAGCGCACGACTACCGCGATCCGCAGCGGCCGCTGCTGTTCGCGGGCCTGGCGGTCGAGGTTGCCATCCTCACCGTCGTCGCCCTCGGCCGGCCGGCGGCCCTGCGGCGGGCGCTCGAGCGACTGGCGGCCCGGCCGCTCCCCGGCGCCGCGGTCGCCGGCGCCGGGTTCGCGATTCTGACCACGGCCGCGAGCCTGCCGCTGAGCCTGGTTTCGCACGAGCGTGCAGTCGACGCCGGGCTCTCGACCCAGTCGCTGGGATCGTGGCTGTGGGACCTCGCCCGCTCGGCCGGGATCACCGCGCTGCTGACCGCCGGCGGGGCCGCCCTCCTGCTGGCGCTCGTGCGCCGCTTCCCCCGCCGCTGGTGGATCCCGGGCGCCGCCCTGACCACCGGCCTCGCCGTCGTCTTCGTCTGGATCGCCCCGGTCGTCCTGGCGCCGATCTACAACAAGTTCGAGCCCCTGCCGGAATCAAGCCGGGCGCGCGCCGACGTGCTGGCGCTCGGCCGCGAGGCCGGGGTGGACATCGGCCAGGTCTACCGCGTCGACGCCAGCCGCCGGGTCACCTCGCTCAACGCTTTCGTGGATGGGATCGGCTCGACCAAGCGGGTCGTGCTCTACGACAACCTGCTCGAGCAGGCCGAGCGCCCGATCCTGCGCTCGGTCGTCGCCCACGAGCTCGGGCACGTCGCCCACGACGACATCCGCCGGGGCCTCATCTTCGTCGCCATCGTCGCCCCCTTCGGCCTCCTCTTCGTCCGCGAGCTCAGCCTCGCGATCGCCCGCCGGCGCGGGGTCGACCCGGCGAGCCCGTCGGCTGTGCCGATCTACCTCGTGGCGCTGACCGTGGCCGCATTCGCGCTCAACATCCCGGGCAACCAGCTCTCGCGGCGGATCGAGGCGAGCGCCGACCAGTTCGCGCTCCAGCTCACCCACGATCCCGGCGCCCTCGTCGACCTCCAGGTCCAGCTGGCGAAGACCAACCTCTCCGACCCCGACCCGCCGGGTTGGCTGAGCGCCGTCTTCGGGACCCACCCGACCACGGTTCAGCGGATCGGGGCGGCGCTCAGCGCCCGCGGCGAGTGAGCCGGGCCAGCGAGCTCCGCGCCGCAGCGCCCGCGAACTTGATCGCGATCCCGCAGTACACGGCGCCGTTCAGCGCCGGGTTGCCCTGACCCGCGTAGTGGTCGCGGTAGAAGCGGAACATGCCGTAGTGGAAGGCGTAGTTGAGCCGCAGGGAGCGGTGCTCGCCGCTCGTCCCCGCCTTCACATGGAAGACGGTCACCGAGGGCTCGAACCAGGTCGTCCAGCCCGCCTCGCCGAACCGGTAGCAGAGGTCGAGGTCCTCCATGTACATCCAGTAGCGGGTGTCGAAGGCGCCAACCTCCTCGAGCGCCCCGCGGCGGATCAGCATGAAGGCCCCGTTGACCGCGTCGACGGGGCCGGACTCGACCTCGGGCGCCCGGTAGGCGGCGAGCCGGCCGGAGGCCCCCTCGCGCCGGCCGAGCCCGCTGAAGTGGCCGAGGGCGCTGAGCGGGGTCGGGAAGGAGCGCCGCGAAGCGTGATCGAAGCTGCCGTCCTCGAGCTCCAGCCGCGGGCCCGCGATCCCGACCTCGGGGCGCTCCTCCATCAGCTCGACCAGCCGCTGGAGCGCCCCGGGGGTGACCCGGGTGTCGGGGTTGAGGACGAGCGCGTACGGGGCCTGGCCGCGCGCGAGCGCCGGGTTGTTGGCGCGGCTGAAGCCGTCGTTGGCGGCGTTCTCGGTCAGCTCGGCCTGTGGGAACTCGCGCCTCACCATCTCGGCCGTGCCGTCTCCGGAGGCGTTGTCGACCACGCGCACGGTGAGTTCCCCGGACGGAGGGTTGGCGTACAGGGAGGCGAGGCACTCGCGCAGCAGGTCCTCGCAGCGGTAGGAGACGATCACCACGTCGATCCCGGGATCGCCGGACATGGCGCCGGGCCCGCTACTGCGCCGGGGCGACAGCGGCCAGGGTGAGCTCGATCCCCTCGGCCAGGGAGGTGGCCGGCCGCCAGCCGAACTCGGCGGCGGCGAGCCCGGGATCGATCGATGAGCGGCGCACCTCGCCCGGGCGCAACTCGGCGAACTCGGGGTCGAACTCGGTCCCGGCCACGGCGGCGATCGCGCGGCCGAGCTCGAGCACGCTGGTCTCCGTGCCGGTGCCGATGTTGTACGGGCCGGGCCCGCCGCTCTCGGCCGCGGTCGCGAAGGCTGCGGCGACGTCGCCGACGTAGACGTAGTCGCGGGTCTGCTCCCCGTCGCCGAACACGGTCGGTCGGGCGCCACCGGTGAGCGCCCCGCAGAAGATCGCCACGACTCCCGCCTCCAGGCGCGGGTCCTGCCGCGGGCCGTAGACGTTGGCGAGCCGGAGGACGGTCGTCTCGAGCCCGTGGAGGCGGCGGTAGAGGCCGACGTAGCCCTCGGCGGCGAGCTTCGACTGCGCGTAGGGGGCGTCGGGGCGGCAGTCTGCCGCCTCGTCCAGCGGCAGGTCGCGGCCCTCGCCCTCGCCGTAGATCGCCCCGCCGGTGGAGGCGAAGACGAAGCGGCGGAGGTCGTTCCGGCGGGCGGACTCGAGCAGGTTCACCGTGCCGCCGACGTTGAGCTCGAGGTCGTAGACGGGCTCGGCCACCGAGCGCCGGACGTCGATCTGCGCGGCGAAATGGAAGAGCGCCTCCGGCCGGGCGCGATCGAAGGCCTCCGTGATCGCCTCGTCGTCGGTGACGCTGCCCTCGATCAACTCGGCTCCGGCCGCCAGCGCTTCCGCGAGGTTCTCCCGACGCCCCGACGAGAGGTCGTCGAGGACGACGACCTGGTCGCCGCGCGCGATCAGCGCGTCGACGAGGTTCGAACCGATGAATCCGGCGCCGCCGGTGACCAGTGCCCGCATCGGCGGCGGAGCTTAATGGCCCCGCATCGCGCCTCTAGTATCGGGTCGTGGCTGTCAGCCGGAGATCAGACCCGCTCGCCGAGCTGCGCGCCCGCGTGATCGAGGCGGCGGCGGCCCTCCACGGCGAGGCCGGCGACAGGCTCACCCTCGAGCGGCCGCCGAAGCCCGAGCTCGGCGACTACTCGACCAACGCGGCGATGCTGCTCGCCCCGCTCGCCGGGGCGCCGCCGCGAGAGGTGGCCGAGCGCCTCCGCGAGGAGCTCGGCAGCTCGCTGGGCGCCGGCGCCGAGCGGATCGAGGTCGCGGGCCCGGGCTTCGTCAACCTCTTCCTCTCCGATCGCTGGCACCGGGAGGCGGCGGCCGTGCTCGCGGCCGGCGGTGCGCCGGCGCCGGCCGCGGTCGCCGAACGGGTCCTGGTCGAGTTCGTGAGCGCCAACCCGACCGGCCCGGTGACCGCCGCCAGCGCTCGCGGCGCCGCCTACGGCGACGCGCTGGCGCGACTGCTGGAGGCGGTCGGCGACCAGGTCGAGCGCGAGTACTACGTCAACGACGCCGGCACGCAGGTGCGCCTGTTCGCGGAGTCGGTGGCGGCGCGGATGCACGGCGACGACCCGCCCGAGGACGGCTACGGCGGCGAATACGTCGCCGAGCTGGCGGCTGAGCTGGCCGGGGCGGGAGTCGAACCCGGCGACCTCGACGCGCTGGCGGTCCTCGCCACGGAGGCCATGCGGGCGCGGATCGAGAGCACTCTCGAGCTCTTCGGCGTCCACTACGACACCTGGACGTCGGAGCGGAGCCTGCGCGAGGCGGGGGCGGTCGAGCGCGCCCTCGACGTCCTGCGGGCCGGCGGTCACGTCTACGAGAGCGAGGGCGCCGTCTGGCTGCGGACGACCGAGTTCGGAGACGACAAGGACCGGGTGCTGGTCCGCGCCGACGGCGAGCCGACCTACTTCGCCCCGGACATCGCCTACCACCTGGACAAGATCGAGCGCGACCACCAGCGGCTGATCAACGTCCTCGGGGCCGACCATCACGGTTATCTGGCGCGGATGCGGGCGGCGCTGGCGGCGCTCGAGATCGATCCGGACCGGTTCGAGGCGCCGATCATGCAGATGGTCTCGATCGTCGAGGGCGGCGAGCGCAGGCGGATGGGCAAGCGGCGCGGCGACTTCGTCACCCTCGACGAGCTGATCGCCGACATCGGCGTCGACGCGACGCGCTTCTTCATGCTCCAGCGCAGCCACGAGACGACGATCGACATCGACCTCGAGCTCGCCCGCTCGACCTCGCAGGACAATCCCGTCTACTACGTGCAGTACGCCCACGCGCGAATCGCGAGCATCCTCCGCAAGGCGACCGAGGAGGGGGCCGCGGGCTCGGAGGAGCAGATCGCCGAGCATGCGGCCGGCAGCGAGGCCCTGGCGGCCGCCGCCGAGCCGAGCGAGCGAGCGCTCGTCCGGCGCCTGCTCGAGCTGCCCGCCGAGATCGAGGTCGCCGCCGAGCGCCGCGCCCCGCACCGGCTCTGCGCCTACGCGACGGCGACGGCCGCCGACTTCCACGGCTTCTACCGCGACTGCCGGGTCGTCGGCGCGGAGGAGCCCGGCGCCGAGGCGGCCCGGCTGGGGCTCTGCCTGGCGACCCAGCGGACGATCGCGTCGACGCTGGAGCTGCTCGGGATCAGTGCCCCCGAGCGGATGTAGCGATCAGGAGGTGAGCGAGGGACTCGCCGCCGGCGCCGCCCCGGGGTCGAGCCGCTCGCGCCGCAAATAGCCGCCAATCTCCGTGATCAGGTCGCGCTCGAAGAACCAGGTCGCGATCAGCGTCACCGCGATGTAGAGCAGCAGCTCGAGCAGCGCCAGCTCCCCGGAGCGATCGCCGCCCTCGAGCAGGCGCGCGGCGATCACCGCCGCGGCTGCCGGGATCGTCGGCGCGATCGCGCGCGCCCCATGGCGGGCGAAGCGAAGATCGGGGAAGAGCCGCCGGACGTAGACCCAGCGGGCCGCGAGCGAGACCGCGGTCATCGCAGCGATCCCGACCGCGAAGCCGTCGAGCCCGTCGATATAGAGCCCAGGGACGGCGACGGCGAGGAAGGTCGTGAGCCCGAGCCCGGTGACGATCGCGACCGGCCGGGTATTGCCGACCGCGCGATAGAACGCGTTCCAGTTGAACCCGATGTGGTTGACCGCGGCCGTGAGCCCGATCGTCGCCAGCAGCAGGTCGGCGTCGCGCCACTGCTCTCCGATCCCGTACGTGATCAGGTCGGAGACGAACAGGGTCACCCCGACCCCGAAGGGCACGGCCCACATCAGCGCCAGCCGGTTCGACTTCACGAACGCCTCCAGCAGCAGGTCGCGCCGGTCGGTGACTCGGCAGATCACCGGGTAGATCGTCTGCGTGACGACGGAGTCCACCCTGTCCGCGTAGGTGGAAAGGGTGCCGGCGAGCCCGATCGAGCCGGCCGCCGCGAGCCCGATCGCGGCATTGCCGAAGAAGACCGAGAGCTGGGCGATCATCAGCCCGAGGCCGGTCGCGAGCATCAGCGGCCAGGAGAAGGTCAGGTACTCGCGCAGGCTGCCACGGTCGAAGCGCAGCCTCAGCCTGTAGGGGCAAAGCGCGATCGCCGCGAGGCCGGCCGACCAGGCGCCGGCGACCATGCCGATCACCAGGCTCCAGTAGCCCAGCCCGGCGGCCGCGAGCGCGATCGTGACCACGAAGCCGACCAGCGGGTCAACCGCCATCAACAGCCGCTGGTGGAGGAAGTCGAGCCGCCGGTAGAAGATCCAGATCGGCGATTGCAGGGCCAAGCCCGGGAGGACGAGCGCGATCACGAGCGCCGGCGCCAGCAAGGAGGCGTCGCCGTAGACGAGCGCCAGGACCGGCGCCAGCACGGCCATCGCCAAGGTCGCGATCAGCGCCGCTCCGAGCTCGAGGGTGAAGGCACGCTGAAAGGCCGCCTCCTGGTCGGGCTCGCGCTGCTGGACGTACTTGTCGGCGACCGCGACCGCCTTGATCGCGATCACCAGGTAGACGGCGAGCACGACGATGCTCCAGACCCCGAACTCGGCGGCCGAGACGATGCCGACGACGATGAAGCTCTTGAGCAGGTTGATCGTGCCCAGCCCGACCAGGAAAGCCGAGTTGATCACGGCGCCGCGTGCGGTCCGGCGCCGGCGCCCGACCACCGTCGCCGCGTCGATCTCGCTCTGCGGTGTTGCCATCAGGAAACCTCGAACCGCCGCGCAGTATGGCGTTGAAGCGGCGCCCCCGACGGGTCTGCTGACTAGGCTGAGGCGATGACGACCGCCGGCGGCCCGAGCGTTTCGGTCGTGATCCCGAGCTGGAACGGCCGCGAGCAACTCGAGGACGTGCTCGAGAGTCTCGCGGCCCAGGAGTTCGACGACTTCGAGACGATCGTCGTCGACAACGGCTCGACCGACGGCTCGGTCGCGTCGCTCGCCGAGCGCTGGCCGCAGGTCCGGGTCCTGGCGCTGGAGGAGAACCGCGGGTTCGCCGGGGCCGTGAACGCCGGGATTGCCGCCGGCGACAGCGAGTTCGTCGCCCTGCTGAACAACGACGTCGAGCTCGCGCCCGGCTGGCTCGCGGCGACGACCGCGGCCCTGAAGCGCGAGCCGTCCGCCGCCTCGATCGCCTCGAAGCTGCTCGAGTGGTCACGACGCAATGTCCTCGACGGTGCCGGAGACCTGGTCGGCTGGGACGGCTACTGCGTCCGGCGCGGCAAGGGCGAGCGCGATCGGGGCCAGTACGACGGCTCGCCGTGGGTCCTCTCGGCGTGCGCGGCCGCGGCGCTATATCGCCGCCAGGCGCTCGAGGAGGTTGGACCGTTCGACGAACGGTTCTTCGCCTACATCGAGGACGTGGACTGGGGCCTGCGCGCTCAGCTCGCCGGCTGGGACTGCTTCTACGAGCACACCGCCGTCGCCTATCACGTCGGTGGCGAGTCGAGCTCACGAATCGCGGGCTTCGAGCTCTTCCACTGTCACCGCAACATCCTGCTGATGATGGTCAAGGACTTCCCCACACCGGCGCTGATCGCGTTCGTTCCCTGGGCCCTGGTGCGGAGGCTCGGCTCGCTGGCGCGCGCGCAGTACCGCGGCGACGCGGCCGTGCTGCTGCGCGCCTGGGGCGCGGCCACGCGCGAGCTCCCGGGTGCGCTCGACGCACGCCGATCGATCCAGGCTCGGCGCAAGCGCCCCAACGGCGAGATGCTCAGGCTGATGCGGCCGGCCTACCTCGGAGCGGGCTGGAGGTCGCGATCCCGGTCCGGGTTGAACGGCGGCCGGTCGGCGCCCGGGAGGGTGCTCGAGCGCACCGCCGGGTCCCGCTCGGCGCGACGCAGGAGAGCGGTGCCGATCCGGACCGGAGGCTCGTCCGGCGGCGGGTCGCCGGCCTCCCAGTAGCCCTCGCGGTGGGCCTCCTCGCAGAGGAATGCCCAGGTGGCCTCGCGGCCGATGCCGCGCCGACCCGGAAGCATCGCCAGTCCGGTCAGCGCCGCGGCCTTGGCGCGATGTCTGGCGCCGGGCCTGCGGGGTGGGGTCTCAGTGTCCAAGGTCTCGGTCAGGAGCCTGAACGAGCGGCCGAACCCGCGCATCCGGCGCAGGGTTGCGCGCAGGTCCGTCGGGTGGTCGTGCTCGGCGATTGCGGACGGGTCGTAGGCGAGCCGCAGACCCTCGCGGTCGAGGCGGCTGGAGAGCTCCTGCTCCTCGTGTCCGAAGCGGAAGCGCTCGTCGAATCCTCCGGCACGAGCCAGGAGCGCCCGCTTGAGCGACGAGTTGGCGGCGTAGAAGAGGCTCGGCGGCACCGGAGCTCCGGCGCTCATCCAGGCGAACGCGAACTGCTTGCCCTGCTCGTGCAGCCAGCGTGCGAACGGCGAGTCCGCGTCGGGGCTGGGGACGATCCGGCCGAGCAGCGCATCCTCAACCGCGGGATGGTCGCGGTGAAAGGCGCGGTGACGGGCGAGGGTCCCCGGGCGCGGGCAGATGTCGTCGCCGAAGAACACGAGCACGGGCGCCCGGGCGGCGGCGATCCCGGCGTTGCGCGCCGCGCCCGGGCCGCCGTTGACCTCCAGCCGCATCGTTCGCAGGCGGGTCGGTAGCTCGCGCTCGAGCTCGGCCAGCAGGCGCGCCGTCCCGTCACCGGAGGCGTCGTCGACGACGATCACCTCGGAGTTCTCCGCCGCCGCTTGGCGCCCGAGGGCCGTCAGCGTCGCCCGAAGCTGACGCGGGCGCCGGTGCGTGGGCACGATGATCGACAGCTCTGGCTTGGTCTCGGCCGCGGCGATCGCGTTGACCTCCCCGGGTCACACCTAGAGTTCGCCTGATGATGACGGATGAGCCCGCGGCCGAGGCCGGTCGACGGCCACCGGTGAGCGTGGTCGTGCCGTTCGCCGGCGGCGCCACTGAGGCGGTGGCAGCGCTGGGCCGACTGGCGCGGTTGCGCCTCGGAGACGCCGACGAGGTCGTGATCGCCGACAACAGCGGCGGGCAGGCCGGCGACTGGGGCGAGCTTCCGGAGCGTTTCCAGGTGGTCGAGGCGAGCGATCAGCGCTCCGCCTACTACGCCCGCAACGTCGGCGCCGAACGCGCGGCCAACGAGTGGCTGCTGTTCACCGACGCCGATTGCGACCCGGATCCGGGTCTGCTGGCGGCCTACTTCAGCGCCCCCGTCGATCCCGACGTCGGCGCCCTCGCGGGTGCGATCGACCCTGGTTCGGCGCCGCCCACGGTCGCCGCGCGCTGGGCGGTCGCGCGCCACAACGTCGATCAGGGCCGCACGCTGGAGCTTCCGTTCGGGCCCGCCGCGGCAACCGGCAACGTGCTCGTCCGCCGTCGCAGCTGGGCCGACGTCGGCGGGTTCACCGAGGGCATCCTCTCCGGCGGCGACATCGAGTTCTGCTGGCGCCTGGGCGCCAGGGGCTGGCGGATCGACGCGCGTCCCGAGGCCCGCGTCTCCCATCCTCCGCAGTCGTCGCTGCGCGGGTTGACCGCCCAGGTCGGCCGCTGGGCGGCGGGCAACGCCTGGCAGAACCGCCGCCATCCCGGTTCCTCGCCGCCGCCGCGAACCGGCGCCGCCGTCGGGCGGGCGCTGGTCGGCGCTCCCGGGTTCGCGCTGCGCGGACAACTGGAGCGCGCCCGGCTGAAGCTGGTCGACGGCGCCGTTGCGGTTTCCCGCGGGCTTGGGTACCGGCGCGGCAACGCCTCACCGGCGGCCGGTCCAATTGACGGCGAGGGTGGGATCGTGATCGTGGTCGACACCTTCCCGGCCGTCTCGGAGACCTTCGTCGCAAGCGAGATCGCGGCGCTGCGGCGGGCCGGTGCGGCGGTCCGGGTCGAGGCCGCAGCGCGGCCTGAGCGCCCCCTGCTCGGCGGGGCGCGAGGGCTGCGGGTCAATTACCTCGAGGACGAGGGCCGCACCCAACGCCTGGCGGCGCTGGCCTGGCTCGCCGGCCGCCATCCGGTGCGCTGCGCTCGCGACCTGCTCACCCGGCGGCGCTGGCCGGCCGCCGAGCGCCTGCCGCTGCGCGGGCTGGCGCCCCTGGTTCGCCGCCTCGCCGCCGCCGGCGACGATCACCTGCACGTGCACTTCGCTTCGCCGGCCGCAACGCACGCGCTGCGCGCCGGAGGCCTGGCGGGCGTCCCGGTGAGCATCGCGGCGCACGCGTACGACATCTACGCCCGGCCGACGGGCCTGCTCGGGAAGCTGGCGGCGGCGGACTTCGTCGCCGCCTCGTGCGAGTACACCCGCCTCGACCTGCAGGAGATGCTCGACGGCGATGGAGCCGCCAAGGTTCACACGGTGATCATGGGTGTCGACGCCGACCGGTTTCGCCGCCGGACCCCTTATCCGGGCGGGCGGACCGTGGTCGCGATCGGCCGCTACGTGGAGAAGAAAGGCTTCGAGCATCTGATCGCGGCCGCCGGGATCCTCGTGCGCGGCGGGGAGCCGATTCAGATGGTGATCGCGGGGGAGGGCCCGCTGCGGGGCAGTTTCGAGAGTCTGATCGGCGAGCTCGGGCTCGAGTCGGTGGTCGAGCTGCCGGCGGTCCCCGACTCGCAGGCCGTGCGCGAACTGCTCGAGCGCGCCGACCTCCTGGCGATGCCCTCCGTGATCGCCGGCGACGGCGATCGCGATTCGATGCCGGTCGTGGTCAAGGAGGCGATGGCGATGGCCGTGCCGGTGGTCGCCAGTGACGCGGTCGGCCTCCCTGAGATCGTCTCCCCCGAATGGGGGAGGCTGGTCGCGCCGGGGTCACCGGAGGGGCTCGCGACGGCGATCGCCGAGCTGCTCTCGCTGCCGGCCGAGCGGCGAGCGGCGATGGGGGACGCCGGACGCGCGTTCGTGATCGAGCGCTGCAACACGAACCGTGAGGCGGAGCGGTTGTTGGCGCTGATCGGTGCCGCCCGCCACTGACCGCCGCTCAGAGCATCGGCGTCCGGTAGCGGAGGGCCGCCCGCAACACGGTGACCACCTCGATCGCGTCGTGGAGGACGTAGTACGGCGCCAGCAACGCGCCGCCGCCCTCGACCCGCCCACGGGCGAGCAGATCGCGAACGTACGGCAGGACCAGCCAGGGAGCGAGGAAGCGCAGCCGCCGGGGCAATGCCGCCGCGAGGGCGGCGCGGGCGAAGAGGTAATGCGAGTTCTTCCAGAACAGCCGGTGGGTGAAGTGCGCCCGGCGGAGGCCCGGATGGCGCGCGTAGGCCTTCAGCTCCCAGCTCGCCGCAAAGCGCAGCTTGCCGACGGGGCCCTGCCAGTTGACCGCGTGCGCGACCAGCGCCTCGCGGACGAAGGCGGCGCGGGCTCCGGTGGCGATCGCGCGCCAGGCGAGGTCGGAGTCCTCGCCGCCGTGGACGAGCCCGAAGGCATCGGTGTCGAAGCCGTCGATCCGCTCCAGCAGTTGCCGCGGGTAGAAGATGTTGCAGGTCTGGAAGCCCGGGTCGAGGGCGTCGACGCGGATCGTGCGCGTGAACGGTTTCCGCAGCGGTCCCGTCGAGGCCAGCTCCAGGGCGATCGGCTCGGTGCGGCCCTGGAGGATCGCGTCCGGTAGCCGCCGGTGCGCGTCGAGCGCCGCCTCGAGCCAGCCGGGATCGGGCACGCAATCGTCGTCGACAAAGGCGATCAGGGGCGCCCGGGCGCTGCGCCAGCCACGCTCGCGGGCCGCGGCGCGGCCCTCGTTGCGCGCCAGGACCAGCGGCTCGAGGCAAAACGGGGCCGCCGGCGCTCGCTCACGCAGGTACTCGGCGGTGCCGTCGCCGGAGGCGTCATCGACGACGATCACCTCGAAGCGATCCGCGGGCACGGTCTGGGCCGCGAGCGCGTCCAGCAGCGCCTCCAGACGCGGGCGCCGATTGCGCGTCGGGACCACGACCGCTACCTCGGGACCGCGCGGATCCGGGTCCTCCCGCATCGCCTTGCGCTCCACGGGGCGCAGCCTACCGGCGAGGATTTCCGCGGCCCGGCTTCCGCGACCCGGGGCACGGGTAATCTCGCGACCCGTGTCAGCCGGCGACTATTTCGTGGGCCTGGCTTTCTTCGCCGCCACGGTCGGGCTGGCGGTGCTGGCGGGGGCTCGGGGGCAGGTGGCGATCTCGGCGGGGCTGCGCTCGACGCCCCGGATGCTCGCGATCGCCGCGCTCGCGGCCTGGGCGCTCGTCCTCGCCCACCTGCTGCCGGCCGTGCTCGGACTGTTGAGCCGTGAGTCGGCCCTGATCGCCGCCGCCGCGCTGGCGCTTGCCGCCCACCTGGCGGCGAGGCGAGCGGGCGCTCCACCCGCGGCCGAGGCCGGGCTCGAGACCCCGCGCTCGGACGCGGCCTCGATCGCGATCGCGGCCCTCGCCGCCGGAGCACTGGGCGTGTTCGTCTTCGCCAGCCTCTATCTGCGGGCGCCGCTCGCGCCCTCGAACACCGATGCGCTCGCCTTCCACCTGCCGGGGATCGGGCGCCTGATCCAGACCGGGACGGTCTGGCGCGTCGACCAGTTCATTCCCGGGCTGCCCACCGCCCAGTACCCCCAGAACGGGGACCTGCTGCTGACCTCGGCGATCCTGCCCTGGCTCAACGACGCGTTCGTGCGCCTCGTCAACTACGCCTTCCTGGGGATCGCGGCCACCGCGGTGTTCGCCACCGGACGCGAGCTGGGGGCCGCCCGCGCGACGGCGGTGATCTTCGCGGCGCTGATCGTCTCGGTTCCGGCGGTCAACGTCCCGGTCACGGACACGCTGATGGCCGACGCCCCGCTGCTCGCCGGCCTGGCGACGGGGGCGCTGTTCCTCACCCGGCACGCGCGCACCGGCCGCTCCGGCGAGCTCGTGATCGCCGGCGTCGCCCTCGGGATCGCCTTCGGCACCAAGTGGTACGGCGTGACCGGGATCCCGGTGGTGATCGGGGTCTGGGTCGCGGCGATGCTGATCGGGCGCCTGCCATGGCGGCTCGTCGCCCGCCGGCTGCTCACCGTCTCGGCGATCGTCCTCCTCGCCGGCGGCTTCTGGCTGGTGCGGAACCTGATCGAGTCGGGGGACCCGTTCTACCCGGCAAGGGTGGGGTTCGCCGGGGTGAACCTCTTCGACGCACCGGCGTTCGGGATCGTCGAGCAGACCGGCCGCACGATCGCCGACTATTTCTGGCGGCCCGAGATCTGGAAGGACTACTTCCTGCCGGCCTTCGAGGAGGGGCTGTCGATCGCCGGCCTGGCGCTGGTCGCCGGGGCCGCGGGAGCCGCGGTGCTCGCCTTTCGCGGCCGCAGCCCGCAACGCGCCGTGGTCCTGACCAGCGCCGCCGCCGCGCTCGCGCTCGCGGTCGTCTACCTGTTCCTGCCGGGGACCGCGGGTGGGGCCCTGGACGCCCCGAGCCTGGCGACGCCGAACACTCGCTACCTCGTACCGGCGCTGATCCTCGCCGCCCCGCTCGGCGCCTGGGTCGCTGCTCAGGTCCCGGCGCGGTGGAGGATCGCGATCGAGCTCGTCGCCCTGATCGCGATCGCCGACGGGATCCGCCAGAGCTTCGAGGTCATGTTCACGAGCGCCGCCCGCAACTCGTTCATCGCCGCCTTCGGCCTGCTCGGGCTGGCGCTGGCGGCCTGGCGGTTCGGGCCCGGTCTGCTCGCCCGGGTCGCTCCGGCCCGCCGGCCGGCGCTGATCGCCGGCGTGACAGCGGCGCTGACGATCGTGCTGGTCGCCGGCGGGTACGCGATCCAGCGCCGCTACAACGACCATCGCTACGAGGGCCTCGACCCGAGCTTCGAAGCCGCCGCGGCGGCGGCGCCCGGCACCCGGATCGGCCTGGCGGGCAACTGGAGCCTGGACGGCTACCCACCGGCCTGGCCCCTGTTCGGCCCCCGGATCGACAACGAGGTCGCCTACGTCGGCCCGCTCGCCGACGGCAAGCTGAGCGAGTACCGGGCCCGGGCGCCGTTCGCGGAGGCGCTTCGCGACGGCGACTACGACCTGCTCGTGATCGGCCTCGGACAGGTGCCGAAGCCGCATGTGGCCGAGGAACGCTGGGCGCGTGCGGCCGGGTACCAGGAGGTCGCCCGCAGCGAGCGTCTGGCGCTCTACGCTGAGCCCGGATGAGCGCCGAGGTCGCCGTCGTCATACCCACGCGGGCGCGGGAGACGCGGTTGCGCTTCGCGCTCGAGGCGCTCGCCGATCAGACCCTGGATCGCGATCGCTTCGAGGTCGTCGTCGTCCGCGCACCCGACTCGAGGCCGCCGTTCGCCTCGGCGCCGGATGGTCTGGATGCCCGCTTCCTGCGCTCGGACGTGGCCGGGCCGGCCGCCCAGCGAAACCTCGGCTGGCGCTCGGCGCGGGCGCCTCTGATCGCCTTCACCGACGACGATTGCCGTCCGCAGCCCGAGTGGCTGGAGCGGCTGCTTGGGGCGGCCGACGGCGGGATCGTCCAGGGCCGCACCCTCCCGGACCCGGACGAGCGGCACCTGCTCTACGGGCTCGCCCGCAGCGTCGAGATCGACGGTCCCAGCCCCTGGTTCGAGACCTGCAACATCGCGTACCCGCGGGCGGTGCTGGAGGCGACCGGCGGCTTCGACGAGGCGTTTCCCTCGGCCTGGGGCGAGGACACGGACCTCGGCCTGCGCGCCGAGGAGGGCGGCGCGCGGGCGGTCTACGCGCCCGAGGCGACCGTTCGCCACGCGGTGATCGACCGCTCGCTCGTGAGCGCGATCCGCGAGGCGCGCCGGCGCGAGGCGCTGGCCCTCGTCCTCGCCCGCCATCCGCGCCAGCGGCGCCGGCTGCCCCGCGGGCTGTTCGCCAACCGCACCCACGCGCGGCTGGCGCTGGCGCTGGCGGGTGCCGCCGCCCTGCCGCGAACGAGGCTCGGCTGGCTCGCGATCGCCCCCTACCCGGCGGCGGCGCTGGCCGCCCACCTGCGCGCCGCGCCGCGCACGCCCCGTTCGCTGGCGGCCTTCTGCGCCCACCTGCCGGCCGGCGTCGCGGTCGACCTGGCCGAGCTCGCGGCGACGGTGCGCGGCGCCGTCCGCCACCGCTCGCCGGTGATCTGAGCGGCCGATGCGGGTCGCCCTCTGCCATCCGACCTACTGGCCCGAGGTGCGGCGGGGCAGCGAGCGGCTGATCCACGACCTCGCCGTCGCGCTCGCCGTGCGCGGCCACGAGGTGACGGTTGTGACCAGTCATCGGGGCGGCCCCGTGACCGGCTCCGAGGACGGCTTCCGCGTTCGGCGCAACCGCCGGCTGCCGGCGCCGCCGGGCCTCTCCGGCTACGAGTACCACCTGGTCAACGTCCCCAACGTGATCCGCTCGCTGCGCGGCGCAGGCTTCGACGTCGCCCACTCGTTCTTCCCCAGCGACTCCTGGGCGGCCGTGCGGGCACGCGCCCTGGGCGGCCCGCCGGTCGTCGCGACCCTGCACGGGATCCCGACCCGCGAGTACCTGGTAGCCCGGCGCCGGCGGCTGGCGATGCTGCTCGAGATCGCCCGCGAGGCGGACGAGTGCTCGGTGCTCAGCGCGGCCGCGGCGCGGCCGTTTCGCGACTACCTGCTGCGTGACCCGGTGGTGCTGCCCGGCGGCGTCGCCGCCGCCGACTTCGACCTCGGTTCGGATCGCGACGAGCGCCCGACGCTGCTCTGTCCCGCCAGCCTCGGTGACCCGCGCAAGCGCGGGGCGCTGCTCTTCCGGGCCTTCGAGCTGCTGCGCCAGCAACGGCCCGACGCAACCCTCCTTGTCGCCGCGGGGGCCGATCCCTGGATGAGCGCCGGGCTCGCCGAGCCGCCTCCGGGCGCCGAGTTGCTGACCCCCTCCGGCGCCGAGCTGGCGCGCCTCTACGGACGCGCCTGGGCGACCGTCTTGCCCTCGGTAGAGGAAGCGTTCGGCCTCGTCCTCATCGAGTCCCTGGCGGCCGGCACGCCCGTGGTCGGGTCGCGCTCGGGCGCCGTGCCCGAGATCGTCACCGAGGAATCGGTCGGCCGCCTGTTCGAGCCCGATGACGAGGAGGACCTGGCCCGGGCGATGGCGGCGGCGCTCGACCTCGCCGCCGATCCGGCGACCGCCGCCGCCTGCCGCGAGCGGGCCGCGGACTACGAATGGGCAAAGGTCGTCGAACGCTATGAGGCCGTCTACGAGCGGGTCGCCGGATAGAGGTCTAGGCGCTGAAGCGCGCGGCCAGTTCGCCGATCGTGCTCTCGAGGCGCCGTTCCGGCCTCCAGCCGAGCTCGGAGGAGGCCCGCTCGATCGAGACGGCCCAGTCGAGGTCGTCGGCCGGATCGGAGCCCGAGTACTCGATCGGTGAGGCGGAGGCGAGCGTCGAGACGCAGAGCTCCGCCAGCTCGCGGTTGGAGATCGACTCCCCGGCGGCGACGTTGAGGACCCCGGTCGCCGGGCGCTCGAGCGCCAGCCCGACGGCGACGGCGGCGTCGCGGACGTCGATGTAATCCTGCCGGCGCCCGCCGGTGCCGGCGAGCACGAGCGGCTCGCCGGCGAGGGCGCGCTGGACGAACACGGCGACGATCCGGTCGGCCGGCATCAGCGGCCCGACCGGCGCCGTGAGCCGCAGCGAGCAGGTGCGCAGAGGGCCACCGGCGACGGCGGCGAGCTGCTCGCCGAAGAGCTTGCTCGCCAGGTAGGCGTTCGGCGGCGCGGCCGGGTGCTCCTCCGTCACCGGCAGGTCGCGAGGCGACCCGATCACCGTCACCCCGGAGATGTAGACGAAGGCGGCGCTATCCCAAGCGGTCGCCAGAGCCAGCATCCGCTGTGTGCCGAGGCAGTTGACGAGCGCGATCTCGGCGTCGGCGTCATCGCGGCTGCGGCTCGCGGCCGCGTGCACGATCGCCTCGCAGGGGCCGGTCGCCTCGGCGAGCCCCAGGTCGGAGGCCGGGTCGGCGAGGTCGACCCGGACTTCGGCCGCGTACGACGGGTCGCCGCTCTCGCCGCGGGCGGCGCCGATCACCTCGTGACCGAGCTCGGCCAGGCGCGCCGCGCAGGCCCGTCCGACGAGCCCGGTCGAGCCGGTGACGAGGACCCTCATCGCGGCTGGACCTCGTCGGCCGGGTCGACGTACTCCTCGGTCCAGTAGCGAAGCGCGAGCCCGGAGGTGATCAGAGGCAGGTCCACGGCCGGCTCGCCGAGCACGTAGTGGCGCAGCGTGGCGTCGACGTCGTTGAACCCGAGCCGCGCGCGGATCGGCGTCGTGCCGGAGAAGCGGACGTTGATCTCGAAGCAGACGGCACGGCCGTCGTGCTCGCGAAGCTGGACGTTGCAGGGCCCGAGGGGCCGCAGCGCGGCGGCGATCCGGTTCGCCTCGGCGCGGGCCAGCGGATGCTCGCCGACCTCAGCCCAGACGGTTGTCCCCTGCTCCAGCCCGCGGCGCATCGCAATCGAGCCGCGCACCCGCCCGTCGAGGTCGCTGAAGCAGGCGACCGTGTACTCGGAGTCCGCGTCGCCGAGCCGCTGCTGGAGCACGTAGCCGGGGCGCGTGCGGGCGTTAGCGAGCTGCTCGCGATCGGTGATCTCGAACACCCCCTGGGAGCCCTTCCCCAGCCGGGGCTTGGCGATCAGGTCGAGTCCGTGGGCCTCGACGAGCCGCTCGACCGCCTCGGGGTCGCCGGCGTCGGCGGTCGCCGGCGCGTTCAGCCCCTCGCGCTCGAGCCAGCTGGCGGTGGCGAGCTTGTCGAGCCCGATCTCCAGCTTCTCGGGGGCGCTGACGACGGCCAGCGTCCCAGCGCGCTCGAGCGTCGCCGCGCAGCCGGCGAGCGCTCCGAGCACCGGCTCGACCCCGGAGAGCACGGCGTCGACACGCTCGCGCTGGCAGAGCTCGAGCAGCCAGGGCTCGAACTCGGGGTCGTCGGCGTAGGGGGAGACGTAGGCGGCGTCGGCCCAGTAGAGCCCCGCCGCCCGCGGGGTCACGCACGCCGCCACGATCCGCGGCTCGAGCTCGGAGAGCGCGAGCGCCTTCATGATCCCCTGGCTGACGTTGCCGCCGACGCCCAGCACGAGCACGGTCGGGTGGTCGGGGCGGCCGTTCAACGGAGGGTGAAAGGTAGGCCGTTCATCTGGATCCGCGGACACAGGCCGCTGCTACGCTGGCGCCGAGATGGCCGAGATTAGCGTCGTCGTCCCCGTCTTCGGTTGCCGGGGCTGCCTCGAGCCACTGCACCGGCGGCTCGTCTCGGTGGTCTCCGAGCTGAGCTCGGACTACGAGCTGATCTTCGTCGACGACCGCAGCACCGACGGCTCCTGGCCCGAGCTGCTCGAGCTCTCCGCGGCCGATCCCGCCGTGAAGCTGGTCCGCCTGTCGCGTAACTTCGGCCAGCACCCGGCGATCACCGCCGGTCTCGCCGAGGCGACCGGCGAGTGGGTGGTGGTCACCGATTGCGATCTCGAGGATCCGCCCGAGGAGGTCCTGAGGTTGTGGAGCAAGGCCCAGGAGGGCTACGACTTCGTGCTCTCACGCCGCCGCCGCCGCCGGCAGGCGATCTGGCGGCGGGCGGGAGCGCGGATCTACCGCTGGCTCGCCAACGCCCTCGCCGGTACCGACATCGACCCTCAGTACACGAACCTGAGCCTGCTCTCGCGGCCGGTGGTGGACGCCTTCCTGCGCTTTCGCGACCAGGACCGCCAGTACCTGTTGATGCTGCTCTGGCTCGGGTTCCGCCACGAGACGATCGACGTCGACCAGGACGAACGCTACGCCGGACACAGCGCTTATTCGTTTCGCCAGCTCGTGCGCGTCGCTGCTGATGGCGTCTTCTTCCAGACCACCAAGCTCCTGCGCTGGATCGTCTACGCCGGCTTCATCGTCGGCACGGCCGGGATCGTGCTCGCCGTGCTCGCCGTCGTCAACTGGATCGAACGCGACCCGCCGACCGGCTACACCAGCCTCGCGGTCGTGATCCTGATCCTCAGCGGGATGATCATCGCCAGCACCGGGGTGATGGGGCTCTACGTCGGCAAGGTCTTCGCCCAGGTCAAGGGCCGGCCCCTGTACGTCGTCGACGAGGTGATCGAGGGCGGTGTCGAGCGGCCGCACGCGGCGGTCCCGAAGGGCGCCGAGGTGGGCGTCGAGGCCGGCGCGGCGCCGAGGTCCGAGATCAGCCCGGCACCGCCGCGCTGACCGCGCGGCGGGCGGTTTCGATCACCCGGTCGACGTCGCCGTCCGGCATCCCGGCCCAGAGCGGCAGGCGCACGAGGCGGCCGCTGAGCTCGTCGGTGATCGCCAGCTCGCCGTCCGCCCGGCCGAGCGCCAGGCCCGCCGGTGAGGAGTGCAGCGGCACGTAATGGAAGACGGCGAGGATCCCGTCGCGGCGCATCTCGGCGATGAACTCGGTGCGCCCGGCGTTGTCGGGCAGCAGCAGGTAGTACATGTGACCGTTGTGCTCGCAGCCGGCCGGGATCACCGGGCGCCGCAGCCGGCCTGATCGCTCCAGGTCCTCGAACGCCTCGTGGTAGCGATCCCAGACCTCCAGGCGCTGGGAGGTGATCTCCTCCGCGCACTCGAGCTGCGCCCAGAGGAAGGCCGCCGTGACCGCGCCGGCGCCGAGCGACGAGCCGAGCTCGACCCAGGTGTAGCGGTCGACCTCGCCGCGCTCGAACTGACGCCGGTTGGTGCCCTTGTCCCAGAGGATCTCCGCCCGCTCGATCAGCTCCGGATCGTTGATCAGCAGCGCGCCGCCCTCGCCGCAGGTGACGTTCTTGGTCTCGTGGAAGCTCAGCGCCCCGAGCTTGCCGGCCGTCCCCAGGGCGCGCCCGTTGCGGCTGGCCATCAAGCCCTGAGCCGCGTCCTCGATCAGGGTCAGGCCGTGTTCGTCCGCGAGTGCCGCCAGCTCCTCGATCCGGCAGCCCACCCCGGCGTAGTGGACGACCGCGATCGCCCTGGTCGCCGGCGTGATCGCCGCTTCCACCAACCGCGGGTCGACGTTCAGCGTCTCGGGCTCGATGTCGACGAAGACCGGCGTCGCTCCGCGAAGAGCGAACGCCGACGCTGTCGAGACGAATGTGAACGACGGCATGATCACCTCGTCGCCGGGGCCGAAGCCGCCGAGCAGGGCCGCGGCCTCGAGCGCCGCGGTGCAGGAGTGGGTCAGCAGGGCGCGGTCGGAGCCGGTGGCCTCCGCCAGCCAGCTCTCGCAGCGGTCGCTGAACGAGCCGCCGGCCGAGAGCCACCCCTCGGCGACCGCCTGCTCGATATAGCCGGTCTCGGTGCCGACCAGGTACGGACGGTTGAAGGGAATCTGATCCATGCGCACGCCCGCGGCGGCTCGGAAATGCCGTGCTCGAACCTGAGCGTATCGGTCCCCCTGCCGGTAACCTGCCGCACCCCATGGGGACCTCTGAGCATGCCGGAGAGGCGGGGCGGGTCGAGGGCGTCCCTCACGACTACGACGCGATCTGGCGGGACGTCTACGGCGACATGCAGGACGTCGGCCCGACCCACCGCCACCTGCGCCGCCTGCTCGGCAAGCTGCTCGCGGAGCTGGAGTTCTCGACCGCGATCGACATCGGCTGCGGGGCGGGCCACAACTTCGAGCAGCTGAGCGAGGGGCGCCGGCTCGAGACGCTGTCCGGGGCCGACATCTCGACCGAGGCGCTGACGCGCGCGCGGGATCGCTGGCCGGCGGCGGACCTGCACGAGCTCGACGTCCAGGTGGAGGCGGTCGCCGGCGTCTGGGACCTCGTCCTCTGCTCGCTGGTCCTCGAGCACATCCCCGACGACGAGGGAGCGCTGCGCAGCATGCGTGAGATGACGGCCCCGGGCGGCCACCTGGCGGCGGTCACGATCGCCGGCGACTTCGAGCGCTACCGGCCCTGGGAGGAGCAGATGGGCCACGTGCGCAACTACCGCCGCGGCGAGCTCGAGGCGAAGCTGAAGCGGGCCGGGTTCGAGCCGGTCACCGTCGTCTACTGGGGCTTCCCGTTCTATTCGCCGATCGCCCGCCGGCTGCAGAACTCGATGACCTCGGAGGCCGAGTACGGCAGCGCCACCGGGCTCGCCGCGCGGATCATGTACTGGGTGTACTGGCTCAACTCGAGCCGCCGCGGCGACCTCGTGCTCGCCATCGCCCGCGCCTCCTGACCATGTCCGAGGGGGACTACCTGGTCGGCGCGCTCGTGCTGGCCGCCACGCTGGCCGCCTGCGGCGGCGCCGCGGTCGGCGCGGTCGCTCGGCTCGCAGGCGAGCTCGCCGGCCTGGCGCGCTGGCTGGCGGTCGCGGTGGTGATCACGGCCCTGTTCATCGCCGTCCACCTGGTCCCGGGGATGTTCGGCGCGATGAGCCCGGGGACGGTTCTGGCCTGCGCCGGCCTCGCCTTCGCCGGCTCCCGGGCGCTGCCCCGCCGTGCGGCCGCCGCCGCCCAGCCGCCGCCCGCGCCGCCGGAGCGGCGGATCGAGGTCTGGCTGGCGGCGATCGCGATCGCCGCCGTGGTCGCCGCGGTGCTCGCCCGCACGTTCGCCGACGGCGCCACCCCGATCACCCAGTACGACTACGCGGGCTTCCGGATGCCGAACATCGCCGACTGGATGCAGTCCGGCACCTTCTGGCGCTTCGACGAGTTCCTGCCCCGGCTGGCGACCGGCAGCTATCCGCAGAACGGCGACGTCGTCCTGCTCGGGGTGACGCTGCCCTTCGACAACGACGCCTTCACCCGCTTCGCCACCTACCCCTTTGCGCTCGTCGCCGGCGCCGCGGTCGTCGGCATCGCCGGCGAGCTGGGCGCGCGGCGCTCGCCGGCGCTCGCCGCCGCCGCGGCCTACGTGGCGATTCCGGCGCTCGCCAACTCCGCCTTCCAGTACGCGCTCGTCGACGCGGTGATCGCGGCGACCTTCGGCTGCGGCGTCTACTTCCTGGTCCGCCACACGCGGACCGGGGCGCGGCCGGACCTGGTCCTCGCCGGGATCGCCCTCGGGTTGGCCCTGGGCACGAAGTGGTACGGGCTCACCGGCGTCCCGCTCCTGCTGCTCGTCTGGGCGGGCTGGTCGCGGGCGCTCGGCGAGACGCTGCGCACGATCGCCCGCCGCGGGGCGCTCCTGGTCGGCCTGGTCGCGCTCGCGGGCGGCTTCTGGTTCCTGCGCAACTTGGTCGAGGTCGGCAACCCCGTCTTCCCGGCCGACCTCTCGATCTTCGGGCTGACGATCTTCGATGCCCCGCCCGACCTCCATCGAGACATCTACGGCACGACGATCTTCCATTTCGTCACCGACTGGCACGCCTGGGACGCCTACATCCTGCCGGCCTTCTGGCAGGGCTACGGCCTCGCCGGGCCCGTCTTCGCGGCCGGGATCGCGATCGCGGTCGCGACCGTGCGCCGCGCCCCGGCCCGCCTGCGCCCGGTGATCGCCGGGCTCGCCGTCGCCGCCCTCGGCACCTTCGTCATCTACATGATCACGCCGTACTCGGCGCCCGGATTCAACGGCCAGCCCGCGTACACGTTCGTCAACACCCGCTGGATCCTGCACGGCCTGGTGATCGCCGCGGCGCTCTGCGCCTACGCGGTCAGCGCCGCCCCGAGACCGGTCGGCCTGGCGCTGCTGGTCGCCGCCGTCGCGGCCGCGATCCAGGGCGCGGTGCGGCTGGCGCCTGGCTTCGGCGGCGCCGTCGCGGCGGCACTCGTGCTGACCGCGGCGCTCGGCGGCCTCGTCTGGCTGGTGCTGCGGCGCCGCCCTGCGATGCCGCGCGGCAGGCCGGCACTCGCCGTCGCGGCGCTGGTTGTGGTCGCGGTGCTGGCGGCGGGCTGGGCCGTGCAACGGCGCTTCAACGACGACCGCTACGCCGGCCTCGACCCGACCCTCGACTACGTGCTCGCCCAGCCCGATCCGGTCGACGTCGGCCTGACCGGGTTCTGGACCACCGCCGGGATCGAGCCGGCCTGGCCGCTGTACGGGAAGCAGGTCTCCAACCACGTCGAGTACGTCGGCGACCTCGTCGACGGCCAGTTGCGCCCCTGGCCGACCCGTGCCGAGTGGACCGCCGCGGTCGAGCGCGGGGGATACGACCTCTTGCTCGTCGGGCGCGCGCCGCACCTGACCGACGACTCGACCGAGGACCTGTGGGCGCGCGAGGACGGTTACGAGCGACTGGCCCAGAGCGACCGCTTCACCCTCTACCGCGCGCCGAATGGCTGAACCGCCGCGCGGCGCCGTCGCCTGGGCCGCGCCGGCGGCGGTCGCGGCGGTCGGCGCGGCGACCCTGCTCGCCTGGCTCGCCTTTGGCGTCGACCCGTCGGAGGCGGCGCGCTTCGTCGCCTACGAGGCGGGGCTGGTCGTGGCGCCCGGGGTGCTCGTCTGGTGGGCGGTGCGCGGCGTGGCGCGTCCCTCGGCGCTCGACCTCGTCACCGGCTGGGCGCTTGGCTACGCGATCGAGATCGCGGGCTTCGCCCTCGCCGGGGCCCTCGGGGTGCCGGCGATCCAGCCCCTCGTCCAGGCCGGGGCAGCGCTCGCCGCCGTCGCGGTCCTACTCCGCCGCCCGGGGACCCGGCTGGGCGGTTATCGGGGTCCCTGGCTCGGTTCGGCCGCCTTTGCGCCGGCGCTGGCCGCGATCGCCGTGCTCGCGATCGCCTACCTGGCGCTCGCCTCGTTCACCCAGACCCCGCTGCCCGGGAGCTTCGACCACGCCAGCTACTTCCCCGACCTGCTGTTCCAGCTCGGGATCGCCGCCGAGGCACTGCACCACTGGCCGGTCACCGACCCGAAGGTCGCCGGCGAGGCGTTGCCGTACCACACGTTCGTCGACATGCACATGGCGGCGGCGGCGCGCTTCACCGGGGTGGGGCTGCCGGTGATCCTCTTCCGCCTCTACCTGATCCCGCTGGTGGTCCTGATCGTCGCCCAGCTCGGCCTGCTGGGTAGCGCGCTCGGCGGCCGCCGCTGGATCGGCCCGGTGGCGGCGGCGCTGTTCATCGCCTTCGGCGAGCTCGACCCGAGCCCCCAGCAGCCGTGGGCGTTCTTCAACACCGTCTTCTTCTCGCTCCACACGAGCCCCAGCTTCATCTTCGGGCTGCCGCTCTTCCTCGGGGCGCTGACGGTGCTCTGGCCGCTGATCGCGCCCGGCGACGAGCCGAGCGGCTGGGGGGCGCGGGGGAGGGGCGGCTGGCTGTTGCTGGCGCTGCTGCTCGGCGGCTGCGCCGGGGCGAAGGCGAGCATCCTCCCGGTGCTCGGAGGCGGCCTGCTCGCCTATGTCGGCTGGCGCCGGATCGCCGACGGTCTCTGGGACCGCCGCGCGGCCGCGGCGCTCGGCCTTGTCGCCGCGGTCTTCGCGATCTCCTACGCCGTGCTCTATCACGGCGAGACCGGGGGGCTGGAGCTCAACCCGCCCGGCACCTTCCGGGCCATGCGACCGACCGTCTTCCTCGATCCCGCCGGGCCGGGCGGGCTGGGGTCGGCCGGGCTCTGGGCCGTGGCGCTGGTCGTGGGTGCGATCGGCTTCATCGGCCCGATCCTCGCCGGCCTCGCCGCCGGCCTGCTCGGGCGGGCCGGCGGCCGGCGGCCGGCGCCCTGGCGTGTGATGCTCGCCGCCCTGCTGATCGCCGGACTGGTGCCGGCGGTGGCGTTCTCGCACTCGGGCAACAGCCAGAACTTCTTCACCTACTACGGGATCGCCGCCGGCTGCGTGCTCGCCGCCGACGGCCTCGTCGCCGCGGGCTCGCGGCTGGCGCGCGAGCCGAACCGCGCCCGGATCGCCGTGGGGCTCGCCGGCGTGGCGGCGTCGACCGTGTCCGTGGTCCTGTTGTGCGCCGCGGCCTGGAACTCCCCCAGCGAGGCGGACGAGCGGCGCCTCTACCTGATCGTGGCGGCGCTGCTGATCGCGGTCACCGCGCTCGGCGCCGCCCTCGCGGTGCGGGCCCGGCGGCGCGGCTGCAGCGCCGTGGCCGCGCTGGCCGCGCCGGTGGTCGCGGTGCTCGCGGTCGCCGCTCTCGACACGCCGCTGGACGCGGTCCCGACCCTGGTCGAGCGCCACAATCGCGGCGCTCCGGCCTATGCCCAGGAGGCGAAGCCGGTGACGCGGGATCTGCTCGCCGCGGCCGGCTGGTTGCGCGAGCACACCGACGAGGACGCCGTGCTGGCGGTCAACGCCCACTACCTGGGCGAGGGCGAGACCGGTCCCGGATTGATGTACTGGTCGGCCTTCGCCGAGCGCCGCCTCTTCCTCGAGAGCTGGGCCTACACGATTCGCGCTTCCCGGGTCGGCGCCGAGCAGGTGCTGACCGGCGAGCGCAACCCGTTCGCCGCCCGGCTGCGGCTCAACGAGGCCGCCTTCGCGGCCGACCCGCGGGCGCTCGCCGACCTCGTTGACCGCCAGGGGGTCGACTACCTGGTCGTCGACCGCGACGACGCCTACCCGGCGCCGGCGCTCGCCTCCCTCGCCGCGCCGCTGTTCGCCAACGGCCAGGTTCAGATCTACGACGCCCGCGCCCTGCGTGACGCCGCCTCGGATCCGGCCTAGGTACGCCGTCGAGGCCCGCTGTTACCCTGCCCGGCGATCACTCACCCACGCACGAAAGCAGGAGGCCGAAATTGACCAAGTCCGAGTTCGTCGACCAGATCGCCGGTAGCTTCGACAGCAAGAAGGCCGCGGGGGACGCGGTGGAGGCGATCCTCGACGGGATCACCGACACGCTCGCGGGGGGCGGGGAGATCAGCTTCACCGGGTTCGGCAAGTTCAGCGTCGCCACCCGGGGACCGCGCCAGGGCGTCAACCCGCGGACCGGCGAGCGGATCACGATCGCCGGCGGCAAGGTGCCGAAGTTCTCGGCCGGCGCCGGCCTCAAGTCCAAGGTCAAGGGCGGCTAGCGAACCTGGCCTCACCCTTTGCCGACCGGCTCGCGGCGCTCGTTGCCGAGCGCCGCAGCCAGGTCTGCCTCGGCCTCGACCCGGCCGGGACCGATGCCGACGCCGTCGCGGCGGATTGCCGCGCGCTGATCGCGGCAACCGCCGCGTCCTGCGTCGCGGTGAAGCCGCAGCTCGCCTGCTTCGAGCGCCTCGGCTCGGCCGGCTGGCGGGCGTTGGAGCAGGTGGTGGCCGTCGCCCATGAGGCCGGGCTGCTCGTGCTCGCGGACGGCAAGCGCGGGGATGTCCCGCATACGGCCGGGGTCTACGCGGAGGCGCTCTTCGAGACGCTCGGCGCCGACGCCGCGACGGCCAACCCGCTGCTCGGCGGAGACGCGCTCGAGCCCCTGGTCGCGGCCGCCGAGCGCCAGGGGGCGGGCGTGTTCGCGCTCGTGCGCACCTCGAACCCGGGGGCCGCGGATCTGCTCGACCTCGAGACAGCAGACCCGAACAACCCCGCGGCCAGTCAACGGCCGCTTCACGAGCAGCTCGCCCGGATGGTCGCCGAGCGCGCTCCTCGCCTCGCCGGGGAGGGTGGGCTCAGCGGCATGGGCGCGGTCGTCGGCGCCACCGAGCCGCGCCACTTCGCCAGGCTGCGGGAGTTGATGCCGAGCTCGATCTTCCTCGTCCCCGGGATCGGCGCCCAGGGGGGCGACGCGGCCGACCTCGGCCCGGCGTTCGCCGGCACCCCGGCCTCCGTGCTCGTGCCGGCCTCCCGCTCGATCGCCGGCGCCGCCGACCCGGCCGCCGCGGCCGCCGCGCTGCGCGATCAGGTCTGGGCCGCTTCGCAAAGCGCCGCCCGCTGAGCGCGATGCGCCCCTACCCCGCGCGGGCAACCGCCTACGATTTCGGCCCCCATGCCCACATCGCGCGACGATCGCAAGCCGACGAGCTGGACCGCCCGGGTGCTGGCGCCCGTGGTCCTGGTCGCCGTCGCCGCCGCGATCGTGCTCGTGATCAGCGGCACGCTCACGAACGACGACCAGAGCAACGACAAGACGGCCGGCGGCTCGCAGACGACGAGCAGCGGCTGCAACCCGGCCGCCGATCAGGCGGTCAAGGAGGGCTTTTACGTGGTCACGGCGGACGACGTCCAGGGGCTGAGCGGGATCGCCGACAAGACCTGCATCTCGGTCGAGCAGCTGATCGCGCTGAACCCGAACCTCGACCCGCAGGCGCTCCAGGTCGACAACTGCGTCGACCTGATCCCCGACGGGTGCAAGGCGCTCGCCTCCGGCTAGCCGCGATCTGTATCGCGCTGGCGCTTGCGGCGCCGGCCCTGGTCTCCCCGCCGGCCCAGGCGTCCGCAGAGGCGCCCCGTGACCTCCCCGCTCGCTCCTGGGTCCTCGTCGACGCCGGCGACGGCGAGGTGCTCGCGGCGCACCAAGCCGCCGCCCCCTCGGCGATCGCCTCGACGACCAAGCTGATGACCGCGTACGTCGCTCGCCGCGAGCTGCGGCTCGGCGAGACGGTCGTCGCCCCGCCCTACGCCGCGCTCCCTTCGGAGTCACTGATGGGGCTCGAGCCCGGGGAGAGGATCGGGGTCCGGGACCTGTTATATGGCCTGCTGCTGGTCTCCGGCAACGACGCCGCCGAGGCGCTGGCGCAGGCGTCGGCGGGATCCGAGGACGCCTTCGTCGGCGACATGAACGCGGCGGCGCGGAGGCTCGGCCTGGACGAGACCTCGTACTCGAACCCGATCGGGCTCGACGAGCCCGGCAACCGGTCCAGCGCCGCCGATCTCGTCTCGCTGGCGGTCGAGCTGCGCAAGGACGCGCTCTTCCGCCGCATCTTCGACACCGCCTCGACCACTACCCGGACCGGCGCTCGCCCGCGCGAGCTGGTCAACCGCAACGTCCTCGTGCAGACGGTGCCCTGGGTCAACGGGGTCAAGACCGGCTACACCATCGACGCCGGCAACGTGCTCGTCGCCTCCGGCAAGCAGGACGGCGTCGAGCTCGTCTCGGCGGTGCTCGGTGCGCCGACCGAGTCCGAGCGCGATTCGGCGAGCCTCCAGCTGCTCGACTACGGCTTCTCGCTATATGACCGGCGAACCCCGGTCGACGAGGACGAGCCGGTGGCGGAGGTCGGGATCGCCGACCGCGACGCCACGGTCGGGCTGGCGCCGACGCAGGACGTCCCGGTCACGGTTCGCCGGGGACAGCGGGTGGAGACGCGCGTGCGGGCCCCGGACGAGGTCGACGGTCCGGTGGCCGAGGGCGAGCGCCTCGGCGAGGTGGACGTCCTGGTCGACGGCGACGAGGTCGGCAGCGCCGCCCTGGCGGCGACCACCTCGGCGTCGGCGGCGAGCCTGGTCGAGCGCTACGACGCCGCCGTGCCGGGCCCGCGGGCCGTGGCCTGGGCGCTCGTCGTCGTCGCCCTGGCGCTGCTGGCGGTCGGTGCGGCGGCGGTCAAAGACCGGCGCGATAGCCTTAGCCGCGAGCGCGATTGATCCTCACCGTCACCCTCAACGCCGCGATCGACCGCACGGTCGCCGTTCCCAACTTCCGTCTCGGGCAGCGTCATCGCGCCGTCGAGGCGAGGACGATGGCCGGCGGCAAGGGCGTCAACGTGGCCCGCGCCCTGAGGCTGCTGGGCCGGCCCGTGATCGCCGCCGGGATGGCGGGGGGCGCTTCCGGGACCCGCCTGCTCGAGTCGCTGCGCGAAGAGTCCGTGCTGACCGCGTTCACGCCGATCTCGGGTGAGACGCGGACCAACCTCGCGGTCATCGACCCGACCAGCGGCGAGCAGACGGAGATCAACGACCGCGGGCCGGAGGTCTCGGAGGCCGAGCTCGAGCTGTTCACGGAGAAGCTGCTCTACCTCGCCCAGGGAGCGTCGATCTGCGTCCTCGCTGGCAGCGTTCCGCCGGGTACCCCGGAGGACTTCTACGCGCGCCTGATCACCGAGCTGCGCGGGCTCGGCGTGCCGGCGGTGCTCGACACCGACGGCGAGCAGATGCGCGCCGGGCTGCGCGCCGAGCCTGCCGTGGTGGCGCCGAACATCGGCGAGGCCGAGGAGGCCGTCGGCCATGAGTTCTCGGACGACGACGACTTCGGGCTCGGACTGACGAGCCTGCTCGAGATGGGCGCCGGCGACGCGATCATCACGTCGGAGACCGGCTGCGTCGCGGTCGTTGGCGAGGGTGCTGACCGGCACCGTTACGAGGCCAGGATCGAGCAGCTCGAGCCGGTGACCACGGTCGGCTCGGGCGACTGCTTTCTGGCCGGCTACGTGGCGGCTCGCTTCGAGGGCGCGAGCCCCCGCGACTGCCTCGCCTTCGGGGTCGCCTGCGGAGCCGAGTCGACGCAGCATTTCGGCGCCGGGACGCTCGACCGGCGCGAGGTGGAGCGCCTGCTGCCGCAGATCCAGATCTCCGAGCTCGACCCGGCCGCGGCGGTCCGCTGAGGGCCCCGGGCGGGGCGGTTGACCGCTGTTATCATCGCCAAGGCCTCACGGAGGATGAAAATCCGGGGCCAGGCGGCCGCAAACAGCGGCTTTCGAGGCCCCTTTCGAGGGGCTTTTTTCGTCCGCGAACACCCCTAGGTTTGGAGCTAGATCAATGACCCCGATTGATGCACACCCAGATGACGCGCGGACAGCAGCGCCGGATCGCGCTCGTTCTCCTCGCGCGTGCCCACCGGCACGCGCTTCGTCGCCCGACCACGCCCGGCTTGCTGCCGGACGCCCCTGGGCGCACACCAACCGGAGGTCAGTGATCTGATGGAAGTAGAGATCGGACGCGGCAAGAAGGGCAGGCGGGCCTACGGGTTCGACGACATCGCGATCGTGCCGTCACGGCGCACCCGTGACCCCGACGACGTCGACATCTCCTGGACCCTGGGGCCGTACCGGTTCGAGCTGCCGCTGCTTGCCTCGGCGATGGACGGCGTCGTCAGCCCCGAGACCGCGATCGAGCTCGGGGCGCTCGGCGGCCTCGGCGTGCTCAACCTGGAGGGGATCTGGACCCGCTACGAGGACGCCGACGAGAAGCTGAAGGAGATCGCCGCGACGCCGCCCGAGCAGGCGACGCGCCTGATGCAGCGGATCTACGAGGAGCCGGTGAAGCCCGAGCTCATCGCGCGGCGGGTCGAGGAGATCAAGGCAGCCGGCGCCGTCGCCGCGGGCTCGCTGACCCCGCAGCGGGTGACCGAGCTCTACGAGGGCGCGATCGAGGCCGGGCTCGACATCCTCGTGATCCAGGGAACGGTGATCTCGGCCGAGCACGTCTCGACCAAGTCCGAGCCCCTGAACCTGAAGGAGTTCACCTCCGAGGTGCCGGTCCCCTGCGTGATGGGCGGCTGCGCCTCCTACTCGACGGGCCTGCACCTGATGCGCACCGGCGCCGTCGGCGTCCTCGTCGGGGTCGGCCCCGGCGCGGCCTGCACGACTCGCGGCGTGCTCGGGCTCGGCGTCCCGCAGGCGACCGCGATCGCGGACGTCGCCGCGGCCCGGGCGCAGCACATGCTCGAGACCGGCGAGTACTGCAACGTGATCGCCGACGGCGGCATGCGTACCGGAGGCGACCTCTCGAAGGCGATCGCCGTCGGCGCCGACGCGGTGATGATCGGCTCGCCGCTGGCCCGCGCCAAGCAGGCCCCGGGGCGCGGTTACCACTGGGGGATGGCGACCTTCCACCCCTCGCTGCCGCGCGGCACCCGCGTGCGGACGCAGCAGGACGGCACCCTGGAGGAGATCCTGATGGGCCCGGCGCACGAGAACGACGGGACCTTCAACCTGATCGGGGCGCTGAAGACCTCGATGGCCACCTGCGGCTACGAGGACATCCGCGACTTCCAGCGGGCCGAGGTGATGGTGGCGCCGGCGCTGCAGACCGAGGGCAAGCAGCTGCAGCGCTCGCAGGAGGTCGGCATGGGATCCAACGGCCGCGCCAGGGTCGCGAACGGAGTAGCAACCGCGGATGCCTGAGCTGGCCGCCGGTGACCCGGCGCTGCCGGCCGAGCCGGGGGTCGACCAGGCGGTCGAGGTGGCGCCCCCGGAGACGGTGCACGAGGAGGTCCTCGTGCTCGACTTCGGCGGCCAGTACTCGCAGTTGATCGCCCGCCGGATCCGCGAGTGCGGCGTCTACGCGGAGTTGCTGCCCCACGACCTCGAGATCGAGCGGATCCGCGAGCGCTCGCCGGCCGCCCTGGTGCTCTCCGGCGGGCCGGCCTCGGTCTACTCCGAAGGCGCCCCGCGGCTGCGCCGGGAGCTGCTCGAGCTCGGGATCCCGGTGCTCGGCATCTGCTACGGGATGCAGGCGATGGTGCTCGAGCTCGGCGGCAGGGTCGAGGGGGCCGAGGCCGGCGAGTTCGGCCGCACCACGCTCACCCTGGCCGGTGACGGCGGTCGCCTGCTCTCCGGCCTCCCGGCCGAGCAGCAGGCCTGGATGAGCCACCGCGACTCGGTCTTCGAGCCGCCCTCCGGGTTCACCGCGCTCGCGGCCAGCCCCGGCTCCCCGGTCGCCGCGCTCGAGGACCCCGACCGGGGGCTGTACGGGATCCAGTTCCACCCGGAGGTCGTGCACACGCCCTACGGCCAGCAGATCCTCGACCGCTTCCTGCGCAGGATCGCCGGCTGCGAGGCGACCTGGTCGCCCGCCTCGGTGATCGATGAGCAGGTCGAGCGGATCCGCGACCAGATCGGCGACGCCGGCGTGATCTGCGGCCTCTCGGGGGGCGTCGATTCCGCGACCGCCGCCGCGCTCGTGCACCGGGCGGTGGGCGACCAGCTCACCTGCGTGCTCGTCGACCACGGCCTGATGCGCAAGAACGAGGCCGGCCAGGTCGTCACGGCGATGGAGGAGCTGGGCGTCAACCTGATCTGTGTCGACGCCGAGCAGCGCTTCCTCGACCGCCTCGCCGGGGTCGACGAGCCCGAGCGCAAGCGGATGATCATCGGCGAGGAGTTCATCCGCGTGTTCGAGGACGAGGCGGCGAAGCTCGAGGGGATCGGGTTCCTCGTCCAGGGGACCTTGTACTCGGACGTGATCGAGTCCGGCGGCGACGGCCGCACGGCGGACACGATCAAGTCGCACCACAACGTCGGCGGCCTGCCCGAGGACCTCGGGTTCGAGCTCGTCGAGCCGCTGAGGATGCTGTTCAAGGACGAGGTCCGCGCCGTCGCCGCCGAGCTCGGGCTCTCCGAGCGCGTCGTCTGGCGCCAGCCGTTCCCCGGTCCCGGCCTGGGTATCCGGATCGTCGGCGGCGAGGTCAACCGCGAGCGGCTCGACATCCTCCGCGAGGCCGACGCGATCCTGCAGGAGGAGATCAAGGCGGCGAGCCTGTACCGCGAGCTCTGGCAGTCGTTCTGCGTGCTGCCGGTGGTGCGCTCGGTCGGGGTCCAGGGCGACGGGCGAACCTACGCCTACCCGATCGTGATCCGCGCCGTCACCTCCCTGGACGCGATGACCGCCGACTGGGCCCGGCTTCCCTACGACCTGCTTGAGCGGGTCTCGAGCCGGATCATCAACGAGGTCCCCGGCGTCAACCGCGTGGCACTCGACATCAGCTCGAAGCCGCCGGCAACCATCGAGTGGGAGTAAGCCCGCCCGAAGGGTTCAGCCGATCTCCTCCACGGCGGCGAGCTGAGCCTCGATCTCGTGCGCGCTGCCCGGGGTGATCGCGTCCTCGGCCACCGGGTGAGGACGGCGGTAGATGAGGTAGAGGAGGCCGGAGAGGGCGGCGGCGCAGGCCATGAAGCCGACCTCGACCGTGCGGAACGGGTTCAGCGGCTGGATCAGGTTGAAGGTCACGAAGGCGAGCGCACAGCCGACCCAGCAGGCCGCGGCCCGACGGGCCTGCCCCTGGGCCAGGGCGGCCTGGTTGAGGGCGGCGCCGGAGAGGTAGAACCCCATTCCGACGGCGACGATCGCGAGCCCGACCCGGTCGTAGGTGAACTTGTCGCCGTAGGCGAGCTGCATCACCTGCGGGCCGATCAGCAGCACGCCGGCGGTGACCGCGGCCGCAAAGCCGACGATGATCAGCAGGGTGTTGTTGATCGACATCCGGAAGGCGTCCTCGCCGGTAGCGTCGCCGCGGGTGCGAAGCCGGGTCAGGTGCGGGAGCAGGCTCGCGGCGACGGCCTGGAAGAGCAGCAGCGGCGCGCGGGCGACCATCATCACGTTGAAGATGAAGCCGGCGGCGGCGGCGTCGACGGCACCGCGGACGAACAGCGCTCCCGAGTTGATCAGGATCTGCTCGGAGAGCATCATCATCAGCACGGCGGCCGCGAAGGCGCCGCCGCGGGCGAGCGTGAACTCGAGTCCGGCGCCGGGAGCGGCCGGAGCGCCCCTGGGGTTCGCCCGGTGGTGGGCGAAGGCGAACGGGAGAACCGCGAGACTGGCCAGCGGGGCGACGGCGATCCCGAGCGCGACGGCGTCGATGCCGTCGGCGATCCCGATTGCGACCGCGACCGGGAACGCCAGTCGCGAGACGCCTTCGATTACCAGCAGGGCCGCGTAGAGGCGGAACTGGCGCCGGCCGGCAAGGAAGCCGCGGCCGTAGAAGGAGGCGCCGTAGGCGGCGATCCCGACGACCAGCACCCCGTAGAGGACGTTGCTGCCGTCGAGCAGATCGTCGGTGAGCGGCGTCCGCAGGGCCAGCATCACGATCACGGCGACGAGCGTCACCGTGCCCTGGATCAGGGCCGCGATCCGCATCACGTGGCCGGCGCCCTCGCCCATCTCGTCGTGCTCGGCGAGGGTCCGCGAGAGCAGCTGCTCGATCGGCCGGAAGAGCGTCGCCGCGGCGACGAAGTTGACCGACCAGAGGACGACGATCGTCCCGTAATCGTCCTTGCCCAGGGTGTGCGAGGAGACGGCGAAGAAGGCGTAGGCGAGCAGTCCGGCCGTCCCGAGGGCGATCGTCAACAGCCCGGCTGAGCGCCCGTACTGGCGGGTTTCGGCGGCTGCGGCTTGCTGGCTCATCGCGGCCAAGCTACCCGGTCGCGCTCAGGAAAAGGCGTCCCACGCATGCAGGGCGGGAGCCGGATCCTCGGGCCCGCCGTGGTGGTACCCGTGCGGCCAGAGCTCGAAGTGAAGCTGGCAGAACTCGGTCCGCGCGTTGCCCGTCTTGCCGACCTCGCCGACCCGCTCGCCGGTATGTACACGGTCGCCCTCGGAGAGCGGGGAGGGGGCCTGCAGGTGGGCGTAGAAGTAGTCGCGCTCGGTGGCGGTGCCGTCGATCAGCACCCAGTAGCCGTACAGCGCGTCGCTGTAGCCCGTCGCGGCGACGGTGCCGCCACGGGCCGCGATCAGCGGCGTCCCGCATGCCGCCGGCAGGTCCTGGCCCTCGTGGATGCGCCCGCCGCTGCGCGGGGCGCCGAACGGGTCGCCGTAGGTATGGGGGCCACGTACCGGAAACACGTGATCGTGGAAATCGAAGCGGCCGATCGAGGCGCCCCGGTGCCCGTAGGGGCCGATCCGGAACTCGTACGTGCCGTCGGCCGGCACCCCGCGATCGCCGCGGCGGCCGTCCCAGCGGAGCTTGTGGACCTTGCCGGGGGCCAATCCATGACGCACGTAGCGGCGCACCGCCTGGCCGTCGTCGACGCGGACGACGCGGACGACGAGATCGAGCCGCCGCTCGGCGGAGAAGCTGAAGCGGGCGGTCGCCGGGTGCTTGGCGTCGAAGTAGACGGTCGGCGGTTTCACCCGCGCGGCGCGCAGCTCGAATCCGGCGCCGGTGGGCGCCGCCGCGGCGTCGGTGGCTCCCCCGACGGCGATCACCGCCGCACTTGCCGCGAGCAGGATCCGCCTCACAGGATTCAGCTCCAGGTGTCCCAGGTGTGCAGGAGGCGCCCGACCGACGGCATCGCATGCCCGCCCTCGTACCAGCCCGGCGCGCTCCAGATCTCGAAGTGCAGGTGGCAGGCGCTCGCGTTCCCGGTCTGGCCGACGTTGCCGATCACCTGGCCGGTGCGGACCCGGGCGCCCTCGCGCAGCGGCGAGCGGTGGGCCATGTGCACATAGACGGTGTCGAGCTTCGTCGCCTTGCCGTCGACGACGATGTAGTTGCCCGCCTCCGCTTGGAAATCGACGGCCTGCACCGTGCCGCCGCGCGCCGCATGGATCGGCGTCTCGCAGCGGGCGAATACGTCCTGGCCCTCGTGGTGACGCCCGGCGCCGAACCCGTCGCCGTAGCTGTGATGGGCGTCGAGCGGGAATCGATAGAGGTGGTAGCCGAAGGCCGAGTCGTCGGTCGCGGTCGTGCCGCCGCCCGCCGCCGGCCCGAGGCGGAACTTGTAGTCGGCTCCCGGGGCCGGCTGGCCATCGACGGTGAGGCCGTCCCAATGGGCGGTGTTGCGGGTCCCGGGCTCGGCGTTGCGCTGGATCATCGTCGCGACCACGGACTTGGTCTCGCGGTTGACCACCTCGATCCGGACCTCGGTGGCCGACCGTCCCTGGAAGACGTAGGAGACGCTCGGCCGTCGCAGCGCGTCGTAGAAGGCGCTGTGGGGAACGGCCTCGGCGGCGGTGAGCTTGAACGGCCCGGAGTCGGGGATCTGCCCCGGCGCAACGATCTTCAGCGGCTTGTCGCTCGGCGTCTCGGCCTCGATTCCGTAGGCGCTCACCCGGACCGTGCCGGTCGTCGCCAGTTTCGGCACCTTGACCTCGACGGCGGTGGCGTTGACCGAGGAAGGCTCGGTCGCCACCCGGCCGCCCTTGGAGGCCGCGAACCTGACCTCCGAGACCCCGTCGAGGCCGCGGCCGCTGAGCTGGACCGTGGAGCCGACCGTCGCCGCGCGCACGTCCGCGCAGCGCTCGAGGCAGATGACGTCGGTGAGCTGGGGCGGATCGGGCGTGCCGACGCCACCGCCGCCCCCTGAGGCGGCGAAGCCTCCGCCCTCCGCAGCAGAGGCGATCCCGGCGCAGCTGCAGATGATCGCGGCCGCGGCCGCGATCGAGAACGGTGTTTTCCAGTTCCGCAGCACGGCCGCTCCAGGCTCCATCCGGCGTTGAGCCCCTCCTTCTAAAAGCCGACCGACGGTCGTCCCGCTTCCGGCGCTCCGTGACGCGCGGAAATTGGCGGCTTATGGGGCGGGCAGTATAACCCCGGCCCAGGCGGCCAAAACGGCCCTGCGGTAGGGCCAAGCGGGCGGTGCTCGGCTAACATCGTCCGGCCGCGCCCGACGCGTGCCTGCATCGGGGCGGCTTTTCGCGCGCCCCGGCGCCAGCCGAGATGAAGACCTACGTAGCCAAGCCGACGGACCGCCAGCGCGACTGGTACGTCGTCGATGCCGAGGGCAAGACGCTGGGCCGCATGGCGACCCAGATCGCCGACGCCCTGCGCGGCAAGCGCAAGCCCGAGTACACACCCCACTGCGACACCGGCGACTTCGTCGTCGTCGTCAACGCCGAGAAGATCGTCGTCACGGGCAAGAAGCGCACCGACAAGCTCTACTGGCGGCACAGCGGCTATCCCGGCGGGATCCGCTCGCGGACCCTGAACGAGATGCTCGAGCGGCGGCCGGAAGAGGTCATCCGCAAGGCGGTTCACGGGATGCTGCCGCGCAACCGCCTCGCGCGCCAGCAGATGCGAAAGCTCAAGGTCTACGCCGGGCCCGAGCACCCCCACGCCGCCCAACAGCCGAAGCCGATGGAGATTCAGACTTGATGACCGAGGAGAACGAGCAGACCCCCGAGGATCCCGAGGGGACCGAGGCCGAAGTGGGGAGCGACGCCGGCGGGCAGGACCCTTCGGAACGTCCTCGCTCCGCTGCGGATATTCCTCAGGATCCTCCCGCCGACGTCGCTCCTGCCGAGGAGTCACCGACTGAGGAGCCCGCTGCCGAGGAGGAGCCTGCTGCCGAGGAGGAGCCCGCTGCCGAGGAGCAGCCCGCTGCCGAGGAGCCCGTTGCCCTCGACGCTGAGAAGCCGAAGGCGAAGGACCAGGCGCCCGGGGCCGACCTGGAGCCGATCGCGCTCGAGCCGGAGCGCGAGCTCTCGGCCGAGGAGCGGGCCCGCCTCGAGGCCGAGGAGGAGGAGCGCGCCCAGCTCGAGGCCGAGGCCGAGGCCGGCGACGAGCCGGTCGCCCGCAGCGCGCCGCAGGTCGAGCTCGCGCCGGACGCCCGGATTCAGGCGACCGGCAAGCGCAAGAGCTCGATCGCCCGCGTGATCCTGCGCCCGGGCAGCGGCACCTGCCAGGTGAACGGCAAGTCGCTCGACGAGTACTTCCCCCGCCAGGCCCTGCGGACGATGGCCCGGCAGCCACTGGTGACGGCCGGCTACGAGTCCAGCGTCGACGTCTCGGTGCGCGTTCACGGCGGCGGGATCGCGGGACAGGCGGGCGCCGTCCGTCACGGGATCGCCCGCGCGCTGACCGACATCGACCCCGAGCTGCGACCGGAGCTGAAGCGACGCGGCCTGCTGACCCGCGACGCACGCAAGAAGGAGCGCCGCAAGGCGGGGTTGAAGAAGGCCCGCAAGCGGCCGCAGTTCTCGAAGCGTTAACTGCGGTTCTTGGCGCGCAAGCTGTTCGGAACCGACGGCGTCCGCGGGGTCGCCGGTGAGTTGCTGACCGCGGAGCTGGCGGTGGCGCTGGGGCGGGCCGCGACCTTCGAGTCCGCCTCCGAGCGGCCCCAGGTGCTGATCGTGCGCGACACCAGGGAGTCCGGCCCGATGCTGGAGTCCGCGCTCGCGTCCGGAGTCGCCGGGGAGGGCGGTGACGCGCTTGTCGCCGGCGTCCTCCCGACGCCCGCGGCCTCGATCCTCGTCCGCCGCCTGGGTCTCGACCTGGCCGCCGTGATCTCGGCCTCGCACAATCCCTGGGCCGACAACGGGATCAAGTTCTTCGGCGCCGACGGCCGCAAGCTCTCAACCGAGGCCGAGGCCCGGATCGAGGGCTCGGTGAGCGGCTCGCCCCCGGTCGATGCCCCGACCAGCTCATCGGTCGGCCGGGTCCGCGAGCTCGAGGGCGGCCTCGACGACTACCTGCGCGAGCTGGAACGGGCCTTCCCGCTTGATCTTTCCGGCCTGCGCGTGGTGCTCGACTGCGCCAACGGCGCCACCCACCGGGCGGCGCCCTTGATCTTCGGTCGCCTGGGGGCCGAGGTCGAGGCGATCAACACGGAGCCCGACGGGCGCAACATCAACGAGGGTTGCGGCTCCACCCACCCCGAGGCGCTCGCGGACCGCGTCGTCGCCGCCGGGGCCTCGATCGGCTTCGCCTTCGACGGCGACGGCGACCGCGTCGTCGCCGTCGACTCGAGCGGCGCCGTCCGCGACGGCGACGAGCTGATCGCGCTCGCCGCCCTGCACTTCGCCGAGTCCGAGCGCCTCGGCGGCGGCGTCGCGGTCACCGTGATGAGCAACTACGGCTTCCACAGCGCGATGGCCGAGGCCGGGATCGAGGTGGCGACGACGCCGGTCGGCGATCGCAGCGTCTCGACCGAGCTCGTCCGCCGGGGCTGGTCGCTCGGCGGCGAGCAGTCCGGCCACTTGATCTGGACCGGGTTCGCGCCCTCCGGAGACGGGATCGCCGCCGCCCTGCTCACCCTCGGCGCCCTCGGCGGCGGGGAGCTCGCCGCGGCGGCTCCGATGACCCGGGTGCCGCAGGTGCTCGAGAACGTCGAGGTCGCCGAGCGCGAGGCGGTCGCCGAGGCGACCGCGGTCTGGGACGCCGTCGAGCGGGAGGGCGCCGCGCTCGAGGGCCGGGGCCGTGTCCTGGTACGAGCGTCGGGCACGGAGCCGCTGGTCCGGGTGATGGTCGAGGCGCCCGATCAGGCCGAGGCCGAGCAGGTGTGTTGGCGCCTGGTCGAGATCGTCCAGTCAGAGCTCGCCTAGCGCTACGCTCAATCCCCTCCTCATGTGTGGAATCGTCGGATACGTCGGCCAGCGCCCGTGCCGTGACCTCTTGATCGCGGGACTCGAGAAGCTCGAGTACCGCGGCTACGACTCGGCGGGGATCACCCTGCTCGAGGACGGCCGCGTCGCCACCGTGCGGGCGGTCGGGAACCTCGGCAACCTGCGGGCGGCCGTCGGCCTCTCGGCCGAGCAGACGGTCTCCTCGGGCGCCGTCGCGATCGCCGCGCCGCCGGCCACGATCGGCCTCGGGCACACGCGCTGGGCGACGCACGGCCGCGTCACCGAGGAGAACGCGCATCCACACGGCGACTGCGCCGGCGACGTCCACATCGTCCTCAACGGGATCGTCGAGAACCACGCCGAGCTGCGCCGCGATCTGACCGACGACGGGCACGCCTTCACCTCGGAGACCGATGCGGAGATCGTCGCCCACCTGATCGAGAAGCACTACGACGGCGACCTCACGGAGGCGGTGCGCGCGACCTTCGCCGAGATGCGCGGCCACTACGCGTTCGTGGCGATGCACCGGGAACACGCCGGCGAGCTCGTCGCCGCGCGCCAGGAGTGCCCGCTGATCGTGGGGCTTGGCGAGACGGAGACCTTCGTCGCTTCGGCAATCCCGGCCTTTCTCGCCCAGACCCGGACCGCGCTGGGCCTCAAGAACGGCGAGATCGTGACCGTCGACGCCGGCGGGGCGCGGATCATCGACGCGGAGGGCAAGGCCATCGAGCGCGACCCGTTCGCGGTCACCTGGGACGAGGACGCTGCCGAAAAGGGCGGCTACGAGACCTTCATGCTGAAGGAGATCTACGAGCAGGCCGACGCGGTGGCCGAGACGATCACCGACCGGCTGCCCTCGCTCGACGCGGTCGATCTCAGCGAGCTCGGCTTCACGGATGAGTTCGTCGCCGGGATCCGGCGAATCGTCATCGTCGCCTGCGGGACCAGCTATCACGCCGGGCTCGTCGGGCGCTACGCGATCGAGCAATGGGCGCGGGTGCCGGTCGAGATGGAGATCGCCTCCGAGTACCGGTACCGCAACCCGGTCGTCTCCTCGGACGACCTCGTGATCGGGATCACCCAGTCGGGGGAGACGGCGGACACGCTGGCGGCGATGCGGCTCGCACGCGAGCGCGGCGCGACGGTTATCGCGGTGACGAACATCATGGGCAGTCAGGCGACCCGCGACGCCGACGCCGTCCTGCTCACCCGCGCCGGCCTCGAGGTCGGCGTCGCCGCGACCAAGACCTTCACCTCGCAGGTGGCGATGATGTACCTGATCGGGCTCTGGCTGGCGCAGGCGCGCGGCGCGCTGACGGGCGAGCGGATCGCGGAGCTGATCGCGGAGCTCAAGCACCTGCCGAGCCGGATCCAGGAGACGCTGGTCGCGGTGGCCGAGCCGGTGCAGCGGATCGCCCGCGAGCAGAGCGATCACGGCTTCTTTCTCTACCTCGGCCGCAACATCGGCCTCCCGGTGTGCCTCGAGGGAGCGCTGAAGCTGAAGGAGATCTCCTACATCCCCACCGATGCCTACGCCGCCGGTGAGATGAAGCACGGGCCGATCGCCCTGCTTGGCGAGGAGACACCCGTCGTCGTGGTGGCCACCGAGAGCCCGGTGCTCGAGAAGGTGCTCTCCAACGTCGCCGAGGTTCGTGCCCGCGGGGCCGACGTGATCGCGATCGCGACCGAGGGGAGCGAGGGTGTCGAGGACGCCGCCGACGCGACCATCTACGTGCCGCGCACCGACTGGATCCTGCAGCCGATCCTGGCGGTGATCCCGTTGCAGCTGTTCGCGTACTACGTCGCCCAGGAAAAGGGCCTCAACGTCGACCAGCCGCGGAACCTCGCGAAGACCGTCACGGTTGAGTAGATGCTGAGCATCTAGGATGCCCCGCTTGCGCGGAGGGCTCGGCCAGACTGCCTGCGCGCTCGTCCTTGCGGCGGGCGCCCTCGTGGGCGGCTGCGGGGGTGGCGACGGGGCCGGAGCGGACGGGCTGGCGACGCTCGTGCCGCCCGACGCGCCGCTGTTCGCCGAGTTCGCGATCCGGCCCGGCGACGACCAGGCGGCGGCGATCGATTCGTTCGCCGAGCGGGTCGCGGGCGTCCCTGACCCGGGAGCGGCGGTCACCGCACAGCTGGACGCCTTCTTCGCCGACCATCACCTGCAGGCCACCTACGCCGACGACGTCGAACCCTGGCTCGGCGACCGGGCGGCGTTCTTCGTCAGCTCGTTCGAGAACACGGGGGGCGCCGGGGCCTCGCCGGAGATGGCGGCGATGGTCGAGGTCGACGACTCCGACGCGGCGCGGGAGTTCGTCCAGGAGATCAACGACCAGGGTCCGGGCTCGGCCGAGCAGCGCAGCTACGAGGGGGCCGACTACTACCTCGCCGCCGACGGGACCGCCGTAGGCGTGATCGATGACCACGCGCTGGTGGTCGGGACCGAGACGGCGTTCATGGTCGCCGTCGACGCGTCGCGGGGCGAGTCGCTGGCCGAGAGCGCCGAGTTCGGCGAGCGCGCCGACGCGCTTCCCGCCGACCCCCTGGCCTCGGTCTTCCTCGAGCCCGCCGCGGCGATCGAGGCGGCGCTCGCCTCCGAGGGCGTCGACCCCGCACAGGCCCGGATGCTCAGCCCGGTGCTCGAGGGGCTGCTCTCCAAGCCGATCGCCGCCACGTTCACGGCGAGTCCCGGCGCGGCCAGCCTGGACCTCGCCGCGATGCTCGACACCAACGCGCTGCTGGGCGCCGATCCCGCGTTGCTCGCGGACCTGCCGGCCGGCTCCTGGTTTGCGGTCGCCGTTCCTGAGCTCGGCAACGCGCTCGCCCACGCCCTCGATCAGCTCTCCGGCAGCGGCCTACCGGGCGCCGGCATGATCGAGCGCCGGGTCAGGGCCGCGACCGGCCTCGACCTCGGTGACGACGTGCTCGGCTGGATCGGCGACGCGCGAGCGTTCGTCAGCGGCACGACGCGATCGCAATTCAGCGCCGGCCTGATCGCCGAGGCGGACGGTCCACAGGCGCCGCGCCCGCTGCTCGAGGCGTTGCAGGGGCTGGTCGAGCGGGCTTCGGGGTTGCGCTCGAGCGGAGCACCCGCGGGCGCCGACCACGGCTTCTCGATCGATCGCCCCGGGCCCGGCGGTGAGCTCGAGGCGGGGGTATTCGGCGACACGGTGGTCGCGGTGGAGGGGACGACGGCCGCCGCGGCGCTCGAGCCGAGCCAGAAGCTGGGCGACGACGCGGGATTTCAGGCGGCGACGGCGGCGCTCGGGAGCGATTTCCCGCCCGGCCTCTATCTCGAGCTGCCGGCCTTCTTCCGGGTCGCGGAGCTGGGCTCGGACGGTGGCATCGACTACAACGCCCTGCGTCCGTACCTCGGCGCGTTCTCGTCGCTGGTCGCCGGCAGCCGGGTCGACGGCGACCTGGTGCTGAGCCGCTTCACTGTCTCGCTCGCCGGCGGGTAACGTGAGCGCGGTGCCCGGGATCGGCATCGACCTGATCGAGATCGAGCGCCTCGAGCGCGCGATCGAGCGCCGCCCCCGGCTCGCCGAGCGCGTGTTCAGCGCCGGGGAGCTCGAGCAGGCACGCGGCAAGGCTCGCCCTGGCCGCCACCTCGCCGCCCGTTTCGCAGCCAAGGAGGCGGCGCTGAAGGCGCTCGGCCTCGGCGGGCTGCGGTTGCACGAGGTCGAGGTCGAGGGCGGGGGAGACGAGCCGCCGCGCCTGCGCCTGCACGGCGAGGCGGCCGAGCTCGCCGCCCGCGAAGGGGTCGAGCTCTCGGTCTCGCTCACCCACTCGCGCGAGCTGGCGGCCGCGGTCGTGCGGGCCGACCGCCCCGCCCAGTAGCGCGAGTACCCTGCGCCGCATGGAGAGCTGGCTTGAGCCGCTTCATGACGCGGAGACGATGCGGGCGGTCGACGCCTGGGCGATCGAGGAGCGCGCGGTGCCGTCGCTGGAGCTGATGGAGGCCGCGGGACGCGCGGTCGCGGAGGCGGCGGAGCAGCTCGCCGGTCCGGGGCCGGCTCGGGTCGTCTGCGGCAAGGGCAACAACGGCGGCGACGGCCTCGTCGCCGCGCGGCACCTGGCGGGCGCCGGGCACGAGGTCGAGGTGCTGCTGCTCTCGCCGCCCGGCGAGCTCTCGGCGGACGCGAAGGCGAACCTCGAGCGCTTCGACGGCACCGTGGGCGAGTTCGATCCGGCCGCGCTCGACGGTTCGGGCGTCGTCGTCGACGCGATCTTCGGCACCGGCTTCTCCGGTGCGGCGCGAGACCCGGCCGCGGCGGCGATCGCGGCGATCAACGGCTGCGGGTCGCCGGTCGTGGCCGCCGACATCGCCTCCGGCGTCGACGCCTCGACCGGCGAGGTGGCGGGGCCGGCCGTGGAGGCGACGATCACGGTCAGCTTCCACGCCGCCAAGCTCGGCCACTGGGTGGCGCCCGGCAAGCGCCGCACCGGCAAGCTGCGGGTGGCGCCGATCGGGATCCCCGACGGGGCCCCGTCGGCCGCTCCGGGTGGCCTGATCCATCCCTCGGTGCTCGAGCTGCTCGTTCTCCGGGGCGCCGACTCGACCAAGTTCAGCTCCGGCACGGTGCTGGTCGTCGGCGGCTCGCGCGGGTTCACCGGCTCGGTCTGTCTGGCGGCATCGGCCGCGGCCCGAGCCGGCGCCGGCTACGTGACCGTCGCCGTGCCCGCGGAGCTGGAGCCGATCTTCGAGACCAAGCTCACCGAGGAGATGTCGATCGGCTGCCCGGGCGCGGACGGCGCCCTCGGGCCGGAGGCGCTCGAGCCGATCCTGAGCGCGGCGGAGCGGCGGGCCGCCGTCGTCCTCGGTCCGGGCCTCGGGCGAAGCGAGGCCGCCGCCGAACTGACTCGCGAGCTCGTCGCCAGGATCGAGGCCCCGCTGGTGCTCGACGCCGACGGCCTCAACGCGCTCGCCGGGCGGCTCGAGCTGCTCGCGGGTCGCGCCGGCCCGACGGTGCTCACGCCGCACGCCGGCGAGCTTGGGCGCCTGCTCGACACCGAATCGGCCGAGATCGGCGCACACAGGCTGAGCAGCGCCCGCGAGGCTGCCGCGCGCGCCGCCGCCGTGGTCGTGCTCAAGGGCGACGACTCGATCGTCGCCGCGCCGGGGGAGGGCGCGATCGTCAACGGCCTCTCCAGCCCGGCGCTGGCGACGGCCGGCACGGGGGACGTGCTCAGCGGCATGACGGCGGCGCTGATCGCGCGCGGCCTCGACGCCCGCACCGCGGCGGCGGCCGCGGTGCACGCCCACACCCGCGCCGGCCGGGTCGCCGCGGCGCGGGTCGGGGCGGCCGAATCGGTGATCGCCGGCGACGTGATCGAGGCGATCCCGGCAGGGCTGACCAGGGACGAGGGGCGGGAACCTTGAGAGCGGTCGCGGTGATCGACACCCGCGCGGTCGAGCGCAACTGCCGCCGCCTCGCATCCGAGCTCTCCGGCGGGACGGCGCTCTGCGCCGTGGTCAAGGCCGACGGTTACGGGCATGGCGCGGTCCCCTGCGCGGCCGCGGCGCTCGCGGGCGGCGCCACCTGGCTTGCCGTGGCCGCCGCGGCCGAGGCGGCCGAGCTGCGCGCCGAGCTCGCCGAGCGGTCGCGGATCCTCGTCCTGGGGGCGATGACGCCGATCGAGCTCGACCACGCGCTCAGCGCCGGGGCAGACCTCGCGGTCTGGCGACGAGGCTTCCTCGAACTGGTCGCCGCCCGTGGCCGCGAGCTCGGGATCCGCCCCCAGGTCCACGTCAAGTACGACAGCGGCATGGGCCGGCTCGGCGGCCGGGACGCCGGCGAGGTGGCGGAGCTCGCCCGCGCCGCGGCCGCCTCCCCCGACCTCGACCTGGTCGCTCTCTGGACCCATTTCGCGACCGCCGACGAGGACGACCCGGGGTTCCTCGACGAGCAGCTCGAACGCTTCCTGGCGCTGGCCCTGCCGCTGCGCGAGGAGCTCGGCGGCTTGCTCCTGCATGCCGCCAACAGCGCGGCGACGCTGCGCTCGCCGGATTCTCACCTCGACATGGTCCGCTGCGGGGTCGCCGTCTACGGCCTCGATCCCTTCGGCCGCGACCCGGCCGAGCAGCAACTCGAGCCGGCGCTCGAGCTGCGCTCCTACGTCGCCGACGTGAAGCGCTTCGAGGCCGGCGACAGCGCCGGCTACGGCCGCACCTGGTCGGCGACCGAGGCGACGGACGTCGGCGTGCTGCCGATCGGCTACGGCGACGGCGTTCGCCGCGGGCTCTCCAACAACGCCGAGGTGCTGGTCGGCGGCCGCCGCTACCCGCTCGTCGGCACCGTCTCGATGGACAACATCACGATCGATCTCGGGCCCGGGACCGAGGTCGCGCCGGGAGCGGAGGCGGTCCTGATCGGGGCCCAGGGCGACGAGCGGATCCTCGCCGAGGACCAGGCGCGGGCGCTGGAGACGATCAACTACGAGATCACCTGCGGGATCTCGGCGCGCGTGCCGCGCGAGCTCGCCGGAGCACGATGATGGCCGGCATCGGGGAGCCGCTCGTGGCGGCGCCCGCCGCCGCCACCGCACGCACCGCCCTGGCCGGCGCCGGTGACGCGTGGATCGTCGGCGGCGCCGTCCGCGATGCGCTCGCCGACCGCCCCGTGGTCGACCTCGACCTCGCGGTCGGCGCCGACCCGGCGGGCGCCGCGCGCCGGATCGCGTCCCAGGCCGGGGGGCCCGCGTTCGAGCTCTCGGCCGAGTTCGCGACCTGGCGGGCGCTGGCCGGCGACCGCTCCTGGCATGCCGACGTCAGCGCCCTGCGCGGCGAGACGATCGCCGCCGACCTCGGCCAGCGCGACTTCACCGTCAACGCGATCGCGGTCGAGCTCGCCGACCCGGCCGCCGATCCGATCGACCCGTTCGGCGGCCGTGCGGACCTCGAGGCGGGCGTCCTGCGGGCGGTCTCGGACCGCAGCCTGGCCGACGACCCGCTGCGGATCCTGCGCGCGGCTCGGCTCGGCGCCGAGCTCGGCTTCGAGCTGGACCCGCAGCTCGTCACCCTCGCCGAGGCGATCGCCGACCGGGCGGGCGAGCCGGCCGGCGAGCGCCAGCTCGCCGAGCTCCGTCTGCTGATCGCCGGCCGCGACCCCCTGCGCGGGCTCGAGCTGCTCGACCGGCTCGGCGCCACCGCCGCCGTGCTGCCGGAGCTCGACGCGCTCCGGGGCGTCGGCCAGAACCCGAATCACCACCTCGACGTCCACGGCCACACGCTCGAGGTGCTCGCCAACCTGCTCGAGGTCGAGCGCGACCTCGACCGCTACGCGGGCGAGTCCGCTGACGGCCTCCGGGAGCTGCTCGCCGAGCCGCTCGCCGACGAGCTCAGCCGCGGCGACGCGCTGCGCTTCGGCGCCGTCCTGCACGACTCGGGCAAGCCCGCGACGCGCGTCGAGCACGAGGGCGGGTTCGTCTCGTTCATCGGCCACGACCGCGAGGGCGCCGTCGTCGTGCGTGAGGCCTGCGCGCGGCTGAAGGCGAGCCGGCGGCTGTCGCGCCACCTGGAGGCGCTGACGCTCCACCACCTGCACCTGGGCTTCATGACCAGTCAGCGGCCGCTCTCGCGCCGCCGGCTCTACGACTACCTGAAGCTGACCGAGCCGGTCGCCGCCGATGTCACCGTGCTGACGATCGCCGACCGGCTGGCGGCCCGGGGGACGGGCCCGACCGCGAGCCCGGAGATGATCGAGGCCCACCTTGAGCTCGCCCGCGAGGTGCTGCCGGAGGCCCTCGCCTGGCACCGCGACGGGCCGCCGCGGCCACCGATCGCGGGCGACGAGCTCGCCGAGGCGGTCGGGATCGAGCCGGGGCCCGAGCTCGGCCGGCTGCTGGGCGAGATCAGGGCGGCGGTCTTCGCGGGCGAGGTCGAGACGGCCGGCGACGCGATCCGGCTCGCCTCGAATAGCCTCCGCGCCGGTGGCTGACGACTGCATCTTCTGCGGCATCGTCGCCGGCGACGCGCCGGCCCAGATCGTCGATTCAGACGAGCACACGGTGTCGTTCATGGACATCAACCCGTTCACGCCCGGCCACGCCCTCGTGGTCCCGCGGACCCACTCGGCCGACCTGATCGAGATCTCCGACGCCGACCTCGAGCGGACGATGCTCGCGGCGCGGCGGCTGACGCAGCGGATGAAGGAGGCGCTGGAGCCCGCCGGGTTCAACATCCTCAACGCCTGCGGCGCCGCCGCCTGGCAGACCGTCTTTCACTTCCACCTGCACGTGATCCCGCGCTATCAGGACGATCCGATGAAGCTGCCGGTGATTCCGCGCGGGGGAGACATGGACGAGATCGCCCGCATCGCGGGCAAGATCAGAGGAGACGACTAGATGGCAGAGCCGACGATCAACCTCGAGCGCGAGGGGGCGGTGGCGAAGGTCGTGCTCTCGAACCCGCCGCTGAACCTGTTCACCGACAACGCCTTCAACGAGCTGATGGACTGCCTCGACCAGGTCGAGGCCTCGGACGCCCGCGCCCTGGTCTGGTGCGCCGAGGGCGAGATCTTCAGCGGCGGCGTCGACGTCAACGGCTTCCAGCGGATCGTCGACGCGGACTCGCCCGAGGCGGCCAGCGGAATGGCCGGCCCGCTGATCGAAGGCGTCCAGCGGCTGGAGGCGCTGCCGATCCCGACCCTGGCGCTCGTCCACGGGCTCTGCCTCACCGCCGGGCTCGAGATCGCGCTCGGCTGCGACCTGTTCTGGGCCGAGGAGTCGTCGAAGTTCGGGCTCGTCGAGGCCGTCGTCGGGCTGACCCCCGGAGCCGGCGGCACGCAGCGGATGGCCGACCGCGCCGGCCCGGCGCGCGCCCGCGAGTTCGTGATGACCCGCGGCCTCTACGACGCCGAGGTCCTGGAACGCTGGGGAGTGATCAACCGCGTCGTTCCCGACGGCACCGTGCACGAGAAGGGCATGCGTTTCGCCGAGCAACTGGCGAGCGGGCCGACGAGGGCGCACGCGGCGACAAAGCGGATCGTGAGAGCGGTCTCCGACGGCGGCATCGAGCACGCCGACGAGGTCACCCCGGAGCAGTTCGCGGGGCTGTTCGCGACCGAGGACCTGCAGAACGCGGTGCGGTCGTTCCTTGCAGAAGGGCCTGGGAAAGCCAAGTTCGAGGGCAAGTAGTCGCTACCCTGCCCGGGCGAATGGGTAAAGAAGAGAAGATCGAGTTGGAGGGCGAGGTCACCGAGGCCCTGCCCAACACGATGTTCAAGGTCAAGCTCGACAACGACCACGAGGTCCTCGGGCACATCAGCGGCAAGATGCGGCGCCACTACATCCGCATCCTCCCCGGCGACCGGGTGAAGATCGAGCTCTCCCCGTACGACCTCGACCGCGGCCGGATCACGTACCGCTACAAGTAACTCCCGCCACGTCCTCGCCTTCGGCTCCGGGCGTGCTGGGTCTCAGCGAGGGTCGGGCTTGGCGAAGTCAGGGTCGGCCATCTCCAAGATGAGGCTGGTCCAGGCGAACTCGCGGGCGCCGAGGCCCTCGCCGGTGTTCGGGTCGTAGTACTCGCGCAGGCCCTCGCGGAGGACGAGCCCGCTGAGGCGCGAGGCCATCTCGGCGGCCTCGGCCTCGTAGCCGAGCCGGCGCAGCCCGAGCCACAGCAGCCAGGCGGCGTTGACCCAGGTCGGCCCGCGCCAGTAGCGCAGCTTCCAGCCCGGGCCGCGGTTGGGCTCGAAGGTCGGTTCTGCCGCCGAGACCGAGGGCGGGGGATAGGTGAGCCAGTAGCGGGCCGGGTCGAGCAGGTGCTCTTCGACCAGCCGCCGGCCGATCTCCTCCGGCAGGTCCGGCAGCGCCAGCGGCGCGAGCGCCGCCCAGGTCGAGACCGCGGGGCGTGCACCGCCCGGCTGGACCTCGTCGAGGAACAGGCCGCTGTCCTCATCCCAGAGCCGGTCGACCAGCGCCGGGGTGATCGAGGGCTCGCCGGCCGAGATCCGCGACAGCCCCCAGAGGACGTTGGTCATCACCTCGCAGAGCACCGGCCAGCCACGGTCGCGGATCCGGCGCGCGTCCCAGCCGAGGTGGCGGTTGCGCGCGACCAGCAGAGGGAACCCGTAGCCGCCGTGGCGCAGGCGGCCCCAGACGGGATCGAACTTGGGCGAGGAGTCGAGACCCGACTCGTCGGGCTGCACGAGCCAGAGCAGGCCGTCGCCCTCGAGGTCACGGTTCGCCCGCAGCCATTCGTGGTGGGTGGCGATCCGCGGCTCGGCCGCCGGGTCGCCGACGGCGATCCGCCAGGCCCAGGCCAGCAGCGGCGGCTGGATCGTCCCGGTCATCTCGGCGTGCCGCGAGGTGACGTTGTAGTAGATGAGGCGCCTGAAGCTCAGCGGCTCGTCCCAGAAGACGACGTGGCCGATGAAGCCGTCCGGGCGCATCGCGTTGAGCAGGCTCTCGAGCTCCTGGCGCGGCCGCTCGGCGTCGAAGCGCCGCCAGACGATCGCCGCGAAGCACGAGTCCCAGTACCACTGCCAGGGATAGCGGCTCGGGCTGGGGCGGGTGTAGGAGTAGCGAACCCCGCGTCGCTCGCCCTCGGCGTGGCTGGCGGCGAGGACGCCGCGGCAGAGCTCGCTCAGGTCGCTCATCGGAAACTAGGCCGAGAAGCGCTCCATGCCGCGCAGGGCGAAGAAGCTGAGGACCGCCAGCAGGCCGGCGAGCGCCGCGATCGCCGGCCAGGTCCCGGCCCAGGTGATCTGGTCGCCGACGAACCCCTGGCGCGCCGCGTCGACGACCTGGGTCAGGGGGTTGATCCGCGCCACGTCGGCCAGCCAGCCCTGCAGGAGGTCGATCGGGGCGTAGGCGGTGGTGAAGAGGACGAGGACGAACATCCCGGCTTGCATCAGCGGCGCCGCGCTCTGGGTCCGGTAGCGCAACGCCAGGGTCACCCCCCAGCAGGCGGCGATCGTGCCCGTCACCATGACGCAGACGAGCGCCAGGGCGAGCCCGCCGAGCCCGGGCCACTCCACCCCGATCGCGAAGCCCACGGTCAGCAGCACCGTCGCCGGGATCAGCGACCGGAAGCTGGCGGAGAGGACGAGGCCGGCGAGCAGCGCCGGGCGCGGAGCGGGGGAGGCGAGCAGACGGTCGAACCAGCCCTGCTCGATGTCGCGGGCGAGGTTGACCCCGGTGGCGGCGCCCGTGAAGCCGGCCCCCTGCAGCAGGCTGACCGGGATGATGAAGCTCTGGTAGCTGTGGGTGTCGAACCCGGGCAGCAGGGTGAGGCTGCCGAACACCGCGGTCAGGCCGAGGAAGAAGATCGTCGGCGCCAGCACTCCCGGGATCGCCGCCCCGGGGACGCGGATGATCTCGTTGCGGGAGCGGCGGATCAGCGCCCGCACCGTCGCCAGGTTGAAAGCGAGGTTCGCGGTCAGCCCCATCAGCCTGCCCTCAGCCTGCGCCGCAGGGCGACCGCGCTGAGCCCGAAGGAGATCGCCCCGACGAGCGCGATCGCCCCGAACGCCTTGGCCACCGTCTCGAAGCTGAGCGAGCCGATCACCGGCTCGCGGATCCCCTCGACGATGAACGAGAGCGGGTTGTACTCCGCGACCGACGCGGCCGGCTCGAGGAGCAGGTTGGTGGGAAAGAAGGCGCTGGAGAGGAAGAGGACGACGAAGATCAGCGGGAACAGCCCCTGGACGACGGAGGCGGTGCCGGTGTAGAGCGCGATCGAGGCGCTGATCCCGCCGAAGACGACGGCCGCGAGCGAGGACAGGACGATCATCAGCAGCATGCCGGGCACGCCGAGCTCGAACGAGGCGCCGAAGATCAGCCCGATGGCGATGAACCAGAGCGCCGCCGCGGCTCCGAGCGCCGCCGTCCCGGCGAGCCGGCCGAGGACGATCGAGTAGCGCGAGATCGGGGCCGCGAAGAGCCGGTCGGTAAAGCCCATCTCAAGGTCGACGGCGAGCGCGATCCCGCCGGTGTTGCCGGCCAGCAGACAGGACTGCAGCATCGCCCCGGCGAGCATGAAGCTGAGGAAGTTGTCGACCTGCGGGAAGCCGGGGAGATCGACCGCCCGCCCGGCGCCACCGGTCTGGACGGCAAGCAGCAGGGTGGGGAAGACGACGATCGGCGCGACCAGCTGAGGGCGGCGGAAGGTCTGCTTGACCGAGCGCGCGCCGAGCGCGCCGATCACGCGGGCGTTGGTCAGGAGCGCGTTCACTCGGGGTCTGCCCCTTCCGTGTCGCCCTCCAGGTGCTCGCCGGTCTTGGCGACGAAGACGTCGTCGAGGGTCGGCTCGACCAGCTCGAGGGACTCGAACATGACCCCGGCGTCGTCGAGGGCGCGGACGACCTTGGCGACGTCGTTGGCGCCGCCGGCGAGCTCGACCAGCAGCTTGCCGTCCTTCTCCGGCAGCAGCCTGCCGAACTCCGCGGAGACCTCCTTCGCCCGCTCGCCGCCTCCGTCGAGGATCCCGAGCTCCAGATGCGGCTTGCCGACCTCGGCCTTGAGCGCGGCCGGCGTGCCCTCGGCGACGATCCGCCCGCCGCGGATGATCCCCACGCGGTTGGCGAGCTGGTCGGCCTCCTCCAGGTACTGAGTGGTGAGGAAGACCGTCGCGCCCTCGGCGTTGAGGGCCGCCACCTCCTCCCAGATCGCCTTGCGGCTGACCGGGTCGAGGCCGGTGGTCGGCTCGTCGAGGAACAGCACCTTGGGCTCGTGGACGAGCGCCGAGGCGAGGTCGAGGCGCCGGCGCATGCCGCCCGAGTAGGTGCCGACGCGGCGGTTGGCGGCCTGCGTCAGCCCGACGCGGTCGATCAGCGCATCGCCGCGCGTCACGGCCTCGCGGCCGATGATCCCGTGCAGGGTGGCCTGCAGCTGGATCAGCTCGCGCCCGGTCATCAGCGGGTCGAGCGCCGCCTCCTGGAGCGCGACACCGATCGAGCGGCGGACGTCCGCGGCCTCGGTGACGACGTCGTGGCCGGCGACCCTGGCGCTGCCGCCGGTCGGCCGCAGCAGCGTGGTGAGCATCCGCACCGTCGTCGTCTTGCCGGCGCCGTTCGGCCCCAGGAAGGCGTAGATCTCGCCCTCGGCGACCTGCAGATCCACCCCGTCGACGGCCTTGATGCCCCCGGAGAACTCGCGCTCGAGTCCTGTTACCTCGATTGCAGGCACGGCGGGGGAATCTACCGCCGAGCGCCATGCGGCCTAAGCTACGGGGCGCTCGGAGACCGAAACCCGGTCACCGTGCGGGTGTTTCACCGAGAACATGCCAGGCCATAGAACACGCTCTCTCGTCCTCGCCGCCCTGCTCGGGGCGCTCTGCGTGCTCACGGCGGGCACCGGCAGCGCGGGGGCGACGGCCGCGAGAACGCTGGGCAAGACGACCCACACTCCGCCGCCGTCGTGCCCGAAGACGCCCTGCGAGGCGGTCGGCAGCGTCACCGGCTTCCAGGTGATCGCCGACGGCACCCGGGCCCCGTTCAAGGCCCGCACCGACGCCTGGATCGTCGGCTGGGCGCTCGGACTCTCGGACCCCAACAAGTCCCAGCACGACTTCTTCGCCGACTTCTACCAGTCGAATCAGTTCGGGATGATCCCGACCGCGCGGATCTCGGTCCTGAAGCGCAAGGACGAGCGCAACTACAAGCTCAAGGCCCAGAGCCCGGTCGTCGGGCTGGGCAGCGTGCTCGGCACCAGGCAGACGTTCACGCTCACCGACCCGATCAAGATCCGCAAGGGCGAGTTCCTGGCGCTGACGATCCCGACCTGGGCACCGTCGTTCGCCGTCAACCTCACCGGCCCGACCAACGTCTGGCGCTCGAGCCGCGTCGACGGCCAGTGCTCGGGGACCGACAACATCAAGAACGGCAAGCCGCAGCAGCGGGTCGGCTCCGAGCGCTCCTTCGGTTGCGACTACAAGACCGCACGGCTCCTGTACTGGGGCTACTACGTGCCCCGCTAAGACGCGGCCCAGCCTGGCAAGGAAGCAGGGAGCGACGTGTGCGCCGCACACGAGCGACCGATGACGCAGCCAGGCTCAGCCGAGCGGGGGCTGGCGCAGGCCGCAGTACGGGCAGTCGCTGACGTCGACGCCGATCAGCTGGTCGCACCGGCGGCAGGCGCGCAGGTTGTCGGGCGTTCGCAGCAGCGCCGAGGCCGAGGGCGCGAGCGGCAGGACCCGGGTAACCGGCTCCATCTCCTCGCCCGTCTCGCGATCGATGTAGACGCCGCCCGGCTCCGCCGGGGCCAATGCCTCGCGGCCCGAGGCCCGGGCGCGGAGGCGATAGATCTGGCGGGGGTTCTGCATCGCGGGGAAATGTATACGTAGGCTCCCGGCGGTGCGCGTCCTGATCTTCCACGGCTGGCTGCTGCGCGGGACCGGCTCCAATGTCTACAACGCCAGCCTCGCTCGCGCCCTGGCCCTGCTCGGGCACGAGGTCCATCTCGTCTGCCAGGACCGCGAGGCGCCGGACCTGGGCGCGGGGACGCCGGGCTCGGTGACGATCCACAACCCCGAGATCGGCGGCCTGCTGCCGGTCTTCGTCCGCGACACCTACGAGGGCTTCGAGGTGAAGACCTTCGGCGAGCTCACCGACGCCGAGCTCGACCGCTACCTGGAGCTCAACGTCAGCGCCGTCGCCAACCTGGTCGGCTCGCTGGGCGGCGTCGACGCGGCGCTCGCCAACCACCTGATCATGGCGCCGGTGATCCTCGCCCGCGCCGGGCTCCGGTACGCGCTCAAGGTCCACGGCTCGGACCTCTCCTACACGATCCTCCCCGACCTCGACCGCTTCCGCCCCTTCGCCGAGGAGGCGGTCGCCGGCGCCAACGGGATCCTGGTCGGCTCCGGGCATATCGCGCAGCGGCTGCGGTTGGCCGTGGATGATCCGGAGACGAACGCGAAGGTGCGGCTGGGGCCGCCTGGGGTGGACACCGATCTGTTTCGCCCGATGGCGGTCGAGGAGTGGAAGGGGCAGGTAGGGGAGCTCGCCGCGGGCCTCCGGGGCTGTGGCGGGTTTGTTCCGGATAGCGGTACAAACCCGCCACAGGCGGCCGCGAGCTCCTGGGACCGCGACCCCCTTGCTGCTGCTGACGCTCTCGAGTGGTACGCGGAGGGCACTCGCCCCCACGTGATCTTCGTCGGCAAGCTGATCGTCTCCAAGGGCGTCGACCTGCTGCTGGCAGCCTGGCCGCTGGTGCATCGCGACCACCCCGATGCGCGGCTGCTGATCGTCGGGTTCGGGGCTGGCGATGCCGCGCTTCGCGCGGTCGTCGAGGGCTTCGCCGCCGGGACCCTCGGGCCGCTTCGCGACCTCGCGGCCAAGGGCCGCGGCCTGGAGGGTGCCGAGGACGCGCCGCTCCGCATCCTCAATGCCTTTCTCGACCACCTCCCGGCGGACTACGAGCAATCCGCGAGTGCCGCGGCGGCCTCGGTGCGCTTCGCCGGGCGGCTCGAGCACGACGAGGTCGCGGTCCCCGTCGCGGCGTCGGACGCGCTCGTCTTCCCGAGCACCTTCCCGGAGGCGTTCGGGATGGTCGCCGCCGAGGCCGCGGCGGCCGGCGCGCTGCCCGTCTCGGCCGCCCACTCGGGCGCGCTCGAGGTCAGCGAGGCGCTGGCTGCGGAGCTGCCCGAGGCCGCCCGCGGGCTGGTGTCGTTCGAGCTCGGTGACGGGGCCATGGAGGCGATCGCCGCCCATCTGAACCGGTGGCTGGGCCTCGAACCGGCTCTCCGGGCCGCCACCGGCGACGCCCTGCGGGCCACCGTCCACCGCCTCTGGAGCTGGGAGGGGGTCGCCCGCGGGGTGCTCGCGGCGAGCGCGAGTGAGCTCGACGGCCTGCCGCTGCCCGTGCTCGATTGAGGCGGTTGAAACAAGCTCTCCCGCCGCCGACCGGCGCCGTCGCCGCGATCAATAGAATCGCCCCGCAGTGACCCGGGTGACCTATGTTCGGCTCGTCGCCGCGATGCTCGTCGTCGCCGCCGTCTCGTCCGTCGTGCTGCTGCAGTTCAACTGGTTCGGCGACGCGGGCTCGACGCAGGCCGGCCCGATCGACACCCTCTTCGACGTCATGATCGTGCTCTCGTGCGTGGTCTTCGCGATCGTGATCGTGATGTTCACCTACGCGATCTGGAAGTTCCGGGTCAAGCCGGGCGACGAGGGCGACGGCAAGCCGATCCACGGCAACACCAGGCTCGAGATCGCCTGGACCGTGATCCCGACGATCATCGTCCTCTTCGGCGCCGGCTACAGCTGGGTCGTCCTCGACGACATCGAAAGCCAAGCGGCCGACGCGATGCCGCTGAACGTGACCGCGCAGCAGTTCGAGTGGACCTTCTCGTACCCGGAGAAGATGGTCGGCACGGGCGCCAGCGCGACCCCGGTCACGACCCACGAGCTCCACGTCCCGGTCGACCGCCAGCTCGCCGTCTCGCTGACCGCGCTCGATGTCCTGCACTCGTTCTGGGTCCCGGAGTGGCGGATCAAGCGCGACGCCGTCCCGGCGCAGGATCCCTCGGGCGAGGGTGTCGACAACACCTTCGTCGTCACCCCCAACGAGGAGGGGACGTTCAGCCTCATCTGCACCGAGCTCTGCGGCACCGGCCATTCGACGATGCGGGCCACGGTCGTCGTCGAGTCGCAGGCGGACTTCGACGCGTGGCTCAACGAGCAGGCGCAGGCACAAACTCCATCCGCGAGCGGGGCGGCGGCCTCGCCGGGCGGGCCATAGGCTTACGGAGGTAGCGCGGTGGTAGCGGCGATCAAGAGACCAGGGTTGATCCGGGCGGGGCTCGGTTTCGTGCTCGGCTTCGGCTTCGGCTTCGGCCTGGTCGTCGCCCTGCGCGCGATCTCGGGGCTGGAGATCTTCCAGACCGAGCCGACCGGTTACCCGCACCTGATCGTGCCCGCGATCACCGCGCCGCTCGGCTTCCTGGTCGGCCTCGGCGCCTTCGACTACTGGTTCCGCTGGGCGATCGGGGCGCCGACGATCCCCGACGACCACTCCCAGCACGGAGCGAAGAGCTGGCGCGACTACTTCAAGTTCAACACCGATCACAAGGTGATCGGGATCCAGTACATCGTCACCACCTTCTTCTTCTTCCTCTGCGGCGGGCTGATCGCGATGCTGATCCGCGCCGAGCTCGCCCAGCCGGGCACCCAGATCGTCGACCCGGGCCTCTACAACGGCCTCTTCTCCACCCACGCGGCGCTGATGATCTTCGTCTTCGTGATCCCGGTCTTCGCCGGGATCGCCAACTACGTGCTGCCGCTGATGATCGGGGCGCCGGACATGGCGTTCCCGCGGCTCAACGCGCTCTCTTTCTGGATGCTGCCGATGGCCGGCCTGCTCTTCCTGGCCAGCTTCATCGTCCCCGGCGGCGCCTTCGACGCCGGCTGGACCGGCTACGCGCCGCTCTCCACCGGGGCGCCGCTCGGGCAGTCGTTCTTCAACCTCGGGGTGCAGTTCGCCGGCGCCTCGTCGATCGCAACGGCGCTCAACTTCCTGGTCACGATCATCACCATGCGGGCGCCGGGGATGACCTTCTGGCGCATGCCGCTGCTGGTCTGGGCGAACATGTCGACCTCGCTGCTCGTCGTCGCGGCGACGCCGTTCATCGCCGGCGTCCAGTTCATGGTCCTCTTCGACCGCGCCCTGCACACCAACTTCTTCCAGGAGACGTTCGGCGGCGACGTGCTCAGCTACCAGCACATCTTCTGGTTCTACTCCCACCCAGCCGTCTACATCATGATGTTGCCCGGCTTCGGGATCGTCTCCGAGGTGATTTCCACCCACGCCCGCAAACCGATCTTCGGGTACCGCCTGATGGCCCTGGCGCTGCTCGGGATCGTCGTCCTCTCCTACACGGTCTGGGCGCACCACATGTTCGTCAGCGGCATGTTCAGCTGGCTGCGGGTGCCGATGATGATCACCACGCTGCTGATCGCGGTCCCGACCGGGATCAAGATCTTCAGCTGGCTGGCGACGCTGTTCGACAGCAAGTTGCACCTGAAATCGACAGCGATGCTGTTCAGCCTCGGCTTCATCGTCACCTTCGTGATCGGCGGGATCTCGGGCGTGATGCTGGGCATGGTGCCGATCGACATCCACGTCTCCGACACCTACTTCATCGTCGCCCACATCCACTTCGTGCTCTTCGGCGGCTCGGTGTTCACGATCTTCGCCGGCATCTACCACTGGTTCCCGAAGATGACCGGGCGGATGTACGACGAGAAGCTCGGGCGCGTCCACTTCTATCTCACCCTGGCGGGCATGCTCGGCACCTTCGTACCGATGCACTGGATCGGGATGGAGGGGATGCCGCGCCGGGTCGCCGACTACGCGGCGCAGTTCGGGACATGGAACCTGATCATCTCGATCTCGTCCTTCATCCTCGGCCTCGCGCAGTTGGTCTTCATGTACAACATGATCGTCAGCTGGAAGTGGGGTCCGAAGGCGACCGCCAACCCGTGGCGGGCGAAGACGATCGAGTGGCAGGTCTCCTCGCCGCCGCCGATCTTCAACTTCGACGAGATCCCGCGCGTCGTCGGCGGTCCCTACGAGTTCGGCGTCCCCGGCGCGCGCCACGCGATCATGGGCCCGGAGGAGGCCGACGTTGCCGAGCACGAGCCGGCCACCGTCGGCGCGGCCGCCGGGGCTGAGCCCGAACCCGCCGGAGGGGGACCGTGACCGACGCCGAGCACGCCGCGTACCCCATCGACGATCCGCGCAGCGCCGTCGACTGGAGCGAGGGAGGCACCGTGCTCGCCTTCCTCAACGAGGTCGCCGGCGGCCGCAAGCTGTTGCAGGCAATCCGCGAGCGGGTCGAGGCGGGAGCCGATGCGGTCGCCGTGGTCGCGCCTCAGAATCAGCCGATCGTCGGCCAGATCGTCGACCGCGACGAGGTCCGCGACGCCGCCCTGAGCCGGGTCGAGGTCACCCAGCAGGTGCTGGACGCGTTCGGGATCGAGTCGGCGGGAGCGGTCATGGACCCGCAGTCGTCGCTGGCGCTCGATGACGCCGTGCGCGCCTTCCAGCCCTCCGAGGTGCTGCTCTCGGCGCTCTATGAGACCCGCTTCGGGCTCACCCGCAAGGACCTGGTCGAGTGGGCGAAGGCGACGGTCGAGGTCCCGGTCACCCACATCCCGGTGCGCGTCGACGACGACGCGGTGCGCTGGGACCTCGTCCACACGCTCGTCGTCGGCACCCAGACGATCAACAGCCCGGACCTCGTCGCGCGGCTGAAGGAGCGCGCGGCCGGCAAGCCGCACCGCTACACGATCGTCTGCCCGCGCTCGGGCGACCTTGGGCGCGAGGAAGTCTGCGAGCGGCTGGCCCGCACGCTCGCCGAGCTCTACCGCGCCGAGATCGACGCCACCGGCCAGCCGATGAGCCCGGAGCCGTTCGCGGCGATCTCGAACGCGATCGACCACTACCGGATCGACGAGATCCTGATCTCGACCCTCGCCGGCCAGCAGTCGAAGTGGCTCGAGGAGGGTTTGGTCGACCGGGTGAAGGAGATCACCGACCTGCCGATCGAGCACTACGAGGCCGGGGGGGTGACTGTCTGATGGAAAGCGCTTCGATTCCCGTCCCCGGCGCGGGGGCCCCCGAGCACGAGGAGCACCACGGCCCGCCGGAGGCCCATCAGAGCTCGCGGATCGACCGCCAGACGCTCGGCATCCTGCTCTTCATCGTCTCGGAGATCATGCTGTTCGGGGCGTTCTTCGCCTCGTACTTCTTCCTCCGCGTGGTCGCCAACGAGGGCCCCTGGCCGCCGGAGGGGGTCAACCTGCCGGTCTCGGTGGCCGCGGTCAACACGGCGATCCTGGTCTCATCGAGCTTCACCGTCCACTGGGCGCTGGAGAGCGTCAAGCGAGGCAACCGCCGCGGCATGCAGATGGGCCTGGCAATGACCTGGCTGCTCGGCGCGACCTTCCTCTTCATCCAGATCAACGAGTACATCCACATCGGCTTCTCGGGTCGCGACGGCGCCTTCGGCTCGATCTTCTACGGCCTCACCGGCCTCCACGGCGCCCACGTCTTCGTCGGCCTCGTGCTGCTCACCTTCGCGAACATCCGCGGCTGGCGCGGCCACTTCGGCCCCGAGGCCAAGGATCACCTGGGCGTCGAGGTACCCGGCATCTACTGGCACTTCGTCGACGTCATGTGGCTGATCGTCTTCACCGCCGTTTACATCCTCTAGCCGGCGTCTTGACAACGGCCGACCCTGGATGAGAGGGTTGCGGCGTGATCGACGGCAAGGAGGCCAGACCACGCGGGCGGGCGCTGCTGATCGCCGCGGCGGCGCTGCTGGTGATCGCGGCTCTGGCGGGCTCCGATGCGGTCGCCGGCAACGCACGGGGGATCCCGGGCGAGGGCCTGGATCCGAGCGTCCAGAAGATCCTCAAGGACCTCGACCAGGTCGGTGAGGACGTCGAAAAGGGCTCGACGGTGGTCCCGAAGGCCGTCAAGGAAGCGAAGGCGCTGAAGGAGAAGCTGTTCAGGGTCGGGAAGACTGATGCCTTCGACGCGGAGATTCTCGGCGGCAGCTGCAAGTTCTCGACGATCTACGGACAGCTCGAGACGCTGGACAGTTTGATCGCCCAAGCCGGCGAGGCCGCTCGGATCAAGGAGAAGCTGCGCACCGAGGACGCGCGCGCCGAGGCCAACATGGACAAGCGGCGCAAGGCGGCGCTCAAGCAGGCGTCCAAGGATGCCCGTGAGATCGACAAGGACCTCGCAACGTGCTCGGATAACGACAGCTCCATCAAAGACGCGACCTCGCAGCTGCGGACGATCACCGAGACCCTTGAGGACGCCGACGAGCTCGATCCGGCCAAGTACGGCAAGGCGGAGAAGAAGGCGCAGAAGCAGAAGAAGGAGATCCTGGAGGGCCACTTCCTCTTCGGCTGCGACATCTACCAGTATTACGCCGCGCTCGAGCAGATCGACCTCAACCTCGAGGTGGCCGCGGTCACCGAGGACGCCTTCCTGCGGTCCAGCATCTCCGAGCAACTCGAAGGGGACATCCAGAAGCGCGCCAAGGCGTCCCGGAAGGGTGTCATCAAGCTCGAAAAGTTCCTGAAGCTGATCCCGTGCGGCACGGTGGCGAGCGCCGTCGACGTCGAGCCGTCCTGGTTCCACGTCAACGGCTTCGGCAACCCGCCGAGCTACGAGTGCGCGTTCATCAGCACGAGTCCGGCGCTGGTGGGGGCCGCGGTGAGCGACGTGATCACGAAGCCCGGGAACACGCAGGTCACCAAGACGGCGACGACCGACGCGAACGGGGCGGCGGTGATCTCGGAGTCGATCAGCGTCACCGGCACGTACAAGCACGACGTGACCGTGACCCCGGCGGGCGGGGGAACGCCGGTGCAAGGGACGGCGGAGCAGACGGTCGGCTCGGCGCAGACGGGCGACCACGGCCAGTGCCCGGCGCCGGCGCAGTAGCGGCCGCGGCGAGGCCCCGGCGGCCTTGACATCGCCCCCTGGCGGGTGAGAGCGTACGCACGAGAGCTGCCCGCCGCGTGGGCTCTGCGCGGCGGGCCAGCCTCTCGCGGCGTCTACTCGTTACAGAACAGCTTCCAGTCTGTGAGGTTGCCCGCGTGGGGCGGTACCTCGCCGATGAAGCGCAGGTGGGCGTGGCGGTAGAGATCCACCAGCTGCCCGCCGCAGGTCTTCTCCTTGATCTTGTCCAGCTTCACCTTGACGCCGTAGGTGATGAAGTGGCCGTCGGCGCAGTTGGGGTCGCAGTCGTTGATCGCCAGGAACGCCTCTCCCTTGGCCTTCTCCCCGCCCCAGTCAGACCACTGCGCCTTGCGCAGCAGGGCGCCGCTGTCGCCGCAGGCGAGCGTGATCCGGTGCGGCTCGATCTTCGGCGTCGTGCAGTCGTGGGGCGCGTAGACGAGCCCGATCGGGTTGATCCCGGCCGTCACCGCCGGCGCGAACGCCAGCAGCGCCGCCGCGGCGATCCCGAGCAATGCTTTCTTCAACGTGTCCTTCCTCTCGGCGGGCCCTGCCCGCGGTCTCGTGAGCCCCGAAACCTATCGGCAGCCGATGACGCGCCCAAGGTAGGTTGGCCGTAGATATGAGCGACGACGACTCCCTCGGCCCGCTGCCCTCCGAGACGGCGATGTTCCGCGTCGTCGTCGGCGTCGGCCTCGCGCTGGTGCCGGTCTTCGCGCTCAGCCTCGTCGTCAGCCCGCTCGCGGCCGCGATCCTGCTCGGCTTCGAGATCGGGATCGTGGTCGGGGTGCTGTGGCGGCGGCGGGCAGCGGCCCGGGCTACTGACCGACGCTCTGCAGCAGGTAGTCGACCAGGCCCTTGAGGTCCTGAGGCGTCAGGGTCTGGCCGAAGTCCTGAGGCATGATCCCGGGCTGGAAGCCCTGGGCGATCTCCGCGTTCGGGTCGGTGATCGAGGTCTCGATGAACTTCGCGTCCTTGCCGGCCAGCGCCTGGTCGAGGTCCGGGCCCGTGGTCGCCGTGGTCCCGGCCTCCTTCAGGGTGTGGCAGATCCCGCACTTCTGGGTGAACAGCTCCGCCGGCTTCAGCTGCGGCGGCTTCGCCCCCGGGACACCGGCGACGCTGGCCACGTAGGTGGCGACGTCCTCGGCGTCCTGGCCGGTGACGATCTCGGCGGGCATGAAGACGCGGCCATAGTTGCTGGCGCCCTTCTCGATCGCCCGCGGCGACTCGATCTGGGTCTGGACGACACCCTCGATCGTGTCGTTGTCCATCCCGTCGAGGCGCGCCTGGGCGAAGGCGGCGTCGAGATTGGGTCCGACGTTGGCGCTGGTCCCCGCCTGAGCGAGCGCGTGGCAGGTGCCGCATTTCTGCTGGAAAAGCGACCGGCCGCGGTCGACGTTGGCGTCCTCGGTGGCGTCGCAGCCGGCGAAGGCGACGGCGCCGGCGATCGCTGCGACGACGATGCCGAGGCGAACGAGGGCGATCCGCCGGCGACTGCGGGAGAGGGCTGCGCGCACGCCGGGAATCCTATCCATCCGGGGGGCGATAGCCGGAGGCTGGCACGCCCGCATCCGTTAGGGTTGAGCCGATCTGCACTTGCGGCTAGAGAAGGACATCGGGTAGATGGAAGTTCGTGAGGGGATGTCGAGTGTCGTGCTCACGGTCGGCCCCGGCCACACGCTGCGGGAGGCCGCGGAGCGGATGACCGAGAAGGGCGTCGGGGCAGCCGTGGTCATCGACGAGGCCTCCCCCGGGCCGGGCGTCGTCTCCGAGCGCGACATCCTCAACTCGCTCGGGCGCGGGGAGGACCCCGACGCCGAGCGGGTCGGCGATCACATGACCGACACCGTGATCTCCGCCTCCCCCGACTGGAGCCTCGAGCGGGCCGCGGTCGAGATGTCGCGTCGCCACATCCGCCACCTCGTCGTCGTCGACGGCGGCGAGCTGGTCGGCGTGCTCTCGATGCGCGACATCGTCCGCGTCTGGACCTCCGACGGCGCCACGGCGAGCATGACCTCGCCCGACGCCGAGCAGAGCCCGGCGTAGCCGGCCGCGCCGTGGCCGTCGAGGCCTTTGCGCCCGCGTCTTGCTGGGTGGAGAGGGGTCTAGCCGGGCGCGAGGGTCCCCGACGTTAGGTACCAATATGAGGTGGTTTCTACGGGGACCCCGCTACGGAAGTGCAACGCCGGCTCAGATCTCCATCCCTACCCAGCCCGACGCGGCTACCAGGTGTGGTCAGCGCTGAAGTGCGCTAGGAGTCGCTCTTCGAGGTCCGCTGGAGCGGAACGGCCGGGATCACGGCGGTGACGATTCGCTGCTTGCGTGGGAGGCGGTTGAAGTTCTGCCGGGCGTCGCGGATCCAGGCGCCGAGCGCGAACAGCGCGACGATCGCGCCGGCGACGCCGTAGGGCCACCAGGTGAACAACCCGGCGAGCGCCGCGGCGAGGCCGAAGGCGATCAGGGCCGGCTGCCAGGAGGACTCCGGGACGTAGACGAGCTCGAGGGGCTCTCCGTTGCGGCGATCGTCAGCCATCGGTCAGCCGATGTAGATGATCGTGATCAGGAAGACGAGGCCGAAGACGGCAAGCGCGATCGAGGCGAGGATCATCCCGACCGTCAGATTCGATGTGGCGCGGGCGCGGTCCATGGCGATCTTCTATCAGACCACCCGGTCCGCGGCCATCGCGCAGAAGAGCAGCGCCAGGTAGGCGAGCGAGTAGAGGTAGAGGCGCAGGGCGGCGGCCCGGCTGGGATGGCGGAGCAGGCGCACCGACAACACCGCGAAGGCGCCGCCGAGACCGACGGCGGCGACGGCGTAGATCGCCCCGAAGAACCCGGTCGCGACCGGGAGCAGGCTGAAGGCGAGGAGCACCAGCGTGTAGACGACGATCTGGCGCCGCGTCGCCGCCTCGCCCTTGACCACGGGCAGCATCGGCACGCCGGTGCGCGCGTAGTCGTCCTTGATCAGCAGCGACAGCGCCCAGAAGTGCGGCGGCGTCCACAGGAAGACGATGCCGAACGGCCACAGCGCCTCGGGCGCCAGGCCGCCGGTCGCCGCGGCCCAGCCGACCAGCGGTGGCACGGCCCCGGCGGCGCCGCCGATGACGATGTTCTGCGGCGTCAGCGGCTTGAGCCAGATCGTGTAGATGCAGACGTAGCCGAGCAGCCCGGCGAGGGCGAGCAGGGCGGCGAGCGCGTTCACGGTCAGCGCAAGCTGGACCGTTGCCAGGGCGCCGAGCGCGATCCCGAAGGCGAGGCCGTGGCGGGGCTCGATCCGTCCCGTGACCAGCGGCCGGCCCTGGGTGCGGACCATGCGGGCGTCGCGCTCGCGGTCGAGGTAATGGTTGATCGCCCCGGCGCCGCCGGCGGCGAGGTAGCCGCCGAGCATCGTCCAGAGCACGGTCGAGATCGGCGGGAAGGAGCCGTCGGCGACGATCATCGTCGCCAGCGTCGTCAGCAAGAGCAGCGAGATGATCCGCGGCTTGGTGAGCGCGATGTAGTCGCGCGCCACCTCGGCGATCGAGCGCTCGCGCGCCAGGCCCAGCGTTGTGGTCGCGCTCTCCATCAGGCCGGCACCGCCTCACCGGCGTCGGGCTGCACGAGCCGCTCGCGGGCCGGCGCGGAGGCCGGGAGCAGCGTTGCCGTCGCGTACACGACGGTCGCCCACAGCGTCGTCCCCAGCGCCAGGTGGCCGACGATCAGGGCGGCGTGCTCGCCGGCCCAGATGTTGATCGCGCCGAGCGCGATCTGGCCGACCAGGATCAGGGGCGCGATCCAGAAGGCCCGGCTGGGAGCGCGGCGGCGCAGCGCCAGGGCGGCCATCGCGATCACCGAGATCGTGGTCAGGTAGATCAGCAGCCGGTGCGTCAGCTGGATGTCGGCGAGCCGCGACTGGCCGAACGAGAGCGGGCCCTGGCCGTTGCAGCCCGGGAACTGATCGGTGCTCCAGCCGAGGCCGCAGGCGGCGTGCGCGCCGCCTCCGTAGGGCTCGCCCCCGGTCCCGTGGTACTCGGTCCCGGCGACGTAGCCGCCGGCGACGATCGTCGCCAGGACGAGCGCCGCGGTGATGAAGCTGAGCGGTCGCAGGCCGCGGACGGTCTCGGGCGCCGGCGCAGGGGTCGTCTCGGCCCCGCGCCTGAGCACGAACAGCAGCCCGAGCAGGAGCATCGCCAGGCCGAGATGGGCGGCCACGAGCTCGTCCTCGAGGCCCTTCTCGACGGTCAGCCCGCCGAGCGCCGCCTGCCCGATCACCAGCACGGCGGCGGCCACCGTGCCGCGCACCAGCAGCGGCCGGTCGCGCAGTCGACGGAAGGCCCTGAACAGCATCAGCCCGATCAGGATCACGACGATCGTCGCCGCCATCCGGTGGGAGAACTCGACCACCGAGTGGGAGGTGCCGGCGGGCAGCAGCCCGCCCTCGCAGAGCGGCCAGCCGTGGGTGCCGCTGCCCTCGGCGCCGCAGCCGAGGCCGGAGTCGCTGACCCGGACGACGCCGCCGATCAGGATCAGCGCCAGGGTCGCGGCGATCGTGAAGGTGACGAGGCGGCGAAAGCGGGACAGCTCGTCCGCATCGCCACGAGCGGCGACTGAGTCCATCGCGGTCAGGATAGAGGGGCGTTACCGCCGTCGTCGGAGCCGGCCGGCGGGTCGTCGGGCTCCTCGGCGCCCGTCTCCGGCGCCTCGGCGGGCTCGGCCTCCGGGGCCGTCTCCGTGGCGACGGGCTCCGGCGCAGCCGGTGGCGTGAAGGCCCGCTCTCGGGAGGCGACCGCGCCGCGAATATCGTGCAGCGGCTCCGTGCTGCGCACATCCGGGACGGCGTCGAAGTTGTGCGGGGGCGGCGGTGAGAGCGCGAACCACTCGAGCGTCGCCCCGCCCCATGGGTCGTGCCCGCGCGCCGGGAGCCCGCCGTGCCAGCTGTGAGCGGCGTTGGCGAGCTCGATCAGGATCCCCAGCACGAGGATGAACGCACCGATCGAGCCGACGAGGTTGTAGCCGTCGACCCCGGCGTCCTCGTAGAACTTCCAGACGTCGACCGGCTGGCCCGCCAGGCCGGCGAGGAACATGCAGAGGACGTAGACGTTGAGCCCGATCACCATCGTCACCAGCGCCGCCTTGCCGAGGCCCTCGCCCATCAGGCGGCCCGACAGCTTCGGGAACCAGTAGTGCAGAGCGGCGAAGCCGCCGATCACGCCGCCGCCGACCAGCACGTAGAGCGTGTCTCCCTGGCTCGCGGTCGTGTAGTCGAGCCCCCAGCCGACCGGGATCACCGAGTAGCTGAGCTCGCCGGCCAGCCCGAGCGACATCATCGCGATCGCCGCCAGCGCGTACCAGATGGCCGCGCGCAGCTCCAGCGCCCCGCCCCAGATCGTCGCGATCCAGTTGTAGAACAGGACCCCGATCGGGACCAAGAGCGCGACGGCGAAGGCCATCGCCATGATCGGCCAGCCCTCGTTGAGCGGGGCGATGTACATGTTCTGCATCCAGGCGAGCATGCCGAGCACCGCCACGGCCACGAACGAGCTCGCCACGGCCCGGTGGCTGAAGATCGGCTTGCGGGCGAAGGTCGGCAGGATCTCCGAGATCACCCCGGCGGCGGCGAGGAAGACGCTCAGGTAGATGCCGGTCAGGAAGATGTAGGAGAGGTGCTCGTAGAGCAGCGGCGCGCCGCCCTCCTGCGAGTCGAAGAAGATCCCGTCGAAGTGACGGTCGATCTCGAGCATCGTCAGCGCCGCGATCATCAGCGGCCCGATCAGGACCAGGATCCAGCCGATCACGGTCGCCGCCCAGCTGAACAGCGGCAGGCGTCGCCAGGCGAGGCCGGGCGCCCGCATGTTGCGCAGGGTGGCGATGAGGTTGATCGCAAAGCAGGTGAAGCCGAGACTGGCCAGCGCAACCCCGGCGATCCAGGCGTCGGCGCCGTTGGAGGGCGAGTAGACGAGCGTGGAGAGCGGCGGCAGCGCGGCCGTCCCCGTCTCCGGGACGCTGTAGAGGAAGCTGCCCATGATCGTCACGCCGCCCGCCAGGTAGAGGTAGTAGGCGAGCTGGTTCAGCCTCGGCAGGGCGACGCCCCGCGAGCCGATCTGCAGGGGCACGATGTAGCCGATCAGGCCGAGCATCAGCGGCAGGCAGGCGAGGACGACGAAGGTGATCGTGGAGGCGGTCAGCAGCCGGTCGAAGATCTCGGGCTTGATGAGCGTGTTCTCCGGCACGATCAGTTGCACCCGCATGAGGCAGAACTGGGCCGCGGCAAGCGCCAGGAAGGTGAGCGAGGTCGCGATCCACATCAGCGCCACGCTCTTGTGGTCGGCGCTCGTCGCCCGCTCGATCCAGTCCTGGCGTTGGACGGGGACGCCGCGGGTGACGATCTCCGGGCGCCTGGCGGTGGTCGTGCCGGTGGGTGGGGTCATTGTGAGTCCTGCGACTTCTGCGCCTGGAAGATGATGTCCTGCGACTTCTTCAGATCCTGGCCGAGCCGCTCGATGTAGGCCTGGTACTCCGGCACGGTGACGACGCGGACCCAGGCCCGCATCGCAGGGAAGCTGGTCCCGGAGTAGACGGTCGAGGCGCCGGCGTAGCGGCCCACCTCGTCGGCCTTGAACCAGGTCTGCACGACCTCACCGGGCGAGGCCTGCACCTGGCCGCCGAGCGCCGGCACCCACCAGCTGTGAAGGACGTCGGTGGAGCTGATGTTGAGGATCACCGGGGTGTCGACCGGGACGACGAGCTCGCCGTAGGAGAAGGTGCGCTCGCCGGGACGTCCGCCGGGGTACTCGAACCGCCACAGCCACTGCTGAGCGATCGCGTTGATCTGCAGGGGGCTCGTATCGGTCGGCGCGGAGCCGGAGGCCGCCTGATCGCCAGTCGCTGACTGCTCGGTGAGGATCGAGACCGGTGGCAATCCCTTGACCCCGACCTGGGCGGTCTGGCCGCCGCCGAGGCCGTCAGGACCGGAGGGCTCGACCGAACGGGCGTCGTTGGTCTTGACGACGCCGAAGACGAAGATCGCGATCGCCATCAGGCCGAGCACCGCCAGCACCGGGCGGAAGGCGCCCCGGCCGGCGGTGAACCGGGCCGGCTCGACTCCCCGGCGCTCGCGGAAGCGGACGACCGCCGCGATCAGGGCGCCGTTGACGATCACGGCGATGATCACCGTGACGACGAGCATGACCACGTAGCTGGAGTGGATCGCGTCGGCGTTCGGCGAGTGCGGCTCGGGAGGGGTGAGGTCGATCGCGTAGGCAGGCGCAGCCGCCCACGCGAGCGCGAGCAGGGCGGTGAGGGCGGCGAGCGAGATCGTCCGTCGGCTCAAGGCGGCGCCATTCTATTCGTCAACAGGCGCCCCGACGCCCGCCGCCCACAGCGCGCAGCGCCGCAGGCCCTCGTCGAGGCTCACCTGAGGCTCCCAGCCGAGCTCGTTGCGGGCGCGCTCGATCGAGACGCTGCCGCGGCGGTCGATGAAGGTGGCCGAGCGGGAGGTGAACGGCGGTGCCGCTCCGCGCCGCTTCGCCCAGCGCTCCGCCGCCGCGCCGGCGAGCTCGAGCAGGGGACGTGGCACGCGCCGCGGGGGTGGCGTGCCGGCGATCTCGGCGATCCGGCTGAAGTACTCGTGAAAGCTGACCGGGGAACCGTCCCAGGCGGCGTAGGCCTGGCCCGGGTCGCCCCGCTCGGCGGCGGCGAGCAGCGCGGCGACGAGATCGTCGACGTAGACCGGCAACATCGTGCCGTCGCCGGAGCCGGGGACCACGAGCCGGCCGGCGCGCGCGAGCTCGAGCGGCCGCACCAGCCAGGGGACCGACCCGGGGCCGTAGACGTCGCCCGGGCGGACGACGACCGCGCCCCGCCGGCGGGCCAGCCGGTCGGAAGCGGACTTGGTGTCGATATAGGGGATCCCGTAGCTGCGCAGGTGGGCGCCCTCGTCCTGCTCGCCGCGGGCGTGGTAGCCGTAGACGACCACCGAGCTGACGTGGACGACGCGCTCACAGCCCGCCTCGGCGGCGGCGTCGAGCACGGTCGCCGTGCCGCGGACGTTGACGCGGACGAAGTCCTCCATCTCGCCCCATTCGTGGACGAAGGCGGCGGTGTGGATGACGAGCCCGACCCCGCCGAGGGCCTCGGCGAGCGCCTCGCGGTCGGTGACGTCGCAGATCGCGGGCTCGATCCCGGCCTCGGCGAGCGGCCCGGCGGCTCCCGGCGCGAGGTCGATCCCGACCACCTCGGCCCCCTCGGCGAACAGGCGGCGGGCGGCCGCGCCGCCGATGAACCCGCCGGCGCCGGTGACCGCCGCCCGGATGCCCTCGAAAGGCCTGCTCGTCGCCACCCGCGACTTATACTCGCCCGCCTTGCGACCCCACCGTCCCTCACCCGCGACGCGCACGGCCGTCCGACTCGCGGCCGCCGTCGCCGTCGCCGGCGCCGTCGCAATGCCCCTGGTTCGCCGCCGCCGCCGCATCCCCGCCGGCGTGACGCTGGGCGCGATGGTCGCGGGCCCGATGGCGATCGCGGTTCTCCGCCCGCGCACCCGTGGCCGCGACATCGCGCTGTTCACGCTGCAGATGTGGGGCTTCGCGATGGCCCACGAGCTCCCCTACGACGATCCCGAGGCGCTGCGGCGCCGCCTGCGGATCCGTTATCCGATCGTCGCCGACCGGATCCTCGGCCTCGGGCAGCTTCCCAACGCGCGCCTGCAGCGCGCGTTCAGCCGCCCGGGCGAGGTGACGAGGCTCGATCGCTTACTCTCGGTGATCCACTGGGCCTGGTTCATGGAGCCCCACCTGGCGCTGCTGTACGTTCAGGCACGCGACCTGGATCGCTTTCCGCGCGCCGCCCGCCAGCTCGCGGCGACCTACGACCTCGGTTGCGCGATCTACTTCGCCGTGCCGACGGCGCCCCCGTGGTGGGCGGCCGAGCAGGGTTACATCGATGCCCCGGCGGAGACGGAAGGGCCCCAGGTCCGCCGGATCATGGCCGATGCCGGCGAGCAGCTGTGGCGCGACGCCTGGGAGCCGCTCTACGACGCCTTCAACAGCAACCCCTGGGCGGCGATGCCCTCGCTTCACTTCGCCACCTCGCTGATGGCCGCGATCCTGCTCACCGAGGCCGGGCCGGTGCCCGGAGCCCTCGGCTGGGGATACGCCGGCACGCTCGGCTTCGCGCTCGTCTACCTCGGCGAGCACTACGTCACCGACCTGCTCGCGGGCGCGGCGCTGGTGATCGCGGTGCGCCGCGGCGAGCCGCTGGTCGAGCCGCTGGTGGAGGGCGTCAACCGCGTTCTGCGGCGTTTGGAGCGGCTGGCGGCCCCCGCCTGAGGCGAAGCTGACGGACGGGCCTGCGAAGATCAGGGCCCGCATGTCACGGATCGATGCGAATGAGGGGGCTCATGGGGACGAGCTCGATCCCGCGCTGAAGGCGCCCGCGGACGTACCGCTCGCCGCCGGGGAGGAGGCGGACGCGGACGCGGACGCGGACGAGCCGGCGTTCTTCGAGAACCCGAAGCGCCTCGCCCAGAGCTTTCTGCTGGTCGTCGTCTTGGTCGTCGGGATCTACGTGCTGCTGCCGAAGATCCTCGAAGACCAGGACGCGAGCGCGAAGCTCGCCGACGCGAGCGTGGGTTGGATCGTCGTCGCCGTCGGCTTCGCGTTCGTGATGTTCGGCGCCTACGTCGCGTTGTTCAAGGGCGTCGTCGGCGAGCGCGTGCAGCTGCGCTGGAAGGACTCCTACGACATCACGATGGCCGGGCTGGCGGCGACGCGACTGTTCTCCGCCGGCGGCGCCGGAGGCATCGTGCTCACCTACTGGGCGCTGCGCAAGGCGGGGATGCCGCGCAAGGAGACCGCGGCCCGGATGGTCGCCTTCCTCGTCCTGCTCTACGCCGTCTACATGCTCACGCTGCTGATCAACGGGATCCTGATGAGCAGCGGCGTCTTCGACGTCCCGGCGCCGGCCGGCCTGACGATCGTCCCCGCGGCGATCGGCGGCGGGGTGATCATCGTCTTCCTGCTCATGGCGCTCGTGCCCGGCGACCTCGAGCGGCGGTTCTCCGAGGCCACCGAGGAGCACCTCTGGGGACGGATGGCGCGCCGGCTGGCGACCGTTCCGTCGACCGCCTCGATCGGCGTTCGCGAGGCGCTCGCCTTCGTCCGCGAACCGTCGCGCGGAACCCTCGCGATCCTCGGGGCGATCGGCTTCTGGGCCGCCCAGATCGGCATCCTCTGGGCGTCGTTCAAGGCGTTCGGCGTCTCGGTCCAGCTCGCGGTCGTCGTCCAGGCGTTCTTCCTCGGCATGTTCGCCAACCTGATCCCGCTGCCCGGCGGCGTCGGTGGCGTGGACGCTGGGCTGCTGGGCGCCTTCGCGCTCTTCGACGTGCAGGGGATCTTCGCCGCGATCCTCCTTTACCGGATCCTCGCCTTCTGGCTTCCGATCCCGCCCGGGATCGTCGCCTTCCTGCAGCTGCGCAAGACCGTGCACCGCTGGGAGCAGACCCGCACGCCGACCGCTGGCGAGTCCGAAGTCGGGGAGCCGCTGGCCGGTTCCGCCGCCGTTACTTCATAAAGTGAAGTAACACACTAGACTCTTGATAGACCTACTGTTATGAGCAACGACATGCCTGAGAAGACCGAGAACCTGATCATCCTCGGCGGCGGCCCCGCCGGCTACACCGCCGCCCTCTACGCGGCGCGAGCGAACCTCGAGCCGCTGGTGATCGAGGGCTTCCGCTGGGGTGGCCAGCTCCAGAACACGACCGACGTCGAGAACTACCCCGGTTATCCCGACGGGATCATGGGGCCGGAGATGATGAACGAGTTCCGCGCCCAGGCGGAGAAGTTCGGCACCCGCTTCATCACCGACGACGCGGACCGCGTCGAGCTCTCGGACGGCGATGTCCAGCGGGTCTTCGTCGGCGACGACGAGTACGCGGCCAAGGCGATCATCCTGGCGATGGGCGCCGAGCCGCGCCGGCTCGGCCTCCCCGGCGAGCTCGAGCTCGGCGGCAAGGGCGTCTCGACCTGCGGCGTCTGCGACGGCGCCTTCTTCAAGGGTGAGGACGTCGCCGTGATCGGCGGCGGCGACTCGGCGATGGAGGACGCGATCTTCATCTCCAAGTACGCCGACAAGCTGACCTCGATCCACCGCCGCGGCGAGTATCGGGCCTCGAAGATCATGCGCGACCGCGCCGGTGAGCAGCCGAACATCGAGTTCAAGACGCCGTTCGTCCCCGAGGAGTTCCTCGCCGGCGAGGACGGCAAGCTGCGCGCAATCCGGCTCCGCAACGCCGAGACCAGCGAGACCGAGGAGCTCGAGGTCGGCGGCGCCTTCATCGCCATCGGCCACCTCCCGCGCTCCGAGCTGGTCGCCGGCCAGGTCGAAACCGACGAGGAGGGCTACGTCCTCACCGAGGACAAGTCGACTCGGACGAAGCTCGCCGGCGTGTTCGCGGTCGGCGACCTGGTCGACCGCACCTACCGGCAGGCCGTCACCGCCGCCGGCACGGGCTGTATGGGCGCGCTCGACGCCGAGTGGTACCTGCGCGACACGCCGCCCTCGCCCGAGGCGCACTGGATGCGCGGCGGCGAGCCGGTCGAGGTCGCGCCCAACCCCGCCGGTTAGCACTACCCGACGAGGCTGAACGCGGACGCGCAGTCCGACCCGAATACGTTGGTGCCGACCGCGATCTCCCCGCTGAGGATGTGGCCGTTGGCGAGGGCCATGAAATCGCCACCCTGGAAATGGGGGGTGGCCGTCGGCCCGGCCGAGGCGAGGACTCTCTGATCGGCGGTCCCGTTGGCACCGACGAGAGTCTGATCCGCGGCTCCGTTCGGTCCGTCGCTGTCGACCGCCCAGCTCTCGCCCGTGTTGACGTCCTCGATCAGGATCTGGGCGATTCGGTTGGCGCCGGTGTCCTCGCAGGTGAAGGCGATCGAGAACGGCGTTGGCGGGAGAAGTCCGGAGAGGCAGTTTGCCGCGCCGCCGGCTCCCACGGTCGAGTCGTTGCAGGTCTCGGGCGCGATGGCGGCCAAGACGTCGAGGTTGCCGATGTCATCGGAGCTCAGGGTGTCGTCCTCGATCTGGTTGCCGCTGATCGCATTCCGCGCGACCGAGGGGGTGGGGTAGTGGCCGGTCAGGTCGCCGCCGGCCTCAGAGCCGAACTGGAGGAAGAAATCCGAGTCGTGGCCGTCGAGGGTGTTCGCGTCGCCCGCGGTCGTTGCCGTGGTGGCGGTCGTCGCCTGGGCGGCGTTCGCGGCGCTCGGGACCTGACCGAGCGAGCCTTCCTTGACCTCGTCGCCGGTGATCGAGTTGTCCACGACCTTGGAGGAGTCGACCGAGTCGGGAGCCAGGTCGCTGCTCGTCACGTTGGCCGGCTTGATGTCACCCGAGTCGACCGTGTTCTTCCCCGGCAGAGCGAGCGCGGTGCCGCTGAGCGCGACGAAGAGCGCGACGAGGCCGATGACGTTCTGACGGACGAAGATGCGGGCGCGAGTGGACAAGATCCCTCCTTGGAGCGTGCTTCTGACCCCTCGAGCTTCCCTCGCGGGTCCCCAGGCCGGTATAGGTGAAAACCCTGATTTAGATCCGGCAGGGCTCGTCGAGCTTGCGGATGATCAGCTTCGCGGGGCGCATGGCGATGCGCGTGCGGCGGACGTTGTTGTCGTCGTCGAGCTCCTCGAGGACGCCGGTCGGGTCCGCCCTCATCGTCAGGCAGTAATGACCGCGGGGGATACCGGTGACGTCGAGATCCTGGCCCGGGACGGCGAAGGCGTAGGCGTCGGCCCATCCGGGTGAGATCCCCAGGGTCGAGGTGGAGTCGCAGCCGACACCGCCCGGGGGGTTGATCGGGTAGGTCGAGGTCGGCGACACGCCCGGCCCGGGGAACGCCGGGCGGGTGTCCGTGAGGCAGAAGCCGACCTTTCGGGAGCGCGCGGCAAGGGAGCCACCGGGCTCGCGGCGCAGCTCGTAGGAGGCGAGGTCGAGAACGTGCCAGTGGTCGTGGGCCGGGTGGTACTGGATGCAGCCGAAGGTCCGCTCGCGAGCGACCTCGTCGGCTCCGCGCTCGAAGAGGCCGGTCGCGTTGCTGTCGGCGAACACCCGCTGGGAGGCGTCGCGGTCGTTACTCGGGTCGCCGTCGCCGTCGCAGTCGAGCGAGGCCGGGCTCGGGAACACCTCCAGCGGGCCGCTGCCGCGGTTGCCGATCTCCGTCGTCAGGCGCAGCAGGGTGCGCTGGCCCTCGTGCTCGAGCTGCAGGTCCTCCTGCTGGGTCGCCAGGATGACCAGGTCCGGCAGCAGATCGACGGGCTCGGCCCCGACGCCGGGGGCGCGCGCCGCCAGGGCACCGGCGACGACGAGGGCGACGGCCGCCGCTGATCCCACCCTGCGCGCAGCGAACGCCTCCATCGCAGCGCCGAGGGTACAGTGGGGCCGATGGCCGTTGTGGAGGCGCCCGACACGAACGCCGAAGGGCTCGGCCTACGCCCGTTCCACGAGTTCGACGAGGCCAACGCGACGTGGCCCAGGGGCGACCGCCCGGCCGCGATCCGCGAGGCGGCGGCGGCATTCCGCGCGCGGTTCGCCGGCGCGGAGAACCGCGTCAGCGCCGTGCGCACGATCGACATCGCCTCGGCTCCCTACCCGCTCAAGTTCGCCTTCGGCGGCGCCGCCAAGGGGCCCAACCCCTACATCAACATCGTCAACCGGATGCAGGTGATCCAGTTCGAGGACTTCGAGGGCCGCCCGCGGACGCTCGTCTACGAGCCGACGGTGACCGCCGGGCCCCAGGAGGCCCCTTTCTACGAGCAGATGATGCGGATGCCCCTGCCCGACTCGGTATCGGACTTCCTCGCCTACCGCGTGATCGCGAAGATCTGGAACGAGCCCGACCAGGCGCTGGCGAAGGCCGGCCTACGGCCCGAGGACGTCGACTTCGTCAGCTTCGATCACCTGCACGTCCAGGACCTGCGCTTCGTGCTCGGGACGACGGAGCCGATCGAGGGCGAGCCGGAGCCCCGGCCGCCGCTGTTCCCGAACGCGAAGCTGATCACCCAGCGGCGGGAGTGGGACACGTTCGCCTCGATCCACCCGATGCAGTGGGCCTGGTACGTCGGCGACGGGATCAAGGACGTGCCCACGGCCAACGTCCTGCTCGTCGACGGCGACGTCGAGCTCGGCAAGGGCTGCGCCCTGGTCTGGACCCCGGGTCACACCGACGGCAACCACTCGCTCTGCATCAACACGCCCGACGGCGTCTGGGTCTCCTCGGAGAACGGCGTGGCCGCCGATTCCTGGCACCCGCAGCACTCCAAGATCCCGGGGGTGCGCCGCAACGCCGAGTACTTCGGTCGCGAGGTGATCCTGAACTCGAACACGCTCGAGGACTCGATCGACCAGTACGACTCGATGATCAAGGAGAAGGCGCTCGCCGATCCCAACCCTCGAGACCCGCGCTTCGGCAACGTCTTGCCGTCCTCGGAGATGCCGAACTGGAAGCGCCAGTGGCCGGTGCTGCCGGCGTTCTCTTACGGCGGCATCAACTACGGCGAGATCCAGCGCCCGTAGCGCTGTCGATCGTCGGTAGCTGGCCAGCCGACCGGGCGCATCGCCCTTTCGGCCGATTGACCTCCACGGTTTGACGATGGATGGTTGGCTCGTCGGACATGCGTGAGGCGTGGCACCGAGCGCCAGCGTGGGGCGGTGGAACGGAGGGAGAGCGAGGTGAAATCGGGTGGTCAGCCACCGTTGAGGGCTTCGTCGCGGGCCGAGGATCGGAGGGCGTTTCTGGACTCCGCCGAGCGCGCTGCGGGGATCGGCAGCTGGGAGTGGACGCTCGAAACGGGCGAGCTTCGCTGGTCCGACAACCTCTTCCGTCTGGCCGGCCTCGAGCCAGGCTCGGTGACGCCGACGCCCGAAATGGCAATGGAGCTGACGCATCCCGACGATCGGGATCGCCACCAGCGAGAGGTCGCGCGGGTCAGAAACGGGGGCACCCCCGAGCGCTTCGAGTACCGGACGGTTCGCGCCGACGGGACGATTCGTAACCTGCGCTCGACGCTGGCCTTGATCGACGGCTCGGGGAAGTCACCGAGAATCCTGGGAACGATTCACGACGTCACCGACCAGCGCCGCGCCGAAAGCCAGGTCGCTGCGCACATCGCGGTCTCGGAGGCCCTCGCTGAGTGGGAGAGCTTCGATCAAGGGGTGCAGGGCCTGCTTCGCAAGCTCGCACAGGCATTGGACTGCGTCGCCGGGGTTCTGTGGGTTCCACAGGACGACGAAATCGCCGCCGTTGCCTTCTGGAGCGCTGACAGCTTCCACGGCCCCGAATTCGAGGCACTCACACGTCGGCTTCGTCCCCGCCGCGGTGCCGGTTTGGCGGGCCAGGTCTGGCAAACGGCGCTCCCGAGAGCGGTTACCGTCGCCGACTCCCCTGGGTACCTTCGCGGGGACGAGGCCGAGGCCGCCGGCCTGCGCGGGGCCCTGGCCTTTCCCGCGTTCCATGACGAGGAGGTCTTGGCGGTGATCGAGCTGAGCTCTGCCGCGGACGCCGAGCCGAGTGAGGTCGTGATGCGTTCGCTGGTGGGGATCGGCGACGAGATCGGCCAGTTCCTCGCCCGACACCGCGGCAGCGGCGATCGCCCGGCCCTGACGCCGCGCGAGCTCGAGGTGCTCGCGCTCGCCGCACAGGGTCATTCGCGTCGGCAGATCGCCGAGCTGCTCACGGTCAGCCTCGAGACCGTCAAGACCCATTTCCAACACATCTACGCGAAGCTCGGAGTCTCCGATCGCACCGCGGCCGTGGCGAAAGCGCTGCGGGACGGACTGATCGAGTAACGGTTCCCGCTGGATATCGGCGATTTCCGCCGGTTCTGGCGATCAACGCAGGCGGCCGGACGCCAATATCAACCAGGTGGGGGATGTTGGAGCGCACTCTTACGGCCGACAGGGAGTTTGACGGTCGCTACGTGCCGAATTCAGCCTTCGGGCTGACTCCAGGCCAAAGTTCGCCTCCGCCTCCAGGCATCGAACGGATTCGAGGACCGGGGAGCCCGGGAATGGAGTCCAGAGAGAAGGCGAACGATATGTTCAAGGACGGCCACGTGAGCTCGCGCATGTGGGAGGTCTCTTTCGAGATGCTCGCAACGGTGCGCCCTGACGGATCGCTTCAGCAGGTCAATCCCCGCTGGGAGGAGATCCTCGGCTGGACCGTCGATGAGCTTCTCGCCAAGCCGTTCAGCGAACTCGTCCACCCCGATGACCGCGACCGGACGGACGCCGAGACCGCCGAGCTACGACTCGGCAACCGCGACACGGTCTCGTTCCAGAACCGCTATCGCTGCCGCGATGGCTCGTACCGGTGGCTGGTGTGGAACAGCATGATCAGCCCCGAAGACAAGCTGATCTACGCCGCCGCTCACGACATCACCGAGCGCAAGGAGCAGGAGGCGGCACTGGAGGTCACCGGGGCAGAGCTACAGGCGTTGTCGACGGAACTCGAGGTCCGCGTCGAGAAGCGTACGAGCGAACTGGCCACCGCGAACAAGGAGCTCGAGGCCTTCAGCTACTCGGTCTCGCACGACCTGCGCGCTCCACTGCGGGCGATCAACGGATACAGCCAAGCCGTAATGGAGGACTATGGTGACGCGCTTCCCGAGGGAGCGAAAGCCGACCTCGCCCGCGTCCGCGCCGCCTCACAGCGGATGGCGGTGATGATCGATGAGATGCTTGCGCTCTCCCGCGTTACGCGGCAAGAGCTGCTCGACGAATCCGTCGATCTGAGCGCGCTCGCCGGGGAAGTGGTGGCGGAGCTGCGCCTGTTGGAGAGCGGGCGCGAGGTGGAGGTTGAAATCGAGCCGGGCCTCGAGGTCACCGGCGATCCGGTCCTGCTGCGACTGGTGATCCACAACCTCCTCGAGAACAGCTGGAAGTTCACCGCCAAGACCGCGGACCCCCGCGTGGAGCTGACCCGGATCGCCGGTGAGAACGGGCGTTCCACGTTCGCGGTCCGCGACAACGGCGCCGGCTTCGACATGCGCTACGCGGAGAAGCTCTTTCTTCCCTTCGAGCGCCTCCACCGCCAGGACGACTACAGCGGCACAGGGGTCGGGCTGACGACGGTCTCCCGGATCCTCCATCGACACGAAGGAAAGATCTGGGCCGAGGGAACGCCCGGGGAAGGTGCCGCCTTCTTCTTCGATCTACCCACCAGACAGGAGCATGCATGATGCGCGACGCACCGATCCTCCTCGTGGAGGACAACCCGGACGACGAGGCGATGACGCGACGAGCGTTCAAGCTCAGCAACATCGCCAACGAGCTGCAGGTCGTACGCGACGGACAGGAGGCCTTGGACTACCTGTTTGGCAACGGGGTGCCCGCCGCGCCGGCGCCGGCGCTGATCCTTCTTGATCTGAAGCTGCCGAAGGTTGATGGCCTCGAGGTGCTGCAGCGGATCAGGGCCGGTGATCACACCAGGCTGATTCCGGTCGTGATCCTGACCAGTTCACGAGAGGAGACCGATCTCGTCGCCGGATACGGCAGCGGCGCCAACAGCTACGTCTGCAAGCCGGTGGACTTCGACCAGTTCTCCGAGAGCGTGCGTCAGCTCGGCCTTTACTGGCTCGTCGTCAACGAGGCACCGCCGATACCGACCGGCTGATGAGCGTGCGCTCCCTGCACCTGCTGCTGGTTGAGGACTCGGCCGATGACGCCGGCGTCCTCCTACGAACCCTGCGGCGCGCTGGATATGCGGTCACGGTTTGCCGGGTCGAGACCGAGCAGACTCTGCGCGAGGCCCTGGCGAGCGAGGCGTACGACCTGGCGATCACCGACCATGTGCTTCAGGGCTTTGACTCCGCCGGCGCGCTCGCTGCCTTGGCGGAGCTGTCACCCGATCTGCCGTGCATCCTGGTCTCCGGAAAGGTGGGCGAAGAAACCGTCGGTCAGGCCATGCGCCAGGGGGCCGTCGACTATGTCGACAAGGACAACATCGGCCGCTTGCCCATGGTCGTCGAGCGGACGCTGGTCGAGACGGTCCGGCGCCGGGAGCGTCGCGCCGCCGAGGAGGCCCTGGCGCGGAGTGGGCAGCTTTTCACGGCGGTCTTCGCAAATACCCGTGACGCGATGCTTATCGTCGACGACGAACGCCGCGTGGTCGATACCAATCCTGCGGCCGCAGAAATGCTCGGGATGCCCCGGCAGGAGCTCGTCCGGAAACGGATGGAAGAGCTGATGCCGGAGACGGCGAGTGCTGATGCCACGCGTCTGTGGGACGAGCTTCTGGACGCCGGCCAGCAGCGCGGCGAGGTAGAGCTCCTCGGAGCCGATGGCTCGCTCGTCGCCACGGAATACACGACGGCGGCCAACTTCCTGCCAGACCGTCACATCATCGTCATGCGCGACATCCGCGAGCGGCGTGCGGCCGAGGCCGAGGTGAATCGCCGCGTCGCCCAACAGGAAGCGATCGCCGAGTTGGGCGAGCGCGCGTTACGCGAAAAGAGCCTCCACCTGCTGATGGATGTGGCCGTGGCGCGTATCGGAGTCACCCTTGGCGTAGAGATCGTTGGGCTCTTGGAGCTGAAGGTCGACGAGCTTGCCTTCGTGGTCCGGGCCGAGGCCGGCGTTCCGGAATTGCCGACCGGGTCGCGGTTTCCGTATGGGTCTCCGGCGAGCTCGCAGGCCAACTTCACCGTGCGTCAGGCCGAGCCGGTACTGGTCGATGACTACGAGCAGGAGAAGCGCTTCGATCGCAGCCCGATCTTCACCGATCTCGGAGTCCGCAGCGCTCTCAGCGTCGAGATCCCCGGCAGCAAACGGTCCTTCGGCGTTCTCGAGGTCGCCTCTCGGGCGCCAGGCGCGTTCACCGCCGCCGATGCGAGTTTCCTCACCGCCGTGGCTCACCTGCTCGGTGTGGCCCTCGAACGGGCCCGCGGCGAGGACGAGATTCGGGAACAGGCGCTCCATGACCCGCTGACGGGATTGGCGAATCGCACCCTCTTCTTCGACCGCCTGGCGCTCGGGTTGGCCCGAGCCAAGCGCACCAGCACCCGCCTGGCGGTCATGTTCATGGACGTCGACCACTTCAAGGCGCTCAACGACACCCTCGGCCACCTGGCCGCGGATCGCCTGTTGACCCAAGTCGGCGAACGGATCGAGCGGGCCATGCGCGAGACCGACACCGTCGCCCGTTTCGGCGGTGACGAGTTCATCGTGCTCTGCGAGGACCTCGCCGGCGACGCTGCCGAGGCGGTGGAGGCCCTGGCCGCTCGTCTGCTCTCAGCCCTGGAGGCTCCTTTCTCCCTCGATGACGAGCCGCACCGGGTAACGGTCAGCATCGGCGTTGCTCTCAGCGACGCGGACAGCCTCGATCGTGAAGCGCTCGTGCGGGATGCCGACATGGCCCTTTACCGCTCGAAGGAGAACGGCCGCGGCGGATGGACCCTGGCGACGGAGGAGATGCGCCTTGCCGTGCTCGCGCGCGGAGAATCCAAGCAGGCGCTCCAGCGGGCGATCGAGAACGACGAGTTGCTCCTCCACTACCAGCCGATCATCTCTCTCGACACGGGCACGCTCTGTGCCGTCGAGGCCTTGGTGCGTTGGCAAGACCCTGACCGTGGGCTAATTGCGCCCGGGGAGTTCATCCCCCTGGCGGAGGAGTCAGGGCTGATCCTCCGCCTCGGCGAGTGGGTGTTGCGCGACGCCTGCCGCCAGGCCGCAGAGTGGCGGGCCGAGTTCGGAGACGAGGCGCCGCTCCCGATACACGTCAACTTCTCCGGCCGTCAGATCGCCCAGTCCGGCCTCTCCAAGTTCGTGGACGAGGTTCTGCGCGAGACGGGCGTACCGGGGAGCGACATCGCGCTGGAGATCACCGAGACGGTCCTGATGGACAGCACGGCAGAGTCGACCGCGGTGCTCAGCGAACTCAAGTCCCTGGGGGTCACCGTGGTGCTCGACGACTTCGGAACCGGGTACTCGTCGTTGTCCTACCTGCAGCGCTTCCCGATCGACACGCTGAAGATCGACCGCGTATTCGTCTCCCCGCTGACGAACCCGACGTCGCTGGGTTCGATCGTCGCGGCGATCGTCGGCATCGCTCGCGCTCTCGAGGTCGGCACCGTCGCCGAGGGCGTGGAGACCGCGGGACAGGCCGCAGCGGTTGCCGCGATCGGTTGCGAGCGGGCACAGGGCTACTTCTTCGCTCGTCCGGTACCGGCGGCCGAGCTGGCCGAGCTGGTGCGCGATGACACCCCGCTGCGACAGCGCGCCGCCGAGGCGAGGGCCGTCACCCCCCCGGCTCCCTACTTCAGCTGGGCTGGAAAGCGTGGGGCGGGGGCGCAACCGGGCGTCGCGGGCACCGTCGCGGAGTCCCGGCAGTCTTTCCTGGCGGCGCTCCTCGCCGTCGACTTGGACGCGGCCGAGGAGGTCGTCTACTCGGCGCTCGCCGCCCGGATCGAGCCCGACACGATCGACGCACAGATCATCGCGCCGGCGATGGTCGACGTCGGCAGCCTCTGGGAGCGCGGCGAGGTTTCCGTAGCCGAGGAGCACCTTGCGACGGGTATTGCCAGCCAGGCGGCGGGGCTGGTGGCCGGTGCACGCGGCTTCCTCAACGACGGTCTCTCGGTTCCGCAATCACCGCAGACCGTGCTGCTTGCCAACGTCGACGGCGAGGATCACGTTCTCGGACTGCGCATGGTCGCGGACATGCTGCAGTCGCTCGGGCACGACGTTCGCTACCTGGGCCATAGGATTCCGAGCGCCGAGCTTTGCCGCACGGCGGCCCAGATCCAGCCGGACTTCGTCGGCCTCTCGCTGACCGTTCCCACGCTCGTCGTGCGTCTCGAACACGAGGTGACCGCCCTGCGAGCGGTCTGCCCGGATGCGCACCTTCTCCTCGGCGGCCAGGGCATTTCACCGGCAGTGGTCGAACGCACGGGTGGGACCTTCGTGCGCGATGTGAAGGAATTGGTGAAGCTGGCGCGCAGATGGTCAGCCCGCAAGTCCGACCTCACCGCGGGAACGACGGAATGAGGCGCTAGCGCGGCTACCCTCGGTCGGGTGAACCGGCGTGCCTGGACCCTGCTGCTCACCCTGAGCGCGATCTGGGGTGCCAGCTACATGCTGATCAAGATCGGGATCCGGGACTTCTCGCCCGCGATGGTCGCCTTCCTGCGGGTGGCGCTCGCGGCCGTGGTCCTGCTCGCACTTGCGCGCAGACGGGGCGCGCTGAGCGAGTTCTCAGGGCTGATCGGGACCATCGCGTTGCTCTCGGTGGTTCAGGTCGCGGGGCCGTTCCTGCTCATCGCCGCCGGCGAGCAGGAGATCTCCTCATCGCTCGCCGGGATCCTCGTGACCTCGACGCCGCTGTTCACGGCCCTGCTCGCGATCTGGGTCGACCACGAGGAGCGGTCGCAGGGCAGCCGGTTGGTGGGCATCGCGCTCGGAGTCGCCGGCGTCGTCGTCCTGCTCGGCGTCGATCTCGGCGGATCGGGCGCCCAGCTGCTCGGCGGGCTGGCGGTCGTCCTCGCCGGCCTCGGCTATGCGGTCGGCGGGCTGGTCGCCAAGAGCCGGGTTGCCGACCGGCCGCCGATCGGGGTGGCGGCCTGGGTCCTCACGGGGAGCGCCGTGCTGCTGGCCCCGGTCGCGGTAATCGGCTTCCCCGACTCCGTCCCGGGGCTTGGGCCGGTGGGCGCGATCACCCTGCTCGGCGTCGTCGGCACGGGATTCGCGTTCGTGATCCTCTACGAGCTCTTCGCGACGATCGGACCGTCACGCGCTTGGACGGTCACCTACCTGGCGCCGGGGTTCGCGATCGTCTACGGCGCCCTGCTGCTCGACGAGGAGATCACCGTCACCACCGTCGCCGGGCTGGCGCTGATCCTGGTCGGGTCCTACCTCGCCGCCGAGGGCCGAAACCCGTTGCGGTTGCTCGGCCTCATGCCGCCGCGGGCGGCGGTGGCGGAGGCGGGGACTCGCCGTCCCAGAGGGTGACCGCGTCGCGGCGGTGGTAGACGTCGTGAAAGCCTTCGCCGTCGGATCCGGGCGGGCGGCCGAAGGCGCTGATCTTGTTCGACTCGGGCCGGATGACGACGTCGGGGGCGTTCATCTCGCTGCAGATCAGGACCCGGGCCGGGCTCTCCCCGCGGTTGATCGCCTGGTGAACTCCGGCTTCGCCGGCCGGTAGCGCGACCAGCTCGCCCTCGTCCAGGGGCCGTTCGCCCTCCGGCGTGCGCAGCGCCACCCGGCCGCTGAGCACGATCAGCATCTCCTCGTTGCCCAGGTGGTGGTGGAGGGGGAACGCGGCGCTCCCGGGCTCGAGCTCGAACAGGCTCAGCCCGAGGTGTTCGCAGCCGGCCTGCCATCCGAGCCGGGCGCGGCGCCCGCGGAACCCCTCGCGCTCGCTCGGCGGGTCGAACTCGGGGTCGAGGAACGACGTCACTCCGCGCTCTCGCCCTCGAAGTAGTCGACCGCGTCGGCTATCCGGAAGTTCAGGCGCATGCCGTCGTCCGCGGGGTCGGGCACGTGCTCGCGTACCCCGACCTTCCCGGAGTCCGGGTAGACGCAGATCTCGGGGTAGTTCATCTCGCTCAGCATCAGGTACCTGGCGGGTGTATCGCCCGGGTTGCGGAACCCGTGGGCGCCCCGCTCGCCGCGCGGGAACGCGACGACCTCGCCGGCCTCGACGGTCCGGACACCGTCCGGTCCACGCAGCTCGAGCGTGCCGGTGATCAGCAGCAACACCTCCTCGTTGGCGACGTGCCAGTGGAACGGGTACGGGGTGTCGCCGGGATCGATCTCGTACAGGCTCGCCCCAAGGCTCTCGCTCCCGGCGCGCTCGCCGACCGACGAGCCGCGGCCGCGAAAGCCGGCGTCCTCGAAGACCTCGTCGAGATCGGGTTCGAACAGGTTCGGCCTTTCCACGCTCAGCGTCCCCGGAACTCGGGCTTTCGCTTCTCCAGGAAGGCGCGGGTGCCCTCGACCCGGTCCTCGGTCGCCATCGCCAGCTCGTAGAGGCGCCGTTCCTGCTCGAGCCCGGCCGAGAGCGAGGTCTCCTCGGCGACCAGCACCGCCTGCTTGGCGAGCCGGGCGGCGAGCGGCGGCCGCTTGGCGACCCGGCGGGCGAGCTCGAGCGCGGCCTCCAGCCACTCGCGCTTGCCCGTCACTTGGTTGACGAGGCCCATGCGCTCGGCCTCGCGTGCGTCGAAGCGCCGCCCGGTCAGGACCAGCTCCATCGCCCGCTGCTTGCCGATCGCCCGCGCGAGGCGCTGGGTGCCGCCACCCCCCGGGATGATCCCCAGCGTGATCTCGGGCTGGCCGAACTCGGCGCTCTCCGAGGCCACGATCAGGTCGCAGAGCAGGGCCAGCTCGCAGCCGCCGCCGAGCGCGAAGCCGGAGACGGCGGCGATCATCGGGGTTCGGCACTCGGCGAGCCGGCGCCAGAAGGCGGCCGCGGGATGGAAGAGCGCCTCGTGGAACTGGCGCTCGGCGAGCGCGCCGATGTCGGCGCCGGAGGCGAAGACCTCGTCGGAGCCGGCGATCACGATGCAGCGCACCTCGGAGTCGGTGTCGAAGCGCTCGACCTGCGCGCGCAGGTCCTCCATCAGCTCCGGCGAGAGCGCGTTGCGCGCCTCGGGCCGGTTCAGGGTGCAGACGGCGACGTGGTCTTCGATCCGGGTCTCGACCAGCGGCGCCATCGGTGGCCTACGAGGAGGGAGGCACCATCGCGTTGATCCCGGTCGCGTCGCGGCCGATGATCAGCTTCTGGATCTGCGAGGTGCCCTCGTACAGCGTCGTCACCCGGGCGTCGCGCAGGTAGCGCTCGACCGGGTAGTCATCGACGTAGCCGGAGCCGCCGTGAACCTGGATCGCCAGGTTCGCGGCCTCGACCGCCGACTCGGTCGCGTACAGCTTCGCGATCGAGGTCTCGACCGTCGACGGCTTGCCCGCGTCCTTGAGCATCCCGGCGCGGCGGACGAGCGCGCGGGCGGCGTCGCGGCGGACGATCATGTCGGCGATCATCTCCTGGACGAGCTGGAAGCTGGCGATCGGGACGTCGAACTGCTTGCGCTCCTTCGCGTAGGCGACCGAGGCCTGGACGCAGCCCTCGATGATCCCGACACAGCCCGCGGCGACCGAGTAGCGACCCGAGTCGAGGGCCGACATCGCGACCTTGAAGCCGTCGCCGACCTCGCCCATCAGCGCCTCGTCTCCGACCTCGACCCCGTCGAGGGAGATCTCGGCCGTGTCGGAGGCGCGCAGGCCGAGCTTGCCGTGGATCTCCTGGGTCGAGAAGCCGTCGCTATCGGTCGGCACGAGGAAGCAGGCGAGCCCCTTGTGTTTCTTCGACGAGTCGGTCTGGGCGAAGATCATCGCGACCTCCGCGACGTTGCCGAGCGAGATCCACATCTTGCCGCCGGTGATCTTCCAGCCGCCGTCGATCTTCTCGGCGCGGGTGCGCAGGTTCGCCGCGTCGGAGCCGGTGTCGGGCTCGGTCAGCCCGAAGCAGCCGAACGCCTCGCCGGAAGTCAGCTTGGGTAGCCAGAGCTGCTTCTGCTCCTCCGATCCCCAGCGCTCGATCGAGCCGCAGACCAGCGAGGTCTGCACGGAGACCACTGTCCGCATCGCCGAGTCGCCGCGCCCCACCTCCTCGACGATCAGCCCGTAGCCGATGAAGTCGAGCCCGCGGCCGCCGTACTCCTCTGCCACCGGCGCCCCCAGGTAGCCCATCTCGCCCAGCCGGCGGGCCAGCTCGATGTCGAACTTCTGCGCCCGGTCGGAGTCGCGCGCCTTCGGGATCACCTCGTTGTCGACGAAGTCGCGCGCCGTCTCGGCGATCAGCCGGTGCTCGTCTGAGAGCTCGATCATGCGGCCGTACCCAGCGCTTCGGCGACCGAGTTGGCGAACGCCTCCTGCGCCTCGGCCGTGCGGGGGCCGGTTTCGAAGGCTGTGTCGTCGATCGCCGCGACGGGCTGGATCTCGCGCACCGTCGAGGCGAGGAAGATCTCGCTCGCGTCCAGCAGGTTGCCGATCTCGTACTCACCCTCCGCCACGTCGAGCAGCTCCGCGACGGTGCGGCGGGTGATCGAGTCCAGGATCCCCGCCCGCAGGGCCGGGGTGCGCAGCTCGCCGCCGGAGACCCAGAAGATCGTCGACGTGGGAGCCTCGAGCACGATCCCGTCCGGGCGCACCAGCAGGGCTTCGTCGGCACCACCGCCCTTGGCGATCCGCGTCGCCTGCATGTTGGCGCCGTAGGAGAGCGACTTGACGCCGTTGAGGATCAGCGTCGGCGCGTAGGTGACCGTCGCCAGCCGCACCGACTCCAGGTGCTCGACCAGGGGCTCGATCAGGGCGATCCGCCGCCCGCCGCGGGTGACGACGAGGCGCAGCTGCGCGTCGGCGTCACCGTGCGCTTCCAGCAGCGCCTCGATCTCCGGCGCGAGCTCGGCGCGCTGTGCCGGCAGCTCGATCGCCGCCGCCGAGCGCTCGAGCCGGTCGAGGTGGTCGCCGAGCGCGAACGGGCGGCCGCGATAGAGCCGGATCACCTCGAACACCCCGTCGCCGCGGTAGAGGCCGTCGTCCTGGACGGGGATCGAGGCCTCGGCGGTGGGGGCGATCACCCCGTCGACGGATGCGAGCTCGGTTACGGGCATGGCGCCGAGGCTATCCAACAGCCGGGTTCTCGATCACTGTGGCCAAGCCCTGCCCGACGCCGACGCAAAGCGCCGCGACGCCGTAGCGGGCGCCGCGGCGGCGCAGCTCCCAGGCGAGCGAGGTGACCAGCCGGGCGCCCGAGCAGCCGAGCGGGTGGCCGAGGGCGATCGCCCCCCCGTTGACGTTCAGCCGCTCCTCGTCGATCCCGAGCTCGCGCGCGCAGGCCAGCACCTGGGCGGCGAAGGCCTCGTTGATCTCGATCAGGTCGATCTGGTCCAGCTCGAGGCCGGCGGCGGCGAGGGCGCGGCGGATCGCCGGGATCGGGCCGATCCCCATGTAGGCGGGGTCGACGCCCGCGACCCCGCTGGCGACGACGCGGGCCAGAGGCTCGGCGCCGAGCTCGGCCGCCTTGGCCTCGGAGGCGAGCACCAGGCAGGCGGCGCCGTCGTTGAGCGTCGAGGCGTTGCCGGCGGTCACCGTGCCGCCCTCGCGGAAGGCCGGCTTCAGGGCCGCAAGCCGCTCCAGCGTGGTATCGGCCCGAGGCCCCTCGTCAGCCTCCACCGTGACGGTCTCGCCACGCTTGGGGCCCGGCGCCTCGACGGGGATCATCTGCTCGGCGAAGCGGCCGTCGCGCTGGGCGGCGATGGCGCGCTCGTGGCTGCGCAGGGCGAAGGCGTCCTGGTCTTCGCGTGAGACGGCGTAGCGCTCGGCGACGTTCTCGGCCGTCTCGCCCATCGCCTCGGTCGAGTAGCGCTCGGCCATCTTCGGGTTGACCAGCCGCCAGCCGAGCGCCGTGTCGTGGAGCGTCTGCTCACCGCGGGCGAGGGCCGCCTCCGGCTTAGCCATCACCCATGGCGCCCGGCTCATCGATTCCGAGCCGCCGGCGAGGTAGAGGTCGGCCTCGTCGAGGCGCAGCGCCCGCGCCGCCTGGTTGACCGCCTCGAGCCCCGAGGCGCAGAGGCGGTTCACGGTCACGCCCGGGACCTCGACCGGCAGGCCCGCCAGCAGGGCCGCCATCCGGGCGACGTCGCGGTTGTCCTCGCCGGACTGATTGGCGGCGCCCCAGTAGACGTCGGTGACCTGCGCCGGGTCGATCCCGGTGCGCTCGACGGCCGCGGCGATCGTCGAGGCGGCGAGGTCGTCGGGCCGCATCCCGGCCAGGGCGCCGCGGTAGCGGCCGACGGGCGTGCGCACGGCATCGATGATCAGCGCCTCGGGCAAGGTTCGCGATGATGCCAGTTCCCGTTGACCGGTCTATGGTGGACAGATGGGATTCATGCTGATCACGATGGCGATGATCGGGCTGATCGTGATCGTCCTCGTCCTCATCGCCCGCGCCTACCCGGGCAGCGGGGCCGACCTCGTCGACTGGAAGCCGACCCGCTCACACGAGCTCGAGGCGCAGCTGGAGGTCGACGACGTGCAGCAGATGATCGCGGCCCAGAACGAGTACCGCCGCCGCCGCGGCGCCCCCGACCTGACCGAGGCCGACGCCAACGCGATGGCGCGCGAGGACGAGGCGATCCGCGAGCGGGCGCGCCGCAGCCACGAAGAGCACCTCGACGAGCTCGAGGACGAGTACGGCATCTAGGACTTGGCCCGCGCGCTGATAGTCGGTTGCGGCTGCTCGGGCCGGTGGCTGGGCGGCGCGCTTCAGGACGCCGGCTGGGTCGTGCGCGGCACCAGCCGCACGGCGACCGGGGCGGAGGAGATCGAGGGCGCCGGGATCGAGGCGGCGGTCGCCGATCCGGACCGGATCGCGACGGTCCTGGACGCGATCGAGGGCGTGTCGCTGATCTTCTGGCTCTTCGGGACGGTCGCCACCCCGGCGCTGCACGGGCCGCGGCTCGAGCGCCTACTGGAGGAGATCGTCGACACCCCGGTCAGGGCGCTGGTCTACGAGCTCAACGCCGAGCTCGAGCCCGACGCGGCGAGGGGCGCCTTCGAGGCGCTGCGGTCGGCCAACGAGCGCTGGCGGATCCCGTTCGAGGTCGTCGCCGCCGAACGCGGCACCGACTCCTGGCTCGAGGGCATGCTGGCCTCGGCGCGCGAGCTGGTCGGCTGACCGGCCTGGGCTACTGGAGCGGCTTCGGCTTCTGGTCGCTGCCGGTCCAGGGCGCCTGGTCGGCGACCTTGGCGGGCGGCTTGTCGAGGTCGTCGGCGAGCTTCTTGAGCCCGAAGCCTGCGCCGAGGATGACCCCGACGACGATCACGTAGGTGACGATCTGGCGGGTCACCGAGGCGCTGTACCTGCCGCCGATCACCTGCCGGCGCTTCTCGAGGCCCATCGCGTCGAGGTCCGACTGATCGTGGCCGGCGAGCCTCTCCTCGGCCGGGCGCTTGTCGAAGGTCGTGTTCGGACCTATCGAGGGCGCGGGGGTATCACTGATGTCGACGGTCTCCCGCGTGCCCTTCTTTGCGCCCTTTGTTTCCTTTGAGTCGCCCTCACCCATCCCCGTGGCACGATAAAGGGATGAGGATCGGCGCGCGCTGGTTGGGAGTCCTCCTGGTCGCGGCATCGTTCGTGGTCGGGCAGGCGACCGCGAGCCCGCCGCCGCGCCACTACCCGTGGGCGAAGCGGGTCGCGGCGGCGAAGCGGTTCGCCGACGGGCGCGCCGGGCGGATCTCGTTCGCCGTCGTCGACGAGAACGGCAAGCTGCACGGCTCGCACCCCGACCGCGTGCACAACTCGGCCAGCGTGGTCAAGGTGCTGTTCATGGTCGCGCTGCTGCGGCAGCACGGAGTCCGCGACGACGACTTGACGTCGTCGGAGAAGGATCTGCTGAGGCCGATGATCACCAGGTCCGACAACTCCGCGGCCACGGCGGTCTTCAACCGCGTCGGCCAGCCGGCGCTCTACCGGCTCGCCGACAAGATCGGGCTCGACCACTTCACCACCCAGCCGACCTGGGGGCTGACGACGATCACCGCGGGCTCGCAGGCGCGCTTTTTCAGCCGCATCCAGGACTACATCCCCGAGCGCCACCGCGCCTACGCGATGCACCTGCTGACCCAGATCATCCCCGAGCAGCGCTGGGGCATCCCGCCGGTCGCTCCCAAGCACTGGAAGCTCTACTTCAAGGGCGGCTGGTCGGGGGCGCCGAGCTGGCGCGTCAACCAGGTGATGCTCCTGCGCCGGCCGCCACGGCGCCTCTCGATCGCGATCCTGACCCGCGAACAGCCGTCGTTCACCTACGGCACGCAGTCGATCGAGGGGGTAGCGAAGCGCCTGCTCGACGGCTACAACGGAATCGCTGGCTGAACCGAACCCCCGGTGCTATAAACGCCCCGTGGGGGCACGATCCGGGTTCCCCGAGGTTCGATGGCTGATCGCCGCAGCGCTGATGACTCCGGCGGCGCTGGGCGTGGTTCCCGCAGCCGCCTCGGCAGCGTCCGCCACCGTCAAGGGCACCATTGCCGGTCCAGGGCTTCCCGACGCCGGCGAGGGCGTGGCGGGGGTCCGGGCGGTGAACGCCGAGACCGGGGTGGTCGGCGCGGCCGATTACACGGGCGGCAAGCGCGACCGGTGGCGGCTGGGTCTTTCGCCCGGCCCGTACGCGCTGGCGGCGGTCGCCGTGCCGTTCGGCGGCGGCAGGTTCGTCGATCGTCTGGTCGCCTTCGTCGACGCCCGCTCCGGGGACACCGAGACGCTGAAGCTGAGGCTGAAGCCAAAGCGGCGCAACCGCGCTGAGGGAGCGCGCCCGCGCGTCACAGCTCGAGTCGGCGACGGGTTCGGCGACGTCTCGGTCGACTACCCCGCGATCTGGATCAAGCACTTCGACGTCCAAGCTCAGGATGCGGACCTCGGCGTGATGAGCAAGGGGATCGCCGACATGCTGACCTCGGATCTCTCCGCCGCCGTCGGCCAGCCGGACTGTCCCGGCGCGATCGTCGAGCGCGATCACATCCAGGACGTGATCAACGAGCAAAAGCTGTCGCAGCTTCCCGGCTTCGACCCGAGCACGGCGGTCCGGCGGGGCCGGCTGATCAGGGACAACGCCTCGGTCACCGGGACGATCGCCGAGTCCGGGGGCCACGTCACGCTCACGGCCACGTACACGGACCGCCGCCGCAGCCCCGCCAGGACGAGGACCGTGTCCGTCCAGGGCCCGGGGGAGGACCTCTTCGACCTCGAGCAGCAGCTCGCCCAGAAGCTGATCGCGGTGATCTGCTCCGACGGGCTGCCGGACCAATACGCGGGCACCTTCAGCGGCGCGTCGGTCACCAGCGAAACGACGACGTCGTGGAACGGCACGGTCACCTGGCAGCGCCTGAAGCCGCCCGACCCTCGTGGCGCCGACTGCGACGGCCGTGGCGTCGCCTGCTACGAGATCACGGGCGGCAGTTTGACCTGGCGGGTGTCGAGTAGCCCGGGGGCCGAGTGCATCAACCAGAGCTCCGCGAAGACGGTCAGCCTTCCGGGGCCAGGAGGTCCCGGCGTGCTCTACGTCGACGCGAGCGGGAGCGAGACACCCGGCTACTCCGGTGGCTTTGGCGTCCCCGACACCAACACCGGCACCTCGCAGTGCGACCCCAGCGATCCGCCGCAGGACGAGATCTGGTTCCTCAACGACTGCTGCTTGGCGACCCATCCCGGAACCCCGTGGGGCGACTATGGCGAGAACGGGGGGCTCAACCTCCGGGGGACGCGCACCAGCGACGCCGGCCCGAGCTACAGCGTCACCCGCACCTGGGACTTCACCGGGCAGTAGGTCCCGCCGTGTCTTCGAGCCGCGACAGCAGCTCGCCCAGGATCCGCGCCGTCGCGCCCCAGATCAGGTGCTCGCCGATCAGGTAGGTGGGGGTGCGGATCGGCACCCCGCGGCGCACCAGCCGCCGCATTGCGAAGCTCTCGCGCAGCTGTTCGACGCTGAACGCGAGCACGGTCTCGACCTCGGTCGGGCTCGGCTCGAACTCGCGCAGGTCGCCGATCAGGCCGACGAAAGGGTGCACCTTGTAGTTGGTGACGAAGGTGCCGATCGGCGGCAGGGCGCCGACCAGCTCGACTTCGGCGGGCGAGAGCCCGATCTCTTCGTCCGCCTCGCGCAGGGCCGTCTCCAGCAGCGACTCGCCGGGGTGGTCGCGCCGCCCGCCCGGGAACGAGATCTCGCCCGCGTGGCGGCGGAGGTCCTGGCGGCGCTCGGTGAAGACGAGCCCGGGGTCGCCGGGGTAGCCGAAGATCGGCACCAGCACCGCCGCCTCGGTGCGCCCGTGGGCGTCCATCGCCTCGGCGTCGGCGGGTCGCAGGAGCGCGGCGCGCAGGGCTTCGGTCGACTCGTTGGTCAGATGATCACCTGCACGGTCCCGCCGTCCACGGACCAGGCGGCGCCGGCGACGTAGGAGGCGCGCTCGGAGGCGAGGAAGGCGATCGCCGCCGCCACCTCGTCGGTGTAGGCGAGCCGCCCGATCGGGCGCTTGCGGCCCGCGATTCGCAGCGCCTCCTCGCGGGTCGCGATCCCGCCGTGCTCCTTCGACTGATCGAGCAGACCGCCCTCGTCCATCCACATCTCCGACTTGGTCGGCCCGGGGCAGATCGCGTTGACCAGCACGCCCTGGGCGGCGTAGAGGTCGGCGAACAGGCGCGAGAGCGACAGCTGCGCTGCCTTCGCGACCGAGTACTCGGGCATCTGCAGCGAGGGGCGTTTGGCGGCGGTCGAGGAGACGTTGACGATCCGCCCCCACTCGCGCTCGATCATCCCCGGAACGGCGGCGCGCATCGCCCGCAGCGGAGCCATCACGTTCAGCTCCCAGGCGTCGTACCAGTCGGCCTCCGGAACGTCCTCGAGGTTGCGCCAGCGGGCGGTGCCGGCGTTGTTGACGAGCACGTCGAGCTTGCCGTAGCGCTCCGTGGACTCGATCACGATCCGCTCCCCGGCATCGGGGTCGGTGACGTTGAGCGCGAGCGAGGAGACCTCCGAGCCCTCGACCGCCACCTGCAGGCACTCGGCCTCGGCGTCGGCGAGCCCGTCCGCCCCGCGGGCGATCAGCAACACCGAGGCCCCCTCGGCGCACAGGTGGCGAGCGGTCGCGCGCCCGATCCCGCGGCTGGCGCCGGTGACGGCGCAGGATTTGCCGGCGAGGCCGAGGTCCATCGGCGCCTCAGCCCGACTCGATCCGGTCGATGATCACGACCTCGCCGGTGAGCGCGCGGTGCACGGGGCACTTGCCGGCGATCACCAGCAGGCGCTTGCGCTGCTCGTCGGTCAGCGGTTCGGGGATGCGCAGCTTGAGCGTCACGATCTCGAACACCGAGCCCTGCCCCTGCTCGACCTCGACCTCGCACTCGACCGCGCCCAGCTCCCAGCCCTTGCGCTGCGCGTACATCTCGCAGGTGATCGCGGTGCAGGCGGCCAGACCGGCCGCGGCGGCGCGCGTGGGGGAGGGGCCGAGGTCGGCGCCACCCACGGCAACGGGCTCGTCGATGACCAGCGTGTGACCGCTGTCGGTCTCGACCTCGTGCGTGTAGCCCTGGCGCCGTCGCGCCACAGCACGGATCGTCATCGCGGAGGCTGCTCGCGCTCGCGACCCGCGAACAGCTCGGGATCGTCGGTGTCGGCGAAGCGGGCCATCGCGTAGGCGGCGTCGGAGGCGCGGTTGAGGAAGCGCAGCAGGTCCTTGGAGACCGTGCCGGCGCCGCCGTCGAGGCCGACCGTGCGACGCTCGGCGCGACGCAGGATCGCCCGTCCGAGGTCGAGCTGAGCCGAGATCTGCGAGCCGCCCGGGATCACGAACTTCGGCGGCAGCTCGACCCGCTCCATGTAGCGGTCGATCAGAGCCTCGAGCTCGGCGGCGATCTCCGGGGTGATCTTGCTGACCCCCTCGACCAGGCGGTCGCTCGCCTGCGGAGCGGTCGCCAGCTCGGCGCCGGCGATGAACAGGTCGTCCTGAAGCCGGAGGATGTCCGCGGCGAGCTCGGCCTCGTCCGCGCCGCAGAGCGAGCGGGCGACGCCGAGCGCCGACGCGGCCTCGTCGAGCGCGCCGTAGGCCTCGGTGCGCGGGTCCGACTTCTGCACCCGGCCGCCGTACCAGAGCGAGGTGCTGCCGTCGTCGCCCTTCTTCGTGTAGATCCGTGTCACTGGCGCTCGACCCTAGCGCGGCCGCGTCAGGAGAGCGGGTTGAAGACGATCCCGGTCAGCAGCTTCGGAAAGAAGTAGGTCGACTTCGGCGGCATCGTCTCGCCGGCGGCGGCGACGTCGCGGACCTGCTGCACCGGCGTCGGGCGCATCAGGAAGGCGGCGTGGGTGCCTTCGTCGAGCGAGGCGAGGGCCTTCTCGGCCGACGCGGTGTAGGAGATCCCCCGCTTCGCCTCGATGTCGTCGGCGCTCATCCCGAGCGCGTCGCGCAGCAGCAGCGATTCGAGGATCGCCGCGTCGAGCTCGCGGAAGGCGGGGGAGGCATCGGGCATCGCCGCCTCGAGCACGGCCGGGTCCTTGAGCCGCAGCCGGTAACCCTGGCGGTGGTGGGCGTCGATGTAGCCGAACACGCCGATCCCCTCCTCGCCGGCGGGGTCGAGGCGGTCGAGCGGTACCTCCTCGACCTCGAACAGCTCGCGGACCGCCTTGCCGAGCGCCTCCTGGGGCCCGCGCTCGCCGAGGTTGGAGAGCAGCCGGTGGTAGCCGAACACGGTCAGGCCGGGGTCCTCCAGCGAGACCAGCGCCATGAGCGTGTAGCGGTGCGGACCGTCGCCGCCGATCTCGTCGGCGTAGGTGCGCGCGGTCTCGTAGCGGTGGTGGCCGTCGGCGATCAGCAGCTCCGACTCGGCGAGCTCGGCGGCGACGGCGCGATGGGCGTCGGCGTCGGCGATCCTCCAGATCCGGTGGCTCGTGCCCTCGTCGTCGGTCACCTCCGCCCAGGGCTCGCCGCGCGTGTAGCCCTCGAGGTGGCGCCAGGCGTCGCCCTCGTGCAGCGAGAAGATCGGCGAGAGGTTGTGGCGGGTCGCTCGGGTGAGCCGGAGGCGATCCTCCTTCGGCCCCGGCTGGGTGCGCTCGTGCGGGCGGACCAGGCCCGGGCCGTAGGGGGTGACGCGGACCCGGCAGAGCAGGCCGCGCCGCGTCCGGCGGGAGCCGTCCGGGCCGCCGTACTCCTGGGTCAGCGCCCATAGCGCGGGCTCGCGGTCGGCGCTGAGGATCCCCTGCAGGGTCCACTCCTCGAGCGTCTCGTCGGCGTGCTCGTAGGGGTCGCCGCCCTCCGGCGAGACGGGCAGGTCGATCTCGACGACGTTGAACGGCGAGCGGGCCATCAGCGCTGCGCGCCGCTCGGCGTCGATCACGTCATACGGAGGTGCGACGACGTCGGCGAGCGACGGGACGGCGGCGAGGTTGTAGTGAAGGGCGTTGAGCGGGCGGACCTCGGCCATGCGGCGCGCAACCCTAGCGGGTAGGCGGTTGCGGGTTTCCACGGATCGATTAGGGCGACAAATGCGGATGGCGGCGGGCGACGCGCGGGCTAGATTGGGCTGACGATGGGGGAGATCTCAGAGATCGCCAACGAGCTCCGTGACGAGGTGCTGCAGACGATCCTCGCCGTCCGCCTCAGCCTGGCGCACTCGCTCGCGCACAACGACACGGCGGCGTTGCGCCTGTACGCCGAGCAGGCGCAGGACCACCTCGCCGACGAGGCGCGGCGACTGCGCGCCCTCGTGGATCGGCTCGGCGCCCTGGCGGCCGAGCTCGAGGCCGAGGACGTCGCGGCCTAGCTAGCCGAGTGGCTCCGTCGCCTCAGCTCAGCAGTTGTCGGCGACGATCTGCGAGATCGGCGTGTCCTGGTCAGCGCTGGCGGCGTCGATCGCGACCGAGACCTGCAAGTCGCTCCCCGCATCCGTATTGGCGCCGGCGCAACTGGGGTTGCTCTCGACCGCCTGCGTGACCGCGTCGATCTCGTCCGGGATCGAGGCGTCGACGAACTCGCTCGCGGTCATCTCGGAGCCCGCGGCGCCCTGCGATCCCTGACCGCCCGAGGCTCCGGACGCCCCCGACGTCGTCGATGACGAGTCGCCGCCGCCGCAGGCGGTGAATCCGAGGGCGAGCAGGGCGGCGGCGAGCGGGATCAGGCGTCGCATGGCGCGCCAGTCTAGTCCCGCTTGTTGACTCTCCACCGGTACTCGTCCGGAGTCGCGTCGGCGTTCCCGGCCGGGTCCGTGGCCGCGACCGAGAAGCTGTGCGTGCCGGGCTTCACCCGTACCTTTCTGGGCGACGTGCAGGCCTTGGCGCCCTGCTTATCGAGAGTGCAGGTGAAGGTCGCGCCCGACTCCTCGGACCCGAACTTGAAGGTCGCGAGCCGGTGGTCCGTCTTCGCCTTCGGGCCGGCCACGAGCGAGGTGTCGGGCGGGTTGAGGCCGAAGATCTGGATCCCGTCGATCTGCGAGACGGCGTAGGCCGAGTTGCCGTCGGGGCTGACGGCGATGTCGAACGCGTTGTCGAGCGCCGGCGCCTCCGCGCTGCAGAAGCCGCGGCCCGCGTGGCCGGTGTCCGTGACACAGGTCGCCGGGTGCAGCAACCCGGTCGCCGGGTCCCGGTCGAAGCCGACCACCGTTCCGGCCCGGGCGACGGTGAACACGGACCGCGAGTCGGGCGTGACCGCCACCGCGTAGGAGTTGCCGACGCCCTCCGCCGTCTGAGCGCAGGTATCGGGACCGCTCGGGGCGTCGATGCAGCCCTGCGGCGTCAGTAGCCCGGTCGCCTGATCCCGGGAGAAGCCGACGATGGCGCCATCCACCTGCGACGTCGCGTAGACCGAGCTGCCATCGGGGGTGACGGTAACGGCGCTCGCGTGGTCGAGGCCGTCCGTGCTGGCCGAGCACGGGTCGGGGCCGGTGTCGTTGTCGTCGATGCATCCGAGCGGCGTGATCAGCTTGTTCACCGGGTTGCGCGCCAGCTCGACCACCGCGTTGTCGATCGCCGAGGCGACGTAGAGCGACTCGCCCCTCGGGTCCAGGGCGACCGACGAACCGCCGAACGCGCCCGAGAGGCCGATCGTGCTCTGCGCGCAGCTGTCCGGACCCGTCGTCGTGTCGTCGATGCAGTCGCCCGGCGCGAGGGCGCCCGTGGCGGGGTTG
>JAWVFH010000007.1:0-18584 GCA_033856255.1 Solirubrobacterales bacterium | reverse complement strand
CCCGCAGCGTCCGGATCCGGACCACCGACAACGGCGCGCCGAACCGCAACTTCGAGAAGGCGTTCACGATCAACGTCACGAACGCCAACGACACTCCGACCGACATCGCGCTCTCCAACAGCTCGGTGGCCGAGAACACCGCCCAGGGCACCGACGTCGGCAACCTCTCCACGACCGATCAGGACACCGCGGACACCTTCACGTACACGCTGGTCGCCGGCGCCGGCTCCACCGACAACGGCGACTTCCAGATCAACGGGTCCACTCTCGAGGTCAAGAACCCGCTCAACTTCGAGGCCGGCGCGACCCGCAGCGTCCGGATCCGGACCACCGATAACGGCACGGGCAACCTGACGTTCGAGAAGCCGTTCTCGATCACGATCACGAACGTCAACGACGCGCCGACCGACATCGCGCTCAACGACACGACCACGGTCGAGCATTCCCCACAGGGAACGGGAATCGGCACCTTCTCGACCACCGACGAGGACACCCCGGCGCAGACGTTCACCTACTCGTTCGCGACCGGTAACGGGATCAACGACGCCGACAACGGCAAGTTCCAGATCACCGGCAACCAGCTCGAGCACAACGCCACGGACCTCAGCGTCGGCACCTACTCGATCTTCGTCCGCAGCACCGACAGCGGCAGCCCCGCCGAGCACTTCGACAAGCAGTTCACGATCACGGTCAACCCGCCGAACGCGGCGCCGGTCGTCGACCTCGACTCGGCCACCGGCGGCAACGACTCGACGGCGAGCTTCACCGAGGACAGCCCGGCGGTCAGCATCGAGCCCAACGCCACGGTGACGGACGCCGACAACGCAAACCTGCAGTCGGCCGAGGTCAAGATCACCAACCTTCAGAACGGCGCGTCCGAGTCGCTGTCGGCCACCGTTGGTGGAACCGGGATCAACGCCACATACACGCCCGGCACCGGCACCCTGGCGCTCACCAATACGGCAACCGTCGCCCAGTACGAGCAGGTCCTGAAAACGGTCAAGTACGACAACACCTCCAATACCCCGGGCACCACCGCGCGGGCGATCGAGGTCAAGGCCTTCGACGGGATCGACAACTCGATCACCCACACGGCCACGGTCTCGGTGGCCGCCAACAACGACGCCCCGGTCAACTCGGTGCCCGGCGCGCAGACGACGAACGAGGACACCTCGAAGACGCTGTCGACCGCGAACGCCAACGCGATCTCGATCTCCGACGTCGACGCGGGCGGCAGCGACGTCAAGCTCACCCTCTCCGTGAGCAACGGGACACTGACCCTCGCGGATACGACGGGCCTCACATTCACGGGCGGCACCGCCAACGGTCAGGCGAGCCTGATCTTCACCGGCACGATCTCCGCGATCAACGCCGCGCTCGGGAACGGCCTCACCTATCAGCCGAACGCCAACTTCAACACCTCGGACACGCTCGCCGTCACCACCGACGATCAGGGCAACACCGGCGGGGGCGGCGCGAAGACGGACAGCGACAACGTCACGCTCAACATCACGGCCGACAACGACGCGCCGAACACCACGGTTCCCGGCGCCCAGTCCGTCGACGAGGACACGGACCTGACCTTCAACACGGCGAACTCCAACCTGATCTCGACCGTCGATGTCGACGCCAACCCGGATGACATCCGCGTCACCCTCGCCGCCACCAACGGCAAGATGACGCTCGCGACGACGGCCGGGCTGACGCCGCCGATCAACGACGGCACCTCGAACGTCACGGTCGAGGGCACGGTCGCCGAGGTCAACGCCGCGCTCGACGGCATGAAGTACCGCGGCAACCTCAACTACTTCGGCTCCGACACGCTCTCCGTCAACACCACCGACCTCGGCCATAACCCGGCACCCGCGAAGACCGACTCGGACTCGGTGGCCATCACCGTCAACCCGGTCAACGACGCCCCAGTCGCCGACGACGAGAACTTCAACGGTGCCAACAGCGCGGTCGGCAACACGACCTTCGTCGGCAACAGCCCGGGCGACGGCGCGCCCTCGACGCCTGATCCGACCGACACCTCGCCGGTCACCGACCGCCCGCACAAGACGATCAGCGGCGACATCCTCGCCGGCGATACCGACGTCGACGACCCGACGAGCTCGCTGACCGTCTCATCCGGCACGGTCTCCTCCGCCAACGCGCCGGGGACCAACAACGTGACTATCGAGCCCGACGGCGACTTCACCTTCGAGCCGGAGCCGTCGGCCAGCTGCACCGACCCGACCGACTCCTTCGACTACACCGTCTCCGACGGGCACCTCGGAACTACGGACACTGGCACGGTCACGATCGCGCTCTCAGGCTGCGTCTGGTACGTCAACAACGACGACGCGCAGGGCGACGGCGGCACCTCCGAGAAGCCGTTCAACACGCTCGCCCAGGCCGAGACCGCATCCGGGAACAACCACTCGACCTTCGTCTACGACGGCAACAACACCAGCTCCGGCTACGACACGGGCATCACCCTGAACTCCGGCGAGAAGCTGATCGGCGAGGCCGCGGATCTGATCGCCGGCACGCCGGCGGCCACGCTGCATTCCGCGGATGCCGCCAACCGCCCGACGCTCACCGACACCACCGCCGATGTGGTCGAGCTCGACGACGGCAATGAGGTCAAGGGCCTGGGGATCGATCCTGAGGGCGGCGGCGGAATCTTCGGCGGCTCCGGAGACGTCGCCGGCACGATCGACGACGTCGTCATCAACGACGCGGGCATCGCCGCCACCCAGCCGGGCCTCGAGCTCAACACCACGACCGGGACCTGGAACATCTCCAATCTCGACGTGGACGTGAAGAACGGCGCCACCGGCGTGCAGCTGCTGAACGCCGGGACCGTCAACTTCGCGCCCTCCGGAACGATTTCGATCAGCTCCATCGGCGGGAAGGCTCTGGGCGCGAGCAGCACCAATATGGGTGCCGGCAGCGAGTTCGACGATCTCACGGCCACCGGCTCGAGCGCGGGCGGCGTCACCATGACCAGCACGAGCGGGACGACGTCGCTCGGCAACGGCTCCGCCAATGACCTCGCCCTTGCCACGACGGGCGGCACGGCGGCCGCGCTGGAGCTCACCAACGCCGGGACCGTGAACGTCCCGGGCGCCGGCACCTCGAATCTGAGCGCTACGAACGCCGGCCCGGCAATCGACGTTCAGGGCACGACGGTGACAGCACTCTCCTTCGACGACGTCGACTCGTCCAACTCCGCGAGCGACGGCATCCGGCTCAGCGGCCTCGGGACGGGCACTTTCGCGGCTAACTCGAGCAGCACGATCGACGGCGCATCCGGCGCCGCCGTGAACGTCAGCGGCGGCAGCGGCGCGATCACGTTCCCGGGAACGATCAACAACGGCCCCGGCACCACGGCGTCGATCTCCGGCAGGACCGGCGGCAGCGTGACGCTCTCCGGCCCGATCACGGAGACGGGAGACGCCGACGCCGCACAGGAGAACGGCGGCGTCGTCCTCAGCGGGAACAGCGGCGGCTCGACCGACATCACCAACGCGACCAAGACGTTCAACACCGGCGAGGACCACGCCATCCTCATGGGCACGAGCGATGGTCACACGCTGAACATCACAAACGGGACCCTCGATATCGACACGACGAGCGGCAAGGGCATCGAGGCCACGACCAGCGGCACGCTGAACGTGACCGGTTCGGGCAACACGATCGATACCGGCTCGGGCAAGGGGCTGAACGTCACCAACACCGACGTCGGCGCCGCCAACCCCCTGACCTTCCAGAGCATCTCGGGCAACGGCGCGAATGCGGGGATCCTGCTCAACAACACCGGATCCAACAACGCTCTCACCGTGGTCAGCACCGGCAGCGGGACGTGCGACCCGACCGGCACCAGCGGATGCACCGGCGGCACGATCACGAACACCACGGGCGGCGATGACTCGGGCAGCACCCCGGTCGGCACCGCGGTCGTGCTCAAGGACACCAAGGGCGTCTCGCTGACGCGGGTGCACCTCTCGAACAACTCGAACTACGGCATCCGCGGCACTACGGTCAACGGCCTGACCCTCGCCAACACCGTCATCAACGGCACCAACGGCACCTCGGCGCTGACCGCGAACAAGGACAGCAGCTCGAGATTCGACAACCTCACCGGAACCGTCTCGGTCACCAACACGGAGATGAGCGGCGGCTATGTCAGCAATTTCCTCGTCAATAACACGGCGGGATCGCTGAGCTCAACCATGACCAACTTCAAGAGCGGCACGCTTGACGCGACCGGCGGCGACGATGCGGTGCAGGTCGAGGGCCTCGGCACCGCTTCCGTCGACGTCACGATGACTGGCAGCACGATCACCACTGCGACTGGCGATCTCTTCCAGTACGACGCCGACGGCACGGGCGGCGGCGACCTCGTCTTCACCGGCAACGCGCTGACCAACAACGAGCCTTCGATCGCCGTCGGCGGCGGCGGAGTGGCGCTCACCGGCGGCGCAACCGGCCCCGCGACTCTGGACATCGAGAACAGCAGCTTCCGCGACTCGCTCACAAACGCGATCACGATCATCAAGAGCCGCGACAACAGCGGCGGCAGCGGCAACTTCAGCGGCACGATCAACAACAACCAGATCGGCGTCGCGGCTACCCCCAACTCCGGCTCGGTCGAGGGCGACGGTATGGAGATCACCAACGAGGGTCACGGGAATATGACCCTCGCGATCACAAACAACATCATCCGCCAGTACAACTCGAGCGGGATGCAGTTCGTTGCCGGGGGCGGGATCGCCGACACCGGCCAGTTCAACCTCAACATCTCCGGCAACACGATCGGCAACCCGGGCACGACTCCGACCATCACCTTGCTGCAGGGCATCCGGATCGACAGCGGGGTCACCGCGGGCGACACGTTCGCGACCTGCGCCAACTTCGGCGCCAACGCGATCACCGGCTCCAGCGACGCGGCCAACAAGGACTTCCGCCTGGTGGTCAACCAGAACACGACGATCCGCCTGCCCGGCTACGGGGGTGCCGCGACGGACGGCGCCGCGGTGGCGGCCTTCGTCGCCGGCAAGGTCGGCGGCGGCGCCCAGGGCACGGCGGTGGCCAACGCGCCTGGCACGTTCACCGGAACGGGCGCGACGTGCCCATGAAAGGAGCGACATGGCTGAGCCATTCCTTGCGGAGATAAGGCTCGTCTCGTTCAACTTCGCGCCCAAGGGCTGGGCGATGTGCAACGGGCAGCTGATGCCGATCAATCAGAACCAGGCGCTGTTCTCGCTGCTTGGGACGACGTTCGGCGGCGACGGCCGGGTCAATTTCGGCCTTCCCGATGCCCGCGCCAGGACGCCCATCCACGTCGGCAGCGGCCACACGCTGGGCGAGCGCGGCGGAGAGCAGGCGCACACGCTCTCGACCGCCGAGCTACCCACGCACTCTCATCTTGTCGGTGCCTCGACCGTCGACAGCGGCGGCAACGACAACCCGACCAACCGCGTCCTGGGCAGCGCCAGCAACCTGTACCACACGCCCGCGAGCCTGACGGCGATCAGCCCGACCACGATCACGAATACCGGCGGCAGCCAGGCCCACCTCAACATGCAGCCGTTCCTAACCCTGACGTTCTGCATTGCCCTGCAGGGCATCTTCCCTTCCCCGAACTGATGGAGGTCTAGGGATGGCACAGCCATACGTCGGCGAGATACGGATGTTCGCGGGGAACTTCAACCCCGCAGGCTGGGAGTTGTGCAACGGCCAGCTTCTCGCGATCTCGGAGAACGACACTCTGTTCAACCTGATCGGCACCACCTACGGCGGCGACGGTCAGTCGACGTTCGGCCTTCCGGACCTCCGCGGCCGTATTCCTATCCACCAGGGCAACGGCTTCGTCCTCGCCGAGAACGGCGGGGCGGAGGAGATCACGCTTACGTCTCCGCAGACCGCGGCTCACACCCACCCATTCCTTGCCGCCGCGGTCCAAGGTAACCAGACCCCCGCCCAGGGGGCACTGCCGGCCAACTCCGTGACGATCACGCCGTACCTCAACAACCCGGCGGACACCGCGATGAAAGCTGGCAGCGTGACACCCACCGGCGGAAGTCAGCCGCACACGAACTTCCAGCCATACCTCTGCATCCATTTCATCATCTCCCTGTTCGGGATCTTCCCGAGCCAAACCTAGGAGGGCGTGAATGGCTGACCCATTTGTTGCCGAGATCCGGATCTTCCCGTTCAACTTCGCGCCAACGGGCTGGGCGTGGTGCGACGGGCAGCTGATGCCGCTGTCGCAGAACACGGCGCTGTTCTCGCTCCTCGGCACAACGTACGGGGGCGACGGTCGGAGCACGTTCGCGCTGCCCAACCTGCAGGGCAGCGCGCCCATGCACCCAGGGCAAGGCCCCGGCCTCAGCGACCACTTCCTCGGCGAGGAATCGGGGAGCGAGACGGTCACCCTGCTGCAGACTGAGATCCCGGCCCACTCGCACGGGATGCAGGCCGCCGCGCAAGACCCCGCGACGGCGAAGCTGGTCAGCCCGAATGCGTCGTTCTCACTCAGCCAGGGCGGCGGGATCTACCAGGACACCGCGAACACCACGCTGTCCGACCAGGCCTTGGCGCCGGCGGGCGGCGACCAGCCCCACAACAACCTGATGCCTTACCTGACGCTCTACTTCAACATCGCGTTGCAGGGCGTCTTCCCGCCGCGCACGTAGGCGCTTGGCGAGTCTGCGCCCGGCGGTCGACGCCGACCGAGAGTTCCTGATCGAGCTCTACGCGAGTACCCGTGAGGCCGAGCTCGAGCTGGTCGACTGGGACGATGACACCAAACGGGCGTTCGTCGAGCATCAGTTCAGCGCCCAGGACGAGCACTACAGGGCGAACTACCCGGGCGCGACGCTGGACGTGATCGAGGTCGAGGGCGGACGTGCCGGACGCCTCTACGTCCACCGCGGGCCGAGCGACATCCGGATCATGGACATCGCCATGGCGCCCGAGTTCCGCGGCCGCGGCATCGGCACCGAGCTGCTGAGCTCGCTGATCGCCGAGGCCGAGGAGAGCGGGCGCAAGCTCTCTATCCACGTCGAAGCTAACAACCCAGCCCGGTCGCTCTACGACCGGCTCGGGTTCCAACCGGCCGGCGAGCACGGCATCTATGTGTTGATGGAGCGCGAGCCGGGCGGGCTCAGTTGAAGACGGCCTCGTAGGCCGTGCCGGCGTCGTCGCGGCCGACCGGGACGATGAAGATCTCCAGCGTCCCCAGCGCCTCGTGCTCGAGGCGATAGATGCTCTGCGGGAGGATCAAGTCGGCCGGGCCGAGGAACTCGAGCGTGAACGGGTGGCGGGTGCCCTCAGGGCCGGGGTGACTGGCCGCCACCGCAGCCGTGAGCTCGAGCTCGAGCGTGCCGGCCTCGCCAGCGTCGAGCGAGAAGCTTTCGCCGACCGCCGGGGCGAAGTCCCCCACCGTGACCGTGTCGAGGTTCAACGACGGTGGTAGCGGTGCTTGTGCTTGCGCCGGCGGTTGCGGACCACCAGCTCCTGGCGCCGCGGCGGGTCGACGGGGGCCGGCGAGCCGTCCTCGTCGAGGCCCGGAATCCGTACCGTCCGATCGATGATCGCCTCGTAGGCCTGGGTGTCGGTCTGCATCTCGACCGGGGCAAGGAACAGCGTGAAGGCGCCGAGCTCGGGGTGGGCGATCTCGCGGATGCCTCCGGCGAACGGGGCGGCGGTGCTGCCTGCGAAGTGAAGGGCGAAGGCGTCGTCGAGACCCTGCAGGGTCGGCACCGTGGCGGCGACGGGAAGGTCCTCGGCGGCGATCAACTCGAGCACGTGCGGGATCCCGTCCACGTTGACCTGAAAGAGGCGCTCGGCAAGCGTTGTGTAGCTCGAGCGGCGCAAGGGAGCTGGCGCCGCGGTCGCCGCGGTCGCCGTCGCGGTCAGGCGCTCGAAGCTACTCAGGTAGAGCGCCGCCGCGCCGCCGGCGCCGAGCTTGACCAAGCGTCGTCGGGTGAGCCCGAGAGGGGAGGAATCCATTGGTATAGCCATATGCGCGGTCCGTGCACTCCGCATCATCGCGGACCGGGCGCCCGGGCGCAACCGGGGTTTCTACGGAAGGAGCAGGCGGCGGTCACGCGCTCCCCCATCGCGTCGATCCTATTGCGCGGGCCCGGCGCGCCTACGAGATCAGTGGAACCAGGGCTGGTCGGGGCCGCTGAACAGGAAGGTGATCTTCTGCGGCCTTCCGTCCTTGACGCGGGCGCACCTGCCCTTGAACATGCCGCCGCCGACGGGCTTGTCCTTGCACCACTTCCAATGCGCCGGCGGCTCGATCACGCCCTCGGTCGAGAAGTCGTAGACGTACTCCTCGGCCGTCGCGTGCGCGACGCGGCACGCCAGGCCATAGGCCCACAGATCGGTGTAGTTCCAGCCCGTGTACGCCGGCTCGCCGGTGCCGCAGTAGGTCGGCTCGCCGTAGTGACGGGACCTCGCGGACGCGGAGCCTGCGAGAGCCAGACAGGCGACGAGCGCGACCGCGGCGATCAGCTTCCTCATCGGCCTCACCGTAGCGCGGCGATCACTTCGCCGGCCGCGCGCTGGCCGGTCTCGACGGCGCCGTTGAGGTAGCCCTGGAAGTCGATCGAGGTGTGCTCGCCGGCGAAGTGGCAGGCGCCCTCGATCTCGCGCTCGGCGCCGGAGAACTTCGTGTACTGGCCGACCTTCCAGTACGAGTAGGAGCCCTTGGTCCACGGGTTGGCGGCCCAGTAGTCGATCGTCGCGCGTCCGTTCCACTTCGCCGAGATCCCCGGCAGCACGGGCTCGAGCTGGCCCAGGAACTGCTGCGCGCGAGAGGTTGGCGTGCCGGTGCCGAAGCTGTTGCCGATGGTGCCCCCGGTGTAGTCGACGAGGATCCCGGAGGCCCCCGACTGGGCCCGCGTCACCTCCCAGGTGTTCTGGTAGCCGGTGTCGGCGTAGGTGTCGCCGTTGCAGCCGATCGCCGACCAGTGGCGGCTCGAGAACTGCACGTGCAGCTTCGAGTTCGTGCCCATTCCCTGCTCCTTGATCGCGGTCACCTTGCGCGCCGAGAACCCCGCCTTCGAGTAGTTGAGCCCGCGCAGGATCGAGAACGGAATCGCCATTACAACCCTGTCGGCCGTGACCGCGGGACCGGTGGAGAAGCTGAGCGAGTAGGTGCCGTCGGCCTTGCGGCTGATCGCGGTCAGCACCTTGGCGGTCGTGATCTGGCCGGCGAGCTCCGCGGCGAGCCGGGCCGGGATCTGGTCGTTGCCGCCGCGCACGTGGTACTTCTCGTTCGACTTGCCGAAGACGCGAAGCTGCCCCTGGCCGGCGTAGCCGAGCAGGTAGAGCATGTTGAGCGAGCTCTGCACATTGCACTCCGCCCCGTACTCGATGTTGTAGGCGACGTCGAGAAGCTGACCGAGCTTCGAGGCCATCCCGCCCGGCACGTAGGCGTTGATCCAATCGGTGATCGACATCGCGTCGAGCTCGCGACCGCGCTGGGTCGAGAGGTTGTAGAGGGTCGGGAAGCTGGCGGCGGAGACATCCGAGTGGATCTGCTGCCAGATCCCTTTCAGGTCGTTCGTGGCCTGGGCGAAGCTGTAAGGCGCGCCGTCGAAGTAATAGAACGGCTCGGTGCCGTTGACCTCGGCCTGCAGGAGGTTGTCGAGACTGAGCCCGAGGTTCTGGGCGAGCTGGCGGGTCTGGGTGTGGTTCTGGTCGATCAGCTCGCCGCCGTGCTCGGCGACCTGGCCGTCGGCGAAGGCGCCGTGGTAGGTCCAGCAGCGGCCGCCGACGCGGTCGGATCCCTCGTAGATCTGAGCGTTGTAGCCGGCTCGCTTGAGGTCGTAGGCGCAGCTGAGACCGGCGAGACCGGCGCCGACGATCGCGATCCGCGGGGTCGTCGCGGCGCGCGCCGAGGGCAGGCGCGCCAGGGCGGCGGCGGCCGCGACGCCGGCGCCTCCGGCGAACAGCTGGCGCCGGGTGGAACCTGCCTCCCCCGCCTCGCCGTCCGCCTCAGCGGCGACGTTCGCGGCGACTTCCTGCAGACGCGACGCAAGTGGTGTCCTGGGCATCCGTTCCCATCCTCTCTCTCGGCGAACCCCCTGGGGTTGCGAGCCTCGCAGACGCCGCGGCCGTTTTCAACCGCGGCCGTACGATCGTCCGCTCAGCGCCGCAGCCGGCGCGGGACCGACCGGATGCGCTGCTGGCGCTTGCCGGTGAGCCGGTCGCGGATCACCCCGACCGCGCGAACGCGCAGGCGCGGGTCGCGAACCAGTTGCGCGCGCGCCGCCCGGCCGAGGGGCAGGCGGACGGTGCGCTTGCCACGGACGGGCACGGCCACCGTGCGCCGCCTCGACCGCGTCTTGCCGATCCGCAGCCCGACCCTGGCGCCGCACGCCTGCCGGCAGCGGACCCGCACCGGGACCCGGCCGCTGCGCAGGGCCCGCGCGACCCGGGTCCGCCTGACCCGCAGCCTCGCCCGCTGGGCGGCGAGCTTGCCGGTGAAGCGCAGCACCTGGAAGCCGGAGTTGACGCTGACCACCCAGATCTCGCCCGTCTGGGGCCGGAAGCGAACCACCGACGTGGTCAGGTCCGTGGTCTGCGGGTTGGCGTCGGCAGTCGCCGGCGAGGCGGGCGGGAACTTGGTGTTCGGGGTCGCCGGCGAGTGGAAGTAGGCGACCTCCTTCGGGTGCTCGGGATCGCGGACGTCGAAGACCCGCAGCCCGCCGCTGTAGTAGGTGTAGAAGACGTAGCGGGTGTTCTGGTCGTCGTCGACGCCGACGTAGTGGATCGAGTAGATCGCTCCCTTGTCCTCGGAGGTCAGCGGGCAGTTCGAGGCCCGGTTCACCTCCAGCCGCAGGTCCGAGACGCGGCGCGGGTTGCGCTCGTCGGAGATGTCGACGATGTGCCCCCAAGCCCACGGGCACTCGGCCCCGTCGACCGGCGCCTCGCCGCTGACCAGCAGGTACGGCTTGCCGCCGATCGTCATCCGCTGGACCGTGTGGCCGAAGTTGGGCAAAGACAGGGTCGAGAGCACCTTGATGTCCGGGTCCGGCCTGCGCGCCTGGACCTCGCTGGTGTCGAGGATCGCCAGCGAGGGGGTGTCGCCGACGCTCGGCCCGCCGCCGATCACGACGCCGATCAGCGTCTGGTAGGCGGCCGTGCCGAGGTAGAGCCGGTCGCCGTCCGGGCTGATCTCGAGGTCGTGCGAGGCGTATTGGACCGGCGGCGTCTCGGTGGTCGGATCCCAGGTCAGGATCCGGGTCGGGTTACGCGGGTCTGAGATGTCCACCGCGTGCATGATCTGCCCGGCGCCGCTGATCCCGAAGGTATCGGTGCCGTAGACCGTCTTCCCGTCATCGGAGACCCTGAGGCCGTGGAAGATCGGGATTCCGGCGTCGTAGCGACCAAGGAACTTCGGGTGGCGGCAGTCGTGCTTGACGTCGTAGACCTCGATGTAGCGCGCGACCAGGCCTCCCTGCGTGGTCACGAGCAGGCCGCGCTTCTGGTTCACCTCGAGCGCCTCGTGGCTCGATTTCGCGACCGGACTCTTGACGATGTCGGTGAGCCGGGGCTTGGTCGGGTCGGAGGCGTCGACGGCGGCGATCCCGTCGAGCTCGGGAGCGCTCGGCTCGCCGGCGGCGCCGCTTGTCGACTGCGGCCCGATCGTGCTCACGTAGGCGCAGTCGCGATACCAGGCGAGCTGGAAGTTCTGGCCCCGCAGGCCGATGTCCGAGCTGCCGATCTCCTCCAGGTTGCAGCGGTAGCCGAGCGCCGCGTCGCCGCTGAGCTGGTCGGCGAGCGGCACCTGGCCCTGCAGCCCGGGCTCGGGCCTCGCCCCCGGCCCGCAGTCGCCGTAGTCGGTCGGCGTCGCCGGCCCATCGGGCTCCGACGCCGACTGCGCCACCGGGCTCCCCCACGGGGTCGCGTAGATCCGCTGCGAACCGGCCTCGCCGGCGCCGTGGCCGACCGCGAGCACGCAGATGAACGGCGCGAACGCGAAGGCCCGCGCATCCCTCCGGCGTGCGGCCCGGCCCCACCGGGCGACCCAACCCATCCTGTCTCGATTGTCTCAGGCCGAGTCGGAATCCGCGCCGGACTTGCCGTCCTTCGCTGTGTCCTTGCCCGTGAACGCGTCGCGGACCTCACGGACCTCGCGCATGCTGCGCCCTGCCGAGCGGCCGATGCTCGGCGGGTCGATCTTCTCCTCGACCTTGGCGCCGACCGTGCTCGAGAGGCCGCGCGCCTTGTCGACCCCCGAGCGCAGGGTCCCGCCGGCGGCGCGGCCGAGCTGCGGCAGCCGCTTGTAGCCGATCACCAGCAGCACGATCACGACGAGCAGGATGATCTCCGGCAATCCGATCACTCCTGCACCCTACGCCCGGTCGCACCGGCGCGTGCGTGCGCGATTGACCTCTCGCGGCGTTCGTCCCGCGTAGGATCGTGCTGATGCGGGTGATGCCGGTCACCCCCGGACCGCTGTTTCCCGATGACGGGCCGCGTGGAGCGCGGATCGTCCGGCGCGTGCGGGGGATCCTGCTCGAGCTCGTCCTTTTCGTTCTGGTGACGGTGCTCTCACCGCTGCTGCTCGCCGCGGCCGCGATCGTCGACCTCGTCCTCTGGCTGCGCACGCGCAAGCACTGGATGGCCGTCCGCCTGCTGGCGATGCTCTGGTGGTTCCTGCTCGGGGAGCTGGTGGCGCTCGTCTGGCTGGCGGGGATCTGGCTGGCGAGCGGGGGGCCGTTCGGAGTGGGCTCGCTGCGCCGCCACCGCTGGGTCTACGCCCTGCGCGTGTGGTGGATCCGCCACCACCTCGGCGCCGTCGTGAGGCTCTTCTCCCTGCACTTCGACGTCGAGGGCCTCGAGCTCGCCGCGCCGGCGCCGGCCGTGATCATGATGCGCCACGCGTCGATCATCGACAACACGCTGCCCGATGCGCTGATCACCCACAACCACGGCATCGGGCTGCGCTACGTGATCAAGCGCGAGCTGCAGATGATCCCGACGATCGACATCGGCGGGCGCTGGTGTCCGGCCTTCTTCGTCCGCCGCGGCTCCGGCGACTCGGCCGGCGAGTCGGCGGCGCTGCGCAGCCTCCTCGACGGCATCGGCGAGGGCGAGAGCGTGCTCATCTATCCCGAGGGAACCCGGGCGACGGCCGGCAAGCTCGCGCGGGCGAAGGAGATCATCGCCGAGCGCCGGCCCGAGATCTCGCATCTCGCAGAGCGCCTTCGCCACGTCCTCCCGCCGCGCCTCGGCGGCCCGCTGGCGCTGCTCGACGCGGGCGCCGGCGAGATCGACGTGGTCTTCTGCGGCCACGTCGGCTTCGACGGCTTCCAGCACATCAGCCACATCTGGGCCGGCGGGCTCGTCGGGACGACGATCTCCGTCCGCTTCTGGCGCTCTCCGGCGACCGCGATCCCGGCCTCCGAGGAGGAGCGGATCGAGTGGCTTTACGAACGCTGGCAGGAGCTCGACGACTGGGTCGGCGGGCGGCTCGGGGCGTGACGCTAGGGTGCCCGCCCAGTGCCCTCGATCCCGCGCCTCCCCCTGATCGGCGATCCGCTGCGGCGGATCCACCTCCCCGACGATCTCGAGTCCGCGACCGCCACCGGGCGCGAGGTCGACCCGGAGACGGTCGGGATGACCTCCGAGCAGGTCGAGGAGATCTGGGAGGCGGGCCTCGGCCTCTACCGAAGCGGGGTCCACCCCGCGCTGCAACTCTGCCTGCGACGCGAGGGCGAGGTGGTGCTCGACCGGGCGATCGGCCATGCGCGCGGCAACGGGCCCGGCGACCGCGAGGACGCGCCCAAGGTCGCGGTGACGACGGACACCCCGTTCTGCGTCTACTCGACCTCGAAGGGGATCACCGCGCTCGTCGTCCACGTGCTGGTCGACAAGGGGCTGCTGAGCCTGGACGACAGGATCGTCGACCACATCCCCGAGTACGCGCGCCACGGCAAGGAGGGGATCACGATCGGCCACGTGCTCTCGCACCGGGCCGGGGTCGCCACCCTGCCGCGCAGCGCGATCGACTTCGACCTGCTGAGCGATCGCGAGGCCCTGGTCGAGCTGATCTGCGACGCCAAGCCGACCTCGGCGCCGGGCAAGCTGCTCGCCTACCACGCCGTCTCCGGCGGCTTCATCATGGGCGAGATCGTCCAGCGGGTCACCGGCCGCACGGTCCGAGAGGTCCTCGCCGCCGAGATCCTCGACCCGCTCGGCTTCCGCTGGAACAACTACGGGGTCGATCCCGCCGACGTCGACGAGGTCGGGCTCAGCTACGTCACCGGGCCGCCGCTGCTGCCGCCGCTGTCGAGCCTGGTCAAGCGGGTGCTGGGCGCCTCGATCGACGAGGTGATCGAGATCTCCAACGACCCTCGCTTCCTGACCGGGGTGGTGCCCGCCGCGAACGTGATCACCAGCGCCAACGAGCTTTCGCGCTTCTTCGAGATCTTCCGCCGCGGCGGCGAGCTCGACGGGGTCCGGGTGATGAAGCCCGAAACCCTGCGCCGGGCGCTCGAGCAGCAGTCCCACCTGGAGATCGACTTCTCGCTGCTGTTCCCGACCAGGTTCAGCTACGGCCTGATGCTGGGGGCGAAGGTGATCAGCCCCTACGGGCGCGACACCGACCTCGCCTTCGGCCACCTGGGGCTGATCAACATCATGGGCTGGGCCGATCCCGAGCGCGGGATCTCGGCGGCCGTGATCACCAGCGGCAAGGCGATCCTCTACCCGGAGGTGCACCGCTTCTACGGCGTGATGCAGAAGATCGCCGCCGACGTGCCGAAGGTTCCGAAGGCGGATCGGTATATCTAGTTCGATGAACGTGGAGGGGGAAGCGGTGATCCGCAGGGCCTACGAGGCATTCGCGGAGCGCGACCTCGCGACCCTGATCGAGGTCTCCGACGAGGCGGTCGAGGTCTCGACCGTGACCGGGCTGCTGGCCGGCCACACGGAGCCGTACCGGGGTCACGAGGGGCTCGCCGACTACATCGACGACATCTCCGCGCAGTGGAAGCGGCTCGAGCTCCAGCCCCAGCACTTCCTCCCGCTCAGCGAGGGGCGGGTACTCGTCTTCGGCCGCGTTCGCGCCTGGCACGAGCGCGGCTTCCTCGACTCCGAGAACGCCTGGCTGTGGACGCTGCGCGACAACCGCGTGCTCTCCGTTCGCGTCTACGCCGACCCGGGCGACGCCCGCGCCGCGTTCGCCGACGCCGGCTAGGCCGGCTCAGCCGAGCGCGGAGCCGTTGTCGGTGAAGTAGGCGAGGTGCACGTGGGTGCGGGCGACGGCGATGAACTCGCGCTCCTCGGGCGCCCCGGACGTGTCGATCGTCGTTACCAGCGCGTTGGCGAGCGGGATGAAGGCCATCTCGCCGCGGTTCAGGTAGTCCGAGAGCCGGCTGCGGTAGCCCTCGCGCGGCATCGTCAGGTCGCCGACGATCCGGTGGCGGCCGGTCTCGAGCACGATCCGCTCAACTCTCGTGTCCATACCTGGAAGCTACCTAAACGGGGTCAGACCCCGTTTAGGGTTAGGCGATCCGGTCTCCGAGCGCGACCTCGCGGTCGGGGCGCAGCAGGATCACCCCGTGTTCGTCGTCGACGGCGCCGACCACCAGGCACTCGGACATGAACGGGCCGATCTGCTTGGGCGGGAAGTTGACGACGGCGACGACGAGCGTGTCCTCGAGCTCGGAGCGCTCGTAGTTGGTGATCTGGGCTGAGGAGCGCCGGGTCCCGATCTCCTCGCCGAAGTCGATCGTCAGCTTCCAGGCCGGCACCCGGGCCTCGGGAAAGTCCTCGACCGCGACCACCCGGCCGACCCTCATCTCGACCGCCTCGAACTGCTCCCAGGTCAGCTCGCCGGCAGCCATCAGGGCGTCAGGACGATCTTCAGCGCCTCGCGGCGGTCGTAGACGTCGTAGGCCTCGGCCGCGTCGTCGAGGCGCATGTGGTGCGTGACCAGCGGGCTCGGGTCGAGCTCGCCGGAGGCGAGCAGCTCGAGCACCGGGTCGACGTGCTTGATCACGTTCGCGTGCCCGGTCTTCAGGGTCAGCCCCTTGATCCAGATGATCCCCATGTGGACGTCGATGCGCTCGGCGTAGACGCCGGTCGCCGAGACAGTCCCCGCCTTGCGGGTCAGCCGGCAAGCGAGCTCGAGGGCGTCGGGATGGCCGACCGCGTCGATCGTCGCGTCGGACCCGCGGCCGTCCGTGAGCGCCTTGACCGCGGCCCGCGGATCCTCCTCGGTCAGGTGCACCGGCTGGGCGCCGAGCGCGCGGGCGAGCTCGAGGCGTTCGCCGACGGTGTCGACGGCGACCACCCCCGCGGCGCCGGCCGCCAGGGCCGCCTGCACGGCGCAGAGGCCGACCGGGCCCATACCGAGAACCGCGACGACGTCGCCCTGCCCCACCCCGCACTCGACGACGGCGTGGTAGCCGGTGCCCATCACGTCGCCGGCGAACAGGGCGATCTCGTCGGACATCCCATCGGGAACCCGGCGCAGGGTGAGGTCGGCGTTGGGGATCAGCAGCAGCTCCGCCTGCGCCCCCTGCAGCGAGCCGAGCGTCTTGCCGTGCCCGAAGACGCGCCGCTGGTCGCACTCGTGGAAGTCGGAGCGCCGGCAGAAGAAGCACTCGCCGCAGGCGGTGCCGTAGGTGCCGAGCACCCGGTCGCCCTCGCTCACCCTCGTCACCGCGTCGCCGACTGCGGTCACTGTGCCGACGTACTCGTGGCCGAGGATGAAGCCCTCCTCGATCGCCACCCGGCCGTGGTAGATATGAAGGTCGGAGCCGCAGACGCCGCTCGCCTCGACCCGGACGATCGCCTCGTCGGGTGCCGTCAGCTCGGGATCGGCGACGTCGTCGACGCGCACCTCGCCCGGGCCTTGGAAGGTCACCGCTCGCATCGGCGCGGAGCATAGACTCGCGTCAGCAATCGAGGAGGACGAGATGAGCGAGGACCCCGGAGCCGTCCTGATCACGGGCTGCTCCTCCGGAATCGGCCACAAGACCGCCAAGCGCCTGGCCGCCAAGGGGTGGAGCGTCTACGCGACGGCCCGCCGGCCGGAGTCGATCGCCGACCTCGCCGAATCGGGCTGCAAGACGCTGGCGCTAGACGTCAACGACGAGGCCTCGATGGAGGCCGCCGTGGCCGCGGTCGAGGCCGAGCACGGCGCCGTCGGCGCGCTCGTCAACAACGCCGGCTACAGCCAGTCGGGGGCGCTCGAGACGCTGCCGACGGAGCGCCTGCGCGCCCAGTTCGAGACCAACGTCTTCGGACTCGTGCGGATGTGCCAGCTGGTGCTGCCGGGGATGCGCAGGGCGGGACGGGGGCGGATCGTCAACCTGAGCTCGATGGGGGGCAAGCTCGTCTTCCCCGGAGGCGGCGCCTACCACGCGACGAAGTACGCGGTCGAGGCGCTCTCCGACGCGCTGCGGTTCGAGGTCAAGGGCTTCGGAATCCGGGTCGTGATCGTCGAGCCGGGGCTGATCACGACCAACTTCGGCGAGACGGCTGCCGGCTCGCTCAGCACCGCGGCCGCGGCGTCTGACCCCTCCGAGGGGTCTGACCCCTATGCGGCGTTCAACGCCGCGGTGGGCGCCGCCACGCTCGGCGTCTACGAGGGGCCGATGAAGCGCCTCGGCGGCGGCCCGGACGCCGTCGCGAAGGTGATCGAGAAGGCGATCTCGGCTCGCAACCCGAAGCCTCGCTACAAGGTCACCGCATCGGCTCGTCTGGCGATGGGCCAGCGCGCCCTGCTCACCGACCGCGCCTGGGACGCCGTCATGCGCAGCCAGTTCCCGAGCCCCAAGCCAGAGTGAGGCCGCTGGTCGGCACGTTGCTGGCCGTCGCCCTGGCCCTGGCCGCCTGCGGCACAGACGAGCGGGCCGACACCTCGGTCACGATCGCCCGGGCGGCCGGACCCGCCGAGCTCGATCCGGCGCTCGCCTCGGGCAGCGCGCTCGAGCCGCTGTGGCTCGTCTACACGCCCCTGCTCACCTACCGCCACGCCGAGGGCGAGCGCGGCGCCGAGCTGATTCCGGGGCTGGCCTCGGACCTGCCCGAGATCTCGGCCGACCGGCGCACGTACACCCTCCATCTGCGCGAGGGGCTCAGCTACTCAGACGACACCCCCGTGCGCGCCGGCGACTTCGAGCGCGCGATCACCCGCCTTCGGGGGCTGGATTCCCCGGGCACCCGCTTCTACAGGGGCATCACGGGGATCGAGGCCGACGACGAGACCGGCGAGATCACGATCGAGCTCGCCAGGCCCGACCCGTCGTTCGCCGACGCGCTGGCCCTCCCCTACGCCGCACCCGTCCCGGCCGGCACGGCCCAGCGCGATCTCACGGCCGACCCGCCGGCCGGCGTCGGCCCCTACGAGATCACCGGCATCGAGCCGGACGGCTCCTACGTCCTCTCCCGCAGCTCCACCTTCCCCGACCTCGACATCCCCGACATCCCGACCGGCAACCTCGCCGAGATCCGGGTCGAGGCCGGCGATACCCCGGCGGCCGCGGCCCAGGATGTGCTCGACGGCCGGCTCGACTACATGCAGGACCGCCCGCCGGCGGCGATCGCCGCGGCGGCCG
>JAWVFH010000006.1:0-20671 GCA_033856255.1 Solirubrobacterales bacterium | reverse complement strand
GCTGGCCGGGGGCGTCCTCGTGGTCGCCGTAGCTCATGTCGAGCCCCATCGCCTTGCCGTAGGAGACGACGTCGAGGATCACCGGCCGCAGCTGCTCGAACTGGTTGATGTGGTAGCACCAGGGCTTCGTCACGCCCTCCGGCGCTGAGCCGTCCTCGGACAACTTCAGCCACATCATCTCCGGCTCGATCCCGCACAGGAACGAGTAGCCGAGCTCGGCCTCGACCTCGTGCGCGATCCGCTTCAGGTTCTGGCGCGGATCGGCATCGAGCAGCTCGCCGGTCTCGGTGTCGTAGCAGTCGCAGTAGACGCGGGCCACCCGCGGATCCCACGGCAGGCGGCAGAAGGTGTCGAGGTCGGCGATCGCGGCGAGCTCCGACTCCTCGGGCCCGAAGCCGATGTAGTTGTCCTGGCGGTCGGTGAACAGGTCGGCGGTGGCCCCGTAGACGAGCTGGTAGCCGCGCTCGGCGACCTGCGGGAACCAGCTCGCGACGACACCCTTGCCGTTGATGTGGCCGCTGATCGAGACCTGCTGGAAGAAGACGTACTCGATCCCCTCGCGCTCGATCTCGGCGGCGATCTCAGCGATTCGCTCCGCGCGTCCGGGCGCCGTGCGCGCCTCTTCGAGCGTCATCGGAGGCGGCTCGATTCTCGGCGACTCGAGCACCCTCTGAACCTCACTCGTTGCTTGCGCCACTGTCGCCCTCCTCGAGTCGATACCCACTATAAGCCCGCGATTGAACAAAAAGGTACATTCGCCGCCTCAGCCGCTCAAACGCCCGTTTGCCGCCAGCCCGAGCCAGTTCGCGAACAGGCGCTTGGCCGCCGGGTGCATCTCGCCCGCGCGGCGCTGCGCCTCGGCGATGAAGGCTGCCCCGCGCTCGTCCCCAAGCGCCGCCGCGAGCGAGCGGCGGTAGGCCGGCACCTCCCCCCATTCACGCGCCATCTCACCGGTGACCTCGAGGTGAAACTGGATCCCGTAGGCGTGCTCGCCGACGCGAAACGCCTGGTTCTCGGCCATCGGCGAGCGCGCCAGGCGCACCGCCCCGTCCGGGAGGTCGAAGGTGTCGCCGTGCCATTGCAGGGTCACGGGTAAGTCCGCGACGCCGGTGAACAGAGGGTCGTCGCGGCCCTCGGCGGTCAGCTCGACCTCGAGCAGCCCGACCTCCGGACGCTCGGCTTCATAGACCCGGGCGCCGAGCGCCGCCGCCAGCAGTTGGACGCCGAGGCAGACGCCCAGGAAGGGACGGCCGGCGTCGACCGCGTCGCGAACCAGCTCCCTTTCGGGGGCCAGCCAGGGGTGATCCGCGTCGTCGCCGGCGCCCATCGGGCCGCCCATCGCCAGCACGGCGTCGAACTCCCGCCAGTCGGGCAGCTCCTCGCCGCGGTCGAGCTCGACCGCGACGGCCTCGTCGCCGCGCTCGCGCATCACCTCCGAGAACACCCCAGGGTGCTCGCAGGCGATGTGTTGGAGGACGAGGACGCGCATCGGGCCGAGGGCTCGCCTCAGGGCTCCTTCTGGTCCTTGTTCGGCTTGTCGCCCTGCCCCTTCTTCGGCAGTCCCTGCTGCTCGACGCTGGCGACGTCGCCGGTGGTGGCGTCGATGCGCACGACGGCGAGTTGCTTGAAGACGCCGTCGGTGTCGGATGGGATCGACAGCGACACCACCCAGTACGGGTGGCGGCTCAGGCCCTGGCGAAGCAGCCGGATCTGCGTGCTCGCGGACGTGAAATCGATCTGCTTCTCGGCCAGGGCGATCGCCTCCGCCTGGGTGACGGCAATCTGCTTGTTCTGACAGCCCTTGGCGACGACGAAGCAGAGCGCCAGGAGAACGATGACGACGGCGACGCCGAGCTTGGTCGGATACGCGCCCTTGCGCCCGCCGTAGTCGCCGAGATTTCGCCGTGGAGCGGTTGGCTCCGTCGCCAGAGACGTGGCCGGCGGTGGGGCCGGCCCGTTCGGAGGGCCCAGCGGCCCGGGGTCAGACAGTGGGCCGGAACTCGTCGCCGATGTTCGTGCCCAGCACGATCACCAGGACGATGATCACCAGGACGATGCAGATCAGCAGCATGGCGCGCTCGAACGCCTTCACGTGCGTCTGCTTGGGCGGGAACTCGATCTGCTTTCCGTTCATAGCAAGTCCGACTCCTGGGCTTCGGCCGCCGCGGATTCCTTCGAACCGCCCGCACGGAGGCGACCCGAAGCGTAGGCGATCAGACGGCGATTCTCGTACACGACCCAACCGACCAGGACGAGGACCATGACCACGATCCCGATCCAGGTCAAGACCATGTAGGACGTCTCGGCCCCGACCCCCTCGGGGCCGTAAGTCGAGCCCGGGCCGAAGGTCATGATCCCGGCGCAATCCTGCCACGGGTCCGCGAGGATGAAGTCGGCGGAGTCGTTGACCCGGGCCTCCTGCGTCCCGGGATCGGACGAGATGCAGTCAGGCGCGCTGTTGATCACCGCCGGCATCGTGGCTCCATCTGTTCCGTCGCCATCTTAGTTCCGGCTCCCGGCGAGGTCCTTGTACTCGGAGTCCTGCATGGCCTGGGCAGGCGTCCGGCTGCCGTCCGGCTCGATCACCAGGTCCTCGCCCCACTGGAACTCGGGCACGTGGATATCGGGTCGGTACTCGGCCGCGTCGAGCCCGTCGAGCTCGACCTCCGGCGGCACGCGCAGCAGGTTGAACTTCTTCAGCAGCCACGAGGCGAAGTAACCCGAGAGGAAGCCGAGCGGCAGGAAGACGGCGATCCCGAGCAGCTGCCCCCAGATCGAGCTCTCGACGTTGTTGAGCCCGGTCGGATAGCCGGCGGCGAAGATCCCCACCCAGATCAGCGCCAGGAAGCCGGTGAAGCCGTGCACGGCCACCGCCCCGACCGTGTCGTCGACGCGCATCTTCTCCTCGATCCAGGTGCCGACCCAGACGACGATGATCGCGCTGACCATGGCCAGCAGGTACCCGAGCGTCGGCGCGTAGACGTCGGCGCCCGCGGAGACGCTGATCACCCCGGCGAGGCCGCCCGAAACGGTCCAGAACGGATCACCCTTGGCGGCGAAGTAGGCGCCCGTGAAGCCGCCGGCGAAGCCCATCGTGATGATCATCGCGATCGATCCGAGCGTGGTCGGGTTGAGGTAGATCGTGGCCCAGCCTGGGAAGGCCGTGGAGGCGATCACCAGACAGGCCGCATAGAAGCCATAGAACCCGGTGAAGATCAGCATCAGCCCCATCAGGGTCATATGCACGTTGTGCGGCCTGAAGATGCGGGTCAGGCCCTCCTTCGTGTATTTGCCTATCCGGGGGCCGAGGTTGAAGAGCACGCCGAGCGTGAACGCTCCCGAGACGCCGTGCACGACCGCGGACGCGATCGAGTCGTGGAAGCCGAACCGCAGCGTCATCCAGCCGCCGGCGCTCCAACCCCAGGCGGCGTCGAGGATCCAGACCGCCGAGCCGAGCAGCACCGCGAGCACCAGGTATGCGGAGAGCCGGACCCGCTCGAGCAGAGCGCCGGAGACGATCGATGCGGTGGTCCAGGAGAAGAGCAGGAAGGCGAGGAAGAAGACGAGGTTGATGTTGTTGGTCAGGTTCGGCCCGAACGCATCCGACCACGGGACCCCACCCTGGCAGGCGACGCTGGTGAAGTCGCTGCCGTTGGGGCCGATCGGCAGGCCGGCCTGGTTGCAGTTGTAGATCCACCAGCCGAAGTAGTAGAAGGTCGGCGTGACGACGGCGATCGTGAGGATGTTCTTCATCGCCGTCGCGAGCGCGTTCTTGCGGCGGGCGATGCCGGTCTCGTACGTCATGAAGCCCACGTGGATGAGCCACATGAGCACGACGGTGAAGAAGTAGAACTGCTCTCCCAGGATTGCGCTGTCGAGCCCAAGGCTCTCGGCTGGCGCCGCGTCCTTGAGGTTCGTGACCTGGGCGAGCAGGAGGTCCACTAGCGGCCGCAACGTATCCGGGTCGGGCGAGCCGACACAATAGGCAACGGCCCCATACTTGGACGACTCCAAGTGTAGGATCGCCACATAGGGCTCCCGGGCGCCCGGGACTAGGATGGGCGCCGCATGGGCGCAGCAAGTTCCCCAGACAACGGAGGTCTCGCTTGAGTCTGCAGCTTGCGAAGGAGGAGGGTGACGCCCTTCGTAGCGCCCGGCTCGAAAACGAGACGCTCTACGCGGTCATCAAGACCGTCTCCTCGTCGCTCGACCTCGACCGCGTCCTGCGCGGGATCGTCGAGATCGCCACCGACGCCACCGCCTCCCACGCGTGCTTCATCTACTTCCTCGAAGGAGATCGACTGGCGCTGAGGGCTGCGTCCGAGCGCTACTCGCGGTTCGTCGGCGAGCTCGAGCTGAGCATCGACGAGGGGCTCTCCGGCTGGGTCGCTCGGAACAAGACGCCGGAGTTCATCCGCGAGAACGCGATGGCGGACCCGCGGATGAAATTCGTCCCCGAGCTCGAGGAGGAGGAGTTCCAATCGATGGTCGCGGTCCCGATCCTGGCCAAGGCCGGCGACGTGATCGGGGTGGTCGTCCTGCACACGGAGGCGCCGCGGGAGTTCGACGACGACGTCGTCAACTTCCTCGTCCACACCGCGTCCCTGGTGGCCGGTGCGATCGAGAACGCGCAGCTCTACGAGGACACCCGGCGACAGGTTCAGGCGCTGACCACCCTGACCCAGCTGAGCCAGGCGCTCGCCGCCGTCACCCTGCGCGAGGACCTTTACGAGGCGGTCGCCCGAGGCGCCCGCGAGCTGCTGCGGGCGGATGTCTGCCAGATCTACCGCCTCGACGTCGACGCGGACGAGCTGGTGCTGGTCAGCTCCGATCCGGAGGACGCCCCGGCCCCGAGCCCGCGACCGGGCGGCACCGGTCTGGTGCTCGACCTGATGCGCCGGGCCGGCGGGCGGGGCCGCAACGGCGGCAGCGCGGTCGCGCAGGAGCCGTGGCCCGACGTCGGCGACCAGGCGCTGCTCGCGGCGCCCCTGGTGGCGCGCAACGAGCAGCTCGGGATGATCTGCTGCCTGGCGCGCGACCGCCAGTTCACGGACGCGGACGCCGAGCTGCTCGGCGCGGTCGCCAACCAGACCGCGGTCGGGCTCAAGAAGGCCGAGCTGATCGAACGGCTGACGGCGGAGAACATCGTCAAGGACATGTTCGACGCGCTCGCCGCGGGTTCGATCGAAGCCGCGGAGGCGAAGGCGAGCCAGGCGCGCTGCGACCTCGCGGGCCCGCACCTCTTCCTGCAGCTCGAACGTGCACCGCGGGCGGATGACGCGGCGGCGGGCTGGCCGGAGCTGGCGGTGAGGCTCGAGGCGCGGCTGCGGCGCCTCTACCCACGGGCGTTCTTCGACTCCCGCCACGATCGGGTGCGAGCGCTCGCGCCGCTCCCGGCCACGAACGGGGGCGCGGTCGAGGGCATCCGGGAGGCATGCGAATCATTGGGCCGCGACGAGGGGCTCGTGGTCGGACTCAGCGACGTCGATCGGGGCGCGGCAAGCGCCCGGCGGCGGATGCGCGAGGCCGCGGACGCCGCCCGCGTCGGGCGCTCGCTGGTCGCCGAAGGCGGCGCCGTCTCGTACGAGCAGCTCGGCGCCTACCGCTACCTCGTCCACCTGGAGCTCGACCAGGCACCCCGCGATCGCTATCGCCAGGCGGTGAAGGAACTGGCGGAGTACGACCGCCGGCACGGCGCTCAGCTAGTCGAGACGCTGGAGCAGTACCTCGCCGACCGCGGCAGCGTCACCGCGAGCGCCCGGGCGCTGTACGTGCACCCCAACACCGTGCGCCAGCGACTCGAGCGGATCCAGCGCGTCGCCGAACTCGAGCTGCCGGACGAGGATCTGCTCTCACTCGAGCTGGCGCTCAAGCTCGCCAGGCTGCACCACGTCAGGGCAGAGTCGGAATGACGAGCGCGGCGCTGCTAGGCGGCCCGGCGAACCCGCCGGCGCGCCAGCCAGATCCAGAAGATCCCGAACCCGACCACGTTCAGCAGCAGGACGAACAGCACCCACCAGGCCTTGATCAGGAACGGGAGGTCATCCTCCTTCCACAGCTCATAGCCCGTCAGGTAGGCCATGATCAGCTGCGTCAGGACGAGGATCGGGGGCGCCTGGCTGGTGAGGATGAAGACGATCATCGCCGCGGCGATCCTATCTGGGGCCCGAGCCGGTGACGATCAGGGCGAAGCTCTACGCGGCGATCGTGCTCACCGTGCTCGGCCCGCTGGCGACCACCGCCGTGGCGCTGCACGGGATGAACCAGCTGGGCGATCGCTTCGACGAGGTCAGCTCGCGGGCCAAGCAGGAGGCGGTCGCGCGCGAGCTCAAGTTCCTGGTCACGGATGTCAACGGCTGGCAGACGGCCTACGGCTACGACGGTGGCGGGCTGCGGGCCCGGTTCGAGGCCTCCGCGACCAAGCTGCGGCACGAGCTCGACGTCGCCGCCGAGCAGCTCATCGACGAGCGCGAGAAGCCCGCGCTGAGCCGGCTCAACCAGGAGTTCGACCGCTTCATGGAGCTGGACGCGGTCGCCTGGCGCCAGCTGCAATCCGGCCATCCCGAGGAGACCAAGCGGATCCTGCTCGGGCCCGAGCTTCGCCAGTTCGAATCGATGGCGGCAACGGCCGAGGACCTGGCGACCTACGAGGCGAACCAGGCGACGGAAACCGCGGCGGCCTTCGACACGGCGCGAGACGACGCCCGCCGGCGTCTGATCGCGGTCGGACTGGGCGCGGCCGTGGTGATCATCCTGCTGCTGGTCACGGCCAACGACATCGCCCGGATGGCGCTCGAGGGAGAACGCACCGTTCGCGGCCGCAAGCCGGATGAGACCCCGGACGACGGATCCCCGTGACCCAGGACGTGCTCCTGACGCTGAGCCTGCTGCTCGGCGCGGCGCTCGCGGCACGTTTCATCGCCAGCCTCCTGCACGTCCCGGAGATCCTCATCCTGGTGCTCGCCGGCGCCCTCTTCGGCCCGTCCGCGCTGGATGTGGTCGACGTCCCCCTCGATTCGATCGGGGCCCAGCTGCTGTTCACCCTCGGCGTCTCGATGATCCTCTTCTACGGCGGGCTCAACCTCTCCCTGCAGGTCCTGCAGCGGGTCTGGATCGGGCTCGGGATGTTGGTCATCCCCGGCGTCGTCCTGACCGCGGTGATCGTCGGCGTCGTCGCCCACCTCGCCTTCGACCTCTCCTGGACCGCGGCGATGTTGATGGGGGCGGTCCTGTCCCCCACCGACCCGGCGATCCTGATCCCGCTGTTCGTGCGCTCGCGTCTGCGGCCGAAGGTGGCGCAGACGGTGGTCGCGGAATCGGCGTTCAACGATCCCACCGGTGCGGTCCTGGCGCTTGCGTTCGCGGGCGTCCTGTTGAGCGGCGACGCGTCGGTGGCGACGCCGGCCCGCGAGTTCGTGGGCGACCTCGCGATCAGCACCGTGATCGGCCTGGTCGCCGGAGTCCTGCTCGCGGCGACGATCTCGAGCCGCCGCGCCGGCATCTGGCGCGAGTCCTCGGCCGCCGCCGTGCTGGCGGTGGTCACGATCGGCTACTTCTCGCTCGACTCCGCCGGGGGCAGCGGCTACCTGGGAGCGTTCCTGGCCGGGCTGATCGTCGGCAACATGGAGCGCCTCGGCCTCGCGATGCACTCCGAACACGAACGCGACCTGCGGCTGTTCGCGTACTCGATCGCCGACCTGGTGACCCTGTTCGTGTTCGTCGTCCTCGGCGCGAACATCCCCTTCGCGACGCTCGGCGAGCACTTCCTTCCCGCGCTCGCCGTGCTCGCGACCCTGCTGCTGGTCGCCCGGCCGCTGACCGTGCTCGCCTGCACGCTTCCGGACCGCCGCGGGGCCTGGACCCGGCGCGAGATCGCCTTCCTCTGCTGGACGCGGGAGACCGGCGTCGTGCCCGCGGCCCTGGTCGGGGTCCTGGCCGGGCTCGGCGTTCCCCACAACGATGAGTACGCCGCCGTCGTCGCGCTCGCGATCGTCGCGACCCTGATCCTGCAGGCGCTGCCGGCGGAATGGCTGGCAAACCGGCTCGGCCTGCTCGACGGTGCCGAGGCCGAGCCCGCCGCCGAGGCTTAGCGGTGACCGGGCCCTCCCTGGTCGACGCGACCGAGACCTCGCTTCGCGAGCGGCTGGCCCCGGGTCGCGCTCGCCTCGGCGACCGGCTGCCGCCGGAGAAGGAGCTGGCCGAGGCGCTCGGCGTCTCCAGGGGGACGCTGAGGCTGGCGCTGGAGCGCCTCGAGAGCAACGGCGAGATCGTCCGCCGCCAGGGCAGCGGCACCTTCGTCGGCCGGGTGGCGCTCGGGCCGGCGTTCAGCGAGGGGCTCGAGGTGCTCGAGCCCTATACCTCGCTGGCCCGCCGGCAGGGCAAGCGGCTGAGCGTCCGCAACCTGCAGGTCGAGCAGGCGCGGACGCCCGGGTACGTAGCCGAGGCGCTCGGCGTGCGTCGCGGCACGAGAGCGCTCCTGATCCAGCGAACGGTGCTTGCCGACGGGGCGGTGGCCGCCCACATGCGCGACATCGTCCATCCCGAGATCGAGCTGCCCCCGCCGGAGGAGGTTCGAGCGGCGGTCGAATCGGGGAAGATGGTGTTGGACGTCTTGATCGAGCAGGGCGTGCCGATCGCCTTCGCCAGGACGCAGGTGCGACCCCGGCTGGTCGAGCCCGGCGGGCGCCTCGGCGAGGCGCTGGGCGCCACCCGGGTAACCGCCGCGCTCGAGTTGACCGAGCTCATGCATCTCGCCGGCGGCCAGGCGGTCCAGTACTCGATCGGCGTCTTCGCACCCGGCTCGATCGACCTGCACGTCATCCGCGGCCTGACCTCGGCTTGAGGGTCAGGGCCATCCGGTAGATCAGCGTCCGATCTTCTCCAGGAACGGGACGAGCGCGGCGACGAAATCGTTGTTGGGGAAGGCCGAGTTCGGGTCGTTGTGCGCGTAGGTGGTGGCGCGGTTGATCCGAACCATGTGCCCGGCCTTGATCCCCGACTGCTGCGCCAGGGCGTTGGCCGCGTCGATGACCCGCTGCCCGCCGAGCGCGGCGCCGAAGACCAGGATCCGCATGGACTTGGGGAGGTCGGCGCCATGGGTGGCGTCGACATCGAGGATGTCCTGGGCGGGGTTGGCGTTGCCGTCGGCCACGGCCCCGGCGTCGATCGTCAGCCGCAGCGGGTGGTACCAGGCGGTGCCGTCGAGGCCCATCAGCCCGGTGCCCGAGAACATGTCGGCGAAGCGCTGAATCGGCGTCAGCTCGCCCGCGTTGTCCCAGGGCCGCGGGTCGCCGCTGGCGGCCAGGTGGCCCAGGTGCGCCTGGGCGGCGATCAGGCTCGAGGGCGAGGTCTCGGTGTCGAGCGCGTAGCCGTACGCGCCCTCGTTGGTCGACCGCACCGGGGGCTTGAGGTTGGCGGGCAGGGCCGACCAGTCCTGGAGCTTGCCGTGCCCGTTCGGATCGAGGATCGTCCCGGTCGAGCCGACGACATTGAAGAGCCCGGCGTATGGCGCCACGATGCCGCCGAAGCTGAGCCATGGCGAGCCGGCGTCGAGATCCGCCTTGCGCTGCTGAGCCTCCTCGGGCGTGATCGGGGTCGGACCGCTGCCGCCGTCGATGAAGACGAGTCCGGACAGCCCTTTGGCGCCGGGCTTGCCGTTGAAGTCCCAGGTCGCGTACGCGGTCGTGATCGAGCCGCCCAGCGAGTGGCCGCCGACCACCACCTTGCCGCCGAGCTTGCTCGCCTGCTTGACGACTTGGCGGAGGTCGCTGACCTCGACCTTCATCCCCCAGCCGCGCGCGAACGGGACCTCGGAGTCTGCAACCGGCTGGTAGTGGGTCGTGATGCTGGAGTCGGTGATGTAGCCGAGGTAGTAGTCGAACAGCTGATCGCCGTTGATCAACCCGGCCTTCGCCTGGTCGACCATCGACTGGTCCTCGAGCAGGTTCTCGCGCCGCTCGACCGCCCAGACCTGCCAGTCGTCGGTCTGCGAAACGATGAAGCTCATCAGCGGCTTGAAGTAGGCGGCGCTGGCTGACGTCCCCGGGTTGAGGACGAGCACGTTCGGCGCCTTCTTCGGCCCGACCTTGAGGATCCCCACCTTGTCGAGGCTGTCGGGAGTCGCCGGGTCGTCGTAGCCGGCGATCCGCTCGAACTTGACCCCGGCGCCCGCGGTCGGTGCGACCACGATCAGCGCCAAGGCGGCGATGATTCCCGCCAGCGTCAGGCGGATGCTCCTGCTTCCGTGCATGCCGACAGACTAATCGAAGGTCAGACTGGGTTGTCCTCGCCGGCGACCAGCGCGAGCAGGCTCTCGTGGTCCTCGTGGCAGGCCGGGCAGCCGGCGAGATGGGTGCGCAGGCCGGGGAGGCTGCGGTCGGCGTCGCCCCCCGCCAGCTCGAGCTCGACGTAGCGGTCGAGCAGCTCGAAGCATTGCTCGCAGGTGACCTCGAACCCGGTCGGGCCGAGGACGCGATCGAGGGCGTCGTCGTGGTTGTGGTGTGAATCGGTCATTCGAGCTCCGCTCGAAGTTTCTTGCGCGCGTCGTGAAGGGTCTTGTAGAGGGCGCCCCTGGTCGTCCCGAGGCGCTCGGAGAGCACGTCGATCGGGACCTCGTTGAGCGCCAGGGCCACGAACACCTGTCGTTGATGCGGCGTTAGGCCGGAGTCGATCGCGCCCTTCAGCCGACCCAGCAGCTCAGAGCGCTCGAGCTCGTCATGCAGCGACTCACCCCGGTCGGCGAACGCCGCCCAGCCCTCGGGCTCCAGCACGACCTCGCGCTCCTGCCAGGCGCGGCGGCGCAGCTTCACGCCGGTCTCCAGGAGCGCGAACTTGTAGGCCCAGGTCGTGAAGCGACTCTCGCCGCGGAAGTCGTGGAGTTTGGAGAGCACGGCCATCAGCGCGTCGTTGGCAGCCTGCATCGCGATGTCGTCGAGCTCCTCCCCGCGGACGTGCGAGAGCGCGGCACGCCGCCGCCCGAGCTCGAAGCGCGCGGCCCGGACCATCAGCTCGTGCAGCCGCGCAACGGCGTGCTCGCGCTCCGGCCCGTCGGCGCGCAGGGTCGCCAGCCACCAGGCGGAGTCCGGCTCCTCGCCCGCTCGCGCCGGCGGCTGGGTGAGCGCCCGATCGGACACGCGGCGAGCATAGCCCCGGATCGCCGGCCAGTCGTGCTGCCCCCGGGGGCGCCACGATGGGATCGCAAGTGCAATTGCCATCCCCGACTTAGCGCCCTCTCACGCCGGTTTCTTACGAGTGAGAGGCGTGCTCAGTTTGCGGTGCGCTTCGAGCGAGCCAGCTCTCGCGCGGTGAAAAACGCACACTCCGCATGGGAAGCGCGCCTTTTCGCGAGATACTGCGCGCGCCGTGTCGCACGAAAACGTCGAAACTGTCCGCGCTTGCCTGAGGGCCGCGGAACAGGGCGATCCGGAGGCCGCCCTCTCCTACTACTCAGACGATGTGAATTGGTTCAACAGGCCGCCCGACGTTGGCCCGTATCGAGGCAAAGAAGGTGTGGTCACTGCGATCGCGGGGTTTGCCGAGTACTTCGACGACTACTGGTTCGAGGCCGAGCGGCTCATCGATGGCGGCGACAAAGTTGTTCTCCTTTGGCAGCAGGGAGGCATGGGCAAGTCAAGTGGCGCACCGATCACCGAGGAGGGCGCAACCGTCTTCGACCTCGACGGCGGTCGTATTTGTCGCGCGCAGGTCTACTCCGACCGGAGAGACGCGCTCGAAGCCGCCGGGATATCGAAGTGACGCTTTGCACGAGAAACGCTGCTTTCGGGGAGGGCTCCAGCGCCGGCGTGCGTCAGTGAGGAAGAGCGCCGAGCGCGGGCGTCGGCTTGTTGAAACGCTTGATTCGGAAGTGCGAGAGCTTCCCGCCGCTCGGTCCGGAAGCAAGGACCCCCGCGTCCACCCGCCCCACACCCTTCTTCTCTAGGGCTCGCTCGAGGTCGGCGAGCAGCTCCCGGCCACCGTCCGCCTTCGGTCCAACCCGCCAGTGGCGCTCGGACCCGTTGACGCGCCGAGCAAATACGTCGTTCTCGAGGAAGTCTCCGTGTGAGGCGTGGACGAGACGGCCGTCTCCGCTGTGAAAATTCCGTACCTGTAGGAGCAGCGCGAGCCGCCCGCCGTCGCGATGTAATTCGGCAGAGATCACCTTTGCTCTCGAGTCGGCTGTCGCAGGCGCAGCCGTAGCCATCGCGAACAGAAGCGTCGTAACGAGTGCTGCAAGCGGGCGGCTTGTGCGCGGTGCCAACTTCATGGCCGCCAGTATCCAGCCCCTGGAGTAGGGGTGCACTTCTCGTCCAAAGCGCAACTTTGCCGGTCGCTGGGTATTGGGACCTGGAATGCGCAACGGGGCACGTCTATCGCTGTGGGCAACCGGAGCGGCCATGCTGGCTGCAGGACTTACACAGTCCGCCTACGCGGCCGGGAACTGGCGGCTGATCGCCTACGCAAACGACAGCGGTGTGCACAACGCGTCCTCGGGGTTCGACACCGGTGTTGGCCGACCGCGCCGGCTTGAGTTGCGCGTGCAGGTCGATCCGGACGAGCAGATTCGACTCGACTACCAGGTCGGGTGCAGCGGCCATGGTGAGGCACGGGTCATCAACGAGAAGATCACAACGCCTTCTGCGCGGATCCCGCTTCCGCTTGGCATTGATCACCCACGCAGCTGCACGGTCTATGCCTTTGCGACGTACCACAACCCCGATGTCGACATCCCGGTTTCCTTCCGCGTCGAGCTGCGTGCCCAAAGACGCCCCGGTTCGGCAAGCGGCTAGGGCGCACTTTTCGTCCACCTGGTGCTCCAAACAGGTCGCCGTCCTGGCTAGGTGTCGCCTAGCAACAGCAAAGCAGGACAGTTGCGCATTCCATGTGGAGTGTGCGTTCTCGATTGGCTCACACATCGGAGCCGATTGACCGGCTGACTGTAAGAAGCCGCCGCCTCGCGGCGCTCATCAGGTGACCGACGAACGGAGGCACGATGAGCGCACGAAGCATGAATAGGGTCCTGGCGGTAGCCGACTGGAGCGTCGATCCAGGGGCGGTCGCGGACGCGCTGGCGGCGGCAGGCGACGGTGAGCGCACCGCGTTCGGGTTCCTGGTCCCCGCGAGGCTGCCGGGGCTCGCCTGGATCGGCGATCCCAACGCCAGCCGGCCGTGCGCCGAGCGTCAGCTTGCCGAGCTCGAGCGCCTCGCCCGCGAGCGGGGGCTGACCGTGGAGGTCGCGACGGTCGGCGACCCGGAGCGGCTCGCGGCGATCACCACCTCGCTCGAAACCTGGGACGCCGACCGCATCTCGCTGTTCGATCGCCGCCCGCGGCGGCTCGCCCGGCGTCTGGAGCGCAAGACGGGCCGACCCGTAAGAACCCGCCTCCTGCCGGCGCTAAGGCAACGATGCAACCGCTTCTGAAAGGAGACCCATCGTGAGTGCGCTCGCGGCCGCCCTGCGGCCGATCCGATTCCCATCTTTGACATCGCTACGCAGCGATCCCGCCGCCCAGGCGTTCCTGATCCTGCGGGTCGCGTTCATCGTCGCCCCGATCCTCTTCGGGCTCGACAAGTTCGCCGAGGTGATGAACGACAACTGGCCCGCCTACCTGTCTACTCAGTTCAACGACATCCTCCCCGGCAGCGCCCAGGACGCGATGTACATCGTCGGGGTCGTCGAGATCGTCGCCGGCCTGGTCGTCGCGCTGACGCCGCGCTTCGGCGGCCTCCTGGTCGCCGCCTGGCTCGGCGGGATCATCGTCAACCTGCTGTTGGTCGGCGGTTACGGCGACATCGCGCTGCGCGACTTCGGCCTCCTGCTCGGCGCCCTGGCCCTGTCGCGGCTGGCGACCGCATACGCGGAGCCCGCACCGCAGGCTCGCTAGCCGGTTTCGCCCGTGAGAGACTGGGCGCGTGTCGAGCACGATCGATCCGCGCACGGCTCGCGCCCAGTCCACCCACGAGGTGACGAACCAGGCCCCGCCGCTCGAGGGTCACAACGCCTTCGACGCCGACCCCGCCCTGAGCGAGGCGCTGGAGCGCGAGGGCGGCGGCTGGGGGCTGGACCGGGCCCGTGATCTCGGTGGTCTCGTCGCCTCGGCGGAGGCGCAGGAGCACTCACGGCGCGCCACGCGCAACCTGCCGCGGCTGATCTCCCACGATCGGTTCGGAAACCGGGTCGACCGGGTCGAGTACGACCCCTCCTGGCACTGGATGCTGCGGGCCGGGATCGAGCGCGAGCTCTCGAGCCTGCCCTGGCGCGAGGAGCGGCCCGGTTCCCACGTCGTCCGCGCGGCGCTCTTCTACCTGATGTCGGGGCTCGATCCCTCCCCCTGCTGCCCGATCTCGGTCAACTACGCCGCCATCCCGACACTGCGCCAGGAGCCCGGTCTCGCCGCCGAGTGGGCCGAGCGGGTCTCGATCCCCGACTACGACCGTTACGCCCAGGCGGGGATGGCGATGACCGAGAAGCAGGGCGGTTCCGACCTGCGCGCCAACACCACCCGCGCCGAGCCCGAGGGCGACGGCTCCTATGCGATCACCGGCCACAAGTGGTTCTGCACGATCGTCAACTGCGACTTCTTCTTCACCCTCGCCCAGGCGCCCGGCGGGCTCTCCTGCTTCCTGATGGAGAAGGGGCCCGGATTCCGGGTCATGCGGCTCAAGGACAAGCTCGGCGGCCGCGCGATCGCCTCCTCGGAGGTCGAGTTCGAGGGCGTGCGCGCCTGGCTGATCGGCGAGGAGGGCCGAGGCGTGCCGACGCTCGCCTCGACCCAGGTCAACTTCACCCGGCTCGACGCCCTGCTCGGGACCGCCGGAACGATGCGGCGGGCGCTCGCCGAGGCCGTCCACCACACTCGCCACCGGTCGGCGTTCGGGCGGCGGCTCGCGGAGCAGCCGTTGATGCGCAACGTGCTCTGCGACCTCGCGGTCGAGTCGGAGGCCGCGATGGCGCTGGCGCTGCGCTGCGCGCGCGCCTTCGACGAGTCCGAGCCGCCGGCGTCGTCCGAGCAGGCCAAGGCCCTGCGGCGCGTCGCCACCGCGATCGGCAAGTACTGGGTCTGCAAGCGGGGCGCCGCGATGGCGGCCGAGGCGCTCGAGTGCCTGGGCGGCAACGGCTACATCGAGGAGGCGCCGATGGCGCGCATCTACCGCGATATCGAGCTGAACACGGTCTGGGAGGGCGCCGGCAACGTCGCCGCCCTCGACGTCCTGCGGGCCGTGGTCAAGGAGCCCGCCGGCCTGCCGGCGCTGCTCGCCGAGTGCGAGCTCGCCGCGGGCGCCGATCGCCGATTCGACGCGCATCTGCGGGCCGTGAACCAGCAGCTCGCGGGCCTCGAGGACGCCGAGGCGCAGTGGAGCGCCCGGCGGCTGGTCGAGGACCTGGCGCTCGCCCTCCAGGCCAGCCTGCTGCTCCGCAACTCACCGCCGGCCGTCGCCGACGCCTTCTGCGCCGGCCGGCTCGACGGCCACGGCCATGCCTTTGGCACGCTCCCGGCCGGGATCGACGCAGAGCCGATCCTCGAGCGGGCGCTGGCGCTCTAGCGGCGTCCGTCTACGGCGCGAGTGCGGCTTGGAGCAGCGTGCGAGCCGACGAGCGCATCAGGTCGGCGGCCTCCACCCGCGAAAGGCCTCCGACATCGGTCAGCCAGACCAACGCCTCGATGCCCAAAGTGGCGCGAATCGCAAGTGCGAGCTGGTGGATCTCTCGCTGGGGGACGCGATCGCGCATCGGCACCAGCGCAGCCTCGATCCAGCCGACCACCCGACCTTGGCGCAGTGGCAGCGAATCGGACTCCGGTGCCGGCGATTCGAGCGACAGCCGCAGCATCGCCCTCAGCTCGGCCTCGTGCTCGAGGAGCTGGCGCGCAATCTGCTCGGTGACCAGCTCGAGCCGGGCGGCGGGATCCTCCGGCGCGTCCGGGCCGAGCAGCGACGACGCGTCGAGCTCCGGGTAGCCGGCGAGCAACAACTCCCGCTGATTGGGGAAGTACCGGTAGGCGGTCGTGCGCGAGATCCCCGCCTCGGCGGCGGCCTGCTCGACCGTGGGGCTGGTCCCCTGGGACAACAGCTCACGTGCCGCCGAGACCAGCGCCGCCCGCGTGCGCGCCTTCTGGTTGGTGCGGCCAGTCAGCTCGTATCGAGGCATCATCTGCATCGTGATACTGTACTACCCATTACGGTACTAGTGTCCCATATACGGAGGAGACTCGCATGAGTACAGCGGTTCCGATCATCCGACAGGACGGCGAAGGCGAGCAGATGTGGTTCGCCGGCGGCGGCGTCTTCACCTGGAAGGCCACCGGCGAGGAGACGGGCGGGGCGTTCCTTTTGATGGAGGACCGCATGGAGCGGGGCAAGGTGACGCCGATGCACTTGCACCCGCACCACGACGAGTCGATCTACATGCTCGAGGGCGAGCTCCTCGTGGATGTCGACGGAGAGCAATCTCGCGTTGGCCAGGGCGGGTTGTTCGTCGCGCCGCGCGGCGTGCCCCACGCCTTCATGGTCATTTCCGAGGGCGCCCGAGCCCTCGTCCTGCAGACGCCCGGGACGGGTGAGGATTTCTATCGCGACGCGGGCGAAACCGTGAGCTCGGCGGCGGACGCGTCGCGGCCCGCCGATTGGGCCCGCCTGCGAGAGGTCGCGGAGCGATCCGACACGATCGAGCTCCTGGGCCCCCCACCGTTTGCGCAACCCGAAGCGGCGGCCGCTCCTCAGAGCTGACCCGCCTCACCGTCTCGGCCGGAGCGACGGGTCAGGAGACGTTCATCTCTTGCGGCGTAGCGTGGGCAAGGTGCAGGGTTCCCTCCGCTCTCTGCGACGTCATTGGACATACTCGAGCTCGACGATGCTCGCGAGCGGCGCTTGAGTCGCGTCGAGCCCGCCAATCAAGTAGCCCCTGCTGCCGGCTGTGGCTGCTGCGGCGTTGGTGATTGGCGATGGGAGCTTGCCGACCGTCTTGACCTCGCCGGTGTTGGGATCGAAGGCGAGGATCGTCTTTCCAGCAGAACCGGCCTCTCGGCCCCCAAGGATGAGAATTCGGCCGTCGACGGTCACCGCCGAGGCGTGAGCGAGCGTGGTCGGAAGCTGCCCGACCACCTTCGCCTTCCCGCTCGTGACGTCGACCTCCTGGATCGCGGCGGAGTCCGCCCCGGCGCTCGTCTCGCCGCCGAATGCGTAGATCACGTGCCCTGCCGAGGCAACTGCCGCGTAGCGCACCGGCACGGGCAGCGTCGCTATCGGGGACATCCGCGAGCCGTCGGTCGTGGCGGTGACCATGCCGAGCGCGACGGAGCCGTCGTAGCCACCGACGGCGTACGCCCGGTCGCCGATTGCGACGGCCGCGAGATCGGAGCTCGGGCTCGGCAGGTGGCCGACGACGCGAGCGGTGCCACCCGGCGCAAGGCTCTGGACGAGATCCACCGTGGACGCGGATCCGCCGCCGAAGGTCAGCGTTCGAGAGCCGAGCGTGGCCGCCGCGAGGTCGTGCAGCGGCTCGGAAAGCGAGCCGGCGGACGCGACCTTTCCGGTGCGTGGATCGAACCTCTCGACCGCGCCGGTCGAGACGCCCGTCTGGTCGAGGCCGCCGATGATCAATAGCCGGCCTTCGCTCGAAGTCAACGCCTCGCCCGAGAGCGGCGACGAAAGCCGGGCGGGGAGCTGGTGGACGCGCAGCCGCAGCGGAGCCGGCGGCGCGTCGGATGTGGTGGCGGTTGTGCCGGTCGGCGGCCCGCTCGTGGTGGTGGACGAACCGTCGCTCGAGCTCGAGCATCCGGCCAGCGCCAGGGAGCTGAGTATCCCCGCGGTGAGGATGAATGTCCCGAGGCGCCGGCGCAGGGCAGCAGTGTCGTGGTTGTGAGTCAAGCTCGCCTAAGGACCGCGTGCGGCGCCACGCTGGCGGCCCTCCTCGTCACCGCGGCGGCCGGCTGCGGGGGCGGAGGATCTTCGACCACCTCACAGCCGACCGGCGCCTCGACGACCACCACCACTACGGCAACGAGCGCCAGCCGGCCGAGTTCGACGACGGACGCAGCGTCCGGCCTCCCGGGCATGCCGCCGCTCCTCGATCCCAACGACGTATACGCGGCCGATCGCCCGGGAATGCTGGCGCCCGCGGTCCAAAAGTTCCCTTCGCGCATCTACGTGCCGAACAGCGAGGCAAACACGGTCAGCGTGATCGACCCGGTGAGCTTCAAGGTGATCGACGAGTTCCCGGTCGACCAACAGCCCCAACACGTCGTGCCGTCGTATGACCTTCGCACGCTGTGGGTGACCAACGACCAGGGAAACACGCTCACACCCATCGACCCGAGCACCGGCCGGCCGGGTCGGCCGGTGCCGGTCGACGATCCATACAACCTCTACTTCACCCCGGACGGCAAGTACGCGATCGCGGTGGCCGAGCGGCTCCAGCGCCTCGACTTTCTCGATCCCCAGACGATGAAGCTGCACGACGCGCTTGCGGTCCCTTGTCGCGGCGTCGACCACATCGATTTCACCGCCGACGGGCGCTTTTTGGTCGCGAGCTGTGAGTTCGGCGCCGGGTTGGTGCGCATCGACGTCGCCAAGCACAAGGTCGTTGGGACCCTCGACCTGCCGCCCGATGCGGTGCCGCAGGACGTCAAGCTCTCGCCGGACGGGCGGCTCTTCTACGTCGCCGACATGGCGTCCGGCGGCGTCTGGCTGGTCAACGCGAACAACTTCGAGAGGGTCGGGTTCCTGGCGACCGGGGCCGGCGCCCACGGGCTCTATACGAGCCGCGACGCGAAGAGCCTGTACGTCTCCAACCGCGATGCCGGCTCGGTCTCGGTGATCTCGTTTGCCGATCGCAAGGTCGTCGATACGTGGGACCTACCCGGCGGCGGCAGCCCCGACATGGGCGGGGTCTCGGCGAACGGCAAGGTGCTCTGGCTCTCGGGCCGCTACGACTCCGACGTCTATGCGATCAACACCGAGACGGGCAAGCTGATCGGCCGCATCCCCGTTGGGGCGGGTCCGCACGGTCTGTGCGTATATCCGCAGCCAGGCCGTTACTCGCTCGGCCACACCGGCGTCTTTCGCTAGCGCACCGCCGAACCAGGCGCAAAGCCAGTGTTCATGCGGATACCGTGAGGGGTGGACGATGGGACTCGAACCCACGACCGCCTGGACCACAACCAGGAGCTCTACCAACTGAGCTACGTCCACCAGGCGCCGGTCCAATCTAGCGGCGCAACGCGCGCGCGGCTACCCAAGACCGTCGGATCGAAACGACTTTCTGCGCTCCGTTACTGCCTCAGCAACCCGGGTAGGCGATGGGTGAGCGAATAAGGAGTTGAGAACGTTGAGCACGATCACCGACAAGATCACCGGCAAGGCCAAGCAGGTCGTCGGCGACCTCAAGGACGACGCCTCGCTCCACCGCGAGGGTCGCCGCGAGGAGGAGAAGGGCGAGAAGAAGGAGCAGCTCGACCGCGCTGAGGAGCGGGCGACCGACAAGGCACAGGAGGTCGCCAACCTCGAGCGGAAGACGTCCTAGCGCCCTCACCTCCACACCCAAGACGTACGTGAGTCACACCGGTTATCGACCTGAGTGACTCGGAGAGCCCGGCCCCCGCCGGGCTCTCCGCTCGTCTAGGGGCCGAACGCCCCCGGCAGGACTCGAACCTGCGACCTGCTGCTTAGAAGGCAGCCGCTCTATCCAGCTGAGCTACAGGGGCTCAGCGGTGAGATTAGACCGCGGGGTCCCCGTCCCTTCCGCCCCGGCCGCCGCGCCCGCCCCGGCCCTGGCCACCGCGCCCATGCCCGCCGTGTCCGTGCCTGCCCCGACCCTCGCGCTCGCTGTCGGTCGGCGTCGTGACGTCCGAGACCGGCCCATCGGTCGGCGGCGGCGCCGGAGCGGCGGCAACACTCTCGTCGCCGGGATCCTTGATCGCCTCGACCGCGTCCTTGGCCTTGTCGGTCAGGCTCTCCTTGCTCGAGGCGATGTCCTTCAGCTCCTCGGCGTCCTCCTTCAGGCTCTCCGTCCCGCCCCGCTTGTCGATCAGTTCCTTCGCCTTGTCGGTCAGGCTCTTCAGATCCACTTTCGTCCTCCTCGTCGATGTCGTTTTTGAACCGTAGCGACCATCGGGTGAGGCCCGAATCGCGGACTAGACTCACATTTCTCGGGGTGTAGCTCAGCCTGGTAGAGCATTCGGTCTGGGGCCGAAAAGTCGCTGGTTCGAATCCAGTCACCCCGATTACGGGCGCAGACGCCTTCAGCCGGCGCGACCTCGACGGGTTCCTCGCGCTGACGGACCCGGCATGGGCACGAGCGGCAGGGGCAAGCTCAACTCCAACCCGCGAGACCTAGCGGCGGCTCTTCCGCACGACCCGGATCCTCTTTCCGGCGGTCGCGGTGTTCCCGGCCTGATCGGTCGCGGTGACTGTGAGCCGGTGCTTGCCGCGCTTGAGCTTCGGCGTGCGGTACTTCGCCCCGCAGACATTCGGCTTGCGCTTGTCAACCGCACAGGCGACGATCGCCGCCTCGGAGACGTTGATCTTGAGCCTCTCACGGGCCGTGCGCTTCCGCGTCTTGAGCTTCGCCTTGCCCTTGATCGTGACCGTCGGGGCCTTCGTGTCGACGGTGAAGGTGCGCGTCGCCGTCGTCGAGTTGCTGGCCGCGTCGTTCGCCGAGATCGACACGGTGTGGCCG
>JAWVFH010000005.1:0-2548 GCA_033856255.1 Solirubrobacterales bacterium | reverse complement strand
CGGCCACACCGTGTCGATCTCGGCGAACGACGCGGCCAGCAACTCGACGACGGCGACGCGCACCTTCACCGTCGACACGAAGGCCCCGACGGTCACGATCAAGGGCAAGGCGAAGCTCAAGACGCGGCAGCGCACGGCCCGTGAGAGGCTCAAGATCAACGTCTCCGAGGCGGCGATCGTCACCTGTGCGGTTGACAAGGGCAAGCCGAAGGTCTGCGGTGCGAAGTACCGCACGCCGAAGCTCAAGCGCGGCAAGCACCGGCTCACAGTCACCGCGACCGATCAGGCTGGGAACACCGCGACCGCCGGAAAGAGGATCCGGGTCGTGCGGAAGCGCCGCCGCTAGATCTCGCGCGCGTTGGAGTTGAGCTTGCCCCCGCGGCTCGCGCACACGCCGGGTCCGTCAGCCCGAGGAACCCGTCGAGGTCGCGCCGGCTGAAGGCGTCTGCGCCCGTAGGGTCGAGGTCCAGGTTCTCCCGCGACGACGCCGACCAAGTATCTCGCGTCTGAGGATGGCGTCGAGCTGCGGGCTCGCTTCCGCTTTCGCGTGAAGGCAGGAGTCAATCGGGGCAGCTAACCGGATGCCCCCTAGATCGAACGCAGTAGGCCGCCGTCGATCGGGATCGAGGCCCCGGTGATGTAGGCGGCACGCTCGGAGCACAGGAAGGCGACCAGGTCGCCGTACTCCTCGGGCTTGCCGAGCCGGCCGGCCGGGACGTCCTTTGCCGCCTCGGCCTTCATCTGCTCCCAGCCGCCCCAGTTGGCGGCCAGCCGGTCGGTGGCGAAGCGGCCGGTGACGATGTCGTTGACGGTGATCCCCTCGGCGGCGACCTCGCGCGAGAGGGTCTTGAAGAAGCCCACCTGGCCCGGCCGGTGCGAGTTCGACAGCGCCAGCCCCGGAATCGGCTCCCGGGTGGCGCTCGAGCCGACGTTGACGATCCGCCCCCAGCCGCGCTCGCGCATCGTCGGCAGGACGGTCTCGATCAGGACCCGGGGGGCGAGCACAAGATTGTCGTAGGCCTTGCGCCACTCGTCGAGGTCGGCGTCGAGCGCACCGCCGACCGGTGGTCCACCGGTGTTCGTGACCAGGATCTCGATCGGCCCAAACTTGCCGCGGACGTCCTCGGGCAAGCGCGGCAAGCGCGCGAGCTCGGCGGTGTCGTACTCGAACACGGCGGTCTCGCCACCGATCTCGGCAGCGGCCTCCTCGAGGCGCGCGCGCGAGCGGCTGGCGAGCGCAACCCGGGCGCCCTCCCGAGCGAGCGCGCCCGCGATCCCTCGGCCGATGCCCTTGCTGGCGCCCATTACCAGCGCCACCCGCCCCTCTAGCCCGAGTTCCATGCGGTCAACCTACCTCGCCCGCGAGCGGGAGGTAGGGTCCGACGCGATGCCGGAGAAGGATCTCTACGAGCAGCTGATCGCTGCCGCCGACGGCATCTACGGACCGAGCCGGCCCGGCACCCGCGCCCTGCATGCCAAGGGGGCCTGGTGCGAGGGCACGTTCACGGCCTCGCCCGAGGCCGCCGCACTCTCGCGGGCATTCCACTTCAGCGGCGAGCCGATCGCGGCGCTGGTGCGCTTTTCCAACGGCCCGGGCGATCCGGAGGCCGACGACGCCGAACGCGAGGCGCGCGGCTTCGCAGTCAAGCTCCGCGGCGACGACGAGCAGGAAAACGACATCCTCGCCACGACCACGCCGGCGTTCGCCACCCGCACACCGGAGGAATTCCTCGAGTTGCTCGAGCTTCGCCGTCCGGACCCCGATACCGGCCTGCCCGACTTCGAGAAGCTCGGCGCCTTTCTCGCGGCGCACCCCGAGGCCCAGACCGCGATTCAGGGCACCGTCGGCGTCGGCCCGCTCGCCAGCTTCGCCAGCGCCGTGTACTACTCGCCGCACACCTACTGGCTCGTCGACGAGGCCGGCGAGCGTGCTCCGGTCCGCTATCGGTGGATCCCCGACGCGGGCGAGCATCGCCTCGACGACGATGAGGCCAAGGCGCTCGGGCGAAATTACCTCTATGAGGACCTGGCCGAGCGGCTCGCGAAGGGCACGATCGGCTTCGAGCTCCGGCTCCAGCGGCCCGCCGCCGACGACCCGCTCGACGACCCGACCGCGCTGTGGCCCGACGACCGCGAGTTCGTCACCGCCGGCCGGCTCGAGCTGACCGCGGCGGTCGACGACCCCGAGCGCGATGGACATATCGATGTCTTCGACCCGCTGCGCCTGCCAGACGGGATCGAGCCCTCCGACGACCCGATCCTGCACGCACGGCGCAAGGCCTACTCGGTCTCCGCATATCGGCGGTGGGGGCAAGAGCCCGGTCCCGTTCCAGAGTGAGCGACGTTCGCGAGGACTTCAAGCGCTCCAGCCGCTTTGGCCTGATCGGCGTCGGCGTCGTCGCCGTGCTGACCGCGGCGATTGCGCTCCTCTTCGGCTCCAACAGCGCCAACCCGACAGGCGCCCTGATCGCGATCTTCGTGATCATCTTCGGCTTCGTCGCCGTGCTCCTGTTGGTTCAGCGCCGCGACGTCGACAGCGCCGAGGCGA
>JAWVFH010000004.1:0-148626 GCA_033856255.1 Solirubrobacterales bacterium | reverse complement strand
TCCTGCTCGCCTTCCGCACCACCTCGATCAACTTCGCCGAATTCAGCTCCTTCAACTCGATCACGATGGTCGCCTACGCGATGATCGGCGGCATCGGCTACCTGTTCGGCCCGGTGATCGGCGCGACGCTGGCGCCGGGCGCCTTCTCGGAACGGCTGCTGAACTCGATCGACAGTGGCATCGGCAAGTACATCCCGCTGATCGGCGGCGTCTCGCTGGTCCTGCTCGTCCTCGTCAACCAGAACGGGATCGTCAAGGAGCAGATCGCGCAGATCGCCTTCCTGCGCTCGAAGCTGGGCAAGCTGATCCCTTTCTTGGGGCCGAAGGAGCCGCAGCGGCGGGTCCTGCCGCAGCCGAGCAAGGAGGGCGTCGGGGTCGAGAAGAGCATGGCGCTCGAGGTCAAGGACCTGACCGTCAAATACGGCGGCACGACCGCGGTCGACAACGTCTCCCTGACCGTCAGGCCGGGCCAGGTACTGGGGTTGATCGGGCCCAACGGCGCCGGCAAGACCTCGCTGATCGACGCCGTCACCGGCTTCACCAAAATGGCGCCCGGTTCGCAGCTGATGCTCGATGGCGTCGACATCAGCCGCTGGTCGGCGGTGAAGCGGGCGCGCGCCGGGATGGGCCGCTCGTTCCAGTCGCTGGAGCTGTTCGAGGACTCGACCGTGCTCGACAACCTGCGCGCGGCGAGCGACCCCCGCGACATGGGCTCCTACGCCCGCGACCTCGTCTGGCCGGTCAACGTGCCACTGCCGGACACGGTGCTGTCGACGATCCGCGAGTTCGACCTCGAGGACGACCTCGACCGCATGGTGGAGGACCTGCCCTACGGGCGCCGGCGGCTGCTGGCGATGGCGCGGGCGGTCGCGACCGAGTCGAGCGTGCTGCTGCTCGACGAGCCGGCGGCCGGCCTCGGCGACGCCGAGACGGCCGAGCTCGCGCACCTGGTCGGCAGGCTGGCGAAAGAGTGGGGGATCGCCGTGCTCCTGGTCGAGCACGACATGAACTTCGTGATGTCGGTCTGCGACGAGCTCGTCGTCCTCGACTTCGGCCGCCAGATCGCCGCCGGTAAACCTGCCGACGTCCGCAACGACCCTGCTGTGATCGCGGCCTACCTCGGTGAGGAAGAGGAGCCGCGCACGAGCGCGGCCTCGGTCGCGAAACCGCCCGCCGGCATCGCCGGGCAGGAGGAGGGTGCCTGATGGAACCGGTGATCTCGGCCAAGGAGATGTGCACGGGTTACGCGGGACAGCCCGTCGTCCACGACCTCAACTTCGCCGTCAACCCTGGCGAAGTCCTCTGTTTGCTCGGCCCCAACGGCGCCGGCAAGACGACGACGATGCTGGCCCTGGCGGGCGAACTGCCGCTGATCTCCGGCGAGGTCGAGTTCGCCGGCGTCAAGCAGAACGCGCCGCTCTACAAGCGCGCCCGCAACGGCATGTCCTACGTGACCGAGGAGCGCTCGGTCTTCAAGGCGATGACCCTGAAGGACAACCTGCGGATCGGCGGCGTCGACGCCGAAGAAGCGATCGCCCTGTTCCCCGAGCTCGGCAAGCGGATGACCGTCCGCGGCGGCCTCCTCTCCGGCGGCGAGCAGCAGATGCTGACCCTGGCGCGCGCCCTCGGCCGCAAACCGCGGCTGCTCCTGGCCGACGAGCTCTCGCTCGGCCTGGCGCCGCTCGTCGTCGATCGCCTCCTGGCGGCGGTCCGCAAAGCCGCCGACGAGCAGGGGACGGCGGTGATCATGGTGGAGCAGCACGCCCACAAGGCGCTCAACTACACCGACCACGCGATCGTCATGCGCCGCGGCCGCGTCGGCCTCGACCTCACCGGCGAGCAGGCCCGGACCCGGATCGGCGAGGTCGAGCAGGCCTACCTGACGAGCGCCGGCGGCGACGCCTCGGATCTCGAGACCGAAGCGCACGGGGCGAACAACGCGAAAGCCTGAGCTGCGTCTCAAGGGATCGAGGTTGCATTTAGCCGCGCTATACGCGGTCAAATGCAACCTCGTGGAGACGACCGGTGGGAGTCCTTATTCCAGGACTCTGCACTTGCGGGAGCTGACGTCGCTCAGAGCGGCGGCCCCCGCGTAGTCGAGGCTGACCTTGGCGAGGGGGAATCGATCTGCCTGTCGTCGCCCGGGCGCCGGACACCTGGCGCGCACGAAACTCCCACGCGGAGATGGTCAGCGCTGGAGCTCCCGGCTAAGCGACGGGGACTACCGCGGCGGATTCGGTGTCGAGGGCGCTCCAGTCGTCGTGGCGGCCGTAGTGGAACGGCAGGAAGACGTCGGCGGGAGTCGTGGCGACCGCCTCGCAGGCGCCGATCAGGTCGCACTCCATGTAGCTGGCTTTCGTCACCGAACGGATCGGGATCTCGTCGAGCGGGTCGTGGACGGTGCCGCGCAGGACGACCGAGCCGGCGCCTTCGAGCGAGGCCGTGGCGTGGACGTCGAAGTGGGCGCGGGTGAGGATCGCGTCCTCCTCGAGCCCGGCGCCGTTGGCCGCCGGCCGGGCCTTGAAGTTGAAGTTGTAGCCCTCGGCGTCGAAGGGGCCGGTGTCCTTCGTCAGCTCGCCCTGCAGTTCCATGATCCGCACCCCGCCGCGGTCGACCCAGCCGCGGAAGTTGTCGCCGCGCCGGCGCAGGGCGGAGTCCGCGATCTTCTTCGGCTCTCCGAAGAGGTCGCGGCCGTAGATCGTCGGCACGTCGCTGTTCATGTACATCGCCAGCACGTACTCGCCCTCGACGCCTTCGTGTTGGGCGGCTAGGTAGACCGATCCGCCGTAGAAGTCACCGACGCAGTTGGACTGCCAGCGCCCGACCATCGCCCGCACGGCGGGCGCCTCCGTCGCTTCCAACGGCGGCGGCAGCAGTTCGGCGACGACGCTCTCGTCGCTGAGAAATTCGATCGACAGCATCTGCCCGCCGGTGAAGCGGGGGTAGCTGAGGGCGTGCTCTATACGGGTGATCTCCTCGGCGCTCTTGACGAAGCCCATGGTCTCTCCTCTTCATCCTCGTGATGGGGTGAGATCACCGTATTCGGCTCCGACTTCGTCGTATAAGAGAGATCGAGCACCTCTTGGTGGAGATCCAAACCGCGGTTCTCCCAGGCCGCGCGCCAGTCGTTTATGTGCCTGCGCATGACCGCCGCGGCGGTGTCGGGATCGCGGACCTCGATCTCGCTGACGATCCGCCGGTGGTAGTTGGTCGCGTGCTCGGCCATCTCGCGCGTGTCCATGAACCGGTACAGCGCCGGCAGCAGCACCTGGCTGACCGGCTCGCGGGCGATGATCAGCGCCGGGTTGGCGCTGAGCTCGGCGATCGTCGCGTGGAACTCGACGTCGAGCCGGCTCCACTCGGCGAGGTGGTCGAGGTGCTCCTCCTGTTCGTCGAGGTTGCTGTGCAGGGCCTGCAGGTCGCTCTTGTCGGCCCGGATCGCGGCCAGCCGCGTCAGTTCCGGATCGATCGTCAGCAGCGCCTCGTGCAGGTGGTGGAAGGTGAGGTTGTGGCGCCGCAGCTCGCGCCGCAGCTCGCGGAAGCTCGGGTTGTCGCTGCGCTCGGCGACGACCATGATCCGCGGGCTCGCGCGTTCGACCAAGCCGCCCTGTTCGAGGATCCGCAGCGCCTCGCGCACGGTCGAGCGACTGACCCCGGCCTGCTTGGCGAGCGCGCTCTCCGACGGCAGCCGGTCGCCGACCCCGAGCTCGCCGGAGGTAATTCGCTCGCGCAGGAGGCCGGCCAGCTGCTCGTAAGCGCGGGCGATCTTGATCGGCTGCACGAGGTGGCCGTCGGTCGTGCCTCTGTCCCCGCGCGCCGGCATGTAAGGAACCCTATCCCTCGGCGACGAGGGCCTCGGCCGCGGCTGAAATGGCTTTGGAGGTTGGTAACAAAGCCTTCTCCAGGTCCGGGCTGAAGGGCATCGGGACCGCAGGGGTGCCGAGGCGTCGCACCGGGGTCCGCAGTTCGTCGAAGAGTTCGTCGGCGATCCGGGCGGCGATCTCGGCGCCGGCGCCGAAGTCCTGCACCGCCTCGTGGACGATCAGCAGCCGGCCGGTCTTGCGCACCGATGCGGTCACCGTCTCGATGTCGAGCGGGGCCAGTGAGCGCAGGTCGACCACCTCGAGCGAGGCATCTCCCTCCTCGGCGGCCTCCAGGCAGCGGCGTAGCATCTGGCCCCAGGTAACCACCGTGACCTCCTCACCGGGCCGGGCGACCCGCGCCTTGCCGAGGGGCAGCGGGTCGGCGTCGATGTCGCCCTTGCTGGCGTAGAGGCGGCGGTTCTCGACGAAGACGACCGGGTTCGGGTCGCGGACCGAGGCGAGCAGCAGGTCGCGGGCGTCGGCGACCGTCGCCGGCAGCACCACTTTCAGCCCGGGGATATGCGCGAACCAGGCCTCGAGGCTCTGCGAGTGCTGGGCGCCGGCGGCTTTGCCGGCGCCGGTCTGCATCCGGAAGACGATCGGGATCTCGAGCGCGCCGGCGGTCATGTAGCGCAGCTTCGCCGCCTGATTGAGGATCGGATCCATGCAGACGCCGACGAAGTCCATGAACATGATCTCGACGATCGGCCGCATCCCAGTCATCGCCGCCCCGACGGCGGCGCCGACGTAGCCCATCTCGCTGATCGGCGCGTCGATCACCCGCTCCGGGCCGAAGCGCTCGTGAAGCCCCTTCGTGACCCGGAAGATGCCACCGCCGGCGCCGACGTCGATGCCGATCAGGACGACGCGCTCGTCCTCTTCAATCGCCGTCGCCATGCCCTCGTTGAGGGCATCGATGTAACGGCTCTCGGTCACCGTGGCGTCGGCGCTCATCGCGGCGCCACCTCGGCCTCGCCGAAGACGTCGGCGTAGGCCTCCTCGGGGTCGGGCGGCGGCAGCGACCGCGCCCGCTCGATCGCGCTCTCGACCCGCGCCGCGGCCTCGCCGCGAATTCGCTCGAGCTCTTCGCCGCTCGCCTCACCGCTCTCGACCAGGCGCGCGCCGGAGACCTCGAGCGGGTCGCGCTCGCGCCAGGAAGCCGCCTCCTCGTCGGGCTTGTAGGGCTGGGCGTCGCCCTCGTAGTGGCCGTGCCAGCGGTAGGTCTCGGCCTCGATCAGGAACGGGCCGCGGCCGTCGCGGCAGCGATCCGCGGCGTCGACGGTGAGCGCGTGGACGGCGGCGACGTCGTTGCCGTCGACCACCTCGGCCTCGATCCCGTAGCCGGCCGCGCGCTGGGCGACGCTTGGGATCCGGGTCATCGTGCGGCTGTCCGAGAACTCGGCATAGACGTTGTTCTCGCAGACGAGGACGGTCGGCAGGTTCCAGATCGCCGCCAGGTTGACGGCCTCGTGGAAGGCGCCCTGGTTGACCGCGCCCTCGCCGAAGAAGGCGACGGCGACGCGGCCCTGGCCGAGGAACTTGCTCGACATCGCTGCGCCGACCGCGAGCGGCAGGCTGGCGCCGACGATCGCGTTGGCGCCGAGCACGCCGTGGGATGGATCGGCGACGTGCATCGAGCCGCCCTTGCCGTGGCAGAGGCCTGCGCCGCGGGCGAAGAGCTCGGCGATCATCCCGTCGACGTCCATGCCGCGGGCCAGGCAATGGCCGTGGCCGCGGTGGGTGGTGGCGATGTAGTCGCCGTCTGCGAGGGCGCCGCCGACGCCGGCGGCGACCGCCTCCTGGCCGAGCGAGGTGTGGACGAAGCCCGGGATCTCGCCGTCGCGGTAGAGCTCGGCGACGCGGGTCTCGAAGGCCCGGATCAGCGCCATCATGGCGAATAGGTCGCGCTCGGGAGCGTTCCGGTTGGACGCGGCGTCTGGTTTTGCCTTTGTGCTCATTGATTCACGAATGTATCCCAGATTGTCCGATCGTCGCAACATAAATTCGCGATTGACGCCGTAAGCGAGGAGCGGTAGTGTCGATAGTCAGACGATAAGGGGTGCTGGGAGGCGCTGGGAACGTCGTCGGGCGAAAGGGATTGGTCAGTTGGTAGTCGATGTGGTTCTGCCGCAGATGGGGCTCGAGGTCGCCGAGGGAACGGTGACCGCGGTGCTGGTCGCGGTCGGCGATGAGGTGAGCGAGGGCGAGACCGTCGCCGAGGTCGAGACCGACAAGGCGATCGCCGAGATCGCGGCTTCGCACACGGGGGTCGTTACCTCGATCGACATCGAAGTGGGCGACACGGTGCCGGTCGGCGCCACGCTGATTCGGATCGGCGACCCTGACGACGACGGTGCGCAGACCGACTCCTCGGCGGCCCCTGTCGCCGCAGGGGACCCCCCACCACCCGAGGAGTCGGTGGCGACTGGGGTCTTGACGGCCCGGGCTTCTAACGGCGTCCAAACGGCGGACCCGTCCGGGCGTCGGCGGGCGGCCCCCATTGCTCGTCGCGCAGCTTCGGAGTTCGGCATCTCACTGCAGGAGCTGGTCGGCACCGGTCCAGGCGGCCGCATCACCCTCGGCGACGTCGAGCGCGCCGTCGCCGAGCGCGAGTCCGCACCTGGCGCCACCCGCGCGTCGACTGCCGACCCCGCCTCCTCCGCCTCCTCCACTTCTACCTCCGGCGAGCGCCTCGAGCCGCTCTCCGCCACCCGCCAGGCGATCGCGCGCCGGCTCAGCGAGAGCCAACTGGTTCCGCAGTACACGCTGACGCGCGACGTCGACGCCACCTGGCTGCTGGCGGAGAAGGCCCGCCTCACGGCGGAGGGCCCGACCAAGGTCGGCGTCGTCGACCTCCTGGTCCAAGCCCTGGCCGAGGCGCTCGTCCGCCACCCCCAACTCGCCGCCTCCTTCGTTCCCGCCGAGGCCGAGGCGCCGGCGCAGTTCCGCCACCCGGCGGGGATCGACGTCGGCCTCGCCGTCGCCACCGACCGCGGCCTGCTGGTCCCGGTCCTGCGCCGCGCCCACGAGCGGACGCTGGCCGAGCTGGCCCTCGAGCGCGCCCGGCTGGTCGAGGTCACCCGCGCCGGCCGCCTCGGCATCGCCGACATGGGCGCCGCCGCGACGACCCTCTCCAGCCTCGGCACCTTCGGCGTCGACAGCTTCACGGCAATGCTGAACCCGGGGGAGAGCTCGATCCTCGCCGTCGGCCGCACCGTCGAGAAGGTCGTCCCCCGCGACCGCGCCCTCGCCGTCGTCCCGACCCTGATGATGACTTTCACGTTCGACCACCGGGTCGTCGACGGCGCTGCCGGCGCCGCCGCCCTCGCCGAGCTGGCCGAGCTGCTCGAAGGGGGGATGGCGTGGCGGACTTGAGCGGTGCAGCGCTCGTCGTCGGCGGAGCGTCCGGGATCGGGCGCGCCTGCGCCGACGCCCTCGCCGCGGCCGGCTGGCCGACCGTCGTCGCCGACCTCAAGCCCGACCCCGACGACGCCGGCGCGGTCGCCGTCGACGTCCGCGACCGTGAGGCTGTCGCCGCCGCGGTCGCCGGCGTCGTCTCCGAGCACGGCGCGATCGGCACCCTCGTCTACGCCGCCGGCACCGCCCGCGTCACCCCGGTCCTGGAGATCGATCCGGGCGAGTGGGACCTGGTCCTCGGCGTCAACCTCAGCGGCGCCTTCAACTTCCTGCAGGCCGCCGCGCCCCACATCCCCGCCGGCGGCTCATACCTGGCGCTCTCCTCGATCGACTCCGCCTCGCCGGTCGACGGCCTCGCCCACTATTGCGCGAGCAAGGCCGGCCTCGAGGCGCTGGTCCGCTCCGCCGCGCTCGAGCTCGGCCCGCGCGGGATCCGCTGCAACGCCGTCCTCCCCGGCGTGGTGCGGACGCCGCTGATGGCGCCGATGCTGGACCGCCCCGAGGTCGCGGACGCCTTCGTCGCCCAGACCCCGCTGCGCGGGATCGCCACCGGCGCCGAGATCGCCGACGTCGTCGCCTTCCTCGCCTCCGACGGGGCGCGCTGGGTCACCGGCGCCTCGATCCCGGTCGACGGCGGCATGGCCCTGACCGACCACCCAAACCTTCTCTGACGACCAGATCCCCCGAACGAACTCCCAAGAACAAGCACCGAAAGGAACCGCCCAGAACATGGCCACCGAGCAGAAGTCCCGACCCACCGGCATCAGCGCCGAGCGCGCCGAGCAACTGCTGAGCGAAATCGTCGGCATCCGCAGCGTCGTCGGCGAGGACACGACCGCCCACCTCTGGATGGCGAAGCAGATGGAGGAGATCGGGATGAGCGTCGAGATGTACCCGGTCGAGGGGCGCAAGGTGCCGCTCGTGCTCGGCGTGATCGAGGGCGAGGGGGACGGGCCCGGCGTCCTCTTCGACGGCCACTTCGACACCGTCCACGCGGTCGCTTCGGACTGGTCGCACGATCCCTGGGACCCCTATGTGAAAGACGGCGTCCTCTACGGACGCGGCGCCGTCGACAGCAAGGGGACGATGGTGGCGATGCTGATGGCGGCGAAGGCGGTGGTCGGTTCCGGCCGGCCCCGCAGCGGCCCGATCTACTTCATGTCCGACTCCGATGGCGAGGACGGCTTCCGCGGCGCGGCGCTGATGGCCGACCTCGGCGTCATCGACCGGGTCGGGACGATGTGGTCGGCCGAGGCGACCAGCAACCAGGGGATCGAGATCGCCTACCCCGGGATCTCGACCTGGAAAATCACCGCGATCGGCAGGACCGCGCACCCGACCGAGCCCGAGCACGGGATCAACGCGGTGACGAAGATGGCGAAGCTGGTCGAGGCCGTCGACAAGGGCCGCCTCGAGTTGCCCAAGGGCGACTCGCAGTGGTTCGAGCCGCGGGTCACGACCAACGCGATCCGCACCCGCCCCGGCGGCGGCTGGGCGATCCCGGGCCGCTGCGACGCGGTGCTCTCGGTCCTCTCGCCCCCCGGCGCGACGCTGAACGAGGTCCGCGACGCGATCGACGCCTTCCTGCGGATGCTGGAGCAGGAGGACGGCGAGGTGCGTTTCGAGCGCAAAATCCTGCCGATGGGCGCCGGTCGTCTCTGGCTGCGTCCGGGCGAAGTCGATCCCGAGCACCCCGGGGTCAAGGCGCTGGACGCGGCGATCCGCGAGAACGGCAAGAACGACCCCATCGTCCGCAAGTTCAACGGCGGCTGGGTTGACGCGGTCGAGCTGATGCGCCCCAACGGCGACGGCTTCGACGTGCCGGCGACGATCACCTTCGGGCCCGGCGATTTCGAACTTGCACACACCGTCGACGAGCACATCCCGCTCGCGGAAGTCGCCGAAGCGGCGGAGATCTACACCGCGGCGACGATCGATCTACTCAGCTAAGAGAGGAGCGTCCGATGTCCGAAAGTCATATGCAGCGCGCGTTTTCGGCGCTATCCGAGGTCACCCCGGCGATCGCCAAGGTGACCAGCATCGACGACCTCATGCACCTGGTCGCCAGGCAGATCACGGGGTTGGTCGGGGTCGAGCGCTGCAGCGTCTACATGCGCGAAGAGCGCCAGAACCTGTTCCGGGGCTGCGCTGGCTGCTGTGCCGGCGGGGCGCTGCCGGAGGACATCAAACGCTGGATCGCCGGCGTCCCCGCCGACGGCGTCACCAAAGAGATGCTGGAGACGCGGCGGCCGGTCGTCGTCGCCAACGCGCGGCAGGACCCGCGGATGGTGAAGGCGACGGTCCGCCACTGGAAGATCCGCTCGCTGCTGGAGGTGCCGATGCTCTTCAACGACGAGGTCGTCGGCGCGATCCTGCTCGACGACGTCGACCGCCAGCACAAGTTCAGCGAGGACGAGGTCGAGTTGGCCCGCGCCTTCGCCGATCTCGCCGCCGTGGCCATGACCCAGACCCGGGTGCGGCTCGAGCTGCACTCCAAGCTGGAGGCGACCAGCCGCCAGCTCTCGGCGCTGCGGCGGGCGACCGCGGTCGACGAGAAGCTCTCCGACCTCGTCCTCGAAGGGCGGTCGCTGCAAGACCTCAGCCGCAGCCTCGCCCAGCTCCTCGGCAAGCCCTGCGCCGTCTTCCGCCCCTCCGGCGAGCGGGTCGCAATGGCCCTGCCCGAGGGGGCAACCGAGAGCGCGGTGCCGCGGCTGCTCGAGCCCGAGGTCGCGAGCCTGCCGGAGGTCCACAAGGCGCTCTCTGAAAATGACACCAACCGAGCTTTTGTCGTCGGGCCGATCCCCGGAGCCGGTGTCTTGCACCGCCACGTCGTCGCCCCGATCGTGCTCGGCGAAGAGGTCTGGGGACGGCTGGTCGTGATGGAGCACAAGACCCGCTTCACCGGCGGCGACGTCGTCGCCGTTCGCCGCGCGGCGACGCTGATCGCGCTGCAGGTCAGCTCTGAGCGCAAGGCGGTCGAGGCCGACTGGAACGCCGGCTCCTCGCTGGCGGCCGAGCTGCTCGGCGGCACCTCGGACACCGCCGTGGCGCGGCGCCGAGCCGACCGCCTCGGCGTCAGCCTCGACGCGCGCCGGGTCGTGATGCTGATCGGCTCGCGCTCCGGCAGCGAGGGCGATGCGCCCGACTTCCGCGCCGTCGCCGCGGCATTCGACCGCGAGGCGCCGCAGCTGAGCGTCCACGTCACCGCGGTCGAGGGCTCGGCCGCGGCGCTGATCGAGGTCCCTGACGCCGAAGAGTCGGAGACGTTCGCCCACGACAACCGCGCCACGTTGGAAGCCGTGCGCCGCGCGCTGCGGCCCGCCGACCGACTGATCGCCGGCGTCTCCAGCGTTCACCGCGGCCGCGACGGGTATCGCTCGGCCCAGCGCGAGGCCAAGCAGGTGCTGGAGTGCATCCGCCGCTTCTCGCCCGCGGGCGGTCCGTCGTTGTTCAGCGCCGACGAACTGGGGGTCGGCAGCCTGCTGCTCTCGAGCTCCGACGGTGAGGCGGTCGCCACGTTCGCCGAGGAGACGGTCGGCGAGCTCGTCCGCGAGCACTCGAAAGCGGACCTGCTGACGACGCTCTGCTCCTTCTTCGACAACATGGGGAGCATCCGCGGCTCGGCCGCCGCGCTCGACGTCCACGAGAACACGATCCGCTACAGGCTCTCGCGAATCGAGGAGCTGACCGGACTGGCGGTGATGCACGACCCCGACGCCCAGCTGCGCGCCCGGCTCTCGCTGCTGGTCCTGCTGCTGCAGGGGCGGCTGCCGAACGGGATGCGCGCTCCTACCACGCCGATCGCCGCCGCGGCGGAGCCCCGGGAGGTGGAGCCCGCAGCCGTTTAGTCAGCCCGACAACCGCAGCCAGCGGCAGTTTCATAGAGGCCTGACACGTTCCTTTGGGGGAATCCCGAGAGGCTCACCATGAGCTCGCCCGCGGCGATCGGGTGGCTCCTATAGTCGCCAGGTGTCCGGGGTTCACCTCCTGGGAGTCGGAGCGACGTCGCTCTCGAGCCGCGAACGCGGCTCGAGGCCGTTGGCTCGCGAGGCGCTGACGGCGGCGCTCGCCGACGCCGGTGTCGCGGCCAGCGAGGTCGACGGCGTCGCGATCGCCGCCGGCGATCCCAACTTCGACCTCGGCTGTTTCGACGTGCTCGGCGATCTGCGGCGGCCCTTCAAGTGCCGCTGCGGGCTCGGGGCGATCGCATTGCACTCGGCCTGGAACGCGGTCTCCTCCGGGGCCAGCGACATCGTCGTCTGCGTCGGTCACGATGCCTCGCCGCTCGCTGCCGGGTCGGACTCACTGGAGACGCAGGCGGCGGCGGCGCGCGAATACATGCAGCACTCCGGCGCCACCGAGCAGCACCTGGCGCGGGTCGCGGCGAAGAACCGCAAGCACGGCGCCGCCAACCCGCACGCGCTGCTGAGCGCCGCGGTCGACCCGGCCGAGGTGCTCGCCTCAGAGCTCCTGGTCTGGCCGCTGCGGCGGCTGATGGTCGCGGAGCCGGCCCAGGGCGCCGCGGCGATCGTCCTCGGCTCGCACGAGATCGGCCGCCGGCGCGGGCCGAAGGCGCCGCGGGTGCGGGCCTCGATCCTGCTCGAAGAGAATTCCGCCGACGGCGCCGCAACCTCCCGCGCCGCCCGCCTCGGCTACTTCTCGGCCGGCCTCGGGCCGGAGGAGATCGACGTCGCCGAGGTCGAGGACCCGACCCCGGTCGACGAGATCGAAGCCTACGAGGCGCTCGAGTTCGCCCCGCCCGGCTGCGGGCCCGAACTGGTCGAGAGCGGCTTCACCGCGCTCGGCGGCGTCGTCCCGGTCAACGCCAGCGGCGGCGCCCTCTGCCAGGGCCGGGTCAAGGGGGCCGGCGGCATCCTGCAGCTGGTCGAGCTCTCGCTGCAGCTGCGCGACCGCGCCGGCCTGCGCCAGGTCCCCGGCGCCCGCGTCGGCCTCGGCCTCGCCGGCAGCACCACCGCCCCCGGCACCGTCACCTCGATGACCATCCTCACCACCTGACCACGGTTGGCGAATCGAACCGCCTATAGCGCGCTCGATTCGCCAACCGTGGTCCGTCTGTGAGCGCCACAAAGGCCGCCCGGGGAATTCACTCGGTCTCGTGGGACCGGTGCGAAGCTGGCGCCTATGTATGGAGCGCTGCGGACCGACTTCGAATCGCTGCCCGAGGTGCTGGCGGCGCGGGCGGTCGAGATCGGCGACGAGCGCTTCGTCCGCGACGCCCAGCGGGAGTGGACCTTCGCCGAGTTCCACGAGCGGGTGACCGAGGTCGCCGCGGGCCTGCGCGAACTTGGGGTGAGGCAGGGCGACGTCGTCGGCGTCGTCCTCCCCAACAGCCCCCACTACCTCGAGGTCTGGTGGTCGATCCTCTGGCTCGGCGCCACCTTCAACCCGGTCAACCCGGCGCTGACCCCGCGCGAGGTGAGCGCGATCCTCTCCGACTCAGAAGCGAGCTGTGTGGTCTGCACGCCGGAGGTCGCCGCCGGTCTCGAGGAGCGCCGCGCGGACCTGCCGAGCCTGCGCGAGATCGTCGCCGCCGACGGTCCCGATCCCGCGGCGCCGCTGCGCGGCCGCGGCACGGTCGACGAGCATGCCGCGATCAAGGGTGACGACCTCGCCTCCTTCGTCTACACCTCCGGCACCACCGGCCGGCCGAAGGGGGCGATGCTCGGCCACGCCAACTTCCTCGCCAACGCCTGGCAGCTGGGCGAGCCGCTGCCGGTCTCGCGCGGCGACACGCTGGGGATGGTGCTGCCGCTCTTCCATGTCAACGCGCAGGTGGTGACGACGGTGATCCCGCTTGTGCTCGGCGCCCAGGTGGCGATGTGGGAGCGCTTCTCGGCCTCGCAGTTCTGGGCCGACGTCGCCCGCTTCGAACCGGTCACCTTCTCCTCGGTGCCGACGATGCTGGCGGCGCTGCTGCACGCCCCCGGTGCCGACGAGGCCGAGTCGAACACGCTGCGCTTCGTGATCTGCGGCGCGGCGCCGCTCTCGCCCGCCCTTTTCCGCCGCTTCGAGGAGAAGTTCGGGCTGAAGATCATGGAGGGTTACGGGCTCACCGAGGGCACCTGCTGCACGACGATCAACCCCTTCTCCGGCCCCCGCAAGATCGGCTCGGTCGGGCTGCCGACGCGGGCTCAGGAGGTGGTGATCATGGACGAGCAGAACGAGGTCGTCCCCGACGGCACCCCCGGCGAAGTCTGCTTCCGCGGGCCGAACGTGATGCACGGTTACTACAACCGGCCCGACGCCAACGCCGAGACCTTGATCGACGGCTGGTTGCACACCGGCGACGTCGGCTACCGCGACCCCGACGGCTACTTCTTCCTCGTCGACCGGACCAAGGACATGATCATCCGCGGCGGCGAGAACATCTACCCGCGTGAGATCGAGGACGTCCTGCTCGAGCACGACTCGGTCAAGGAGGCGGCCGTGGTCGGCCGCCCGGACGAAGTGCGGGGCGAGGAGGTCCACGCCGTCGTCGCCCTCGTTTCCGGCGAGGACACCGCAGCGCTCGAGGAGCACTGCCGCGAGCGGCTCGCCGCCTTCAAGGTCCCGTCGAGCTGGGAGGTCGTGGTCGAGCTGCCGAAGACCTCGACGGGGAAGATCGACAAGAAGCCGCTGCGGGAGAAGCTCGCCGCCACGGCCGGCTGAGAGGAGAAGTTTTGGGAATCCTGGACGAGAAGGCGATCATGATCACCGGCGCCGCCAGCGGGATCGGCGAAGCGACCGCGAAGGAGGCGGGCGCCGAGGGGGCGCGAGTGCTGTTGACCGACGTCAACGACGAGAAGGGCGAGGCGGTCGCCGCCGGGATCGACGGTGCCGCCTACCTGCGCTGCGACGTCACCGACGAGGGCTCGGTCGAGGCCGCGGTGGCGGCGACGATCTCCGAGTTCGGCCGGATCGACGGCGCCTTCAACTGCGCCGGCATCCTCGGCGTCGTCGGCAACATCGGCGAACTGCCGCTCGACGGCTGGAAGCAGCTGATCGACGTCGACCTTAACGGCGTCTTCCTCTGCACCAAGCACCAGGTGAACGCGATGGCCGAGCAGGGGTCGGGCTCGATCCTCAACATGGCCTCGGCCGCCGGCCTGATCGGCTGGCCGGGCGCTTCGGGCTACGTCGCCGCCAAGCACGCCGTCGTCGGCCTGACCAAAGCCGCCGCGCTCGAGTACGCCGAGCAGGGGGTTCGGGTCAACTCGATCTGCCCCTCCTACGTGATCACGCCGCTGGTCGAAAAAGACCTCTTCGAAGACACGCTCGGCAACGACGAGGAGCTGATCGGCGCCGCCCGCGCCAATCACCCGATCGGCCGCTTCGCGCAGCCGCCGGAGATCGCCGGCGCCGCGGTCTGGCTGCTCTCGGACAAGGCCTCCTTCGTGACCGGCTCGGCAATGAGCGTCGACGGCGGCTACACCGCCCCTTGAGCGAGAATCGACGGACGATGAGAGCAGTGGTGCGCAGCGATGGCTGATCGCGACAGCTTCGAGCAGAGCCCCTACGAGCTGCCGCCGGGGTCGACCGAGGTCGTCCTCGTCCGTCACGGCGCCTCCGAGGCGGCTGTGGTCGGCAGCAAGTTCCCGCTCGTCGACGGCCACTCCGACCCGGCGCTCTCGGAGCCCGGGCGGGCGCAGGCGGAGATGGTCGCGGCCGGGCTCGGGCGCGACGAATTCAGCGGTCTTTTCGTCACCAGCCTGCGCCGCACCCAGGAAACGGCGGCGCCCCTGGCCGAGGCGACCGGCCTCGAGCCGCGGGTGATCCCCGAGCTGCGCGAGGTCTACCTCGGCGACTTCGAGGGCGGCGAGTACCGGATCCGCGCCGGCCGCGGCGATCCGGTGATCCAGCGGGTCTTCGCCGAGGAACGCTGGGACGCGATCCCGAACGGCGAGTCGTGGCAGGACTTCGGCGCCCGCCTCAGCGCCGGGATCGAGCAGATCGTCGCGGCGGTCGGTCCCAGCACCTCGGCTGTCGCCGTCGTCCACGGCGCCGTGATCGGCCAGCTCTGCCGTCAGGCGACCGACAGCCGGCCCTTCGCCTTCGTCCACTCCGACAACTGCTCGATCTCGCGCTTGGTCGTGCTCGATGATGGGCGCTGGCTGCTGCGCAGCTTCAACGACATCTCGCACCTGACCGTCAGAACCGGCCCAGCCGGCTAGCTCGCCAACCCGAGGAGACCGCCATGCCCGCACTGCTCGTTCACGGAAATCCCGACTCCTCGGCCCTCTGGGACGGGGCCATCGACCACCTCACGCCCTACGCCGACGAGATCGTTGCCGCCGACCTGCCGGGCTTCGCCCACCCGGCCCCGGAGGGTTTCCCCGCCACCAAGGAGGCCTACGTCGAGTGGATCGTCGACTGCCTGGAGAAGATCGGCGGCGGCGTCGACCTGGTCGGCCACGACTGGGGCTCGCTGCTGGTCCAGCGGGTCGCCTCGATCCGCCCCGACCTGCTCTCGAGCGTCGCCTGCGGCGGCGCCGCGGTCGACGTCGACTACCCGTGGCACCCGCTGGCCCAGGTCTGGCAGACCCCGGGCGCGGGGGAGAAGTACATGGAGGAGGAGCTGACCGCCGAGTTCGGAATCGGGCACCTGGTCGAAAACGGGGTCCCGCGCGCCTACGCCGAACGCAACGTCTGGCTCAACCCGCACGGCAAGGACACGATCCTGAAGCTCTACCGCTCGGCGGTCGAGATCGGCGCCGAATGGCAGCCGGACCTGGAGCAGCTCGACCTGCCGGCGATGGTCCTCTGGGGCCGCACCGACCCCTACGTCCCGCTCGAATTCGGCGAACGCCTCGCCGACCGGATCAAAGGCGAGCTGGTGGTCTTGGAGTGCGGCCACTGGTGGCCGTTCGAGCGCCCGCAGGAGACGGCCGAGGCGCTGCTCCGCCACTGGTCCGCGGCGGGCTGATCCCGCAGCCGACATTCTCCCCACCCTGGTGTGGTCAAAATCCGCTCCGCCGGAGTCGCCCCGTTTGTGGGGAATCCACAACGCGCAGCTCCCTCGATTGGTGGTCTCTCCGAGGCCTGCGTGAGAGTCTGACCAGATGAGTGCGGACCCCGAGTTTCTCGCCCTGCACGGGCTCGCTGTGAAGAAGGCCGGCGACCCCGCCGCGGTCGCCGCTGTGCTCGGCGACGATCAGGGGGAGATCGAGGCGGCGCTCGAGGCCGCGGTCGCCGCCGGCCGCGCCGCCGGCGCCAAAGGGACCTTCATGGTCGCTCCCGCCGGCCGCGAGTGGCTCGACGAGCAGTATCCCGTCGTCTACGCCGAGTTCCGCGCCGACCCCGCCGCGACCGAGGCCTACGAGCGCTTCGAGCGGATCAACCGCGAGCTGCTCTCCCTGTTCACCGACTGGCAGATGATTCCCAGCGCCGGCGGCGAGCGGATGCCCAACGACCACTCGGACGCCGACTACGACGCCGGCATCGTCGACCGCCTCGGCGCCCAGCACGAGCGGGCCGAAAAGGTGCTCGACCGCTTTGCCGAGCTCGAGCCGCGGCTCGGGGTCCATAAACAGCGCCTCGACGACGCCTACGACAAGGTCCTCGCCGGCGACCTCGACTGGGTCAGCGGCGCCCGCATCGACAGCTACCACACGGTCTGGTTCGAGCTCCACGAGGACCTGCTGAGAATGCTCGGCCGCGAACGCGAGGAGGCGCCATGACGGTTTGCGTGTCCGGGCGCCGCGAGGAGGCTCCTTGACCGTGGTCGCGGACCGCGTCGTCGTCCTCGACGGCTCCACCGTCCCCGACCGCGACGTCGTCGGCAACAAGGGCCGCAGCATCGCCTGGATGCTGAGCCTGGGGCTGCCGGTGCCGCCGGCTCTGTGCCTGCCGATCGAGGAGTGCCGCCGCTTCCACGCCGCCGGCGAGCTCGAAGAGGAGGCCTGGCACTCGGTCCTCGCCGGCGTCGGCGGGCTCGAGAAGAAGCTCGGCCGCAGCTTCGGCGGCGGCGAGCAGCCGCTGCTGGTCTCGGTCCGCTCGGGCGCCGCGGTCAGCATGCCGGGGATGATGGACACGGTCCTCAACCTCGGCATCACCGACGGGGTCGAGGAGGCGCTGGCGAAGCTCTCCGGCGACCGTGGCTTCGCCCGTTCCACCCACTGCCGCTTCATCCACCAGTTCGGCGAGATCGTGCTCGGCGCCGACATCGAGGAGCCGAGCGATGACGCGAGCCCCGACGAGGTCCGCGAGGCGGTCCGCCGCGACAGCGGCGGGGAGGTCCCGACCGATCCCCACGAGCAGCTGCGGGCGGTGATCAAGACCGTCTTCGGCTCCTGGTCCTCGCGCCGCGCCAAGGCCTACCGCCGCCACTGGGGCATCTCCGAGGAAGGCGGCACCGCGGTGATCGTGCAGGCGATGGTCTTCGGCAACCTCGGCGAGGACTCCGGCACCGGCGTCCTCTTCAGCCGCAACCCGCTCAGCGGCGACCCCGAGCCCTACGGCGAGTGGCTTCCCAAGGGCCAGGGCGAGGACGTCGTCAGTGGCACCCACGACCCACTGCCGCTGCAGGCGCTGGCGAGCGCGATGCCCGTCGCCCACGAGCGGCTGCTCGAGGCGGCGAAGCTGCTCGAGCGCGAGCACGGCGACGTCCAGGACGTCGAGTTCACGGTCGAGCGCGGCGAGCTCTTCCTGCTGCAGACGCGCTCGGCGAAGCGCTCGCCGCTGGCCGCCGTGCGCGCCGCTGTCGACCTCGCCGACGAGGGCGCGATCGACCGCGCCGAGGCGGTCCGACGGGTCAGCTCCGAGCAACTGGCGACGGTCCTGGCGCCGCGCCTCTCGGCCACGGTGACCGCCGGCGCCGACGTAGTCGCCCGCGGCGTCGCCGCCTGCCCGGGCGTCGCCGGGGGCACCGCGGTCGCCGACTCCGACGCCGCCTGCGCCGCAGAAGGGGACACCGTCCTGACCCGCCCGACGACGAGCCCCGAGGACGTCAGCGGGATGATCGCCGCTCGCGCCGTCGTCACCGAGCGCGGCGGTTCGACCTCGCACGCGGCGGTCGTCACCCGGGCGCTCGGGCGGCCCAGCGTGGTCGGCGTCGGCGCGGGAGTAACTGCCGACTTGGCCGGTCGCGAGCTGACCGTCGACGGGTCCTCGGGCGTCGTCTACGCCGGCCTGCTGCCGACCGAGGGCGTCGACCCGGCCGAGGTGCCGGGCCTTACTGAGCTGATCGAGTGGGCGCGCGAGCTGAGCCCGGTCGCCGTGGTCGACAGCGCCGACGGCGCGCTCGACCTCGACGCCGGCGGCGCCGCGCTCGAGGAGGGGCCCCCGGATATCGCGACCCTGATCGAGACCATGCGCGGTGCGGCGGCGGCGCGTGGCTCGGCACTTGCGACCGCGGAGGGAGCCCGCGCCGTGCTCAAGGCCGGCGTCGGGACCGTGGAGAGACTTCCAGGACAACACGAGGCGGCGCTGCTGCTGCGGCTGGCCCAGGAGAAGGCGAATCTCGAGGAGGAGAAATAGACGTGAGCGATTCTGACGCGGCCGCGAGGCCGTATCCCGACGTCTGGGCGCGCGAGTCGGCGACGCCCGTGGTCGAGCGGTACCACAGCGCGATCCGCGCGCTCGTCGCCGAGCGGTTCGCCGCCGGCGGCAAATCATGGGAGGAGGCGGTCGAATCGGGCATCCTCGAACCGACCGCCGAGGACTTCGAGCGGATCGAGGCCGACCTGCTCGCCGAGGGCTACAAATTCGACGTCTCGGCGACGATCTCGCTGAAGGAGGAGCCGGACAAATACAAACCGCTGGCCGGCATCGCCAACACCGGCGAGCACGAGTCCGACGAGGAGGGCCGCCCGATCGTCGGCACCGGCGACAACGTCTTCAAAGCTTCTGCCGACGTCACCGGCACCGCCCACTACATCTCCGACGTCGACAAGGTGATGGAGATGCTGACCGGCGGCGTCCCGGAGAACACGGTGGCGATCATCGACGACTCCGGCGGCACCCTGACGGCGCCGATCCTCGGCGACTTCACCGCCGTCGTCTGCATGGGGGGGACGGTGCGCTCGCACCTCGGGATCCTGACCCGCGAGTACAACGTGCCCTGCCTGATGAACGCGACGCTGGACGGGCTCGCCGACGGCGACGAGGTCGTCGTCGAGTACTCCAAACCAGCCGCCGATGCCTACGCCGACGCCGAAGCCGCGAGCGACCATCGCGCCCGGATCATCAAGGTCTCGTAGATACCTAAGGGGAAATCCAGATGCCGATCAAACACACTTACAAGGACGTCCTCGACGTCAACACCTACATCCAGAAGCTGGCCGACTCCTTCTACTTCCAGTGCACGACGCGGACGGTGCAGGAGTCGAAACTGTTTCCGGTCAACCCCTACATCGCGCTCTCCTACTACAACGCCTGGTACCGCTATCCGGAGCTGGTGCGGAAGATCGACGCGGCGATGCCGGCGGAGGAAATCGCCGACCGCGCCCGCCAGGTCGGCAGCTACGTCAACACGATCACGATGGACGTCGCCACGCAGTTCTACCTCGGCGGCCACCAGTGGATGCTCGACATGGGGATCCTGAAACCGACCGACGCGGTCGAAGACATGATCGACGTGCTCGATTTCACGCGGCGGCTGAACCTCGCCTACCACCGCAACGAGGGGCACATCATCCCCTCGGACGGCAACCACAAAGACCAGATCCACAGCGCCCGCCAGACCGAGGCCTTCGAAGGCGCGGCGCTCGGTGTCACCCCCGGCGACAAGCTCCACACCGCCTTCACCCGCTTCATGGCGGCGGTCTCCGCCTACGGGTTCCTCAGCCACTGCGAGTGCCGGCTGAGCTTCTGCAACCACGGCCCGTACAAGACGAAGGACGGCAACGAGATGCTGGTCCGCGACGCGCTCGACCTGGCCGAGTGCGACTACCCGTGGATGGACGGGGTGGCGGGTGAGATCGAGCACAACAACCTGACGATCACGGTGACCATGAAGGACACCCACTTCAACATGGTCGACGACTGGGGCAGCTTCGAGGCCGAACCGTCTTACAACAACGACAACCTGGTCTCGGTCGGTCTCTACACCTCCGACTGGCTGTCCGACGGCTACATCCCGGTCCACATGGACTCCGCCTCCGAGCTCGCCGATTACTTCGACGACCAGCGCGAGAAAATGGAGACGGCGACGGCCGAGATGTGGAAGATGATGGCCGGCTGGAGCCGCGAGCAGATGATCGACTCGGGCCTTCTCGTCTACTACGGGACGCTCAAAGACGTCGCCCACTTCGCCGGCGTCTACGAGCAGGACGACTGGATGCTGGTCGACGAGCGCACGCAGCGGATGAAGCCGCTGATGAACGACGAGTACGGCAACTCGGCGATCGCCGAGTTGGTCGGGTTGATCACGCTGACCTCGCAGAACCGCAGCCCGCATCGCCAGGCCCGCTACTCGAAAGAGCGCTCGGAGATGTGGACGCCGATCCCCTACTCGGTGCTCGCCGACGACAATTTCACCGCCGGCGTCGGGCCGATGGGGAAGGGCGTCACGACCCTGCCGGAGAAAACGGCGAAGTGGACGACGACCCAGGGCAAGCTGACCCAGGACGAGTGCAACGCCGCCGCCAAAGCGTTCAGCTCGAAGAAGTTCGACCTGCGCCACTACGACGACGACGTCTGGTTCAAGAACAACCCGGACTCACCGCAGGCCGCCGAGCTGGCGGCGAGCTAGGAGACGAGGCAAGCGGCGATGTCAGATAACCGCGTCAACCGGGCGTTCCGCCTGCGACGGCGTCCCGGCGGCGAGCTCGCCGAGGGCGACCTCGAGCTGGTCGAAGAGGAGGTCCCCGAGCTGCGCGACGGCCAGGCATTGGTCCGCACCGAGTTGCTCTCGCTCGACCCGACCAACCGGATCTGGATGAGCGACATCCGCGGCTATATGCCGCCGGTGCCGTTGGGCGAGGTGATGCGGGGGCTCGGCATCGGCGAGGTGGTCGAGTCGCGTCGCGACGACATGCCGGTCGGGGCGATGGTCAGCGGCTTCGTCGGCTGGCAGGAGCTGGTCCTCGCCGACGACTCGTTGCTCGAGGCGCCGCTGGCGGTCCTGCCCGACCCGCTCCCGGCGCCGCTACCTGTCTTCCTCGGCGCCCTCGGCCACACCGGCGTCACCGCCTACATCGGGATCGACCTCGCCGAACTGAAGCAGGGCGAGACGATCGTCATCTCGGCCGCCTGCGGCGCGGTCGGCTCGATCGCCGGCCAAATCGCCAAGCAGCGCGGCGCCCGCGTCGTCGGCATCGCCGGCGGCCCGGAAAAGTGTCGCCACGCGGTCGAGAAGCTCGGCTACGACGTCTGCGTCGACCACCGCGCCGAAGACTGGCGCGAGCTGCTCGACGCCGCCACCCCGGACGGAATCGACGTCGACTTCGAGAACGTCGGCGGCCCGATCATGGACCACCTGATGAGCCGCCTCAACATCGGCGCCCGGATCTCCCTCTGCGGGATGATCGCCGAGTACAACTCCTACAACGAGGGCGGCGAGCACGCCGGCGGCCAGACCAACATCGGCCAGCTGATCATGCAGCGGGCGACGATCAAGGGCTTCCTCGTCCTCGACTACGGCTACCGCTTCGAAGAGGCGATCGGTTACCTCGCCGGCCTGCTCGGCGAAGGCAAGCTCCACTACGACGAGACGATCGTCAACGGCGGCCTCGAGGTCGCCCCGCAGGCGCTCGGCCAGCTCTTCAGCGGCGAGAACATGGGCAAGCTCCTGGTCCGGGTGGCCTGGGACTAGCCGTCGGCGACGTCGGTGTCGCGGGTCGATTCGAGCATCGCGACGATCTCGGGGTCATCGACCGCGGTGGCGGCGAAACGGTAGGTCGATTCGTCGCCCGTCGCGCCGCCGTCGCGGCTGATCATTCCGGCGCTCTCCAGGACACGGACGTGGTAGCCGACGGCACTGACACTGAGGTCCGGCAGTCCGGCGGCGATGATTTCGCCCGAGTCGCGGGGCTCGCCGCTGTCGATCAGGATCCGCAGGATCTGGCGGCGAACGGGATGGTTCAACGCATCAGGCACATTCATCTCCACTTCCTCTTCGACGCTTGTACCCGCCTGGATCACTTCTGCAAAAAGAAACGCGTATGTGTATTCATGCGAAGCACCTCGACCCGAACCGCAAGCGTTCTTGACTTGAACTCTAAACGTCTCGGCACCGGGAAAAGTTATGCCGCAGGCAGCAGTCGCGCCAGTCGCAGCGCCACACGAAGCTCTAACTGTCGCTCGGAGACGCGGTGGCCGAGCAGATCCTCGGCGCGGCGCACGCGGTAGGTGACGGTGTTGGTGTGGACGCCGAGGCGGCGGGCGGCGCGGACGAAGCTGGCGCCCTCCTCGAGGAAGACGGCGAGGGTCGAGGCCAGCCGCATCGTCGCGTCGTCGCCGGCGCCGAGCGGGCCGAGCTCGCGTTTGGCGAAGCGGCGGGCGGCGTCGACGTCGTCGACCATCAGCGCCTCCAGCGCCAGATCAGGGAAGGCGACGCGGGCGGCACGGTCGCCACGCAGCTGGGCGACGCGGCGGGCGAGCAGCGCCTCGCGGTGGCTGAGGACGAAGCCCTCGACGCCGGCGGCGGGAGTACCGGCGGCGACCGACAGCCCCCTGCCGGCGCCGCGCGGGACCCGCAGGTCGCCGAGATGCTGGGGCTCGCGGCGGCCGGCCCAGCAGGCGAGGTGGCGGCCCTGGGCGACGGTCAGCGCCGAGCTGGCGCCGAGCGACTCGGCGACGGCCGTCGCGACCCCCTCCATCTCGCCGAACAGCGCCCCGGCGTCGCCGGGCGAGTCCTCGGCGGTCTCGTTCCAGACCACGAAGCCGACGTGGAAGCGGTCGAGCTCGTAGCCGAGCCGCTGGCTGACCGCGGCGACGTCGACCCGGGCGCCGGCGAGGATCGCCCGCACCTCGGCCGCCCGCATCGCCGCCGCGCCGCGTACCGCCTGCTCCCGCTCGCCCATGTAGACCTCGGTCAGCTGGCGCTCGATCGCCTCGATCCAGGCGAAGATCCAGGCGTTGAAGAAGGCCATCGCGTCGGCCAGCTGGTCGGGATCGTCGGTTGCCTGGCGCAGCCGCTGCAGGATCATCCCGGCGAAGTCGCCCTGGGCGGTGCGGTAGGCGCGCTGCAGGAGGGTGAAGTCGAGGCCGCGGACGACGTACTCCTTGGCGTAGCCGATCGCCTCCGGCGGTGCCACCACCGAGCGCGGGTCGTTCCCCTCGCGCATCAGCGACACCATCACCCCGAGGTTGGCGCGGGTGCTCTGCAGGGTCCAACTCCGCATATCGTCGTCGAGCTCCTCGAGGTGCCCGTGGATCGTGTCGGCGAGCTCGGCCGCGACCTCGTCGAGTTCGGCGCTCAGCTGCTCGACCATCTCGGCGATCTGGGCGCGGCTGGCGTGGGGCGGAGCGATCGTCTCGGCATCGGTTGCCATCTGCCCACGCTAGGTCGTTTGTGGTGAGACCACAAACGGCGCCACCGCGATCGGTTGGGGAAAACGACGACAGCGGCGCGATCCCGTCCTACTGTCGGAACATGGGACAGAGAGAGCACGATCCACGCGTGCTGGCGATCGACGCCGGCGGCACCATGACCGACACCTTCATCGTCGACGACGCCGGCAGCTTCGTCGTCGGCAAGGCGCAAACCACCCCGCAGGACGAGTCGGTGGGCCTGATGGCCTCGGCCGACGACGCGATGCGCCAGTGGGACTCGACGCCCGAGGAGGCCTTCCCGCGGATCCAGTCGGCGGTCTTCAGCGGCACCGCGATGCTGAACCGGCTGCTGACCCGCAAGGGCCGCCGGGTCGGCGCCCTGGTCAGCGCCGGGCAGGAGGACTCGCTGCAGATGGAGCGCGGGATCCAGACCTACCTCGGCTTCTCCTACGCCGACCGCCTGCACATCGCGACCCACCACCACAACGACCCGCTGATCCCCCGCTCACGGGTACACGGGGTCCGAGGTCGGATTGATCTTTTCGGCAACGAGGTCCTGCAGCTGCGCGACGAGGACGCCCGCGAGGCGGTCAACTCGCTGCTCGACGACGGCGTCGAGGGGATCGTGATCTCGCTGATCTTCAGCTACCGCAACCCGGCCCACGAGCAGCGGGTGCGGGAGATCGTCGAGGAGGAAAAGGCCAAGCGCAACCTCAACGGCGATTGCCCTGTCTTCGTCTCCAGCGAGCTCTATCCGTCGCGGCGAGACTTCCCGCGGCTCAACACGACGGTGATCGAGGCCTACGCGGCCGAGCCCTCGCGGGGGACCCTGCGCGCGGTGCGCGACCGCACCAAGGAGCGCGGCGCCGGCTTCGAGCTGCGGGTGATGGCCTCCCACGGCGGCACGATCTCGATCGACGCCGACCAGCTCGCGACGACCCTCGTCTCGGGCCCGATCGGCGGCGTCGTCGGCGCCCGTTGGCTGGCCGACCGGATCGGCCTCAACAACGTCCTCTGCACCGACATCGGCGGCACCTCGTTCGACATCGCCCTGCTGACCGGCAAGCGCTACGAGGTGACGACGACCCCGGACATGGCGAAATTCCTGCTCAACATGCCGCTGGTCCAGATCGACTCGGTCGGCTCCGGCTGCGGCTCCTTCGTCCGCATCGATCCCAACGCGCGGCGGCCGGAGATCGGCCCCGACTCGGCCGGGGCGATGATCGGCACCGCCTGGCCCGAGGGCGGCGTCGAGACCGCCTCGATCACCGACCTCAACCTCGTCCTCGGCCGGCTCAACCCCGAGTACTTCCTCGGCGGCCAGGTCCAGCTCGACATCGAGCGCGCCCGCCACGAGGTCAAGCGCCAGGTCGCCGACCCGCTCGGACTCGGGGTCGAGGAGGCGGCCGCCGGGGTGATCGAGCTGTTCGAGACCTCACTGCGAAACGAGGCCGTCGGCCGCATCCTCGGCAAGGGCTACAGCCCCGCCGACTACACCTTGCTCTGCTACGGCGGCGGCGGTCCGCTGCACGTCGCCGGCTACACCTCCGGCGTCCCCTACCAGCAGGTGCTGGTGCCCGAGTGGGCGGCCGGCTTCTCCGCCTTCGGCTGCGCCTGCGCCGACTTCGAGTACCGCTTCGACCGCCAGGTCGATCTGCCGCTGCTGCCGACCGCCCCCGACGAGGAAAAGGTCCAGATGGGCGGCATCCTGACCCAGGCCTGGCGTTCGCTCGAGGACCGCGTCCGCGACGAGTTCGCCAAGTCCGGCCACGCCGCCGCGGACGTCGCCTTCACCCACATGGTGCGGATGCAGTACTACGGGCAGCTGGTCGACATCGAGGTCGACGCGCCGAAGCCGGCGATCGAGTCGATCGAGGACATCCGCGACCTGATCGACACCTTCGAGACGACCTACACGCGGATGTACGCGCGGGCCGCCTCTTCGCCGGAGCTCGGCTACCTCGTCGCGCAGGCGATCGTCAAGGGCTCGGTCCCGATCGAGCAGCCGACCCTGCCGGTAATGGCGCGCGAGTCGGGCTCGCCGCCGGTCAAGGAGACGCGCGAGGTCTGGTGGTCCGACGGCTACGCGACGACCGACGTCTACGAGATGGACGCCGTCCGCAACGGCCACACGATCGAGGGCCCGGCGGTGCTCGAGGCGGAGTCGACGACCTTCCCGATCCCCCCCGACCGCCGCGCCTGGCTCGACGAGCACGGCATCTTCCACCTCGAGAACAAGGAGGCCTGACCCACAATGGCCACGATCGACAAAACCCGCGTCCTCGAGCCCGAGCGGTCCGCGCCGATCGGCTGGGAGGGCCAGACGCTGGCCGAGATGCTGGCCGCATCGGAGGGCATGTTCGAGCAGACCGGCCACTACCACGGCCTGCGCGAGCTGGCGATGAAGGACTCCGATCCGCTGCACTTCGAGAAGCTCTTCTCGCGGGTGCGGGGCGGGATGGTCACCGCGCGCGAGACCGCGCTCAACATCTCCGCCTCGCCGATCGTCCGCGAGCTCGGCGAGATCTGCTTCGCCCTCTACACGCCGGAGGGCGACAACGTCGCGCTCTCGACCGGGATCATCGTCCACGTCCACACCATGAGCGAGGCGATCAAGTTCATGGTCCGCAACGGCTGGGAGGACAACCCCGGGATCAAGCCGGGCGACATCTTCGCCAACAACCAGCCGACGATCGGCGACGTCCACAACGCCGACGTCCAGACCTTCGTCCCGATCTTCAACCCCGGGAACCCCGGCGAGCTGCTCGGCTGGGCCGGTGGCGTCATTCACGTGATGGACATCGGCGCGACCACTCCGGGCGGCGTCCCGGTCGGGCCGACGACCCGCTTCGACGACGGCATCGACCTCCACTGCATGAAGATCGGCGAGGGCGACACGATCGCCCAGTGGCACAACAAGCGGGTCTCGATGCAGAGCCGCGCCCCCGGGCTGTACCTGCTCGACGAGCGCACCCGCCTCGCCGGCTGCCACATGATCCGCGACGCGGTCGAGCGCCTCGTCCTCGAAGAAGGCGAGGAGCCCTTCAAGCAGTTCATGCGCGAGGCGATCGAGGACGGCCGGCGGGACTTCAAGTCCCGCGTCCGCGGCCTGCTCGTCCCCGGCCGCTATCGCTCCGCCGGCTTTACCGAGGCCAAATACGCGAACAAGCTCAACCTGCCGAAGCGCGCGCAGCGCGACCTGATCATCCACGGCACCTACGAGGCGGTGGTCGACCGCGACGGACGCTGGACGACCGACCTGCGCGGCTCCTCGGCCTGGGGCTGGCACTCCTTCAACGCGACCCCCTCGGCGCAGCAGGGGATGCAGTGGATCCTCTTCACGCAGACGCTGATCTGCAACGACAAGATCAACGACGGCGCCTACTACGCGACCGAGCTGTTGCTGACCGAGGGCAGCTGGGCCGACCTCGGCGATGCCCCCTGCTCTTCCTCGTTTCCCTGGATGCCGATGTTCACGACCTCGACCGGGTATCTGCGCGCGGTCTCACGCGCCCTGCAGTCGCGGGGATACATCGAGGAGATCGTCTCGACCTACACCGTTCCCGGCAACGTCGCCCAGGGCGGCGGCCTCGATCAGTACGGCCAGATCTCCGGCTTCATGAACTTCGAGATCGGCGCCCAGGGCCAGGGCGCCAAGTACGTCCTCGACGGGCTCGACTACGGCGCCGCCGTCTTCAACCCCGAGGGCGACATGGGCGACATCGAGATGTGGGAGCTGGTCAAGCCGATGGTCTATCTCGGTCGCCAGATCAAGCCCAATACCGGCGGCTGGGGCCGCCACCGCGGCGGCTCCTCGTTCGAGACGCTGCTGCTCGTCAACGGCACCCAGGACTTCGAGATCGAGAACATCGGCGCCGGCGGCATGCTGACTTCCCCCGGTCTCTTCGGCGGCTACCCGGCACCGAGCGCCTACGTCCACAACGTCTTCGGCTCCGACGTCTTCGAGCAGGCGGCGGCGGGCAAGGCCTACCCGGTCGGCGATGTCAGCGGCGAGGAGACGGCGATGCAGGCCTTCGCCGGCGAGCACCAGCTCGAGCAGGACCCCTACACGATGATGATCGCGGTCAAGACCGGTGACCTCTACCTCAGCTCCGGCCGCGGCGGCGGCGGCCTCGGCGACCCGCTGCTGCGCAGCACCGAGCGGGTCGAGGAGGACGTAGCCGGGGGTCACCTGCAGCGGCGCTGGGCCGAGCGCGCCTACGGGATCGAGAACCGCGACGGCCTGATGCACCAGCGCCTCGAGCGCGCCCGGCCGGCGGAGGAGTGGTGGGCCGAGCAGCGCCGGCGGATCCTCGACGGGGACCTGATCGAGACGGTGAAGGTGATGTTCGCCGAGTCGATGCGGCTGGAGCAGCGCTGGGCGGCCGAGTTCCGCGGCTTCTGGGACCTGCCCGAGGACTTCGACTTCGACGTCATCACCCCGACCGTGGTGGTCCAGAAGGCGGCGCCGGGAAAGATCACCCCCGAGCAGTCGGTCCGCGAGTTCCTCGCCGGCTCCGAGGTCTTCCTCCCCGACGATCGGGTCAACGTGCCGGTCACCACCCAGGTGACGAAGGAGACGCTCGCCGACCTGCTCGACGAGAAATTGAGCCGCCGCGCGGTCAAGGACATCCAGTCCGGGATCAAGGACCCCGACCGCTTCGACAAGTGGCTCGAGTTGCTGCAGGAGCGGGTCGACTACGACGACCCGATCGTCCTCCCCTACGGCGAGGGGATGAACATCGTCCGCCGCGCCGCCGACGGCGAGCTGGTGATCCGCACCGACGCCGGCGCCGACCTCTGCCGCTGGGACCAGAACTGGAAGATGCACGCGCCGATGTTCGTCCGCGACAGCGACGAGCTCTACCGGGAGGTCTACCCCGAGCTCGGCCATCCCGACGGCGAGTGGCAGGAGCTGCGCGAGTTCTACTGCCCGCTCTCCGGCCGGCTGCTGGAGACGGAAGCCGTACCTCCCGGATACCCGGTGATGCACGAGTACCTGCCGGACATCGATGGTTTCTACAAAGGCTGGCTGAAGCGCGACGTTCCCGTCTGAGCCACCCCGGTTAGGTTCGGGTCCGGGAATGAGTGGCGAGCTACAGGGCAATGCGCTGGTGACCGGCGGCTCCCGCGGGATCGGCCGCTCCTGCGCCCTGGCCGCGGCCCGGCGCGGGGCCGACGTCGCGATCACCTACGTCATCAATAAAGAGGCGGCGGAGCGCACGGCGGGGGAGATCCGCGCCCTCGGCCGCCGCGCGGCGGTGATTCAGGGCGACGTCGGCATCGCCGAAGACAACGTCCGAGCCGTCGAGGAGGCGATCTCCGAGCTCGGGCCGCTGCGCTACCTGGTCGCCAATGCCGCCGCCGGCAGCTTCGGCCTCACCGACGCGCTGACGGTCGAGGAGTGGGACTACTCGATGGCCGCCCACGTGCGCTCGCTGCTGGTCCTGGCGCAGACGGCCTCGCCCTCGATGAGCGCCAACGGCGGCGGCGCGATAGTCGCCATCTCCAGCCTCGGCGCCCACCGCGTCTACGACGCCTACGCCGCCTTCGGCACCGCCAAGGCCGCGATCGAGACCTTGATCACCTACCTCGCCGTCGAGGGCGGGCCGAAGGGGATCCGCGCCAACTGCATCTGCGGCGGCGTCGTCCTCACCGACCTCTTCAAGGAAATCCCCGAGTGGGAAGCGATCGCCGCCGCGGCGGCGGAGAAGTCCCCGCTCGGCAGCGCCCTCGACCCGGACGAGATCGGCGAGCCGGTCGCCTTCTTCCTCTCCGACGAGGCGCGCATGGTCACCGGTCAGACCCTGACCGTCGATGCCGGCTTCACGCTCCCCGGCTAGTCCGTCCATATACAGAGAGAGAAACGAGGAAGCGAGATGGACTTCACCGCCCCCAAGACCGTCGAGACCAACGGGATCACGATGGAGTACTTCGAGCAGGGGGAGGGGACTCCCGTCCTGCTCCTGCACGGCTTCCCCGAGCACCCCTTCTCCTGGCGCAACCAGGTCGATCCGGTCGCCGATGCCGGCTTCCGCGTGATCGTCCCGAGCCAGCGCGGCTTCGCCGGCACCGATGCCCCCGAGGACGCCCAGACCTACAGCGTCAAGAACCTGGTCGCCGACGTCAGTGGCCTGCTCGACGCGCTGGGGATCGAGCAGGCCGTCTGGTTCGGACACGACTGGGGCTCGATGCCGGCCTGGTACTCGGGGGTCTTCGACCCCGACCGCGTCCTCGGCCTGGGCAGCCTCTGCACCCCCTACTTCACCTGGGAATCACCGCAAGACATGATCGAAACCTACGACGAGCTGCGCGGGCCGAACCACTACATGCGCACCTTCCAGGAGCCCGGCGTCGGCGAGGCGATCCTCGAGCAGGACGTCGAGCACACCTTCCGCTCGATGCTGCGTGGCCGCGGCTACACGATGGAGCAGTTCCAGGCCGCCCCGAAAGAGGTCCAGGAAGTCCCGGCCGGAGTCTTCGTCGGCGATCCGCAGCTGTTCGGCGACCCGATCGTCAGCGACGAGGAGCTGCGCTTCTACGTCGACATCTACGAGCGCACCGGCTTCAGCGGCGGCCTCAATTGGTACCGCGCCCTGCGCAGGGACTTCGAAGAGGCCCAGGGCTCCGACTACGCAATAGACAAGCCGGCGCTGATGGTCTCCGCTGCCGACGACTGGTTCTTCCCGGCCGGTTCCACCGACGCCATGGAGGACCTCCTGCCCCAGGTCGAGAAGCACGAGATTCCCGACGCCGCCCACTGGCTCCAACAGGAGAAGCCGGCCGAGGTCAACGCTCTCCTCATCCCCTGGTTGCAGCGCAACTTCGCCGGGTAATAAAGGGCCGGCGCGTCCGCCCGGATCTCAGCGGCTTTCACCGGACTCGATCCGGTTCCCGCTCGGGTATCAAGACCAACCGCCCTCTCGCGAGGCGCGGAGCGGCGTCCGGGCGGCGTGCTCTGAACCCCTGACGCTGTAGCGTTCTGAGTGCAGAGCGGTCGTGGTTCGGTACTCATCCGGCTCTCGTCAGGAATGGAATTTTGATCGAGACTCTCCTGCTGGAGATCGGTAGTTCGGCAACCGGCGCGATCTTCCGGTTCTGGCTGCAGAGCTCCGAGGTCGCCCAGGGCGCGATCTCGGACGTCGATGAGCTGATCCGGCGCTTCGCCCGCGCCGGCAAAGAACGGCGCGCCCTGCACCGCGAGCTCGAGCGGATCTCCGAACAGATCGCCGATCGGCTCGCGCCCTTCTTCGAGACTGAGTTCGGAGGACTGCCGGAGAACGAGAAGATCGCCGCCGGGCACGAGGTTTGCGCCACCCTCGACCGCGCCCCGATCTCGGATGCCCTGCTGTTCGCGACCGATCTTGAACCACAGGCACTCGACGCTGAGATCAGAGGCTTCCGCCCGCAGGCTGCGGAGGAAGCGCATCTCTCCGAGGCGGGCACCGCGTTCTACGACTTCCTGCTCGGCGAAATCAGCAACTACATCGTCGAGATCCGCCTCAAGCTGCCGGATTTCGGCTCCGAGTCCGCCCGCGTGATGCTGCGGCGCGAGACCGAGCTGATCGAGCTGGTTAAAACGGTCCTCGACCGCCTGCCCGCCCAGGTGTCCGGGCTCGGGGGAGGGGAGGCGGCCGTCTTCGAGGCCCAGTACCGCCGCGACGTCGCCCGCAAGCTCGATCAACTCGAGCTCTTCGGGGTCACGACCGCGCAGCCGCGCAGCCGCTATTCGCTGAGCGTCGCCTACCTCACCCTGACGGCCGCCGCGCGTCTCGACCGGCTCACCGACGAGACCGGCGGCGAGGCAGGCGATCGTGACCTCGGGGCGGAACAGGAAGAAGACGAAGCCTCGATCCCGGTGGACGAAGCGCTCGGTCGTCGCAATCGCGTTCTGATCCGCGGTGAGGCGGGGTCGGGGAAGACGACGTTGCTGCAGTGGCTGGCGGTCAACAGCGCCCGCGGCAGCTTCGACGGCGCGCTTGCCGACTGGAACGACTCGGTGCCGTTTCTGCTGCAGCTGCGGCGCTTTGTCGACGTCGACCTGCCTCAGATCTCCAACTTCACCACCGGGATCAACCAGCACACCAGCCCACCCGAGGACTGGGCGGTTAGCCACCTGCGTGACGGCACCGCGCTCGTCCTCGTCGACGGGATCGACGAGCTGCCCGAGGAGAAGCGGCAGACCGCGCACGAATGGCTGGTCGACCTCGTCGCCGCCTATCCGGACGCTAGGTACGTGCTGACCTCGCGCCCGCCCGCGGTCGGCGACGACTGGCTGGCCGCGGACGGATTCGAATCGGTCGTCCTCGAGCCGATGGGCCTGGCCGCGATCTCCGCCTTCGTCGACCACTGGCACAACGCGATCGTCGCCTCGGTCTCCGATCTGGAGGAGACGCAGGAACTGGAGGAGCTCGCCGAGAGCCTGAAGGGGACCGTGCGCGAGACGCGATCGATTCGAAACCTCGCGAGCAGCCCGCTGCTATGCGCGATGCTCTGCGCCCTCAACCGAGATCGGCGCGCCCAGATCCCGTCGGACCGGATCGAGCTTTACCGGATCGCGCTGGAGATGCTGCTGGAGCGTCGCGACGTCGAGCGCCGGGTGAAGGGCGACATCGCCCAGCTCGGCTTGCGCGAGAAGGAGATCCTGCTCCGCGTCTTCGCGCTCTGGCTGCTCAACAACAGCAGGTCCGACTCGACGACCGAGGATCTCGTCGCTTTGGTCCAGGACCGCTTGGAGGGAATGCCGCGGGTCGACGCGAGTGCGGAGGAGGTCACCAAGCACCTGCTGCTGAGAAGTGGACTGCTGCGACAGCCCGTGGAGGGGCGGGTCGATTTCATCCATCGCACCTTCCAGGAGTACCTGGCGGCGAAGGAGGCGGTCGAGACGCGCTCCGCGGGAATGCTGCTCGAGCATGCCCACCAGGACCAATGGCAGGAAGTGGTCGTACTGGCGGCGGGAGTCGCCGATCTCTCGATGCGGGAAGCTCTGATCAAGGGCCTGATCGAGCGCGGCGACGGCGAGTCGTTGTTGCGCCACCGGCTCCACTTGCTGGCGGTCGGCTGCCTCGATACCTCGGCCGAGCTCTCGCCGCAGCTCACGGGCAGGGTCGACGGCCTGCTCCAGCGGTTGATCCCGCCCCGCAATCTCACCGAGGCCAAAGCGATCGCCTCTGCCGGCGAGCTCGCCGCGACCCTGCTGGGCAAATACGCGGTCGGCTCAACGGCGGTGACCGCAGCCGCCTGCGTCCGCGCCCTCAGTCTGATCGGCGGCGACTCGGCGCTGGTGCAGCTGGAGAAATTCGGGCCCGATCGCAGGGTCACGGTCGCGCGGGCGCTGGTGCGGGCATGGGAGGAGTTCCCAACCGAGGAATACGCGCGCCGTGTGCTCAGCCACTCTCGTCTGGACTACGGCGAAATCCTCGTCTCCGACCCGGCGGGGCTGCAGGGCATCGCCTCGATGGCAAACGCCCGGTCCCTGATCTGCGATGGCAGCGCCGTCGCAACGCCGGCCGGAGAGTGGCCGTGGGAGGCGATCGCCCAGCATCCGGCGCTGGCCGAGATCCTTTTGGTCAACGTGCAGGACCTCACGATGGTGCCCCCTCTACAGCAGATTCCGAAGCTGTCGACGTTGGGGATCTCGCAGATGAGCCATCTCACCCACATCGCCGACGGCGAACTTCCGGATCTCGAGGGGCTCTCGCTGGCCTTGTGTCCGAGGCTCACCGACGTGTCGGGGATCGCCCACCTGTCGCGTCTCAGGGCTCTGCGGCTCAACGGCATCGCCTTCCTGGATGAGCTGCCGCCGCTGCCGGCCGCACTCGAGCGACTGTCCCTCTGGGATGTCGGTATCGAAGACCTGTCCGCCCTCGCGGGGTGCGCGTCGCTGCAGGTTCTCAGCCTCGACGACTGCCAGCATCTGCTCAACGTCGACGAGCTCGCCCGGTTGCCAAGCCTGAGAGTGGTCCTGATCGACGACGCTCCGGAGATCACCGATCTCTCGCCACTCAGCGAAGCGCGGCAGCTGGAGGTGTTCGCGTTGCAGAACCCGGGAAAGATCGACGATGCGTCCGCCCTGGGTGGTTGCACCTCGCTCGGCCAGCTGGCGATCGAGGACACTCCCAGCTTGGAGGACGTGACGTGGCTCGGCTCGCTGGACCGGCTGCAGGTCCTCAGCCTCGCCGATTGCACCGGACTGAACACCTTTCCCGCGATCGAGCTGCCGGAGTTGAGGCGCCTCTTCCTCTCGGGGTGCACCGGGATCTCCGAGCTGGAGTGGGTCGCGTCGCTGCCTGCCCTCGAAGAGCTGCACCTCGGAAACTGCAGCGGCATCACCGACCTGGGTCCGCTGCGAGAGCTTAAGGTTTTGTCGCGCCTGGCAATCACCAACTGCGACGCGATCACGGACTTCTCGGTTCTGGAAGCGCTCCCCGAGCTCTCTTGGCTCGACGCCCGGGGCTGCTCGGATAAGTTCCAGATCGAGGCTCTGGAAGAAGCCGGAGTCAATGTGCGCATGGGGCCGACGGCGCGGATCCTGCAGGGCGCTCACGTCGGCCTCGGCTGGAACTGGTCCGAGGGGTGGCTTGGGATCTAGCCAGTGAGAACAGCTGGCCCGGAAGCGCTCACATCCTGAACACCGGCGCCGCCGGCTCTGCCAGCGGCGCATTTGCGCAGGCGCCGAGGGCCAGGCCGAGGATCCGCCGCGTGTCCAGCGGGCCGATGACGCCGTCGTCCCAGATCCGGGCGGTGGAGTAGTAGGGGTTGCCCTGGCGCTCGTACTGGTCGCGAAGCTCGGCGCCGACCTCGGGTTGGCCGACCTCGGTCATCACCGTCGCCGCCTGCTCGCCGCCCATCACCGAGATCCTCGCGTTGGGCCACATCCAGAGGAAGCGGGGGGAGTAGGCGCGACCGCACATGCCGTAGTTGCCGGCGCCGAAGGAGCCGCCGACGATCAGGGTCAGCTTGGGGACTCGGGCGGTGGCGACCGCCGCCACCATCTTGGCGCCGTCCTTGGCGATCCCGCCGGCCTCGTATTCGGGGCCGACCATGAAGCCGGAGATGTTCTGCAGGAATAGGAGCGGCACCTTGCGCTGGTCGCAGAGCTCGACGAAGTGGGCCGCCTTCAGGGCGCTCTCGCTGAAGAGGATGCCGTGGTTGGCGACGATCCCGACCGGGTGGCCGTGGATGTGGGCGAAGGCGCAGACCAGGGTCGTCCCGTACTCGGCCTTGAACTCGTGGACGCGGCTGCCGTCGACTATCCGGGCGATGATCTCGCGCGGGTCATACGGGGTGCGGCTGTCGGGGGGGATGGCGCCGTAGAGGGTCGCCGGGTCGACCGCCGGCTCCTCGACCGCCTGCCGCTGCCAGGGCGCCGGCGCCTTCGGCGGCAGCGTCGCGACGATCGAGCGGACGATCCGCAGCGCCTCGGCGTCGTCCTCGGCCAGGTGGTCGACGACGCCCGAGGTGCGAGCGTGGAGCTCACCGCCGCCGAGCTCCTCGGCGGTCACCTCCTGACCGGTCGCCGCTTTGACCAGCGGCGGGCCGCCGAGGAAGATCGTGCCCTGGTCGCGGACGATCACCGTCTCATCGCTCATCGCCGGGACGTAGGCGCCGCCGGCGGTGCAAGAGCCCATCACCGCGGCGATCTGGGGGATGCCCTTGGCCGACATCGTCGCCTGGTTGAAGAAGATGCGGCCGAAGTGCTCGCGGTCGGGGAAGACCTCGTCCTGCATCGGCAGGAAGGCGCCGCCCGAGTCGACCAGGTAGACGCAGGGGAGGTTGTTGTGCAGCGCTACCTCCTGCGCGCGCAGGTGCTTCTTCACCGTCATCGGGTAGTAGGTGCCGCCTTTGACGGTGGCGTCGTTGGCGACGACGACGACCTCGCGGCCGCTGATCCGGGCGATGCCGGTGATCATCCCCGCCCCCGGCGCGGCGCCGTCGTAGAGGTCCTCGGCCGCCAGTGCCGAGAGCTCGAGGAAGGGCGAGCCGGGATCGCAGAGACGGTCGACCCGCTCGCGCGGAAGCAGCTTGCCGCGTGCGGTGTGGCGCTCGCGCGCCTTCTCGCCGCCGCCGGCCGCGACGCGCGCGAGCCGTTCGGCCAGCTCCGCCGCCAGCCGCCGGTGCTCGGCTTCGTTGCGCTCGAACTCCGGCGTGCCGGGCCGCGCGTGGCTCGTCAGCTGGGTGCTCATGCCTCCTCCTTCGCGCTGGTGAGCGCGATCAGAGTCTGCCCGCGGGCGACCTGGTCGCCGATCGCGACCGGCACCTCGGCGACGATCCCGTCGCGCGGACTCTGGATCGAGAGCTCCATCTTCATCGACTCGAGGACGACCAGGACGTCGCCCTCGGCGACTTCGGCTCCGGCCTCGCTGCGGACGTCGATCACCACGCCAGGCATCGGCGCCTCGAGCGAGCCAGCACCCGAGACCCCGCCCTCGGCACCGGCCGCGGCGGCCGGTGCGAAGCGCGCCGGCTCGGCGCCGCCATCGAGCAGCCAGACGGCTTCGCCGTCTCTATATACGGAGACCCGGCGAGCCTCGTCGTCGACGGTGAGCGTGCGGCCGTCGAAGGCGAAGACCCCCTCGGCGTCGCCGGCCTTCCACTCCCAAGTACCCGCGACATGATCGAACGCTGCTTTTCCGTTTCTATTCGAGGGAAATGCAGCGTTCGACGCTCGCAGGGCGAGGTCGACCTCGCCTTCGGGACCAGCCAACCGCGCCCGCGCCCAAGCCGGCCCCGCCTGGCGCCAGCCGTCCCGCGCGTCCCAGGGGTCGTCGCTCGGCGGCGGGCCGAGCATCTGCGAGAAGGCGAGCGCCGCCAGGACCGGCTCGCGCGGCGGCGGCGCGGTCAGCGCGCCGAGTCGCTCGATCAGCCCGGTGTCGATCGCGCCCTCGCGCACCTCCGGCCAGGCCAGCAGCGCCCGCAGGTAGGCGGCGTTGGTCGCGGGTCCCAGCACCACCAGGTCGCCGAGTCCAGCGCGCAGCCGCGCCAGCGCCGCCTCACGGTCCGGCGCGTGGGCGATCAGCTTGGCCAGCATCGGGTCGTAGTCGAGGCCGACCTCGCTGCCCGCCTCGATGCCGCTGTCGACGCGGACCCCGGCCGGCTCGCGGTAGGCGACGACGCGCCCGGTGGAGGGGAGGAAGCCGTTGGCGGCATCCTCGGCGTAGAGCCGCGCCTCCACCGCGTGCCCCTCCATCCGCACCTCCTGCTGCGAGAACCCGAGCTCCTCGCCGGCGGCGATCCGCAGCTGCAGCTCGACCAGATCGAGGCCGGTCACCGCCTCGGTCACCGGGTGCTCGACCTGCAGGCGGGTGTTGACCTCGAGGAAGTAGAAGGCGCTGGGGTCGGCGCGGTCGGCGATCAGCTCGACGGTGCCGGCGTTGACGTAGCAGCAGCTTTTCGCCAGCGCGACCGCGGCGGCGCCCATCCGCTCGCGCAGCCCGGCGTCGACGACGGGGGAGGGAGACTCCTCGACCACCTTCTGGTGGCGGCGCTGAAGGCTGCACTCGCGCTCACCGAGGTGGACGACGTTGCCGTGCGAGTCGGCGAGCACCTGGACCTCGATGTGGCGGGATCCCTCCATGTAGCGCTCGACCAGGAGGCGATCGTCGCCGAATGCCCCCCGCGCCTCGCGTCGCGCCGCCGCCAGCGCCTCCGGTAGCTCGGCCAGGTCGGTAACCACGCGCATCCCCTTGCCGCCGCCGCCGCCGGCTGCCTTCAGTAGCAGCGGCAGCTCCGCCCCCTCTGCCCAGCTCGTGATCTCCTCGTCGCTCAGCCGCTCACCGCTGAGCCCGGGGAGGATCGGCACTCCGGCCGCGGTCGCCGCCTCCTTGGCAGCGACCTTGTCGCCGAGCAGCGCCATCGCCTCCGCTCCCGGCCCAACGAAGACGATGCCCGCGTCGTCGCAGGCCCGGACCAGGTCGGGACTCTCGGAGAGGAAGCCGTAGCCGGGGTGGATCGCCTCGGCGCCGCTCCGCCGCGCCGCCTCGATTACCCGGTCGATGTCGAGGTAGGACTCGGCGGCCGGCGTCGGCCCGATCCACTCCGCCAGGTCGGCGCCGCGGACGTGCGGGGCGCCGGCGTCGGCGTCGCTGTAGACGGCGACCGACTCGACCCCGAGCCGCGCCAGCGTCCGCTCCACCCGCACGGCGATCTCGCCGCGGTTGGCGATCAGGACCCGTGAGAACATGGCTCAGACGCCCAGCGCCCTGGCGATAACCATTTGCTGGATCTCGTCGGTGCCCTCGCCGATCGTGAGGATCTTCGCGTCGCGGTAGAAGCGGCAGACCGGGTACTCCTCGATGTAGCCGTAGCCGCCGTGGATCTGGACCGCCTCCTCGGCGCAGCGGACGGCGAGCCGGCCGGTCTTAAGCTTCGCCTGCGCCGCGGTCAGCGAGAAGTTTTCGCCGCGGTCCTTCTGGATCGCCGCTTTGTAGACGAGCAGGCGGCCTGCTTCGATCTCGGTCGACATGTCGGCGAGCTTGATCTGGATCGCCTGGTACTTCGAGATCGGCTGGCCGAAGGCGCGCCGCTCCTTGGCGTAGGCGAGCGCCTCATCGAGCGCGCCCTGGGCGAGGCCGACGCCCATCGCGGCGACGCCGATGCGGCCGATGTCGAGCACCTGCAGGAACTGGCGGAAGCCCATCCCGCGCGGCCCCAGCAGGTTGGCTTCCGGGACCCGGGCGCCGTCGAAGCTGAGCGGCCGCGTGTCGGAGGCGTTCCAGCCCATCTTGCGGTAGGGCTCGCCCTGCTCGTAGCCGGGGGTGCCGTTGGGGACGATCAGGTTCGAGATCTCGTCCTCGCCGGTGCGGGCGGTGATGCAGACGACGCCGGAGATATCGGTGCCGGCATTGGTGATGAACTGCTTGGCGCCGTCGATCACCCATTCGCCGTCTTCCAGGCGCGCCTTGGTGTGGACGTTGCCGGCGTCGGAGCCCGCTTCTGGCTCGGTCAGTCCGAAGGCGCCTAGCTTGCGGCCCGCGCAGAGCTCCGGCAACCACTCGCGTTTCTGTTCCTCGTCGCCGAACAGGAAGATCGGCTGGGTGCCGAGCGAGGTGTGGGCGCAGAGGGTGATCGCTACCGACGAATCGGCCCGGGTCAGTTCCTCGACGGCGATCGCGTAGGCGAGCGAGTCGCCGCCGCCGCCCCCGTACTCCTCGGGGAAGGGGATGCCCATCAGGCCGAGGTCGCCGAGCTTGGCGACGATCTCGTAGGGGAAGCGCTTTTCGCGGTCCAGCTCCTCGGCGGCCGGGGCCACCTCCCGCTGGGCGAAGTCGCGGACGGTGGTCTGGATCAGGCGGTGCTCGTTTGAGAGTTGGAAGTCCATCCTGGATATATACCGAATGAGCGCTCTAATTTCGAGGGATCGTTCGGTATTCGCTAGGGTTTTTCCCAGATGGCAGCCCCCTCGCAAAGCGCCACCCGCCGGACCCGGCCGGCCCCCCCGACCCGGCCCGCGCTGCGCGAGCGCTACGAGCGCCGCCGCCGCGAGGTGATCGCGACCGCGGCGCGGCTGTTCGCCGAGCGCGGCTACCAGGCGACCTCGATCAGCGAGCTGACCGAGGCGACCGGCCTCGCCGCCGGCGGCCTCTACCACTACATCGAGAGCAAGGACCAGCTCCTGATCCTGATCTGCGACCAGCTGCTCGACCCGCTGCTCGAGCGAGCGCGGGAGATCGTCGCCACGCCGGCGCCTCCCGCCGACCAGCTGCGCGAGCTGCTGCACGCCTGGCTCGCCCAGATCGCCTCCCACCGCGACCACATGCTGGTCTTTGCCCAGGAGCGCCACGTGATCGAGCGCGAGCCCCAGTGGCGCCGCGTCCGCGGCCAGCGCAAGGCCTTCGAGCAGCTGCTCGACGACGTCCTCGCCCGTGGCGAGCGCGACGGCTCGATGCATTTCGACGACCGCTCCTTCACCCTCCTCACCCTGCTCGGGATGGTCAACTACACCCCCCAGTGGCTGCGCCCCCGCGGCCGCCTCAGCCCCGAGCAGATCGCCGACGGCTACTGCGACGTGATCCTGCGCGCCGCCCAGCCGTCCGTCAGCTGAGTCCCGCCCGCTCGTAGGCGAGCCGGCCGAGCGCCTCGACGCCGTCGCCCAGCCGACCGAAATAGGGGTCGCTCGTCGTCCCCTCCTGGAATCGCTTGTAGCTGCCCTCGAGGAAGATTGCGGCCTTCCAGATCGCCAGCACCTGGTACCAGGGGAGGGCGTCGAGCGAGACGTCAGTGGCGGCGGCGTAGCGCTCGGCGAGGAATCGGCGCGGGGGGAAGCCGGGCAGCCGGGTGACGGCGGAGAGGTCGCCGACGGCGTTGTGGGGGTCGTCGGTGTCGACCCACATCGCGGTCATGTAGCCGAGGTCGGCGAGCGGGTCGCCGATCGTCGCCATCTCCCAGTCGAGGACGGCGAGCAGGCGCGGCTCGGCCGGTGCGTACATCACGTTGCCGAGTCGGTAGTCGCCGTGGACGACGGTGGCGGGCGGGGAGCTGGGCAGGTTGTCGGCCAGCCACCCGCCGACTAGCTCCAACTCGGGCAGCCCCCGCGTCGCGTTCCGCTCGAGCAGGCCGGTGAAGCGCTTCAGCTGCCGCTCCAGGTAGCCCTCGGCGCGGCCGATGTCGGCCAGTCCGGCGCCCTCGACATCGACGGCGTGCAGTTCGACCAGGCAGTCGACCAGTTCCGCGGCGATCCGCCGCGGCCCCTCTTCGCCGCCGAGCGCGGGCGGCAGCTCCTCGGTCAGGACGTGCCCCTCGACGAATGGCATCACGTAGAACGGTGCCCCGATCACCCCCTCGTCCTCGCAACTCGCCAGCACCTCCGGGACCCGGAACCCAAGCGGATGGAGCGCCGCCAGCAGCCGCGCCTCGCGCAGGACGTCGTGGGCGGAAGGGGGGAGGGGGCCGCGCGGCGGGCGCCGCAGGACCAGCCTCTCCTCGCCCCGCCGCAGGAGGTAGGTGACGTTGGAGTGGCCGTCGCCGATCGCCGTCGGCTCGATCGGCTCCGACCCGAGCCCGGCGGCGTCCAGGTACGCCTCCAATGGCTCCAGTACCAGCAGCGGCTCGAGCTCCAGATCCGCGGCCTCCGCCGTGGTTTGGACCACGTCGGCGGGAAGGCTGGCCATAGGCCGAACCTAGGCGCCGCGCGGGTGAAGCTCCAGCCGCCCGCGGGGTCGCGCCTGTGGGTATCGACAGCCGCCGGCCTCACTTCGTCGATTCCACAACTCCGCCGCGGCGCCCGGCCACGACCCCGGGATTCATTTGCGAAGGTCAAGCGGGGCCCCGCTGAACCGACGGAGGAGAAGCCATGTACAAGCTGTACTCGTATTGGTCGGCACCGCAGCCGGAGGACGTCGAGGCCTTCGAGGAGTACTACGCCTCGACCCACTGCCCGAAGGCGGAGGTGGTGCCGAACCTGGCGCGCCTGGTCACCAGCCGCACCAACGAGGGCTTCGAGGGCGGCGGGTCGATCCATTACCGGATCGCCGAGATGGTCTTCCCCGACAAGCCGGCGTTTGAAGAGTGCACCGGCTCCGACGAGTGGGCGACGCTGCGCGAATGCTCGGCGACGATGATCGAGCGCTTCGGCGTCACCCTCACCGTCGAGGCCGGCGAGGAGGTCGTTGCCGACCTCCCGAAGGGCTGAGCCGGTGGCGATCCTCGTCACCGGCGGCTCCAGCGGGCTGGGACGCGCGATCGCCGAGCGCTTTGCGCCCGGCGGCACCGACGTCTTCATCAACTACCACGCCGACGACGCGGCGGCCGAGGAGGCGCGTGCCGCGGTCGAGGCGGCGGGCGGCAGGCCGCACCTGATCAAGGCCGACGTCGGCAGCGCCGCGGGCTGCGCCGAGGTGCTGGACGTCGTCAGGGCCGAGGTCGACCACCTCGACCAGCTCGTCCACGCCGCCGCCAAGGCCCAGACCGGCGCGCTCTTGGAGATGAGCTCGGACGACCTGCGCGAGTCGATCGCCGTCAACGCCATCGCCCTCGTCGACCTGGTCCGCGAGGCGCTGCCGATCATGGCCGAGGGCAGCAGCGTCTTCTACCTGACCAGCCGCGGCGCCCGCTTCGTCATCCCCGACTACGGCTCGCTCGGAACCGCCAAGGCGCTCGGCGAGCACATCGTCCGCTACCTGGCCCGCGAATGCGCCCCCCGCGGCGTGCGGGTGATGAGCGTCTCGCCGGGCGCGGTCGACACCGCCGCCTTCCGCTCGATGTTCCCCGACACCTACGCGGAACGGCTCGAGGCGGCGGCCGCGGCCAACCCGATGGGCCGCGGCGTCACCGCCGGGGACTGCGCGGCGCTGGTCGAGATGCTCGCCGACCCGGAGCTGGAGATGGTCCAGGGTCAGACGATCACGGCCGACGGCGGTGCCTCGTTGTGACCTCGGCGCCGGCCGGAGGCAGTCAGGACTTCCCGCTGACGCTGACCCACGTCCTCGGCCGCGCCCGCACGGTCCACCACCGCTCCGAGGTCGTCAGCCTGCTCGACGCGGCGGGGACCACCAAACGGGCGTCGATGCGCGAGGTCGCGGCGCGCGCCGACCGCCTGGCGGCCGGGCTGCGCGCGCTCGGCGTCGAGCCCGGCGACAGGGTCGGGACCTACGCCTTCAACTCGCAGGAGCACCTCGAGGCCTACTACGCGGTGCCCTGTTCGGGCGCCGTCCTGCACACGCTGAACCCGCGGCTCTCGCCCGAGCAGGTCGCCTACACGATCAACCACGGGGGCGATCGTGTCGTCCTCGTCGACGCCTCGCTCGTCGGCGAGATGGAGAAGGTGCTGCCCCACCTGGGGGAGACGGTCGAGCGCTTCATCGTGATCGGCGAGGGCGATGCCGGCGCGCTCCCGGCCGACACCCTCGGCTACGAGGAGCTGCTCGCCGCGCAGGAGCCGGGCTTCGAGTGGCCCGGGCTCGACGAGCGCTCCGCCGCCGCCCTCTGTTACACGTCGGGCACGACCGGCAACCCGAAGGGCGTCGTCTACTCGCACCGGGCGCTGTGCCTGCACACGCTGGTGATGGCCGGCCACGACGCCTACCGGATGTCCGAGCGCGACCGGATCCTCGCCGTCGTGCCGATGTTCCACGCGATGGGCTGGGGCCTCGGCTACCTCGCCGGCGCGGTCGGCGCCGACCTGGTGATGGCCGGCCGCTACGTCCAGTCCGATCACCTGGCGCGGCTGATCGCCGCGGAGCGGGTGACCGCGACCTGCGGCGTGCCGACGATCTGGATGGACCTGCTGCGAGAGCAGGACGCCGACCTCTCGAGCCTGGAGCTGGCGATCTGCGGCGGCACCCAGGTCCCGCCGGGATTGATGCGGGACTTCGAGGACCGCCACGGGGTCAAGGTCGTCCAGGGCTGGGGGATGACCGAGACGCTGCCCGGCGCGGCGATCGCCCACGACCCGCCTGTCAGCGCCAGCGAGGAGGAACGTTGGCGCCGGCGTGAGCACGCCGGCCGCGTCACTCCCTTCTACGAGGTGCGGATCGTCGGCGCCGGCGACGAGGTGGTGCCGAACGACGGCGAGACGCCGGGCGAGGTCGAGATCCGCGGCCCGACGGTGATCGGCGAGTACTTCGAAAACCCGAAGGCGAGCGCGGCGGCGATCCACGACGGCTGGCTGCGGACCGGCGACGTCGGCACCCTCGACGACGAGGGCTGGCTGCGGATCACCGACCGCGCCAAGGACGTGATCAAGTCCGGCGGCGAGTGGATCTCCTCGGTCGACCTCGAGTCGGCGCTGATGGCCCACCCGGCGGTGGTCGAGGCGGCGGTGATCGCCCTCTCCGACGAGCGCTGGAGCGAGCGGCCGCTGGCCTGCGTCGTCGCCGGGGACGAGGTCAGCCCCGAGGAATTGCGCGAGTTCATCGCCCCCCGGGTCGCCAAATGGTGGCTCCCCGACGAGTTCGCCTACGTCGGGGAGATCCCGAAGACGAGCGTCGGCAAGTTCGACAAGAAGGTGCTGCGGGAGATGCTCGCGGCCGACGAGCTCCCCGGCCGCCGGCGGGTCGGCGCGGCGGCCGCGAAAGGAACCTGATGGCAGACGGGAAGCTGCAGGGGAAGTTCGCGCTCATCACCGGCGCCGGCTCGGGGATCGGCCGCGCCAGCGCGGAACTGTTCGCGCGCGAGGGCGCCGGGGTCGCCGCCGTCGACGTCAAGGGCGCCGATCAGACCGCGGCGGTGATTGAGGCCGGCGGCGGCGCGGCGCTGGCGCTCGCCACCGACGTCGCCGATCCCGCCGCGGTAGAGGCGATGGCCTCGGCCGCGGTCGCGCGCTTCGGGCGGGTCGACGTCCTCGTCAACAACGCCGGCATCCTCGACGACTACCTCGCCGCCGCGGACACTCCCGACGAGGTCTGGGAGCGGGTGATGGGGGTCAACCTCAAAGCCCAGTTCCTCACCTGCCGGGCGCTGATCCCGCAAATGCTCGACAACGGTGGCGGCGCGATCGTCAACGTCGCCTCGACCGCCGGGCTCAACGGCGGCAACGGCGGCGCCGCCTACACGACCTCGAAGCACGGGGTGATCGGCTTCACCCGCCAGCTCTGCTTCGACTACGCGCGCAGGGGGATCCGCTGCAACGTCGTCTGCCCCGGCGCGGTCGAGACCGGGATGACGCACGAGATCTTCTCCTCCGGTGACGCCGAGGTGATGAAGGCGGTCGAATCGGCGCCGATCGGCCGCTGGGCCCAGCCCGAGGAGCTCGCCGCGGCACTGCTCTTCCTCGCCTCCGACGACGCCTCCTTCGTCAACGGCGCCGTCTACGTCGTCGACGGCGGCTTCGACTCCAAGTAGCTACAGAAAGGACTTACCCACCATGGACAAAGCGACCTTCGCCAACTCCTATTCACTGCCGATCGGGCCGGGCAGCATGTACGGCCCGCAGCCCTACCTCTACCGCGGCGTCGAAGACTGCTTCATCGTCTACGAGGCCGACGCCGCCGGGGTCGAGGCGCTGTTGCCGCCGGGGCTCGAGATCGCCGACGAGGTCCCGACCTGCATCGCCTGGGCGCGTTGGGTGCCGTTCTCGACCTTTGGCCCCTACCACGAGGCCTACATCATGGTCCGCGCCCGCTTCGAGGACCAGGTCTACCTCTACCAGCCGTTCATCTTCGTCGACAACGAGATCCCGCTAGGCGCCGGCCGCGAGATCTGGGGCTACGCGAAGAAGCTGGCCGTCTTCGAGCGCAACTGGGGCGGGGGAGAGATCCCGTACGGCGAGCAGATGGTGTTCACCGTCGAACGCCCGAAGGGCAACCCGATCATGACCGCGACGATGGTCGCCGATCGCCTCGCCGACCCGGCCGAGCTCGAGGACACGCCCGTCCTCTCGACCCGGATCATCCCCAACTCGGAGGCGAACAGGCCGCCGTCGGTGGCCGAGCTGGTCCGGCTCGACGTGCCGGCGACCCTGCACGTCGCCCAGGACGGGACCCACAAGCTCTGGGCCGGCCGCGGCTCGCTGACGATGAACACCGTCTCCTCGGTTGACCCCTGGCACCTGCTGGCGCCGAAGAAAATCGTCGACTGCTATTTCGGCGTCTACGACTTCGACCTGCCGCACGGCCGGGTGATCCACAACTACCTCGAGGACGCGGAGATGTGGGAGGGCGTCGCGGACGCGGCGGCGGTCCCCGCCTAGCGGAAGCGCAACCGACTTTCACCACAGCGGGGTGTGGTCAAAGTCGGTTGCGCTCGATCGGCTCGCCGAACGTGTCGATGAAGACGGTCTCCTCGACGGGGGCCCGCGTCAATTTCACCGGGAAGCCTTTCGCCGGGTAGCCGGCGACGACGTGGGCGGCGGTCAGGAAGCCGTCGGGGATTCCCAGCAGCTCCTTCACCTCGGGCTCGGAGGCGACGGCGAGGCTGGTGATCGTCGTCGCCACGCCGGCGACGCGCAGCGCGATGCAGAGGTTCTGCACGTAGGGGTAGATCGAGGCGCCGCCGACGACCGGGGGGCGGTCGAGCTCGAGGTCGGTGATGTGGAGCGCGTCGAGCCGGGCGCAGACGACGATGATCAGCGGGTGGTTGGCGAAGTTCTCGGCGAACTGATTGGCGTTCATCAGCGCTTTGCGCGCCGAGGCGTACTCGCCGAGGTCCCGGGTGCCGGCCTCGGCGGCGTCGAAGTAGGCCTTCCACCAGGGCAGGTAGAGCTCGGCCAGTCGCTCTTTCTTCACCCGGTCGCGGACGACGACGAGCCGCACCGGCTGGCGGTTTCCACCCTGGGGCGCGAAGCGGGCCGCCTCGGCGGCGTCGTAGATCACCTCGTCGGGGACTTCTTTGTCGAGGTAGGAGCGGCAGGCGCCGATCGTCCTCATCGCCTCCAGTGCGTCCATGTCCCGATCTTGGCAGTCAGCCGGAGACCTGGTGCCGCAATCCGCGCTGGGCTTTGGAGAGATACCCGGAGGCCTGCTTCCACTTGCCCTGAAGCTCGGCTTCGATCGACGCCGCTTCGCAGCTCGGCACTTCGACGCAGTCGGTCCAGGCGTTGCCGGCGGCGACGTAGCGGTTGATGCCCTTCTCGGCGGGAGTGCCGGCGGCGCGCAGGCAGGCGAGCGCCAGTTCGTCGACCGGAACCGCACCGTAGGCGGCGAGAACCGATTTCACCGCGCCGACGTACTGTTCGTAGGCGAGTCCGGCGACGAGCCGGGTGCGGAGGCCGGCCATCGAGTCGAGGACGTCGCCGAGCTGGGCCGCGCAGCGATTGCCGGTCGCCCGGGTCGCTTGGCGGTTCCCCCCGGGGTGCGCCGTCGGTGGGGGCGTCGTCGTCGACGTTTTCACGCCGGCCTTGGCGGTCGCCTCGGAGGAGTTGCCGCCACACGACGCCAGCGACAGCGCCACGCAGGCAGCGGCCAGGCACGCCGCAACCCACCTCACCGCTCGCCCTGGGCCTCCTGCGCGCATTGTCAAAAGGCTAAGCCACCGCGCGGAAGAGCTGCGGCGGTCCTTCGCTTGCTGTACAAAACTCGGCGATGCCGCGGTTTTGGAGATCAGGGGGAGTCGTGGTCGCGGCCGTCGTGCTGTTGGCGGCGGTGCCGGCGCCCGCCGCCCAGGCAGCGCCACGGGCGAACGTCCTCGTCGTCGGCGACAGCCTCGAGGAACTCAGCTCCACCTACCTGCCGAACTTCCTGCCGGGGATCAAGCTGACCGTGAACGCGGTCGGCGGCACCAACACCTACGAAATCCTCGAACTCTTCGAAGAGAGCTACGACCCGTCGCAGAACGTGATCGTCTTCGACGGCGGCACCAACGACAACCCGCACTATCCGCAGATCCTCGAAGAAAACCTGGGCAAGGTGGCGGCGCAGATCGGCGACCGCTGCATGGTCGTGCCGACGATCCACGGCTACACGGTCGAAGGCGCCGACAACCACGGCAAGAACAGCGTCGTCCACCGCTTCGCGGCCTCGCGCCCCGGGACCCAGACGCCGGATTACGCCAGCCTGGTCAACCACGACCCCGGGCTGCTGGAACCGGACAACCTGCACCCGAGCCCGGAAGGGTCGGAAAAGCGCGCGGAACTGATTGCCCAGGGGATCCTCGGCTGCATCGCCTTCGAGGAATCGGCGGGGGTCGCCGCTGCGCCCGAAGCGACCGCCTCGACGGTCGAAGTGCAGACGACTCGCCTCGACCCGGTCGGCAAGCTGGCGCACCGGGAAAAGACAATCTACCGCGATCTGGCCTCCGGCGTGATCCGCGAGGCGGCGATGCTCGCCGTCTTGCGCACCCTCTTGCCGCTGGGCTAACCGTAGAATCACCGGTACCGATGGCCTCCGTCTCTCCTGAAAAGCGCGCGGCCGACTCGGCGGAGTGGAAACGCCGCTTCGAGGCGACGCCCGAACGGGACGCCGAGTTCTCGACGATCTCCGGCGAGAAGATCGAGCCGCTCTACGGCCCCGACGACGTCGACCCTGAGCTCGAGGAGCGGGTCGGCAACCCCGGCTCCTACCCCTTCACCCGCGGCCCCTATCCCTCGATGTACCGGGGGCGGTTGTGGACGATGCGCCAGTTCGCCGGCTTCGGCACCGTCGAGGAGACCAACGAGCGCTTCCATTACCTGCTCGACCAGGGCCAGACCGGGCTCTCGACCGCCTTCGACATGCCGACCCTGATGGGCTACGACTCCGACCACGCCCGCAGCCTCGGCGAGGTCGGGCGCGAGGGCGTCGCCGTCGACACCCTCGCCGACATGGAAGGCCTGTTCGCCGGGATCCCGCTCGGCGGCGTCACCACCTCGATGACGATCAACGCCCCGGCGGCGATCCTGCTCGCCTTCTACGTGCTCGTCGGCGAGAAGCAGGGGGTGCCGCCGGAGAAGCTCGGCGGCACGATCCAGACCGACATCCTGAAGGAGTACATCGCCCAGAAAGAGTGGTGCTTCCCGATCGAGCCGGCGCTGCGCCTGGTCACCGACATGATCGAGTGGTGCAGCGAGAAGATGCCGCGCTGGCACCCGGTCTCGATCTCCGGGTACCACATCCGCGAGGCCGGATCGACCGCCCAGCAGGAGCTCGCCTTCACGCTCAAGGACGGCTTCACCTACGTCGAGCGGGCGATCGAGCGCGGCCTCGACGTCGACGTCTTCGCCCCCCGGCTCTCGTTCTTCTTCAACGCCCACATCGACTTCTTCGAGGAGATCGCCAAGTACCGGGCCGCGCGGCGGATCTGGGCGCGCGAGATGCGCGACACGTACGGGGCCCGCGACGAGCGCTCGCAGATGATGCGCTTCCACACCCAGACCGCGGGCGTCTCGCTGACCGCCCAGCAGCCGCTGGTCAACATCGTGCGGACGACGATCGAGGCGCTCGCGGGGGTCCTGGGCGGCACCCAGTCGCTGCACACCAACTCCTACGACGAGGCGCTGGCGCTGCCGACCGCCGAGGCGGTGCGGGTGGCCCTGCGCACGCAGCAGGTGATCGCTCACGAGTCGGGGGTCACCAACGCCGCGGACCCGCTCGGGGGCTCGTACCTGGTCGAGACGCTGACGGACGAGATGGAGGCGGCCGCCTACGAGTACTTCGATCGCATCGACGAGCTCGGCGGCATGGTCGAGGCGATCAAGACGGGCTTCCCGCAGCGCGAGATCGCCGACGCCGCGTTCCAGTATCAACGCGAGGTCGACTCGAAGCAGCGGATCGTCGTCGGCGTCAACGAGTACCGGCTCGACGGCGAGGAGGAGATGGAGATCCACCGGCCCGACCCGGAGGCGGAGGGCCGCCAGCGAAGCCGGCTTGAGCGGACCAAGTCCGAGCGCGATCAGGGACAGGTGGACGCGGCGCTCGCCGCAATCGCGCGGGGGGCGGAGGCGGGCGAGAACCTGATGCCGGCGCTGGTCGAGGCGGCGCGGGTGCGGACCTCGGAGGGCGAGATCGTCGCCGCCCTGCAGGCCGTCTGGGGCACCTACACCGAGCACCCGCAGTTCTAGGCGCGCCCGTTTCCCCGCCGCGCACGGCGGGTATTCAATCGGCATGGCTCTGAAGGTCGTGCGAAACGAGGTCGACGGCTGGGACGTGGTCCGCGAGGACGAGGACGTCGCCGTCTCCAACCACACCGACCGTGCCAGCGCCGAGGCGGCGGCGAGGCTGCGCGCCGAGGAGGAGCACATCGGCGAGTCCGGCGGCGAGCCCGTCGTCGTCGCTCCCGATGAGGTCCACGGCATCGACGACACCCGCCAGGGGATGACGCCGGCCTTCCTGGCGCTCGTCGGGCTGCTCGCCGTGATCACGATCCTGGTCGTCGTCCTCTCCGTGACCGGGTCGCTGACCGGCTTCGGCAGCTGAGCTCGGAACCCATCGCCTCGGTTACGCTGAGCCGGGGATGAGCTCGAGCGCAAATCGGGACGGGCCCTTGGTCCTGGTGGCCGACGATGACGCCGACGTCAGGGAGCTGGTCGTCTTCCGGCTCGAGCGGGCCGGCTACGAGGTGATCACCGCCGGCGACGGGGAGGAGGCGGTCGAGGTGGCGCTGCGCCGCCGGCCGCAGGTCTGCGTGATCGACGTGATGATGCCGAAGCTCGACGGCTACGAGGTGACCGAGCGCTTGCGGGCGTCAGAGGAGCTCGCCGGGGTCGCGATCCTGCTGCTCACGGCGAGCGTCTACGAGGACTCGGTCGAGCGCGGCTTCGAGGCCGGCGCGGACGACTACATCAAGAAGCCGTTCTCGCCCAAGGACCTCGTCGAGCGGATCGCGGCGGCGCTCGACGGGGATTAGCGGCGGCGCTCACCCGCGCCTAGCTGCACTACGCTCCCCCGCGTGAGTGAAGCCCGCAAGATCCGCGTAGTCGTCGCCAAGCCCGGCCTCGACGGACACGACCGGGGCGCGAAGATCATCGCCCGGGCCCTGCGCGACGCGGGCATGGAGGTGATCTACACCGGCCTGCACCAGACGCCGGAGCAGATCGTCGCCACCGTGGTCCAGGAGGACGCCGACGCGATCGGCCTCTCGATCCTCTCGGGCGCTCACATGACCCTGGTGCCGCGCGTCGTCGACCTGCTTCGCGAGCAGGACGCCGGCGACGTCGTGATCACCGTCGGCGGCACGATTCCCGCCGACGACGTCGGGGAGCTGAAGCGCCTCGGCGTCGCCGAGGTGTTCACGCCGGGCGCGACCACCGACGACATCGTCGAGTTCATCGAAGGCGCCGTCGCCTCGCGGGCGTAGAGGCGCGCGGCGCATGAACAAGCCCAGAGCGGGTACCTGACTGACTCGTCAGTCAATCCAGTAATATGCCCGCCGCTCATTCCCCAAGGAGGACCCTGACTTGAAGATTTGCTGTCTCGTCAAGGAGGTCCCGGACGCCGCTGTGCAAAAGCGGATCGATCCGGGAACCAAGCGGCTCGACCGCTCGGGCGAGAAGAACCTCAACCCGTTCGACACCCACGGCATCGAGGCGGCGATGCAGATCCGCGAGGGCGGCAACGCCGACGTGGACGAGATCGTGGCCGTGACCATGGGCCCGGAGACCGCCGCGCGCGCCCTGCACAAGGCGGTTGCGCTTGGCGCTGACCGGTCGGTTCATCTGACCGACTCCGCGCTCGAGGGCTCCGACGTCTGCGCGACCGGATACGCGCTCGCCAAGGTGCTCGAGTCCGAGTCGCCCGACCTCGTGCTGCTCGGCCAGCAGTCCGACGACGGCGAGTGCTACACGATCGGCGCCGTGGTCGCCGACCACCTGAAGATGCCGTCGCTGACGCAGGTGATCAAGATCGAGATCGAGGACGGCAAGCTCGTCTGCGAGCGCCAGGCGGAGTACGGCTACGACACGGTCGAGATCGACCTGCCGGCCGTGATCTCGGTCGGCGACGCGATCAACGAGCCCCGCTACCCGTCGCTGAAGGCGATCATGGGGGCGAAGAAGAAGCCGCTCGACACCAAGTCCACCGGCGACGTCGGGATCGAGGCCGATCAGGTCGGCGAGGGTGGCTCGAAGACGCAGGTCCTGGAGATCAACCCGCCGCCTGAGAAGCAGGCCGGCGAGATCATCGAGGACGAGGACACCAACGAGACGGTCGAGAAGATCGTCGCCTGGCTGGACGAAAGGAAGCTGATCTAGATGGCGGGCATCCTGGTTTACGCCCTGCACGACGACGAGGGCAACTTCAACAAGAACTCGCTCGGTGCGATCTCCGAGGCGGCGAGGCTCGCCGACGAGCTCGGCACCGAGGCGGCGGCGGTGATCGTGGGCGAGATTGCCGATGACGCGGCGGCCGGGCTCGGCGCCTACGGCGCAAAGCGCGTCTTCCGCTGCAAGTCGGCCCCCGAGGGCCTCGCGCAGCCGATCGTCGACGTGATGGCGAAGGTGATCGGCGACGAGGGCTTCTCCTACGCCCTCTTCGGCGGCGGCCTGCTGGGGTTCGAGATCGGCGCCGGCCTGACCGCGCGCCTCAACGCCGGTGTGACGATGGAGGTGACCGCGGTCAAGGTCGCCGATGGCAAGCTCATCTCCGAGCGCCCGGTGCTCCAGGACTCGGCGATCGTCGACGTCGGCTACGTCGGCGAGCCCGGGATCATCATCAGCCGCCTCAACGCCTTCGACATGAACGACGGCGGCGGCGGGCAGGCCGAGGTGGTCGACGTCGAGGTCGAGCTCTCCGAATGGTCGACGAGGGCGCGGATGCGCCAGCGCGGCGAGCAGCGGGGCGCCGACGTCAACATCGAGGACGCCGACATCCTCGTCGGCGGCGGCCGCGGGCTGGGCGAGAAGGACAACTTCAAGCTCGCCGAGGACCTCGCCGACGCAATGGGCGGAGCCGTCGCGGCGACCCGCGCGGTCGTCGACGCCGGCTGGTACCCGTACGCGGCGCAGATCGGCCAGACCGGGAAGACGGTTGCTCCGAAGCTCTACCTGGCGGCCGGGATCTCCGGCGCGATCCAGCACAAGGTCGGCATGCAGAGCTCCGAGAACATCCTCGCGATCAACAAGGACCCGAACGCGCCGATCTTCGAGTTCTGCGACCTCGGCGTGGTCGGCGACCTGCACAAGATCATGCCCAAGCTGACCGAGGCGATCAAAGCCAAGAAGGGCGGCTGAGGCACCGATGACGTCCGGCGCGGCGGTGGAGCCGAAGGACTATCCACCGCCTTTCGACGAGCATGCGCTGATCGCGCCGCCGACCGATCCCGAGGACGAGCGGATCGAGGTTGGCGTCGCGATCGTCGGCGGCGGCCCGGCGGGCCTCGCCTGCGCCAACAGGCTGCTCGACCTGCTCGCCGACGAGCCGAAGCTGATGGAGCGGCTCGGCGAGGTCCCGGTGGCCGTGATCGAGAAGGGCAAGGTCTGCGGCGCCCACACGCTCAGCGGCGCCAACATGGTGCCCTCCGCGATGCGGGAGCTGTTCCCGGATCTCGACCCTTCCGATTGGCCGTTCGCCTACCAGGAGGTGACCAAGGACGCCGTCTACCTGCTGACCAAGCGCAGGGCGCTGCCGCTGAAGCCGATGCCGCCCAACTTCCGCAACCACGGCAACTACGTGATCTCGGTCTCGAAGCTGTCGCGCTTCCTCGCCGAGCAGGCGGAGGAGAAGGGCGCCTACATCCTCACCGAGACGGTCGCCGACAAGCTGCTGGTCGAGGACCGGATCGTGCGCGGGATCCGCTCCGGTGACCGCGGGCGCGGCAAGGACGGCGGGCCGCTCGGCAACTTTGAGCCCGGCTCGGACGTGGTCGCGAAGACGACCGTGCTCGCCGAGGGCACGCTCGGCCACCTGACCCAGGCGGCGCTCGACTACTTCGACCTCCACGGCACCCTTCCGGTCCGCTGGGAGCTGGGCGTCAAGGAGGTCTGGAAGGTGAAGGAGCCCCTGGACCGGGTGATCCACACGATGGGCTGGCCGCTGCGAAAGCGCGCGAAGTGGAACGAGTTCGGCGGCAGCTTCATCTACCCGATGGGCGAGGACAAGATCGCGATCGGGCTGGTGATCGGGCTCGACTACACCGACTCGACCCTGTCCTGCCATGACCTTCTCCAGGAGCTGAAGACCCATCCCTTCGTCAGCAAGATGCTGGAGGGCGGCGAGCGCGTGGCGTGGGGGGCCAAGACCATTCCTTCGGGCGGTTACTACTCGATGCCCCGCTCGCTGACGGTCCCCGGGATGGCGATCGCCGGCGACGCCGCGAACATGGTCAACGTCCCGACCCTGAAGGGGATCCACTACTCGATGCACGCCGGCATCTACGCGGCCGAGGCGATCTTCGAGGCGCTCAAGAAGGACTCGGTCAACCTCGACGCCTACGACGAGAAGGTGCGCAAGTCGCAGATCGAGAACGACCTCTTCGAGTCGCGCAACATGAGGGCGCCGTTCTCGAAGGGCTTCTTCCTCGGGGGCGCGATCGCCAGCGCGATGACGATCACCAAGGGCCTGTTTCCGGGCGGGAAGTGGAAGTACGAGCCCGACACCGAGGTCGCGATGGTCGACGGCGGCGCCAACGAGAACTACCCGAAGCCCGACAACAAGCTCACCTTCAACAAGCTCGACTCCGTCTTCCTCTCCGGCAACGCGACCCGCGACGACGCTCCCAACCACGTCAAGGTCCAGAGCCACGTCCCCCGCGAGCTGGCGAAGACCTGGGTCAACCTCTGCCCGGCGCAGGTCTACGAGATCCCCGACGACCAGCTCGAGAACGGGGCGGCCCAGGTCGACGTCCACGTGACCGCCTCCAACTGCGTCCAGTGCGGCGCGATCAACGCCAAGGGTGGCCGCCTGACGATGCCCGAGGGCGGCGACGGGCCGCTTTATCAAGAGGTCTGAGCCAAGGGGTCGGACCGCGGTCGCCATTCCGGCCGAGGTCAGGCTTCGCGACGACTCGGCCGTCGTCGTGCGCCCGATCGAGGCCGCCGACAAGCCGGCCCTGGCGCGGGCGTTCGACCAACTCAGCGAGCAGTCGCGCTATCAGCGGTTCATGACCGCGGTCGACGAGCTCTCCGACTCGGAGCTGCGCTATCTGACCGAGGTCGACCACCACGACCACGAGGCGCTGATCGCCTTCGATCCGGAGACCGGGTCCGGGGTCGGGGTCGCCCGCTTCGTCCGCCTCGAGGACGGCGGGCGCGCCGAGGCGGCGGTGACCGTGATCGACGCGTGGCAGGGCCGCGGCCTGGGGACGATCCTCTGCGCGCTGCTGGCCCAGCGCGCCCGTGAGGAGGGGATCGAACGCTTCACGGCGCTGCTGCTGGCGAGCAACGAGCAGATGAACGACGTGCTCTCGTCGCTCGGTCCCGCGGACGTGATCTCGCGCGAGGCTGGCACGGTCGAGGTCGAGATCGAGATCCCGGCCGAGGGGATCGGCGATCACATGGCCGGCGTCCTGCGGGTCCTGGCCGGCGGTGCGGTCCAGCTCGCCACCCCGCCGTGGGGTCTGCGCGCGGCCGGGGACTAGCCCGCCGCGAAGTCTCCGATCAACCCGGCGAGTCGCTGCGGCTGGTCCTCGGAGACGAAGGTGCGCGAGTCCTCGATCCACTCCAGCCGCGAACCGGGAATGTCGGCCGCGAGCCGCTCGGCGAACTTCGGCTTGAAGAAGCGGTCCTCGGTCGCCCAGGCGAGCATCGTCGGCCCGCCGAAGTCGCGCAGCTTCGCCGCCGCCTCGATCGTGTACTTCTTGTCGATCCCGCGCAGGACCTCGCGGGCGTCCGCGCGCACGGCCTTGTCGCGGATGATCGGCTCGGTCCAGTGGGCGAGCACGTCGCCGGGGATCCGGCTCTTCGCGAGCCAGCCGAAGGCGATCGGCATTCTGCGGACCGCCGGAATCCGCATCGATTGGGCGACGGACGCGACGCCTCCCGGAAGGCGCGCGAGCACCTGCAGGTAGCGAAACGCCGGCGGGAGGAAGTTCTCGTAGGCGTCGCAGGGGGTGAGCACGAGCCGCCCGATCCGCTCCGGATGGCGGGTGACGACCAGCTGGCAGAGCGCCCCGCCGGTGTCGTTGCCGACCAGGGTGACGTCGGAGAGGTCGAGCGCGGCGATCAGGTCGGCGATCAGCTTCGCCAGGCCGGGAGGGGAGAGGTCGGCGCCCTGGTTCATCGCCGTCCGGTGCGAGCCCAGCGGCAGGTCGGGGACGATGCAGCGCAGCGACCCCTCGAGCTCCGGCACCACCTTGCGCCACAGCGTGCCGTCGACGAAGGCGCCGTGGACGAAGACGACCGCAGGGCCGTCGGCGGGGCCGGACTCGCCGTAGGCGATCGTTCCCTGCGGCAGCGTGACGGCGCTTCTCATTACCACCATTTCAATCGGTCGAACGCGGGACGACGAGCACGGGGCAGGCCGCGGCCTGCATCAGCTTCGAGGTTACGCTGCCAAGCAGGGCGTGGCGGACGGGGCCGTAGCCCCGCGAGCCGACCACGAGCAGGTCGAGCTCGCGGGAGCGCTCGACCAGCTCCGTCGCCGCCTCGCCCGGGTCGGCGGGGTCGGCGCCCTGATCGCCGGTCACCGTGATCGTCTCCACCGACGCGCCGAGCTCCTCCGCCAGGGCGGCCGCGGTCGTGCGGGCGTGCCCGGCCTCTGCCTTGCCGTCGTAGCCGACGCCGATCCGGTCGATCTCGAGGCGCTCACGACCCGCGAAGCCGCTGGGCGCGATCAGCACCGCGCAGGGCGCGCCGTGCAGGAGGCGCTCCCCGACGCTCCCGGGGAGGACCCGGCCGAGCCCCCCGCGATGGGTCGAGCCGAGCACGATCACGTCGGCGCCGACTTCCTCGGCAACCTCGTGCAGGGCGCGCGGCGGTGCGACCCCGCCGACCATCCGGATCCTGAACGGGGTCTCGCCGAGCTGCTCGCGCGCCTCGACCGAGAGGCGCTCCTCGGCCTCGGCCATCGCCCGCTCGTAGGCGTGGGCCGGGGTCGCCAGGGGATCGAGCTCGAGGGCGACGCAGAGCACCAGGCTCGATCCCTCGATCGCAGCCAGGCCACGGGCGAGGGCGAGCGCGTCGCGACCGGTCGGGCGACCGTCGTAGCCAACGAGGATCAATCGGTACATCTGGCCTCAGCCTATGCGTCGCTAGAATCGAATGACGATGAAGACCGGGATTCACCCCGAATACGGCCTCTCCCACGTGCGCTGCTCGTGCGGGAACGAGTTCTACACGCGCTCGACCAACCCCGAGATGCACGTCGAGATCTGCTCCGCCTGCCATCCCTTCTACACCGGCAAGCAGAAGCTGGTCGACACGGGCGGCCGCGTCGAGCGCTTCCGCCGCCGCGCCGCCCGCAGCAAGAGCAGCTGACCGGGCCTCCGTCGATGAGCGACGACGGGAGTCTGAGCATCGACACGGCCCGGATGCCGGACGGCCTGCCGGTCGCGTCCAAGGACGCCCCGGTCGGCGGCCAGGCCGTGCTCGAGGGCGTGATGATGCGAGGGGTCTCGACCTGGGCCGTGGCCGTGCGAAAGCCGGCCCCCGAGGTCGACGGCACCAACGGCTCCGACCCGACTCTGGGCGAGATCGAGGTCACCTCCGAGCCGCTCGTCTCCTGGGCCAAGCGCCACCGCGTCCTGCGCGTGCCGGTGATCCGCGGGATCGTCGCTCTGGGCGAGTCGCTGAAGATCGGCTTCCGCGCCCTGGCGATATCCGCCAACGCGCAGCTGATCGAGGAGGACGGCGAGGAGCCGGAGCCGATCGGAGGTTTCACCTGGGGGCTGACGATCGCGCTCTCGATGGTGCTGGCGGTCGGGCTCTTCTTCGTCGTCCCGGTCGGCGCCACCAGCCTGATCAAGGACCAGCTCGGCTCGGCGGTGCTCTTCTGGCTCGTCGAGGGCGTGCTGCGTACCGCGATCTTCATCGGCTACATCTGGGCGATCAGCCGCCTGCCCGACCTGCGGCGGGTGTTCGAGTACCACGGCGCCGAGCACAAGACGATCTCCTGCTTCGAGGCCGGCGACCGGCTCGTCCCCGAGCGGGCCGAGACGTACTCCCGCCTGCATCCGCGCTGCGGGACCAGCTTCCTGCTGATCGTGATGGTGCTGGCGATCTTCGTCTTCGCCCCGCTCGGCCTTCCGGCCTGGTACTGGCTCGTGCTCTCGCGGATCCTCGGCATCCCGCTGATCGCCGGGCTCTCCTACGAGGTGATCAAGTGGGCGGGCAGGAACCGCCGCAAGCGCTGGGTCCGGACGCTGATGTGGCCGGGTCTGATGCTGCAGAACCTGACCACCCGGGAGCCCGACCGCGACCAGCTCGCGGTCGCGATCGCCGCGCTCGAGGCCGTGCTCGCGGTCGAGAACCCGGCCGAGATGGCCAAGGACCCGGACCACATCGAGATCGTCGCCTAGGGGCGCCGGCTCCCGCGCCCGGTCCGGTAGCGCCGGTACTGCTTGCCGTACCAGCGACCGTGCATGAGCGCCGACATCCGGCGGCGTCCCGCGCGGCGCTCGAAGACCTTGGCCAACTCCCGCAAGCCGTCGACCTCGCGCGGATCCAGCGCCACCAGCCCGTCCTCCCGGACGAGTGGAACGATCATCGCGACCGCACAGCGATGCTTGCTGAGCACGACGATCTCGCCAGCCCGAACCGCGGCCACGATTCGCGCCGCACCGCGATCGAGCTCGGTCATCGTTACCTCGCGGACCGCGCTTGCAGCGTGCGCGACCTTCGCGAGCGCCGCCGCCCGCTCGGCCTCGGCGGCCCGATTGCGCCTGAACAGCTCCTTGCGTGACTTCGGATCGATCATCGGTCTGGGCTCTGCAGCTGCCTGAACACCCTCCCCGGAAACCCGGAGTTCCGGGGAGGGCATCGGGAGTTGATGGTGATCGCGCCGATGTCTGAGGTGGAAGGCGAACTGGAACGGTTCGCGGACCGGTCGGTGACGAAATGCCAAACGGCGGCGGCGATAGCCTCAGCGGCGTGATCGAGAAGCTGGTCGAACAGGTCGAGGAGCGGTTCGCCGAGCTCCAGCGCCAGATGTCCGATCCCGAGGTGATCGGCGATCGGGAGCGCTACGCCGCGGTCGGGCGCGAGTACAGCGAGCTCGAGGCGGCGCACGATCTGGCGGCCGAATGGCGCCGCCTGCGCGGCGACCTCGAGGGGGCCGAGGAGATGCTGGCCGAGGACGGCGACGACGCCGAGCTGCGCGAGCTGGTCTCAGCGGCGCCGGCTCGCCTGCGCGCGCTCGAGGAGGAGCTCCGCCTGGCGATGGTCGAGCGCGACCCGAACGACGACAAGAACGTGATCATCGAGATCCGCGCCGGCACCGGCGGCGACGAGGCGGCGCTGTTCGCGGGCGACCTCTACAAGATGCTGACCCGTTATGCGGAGGAGCGCGGCTTCACCACCGAGGTGCTCTCGCAGTCGCCGGCCGAGGTCGGCGGCTTCAAGGAGGTCACCTTCGAGATCCGCGGCGACGCCGCCTACTCGGTGTTCAAGTTCGAGGGCGGCACTCACCGCGTGCAGCGCGTGCCGAAGACCGAGTCCCAGGGCCGGATCCACACCTCGACGGCGACCGTCGCGGTGCTGCCCGAGGCGGAGGAGGTCGACGTCGAGATCGACCCGAACGACCTCACCGTCGACGTCTACCGTTCGTCCGGTCCCGGGGGCCAGTCTGTGAACACGACCGATTCGGCGGTGCGGATCACCCACGCGCCGACGGGGATCGTGGTCTCGATGCAGGACGAGAAGTCGCAGCTGCAGAATCGCGACAAGGCGATGAAGGTGCTCCGCGCGCGCATCTACGAGCGGGCGCTGGACGAGCAGCAGGCCGAGATCGCCGCCGAGCGCCGCTCGCAGGTCGGCAGCGGCGAGCGCTCGGAGAAGATCCGCACCTACAACTACCCCCAGGGCCGGGTCACCGACCACCGGATCAAGCTCACCGCCCACAACCTGGACGAGATCCTGAACGGCGACCTGGGCGAGTTCACCTCGGCTCTCGGCGCCGAGGAGAAGCGGGCGCGTCTGGAGGCGCAGACCGCCGAAGCGGGATGAACGCTGCCGTCGCGGGATCGGTCGCCGAGGCGCTGGCGGCGGCAACCGACGCGCTGGAGGCCGCCGGGGTCGAGACACCGGGGCTCGACGCGAGGCTGCTGCTCGCCGAGGCGACCGGGATCCACGGGGCCGGCCTGATCGCCGCGCCCGAGGCCGGGGTCGACGCCGCAGCCGGGCGCGCCTTCGGCGCCATGGTCCGGCGGCGGGTGCAGCGCGAGCCGGTCGCGTACATCCTCGGGCGCAAGGGCTTTCGGAGGATCGAGCTGGAGGTGGACCCCCGGGTGCTGATCCCGCGCCCGGAGACCGAGCTGTTGGTCGAGCTGGCGCTCGAGGTCGGGCCGGGCAGGGCGCTCGACGTCGGCACCGGCTCGGGGGCGATCGCGCTCGCGATCGCCGACGAGCTGCCCGGGACCGAGATGACCGCGACCGACACGTCGCTGGACGCCCTCGCGGTCGCGAAGGCGAACCGCGACCGGCTCGGCTCGACCGACCGCGTCCGGCTCGCGCACGGGACGCTCGAGTCCGGCCCCTTCGACCTCGTGCTCGCCAACCTGCCGTACGTCAGCGAGCGCGAGTGGGAGGGCGTCGCTGCGGAGATCCGCGGCTTCGAGCCCCGCGAGGCGCTGGTCGCCGGACCCAGCGGCCTGGAGGCGATCGAGGGCCTGCTCGGCGAGCTGTCGATCGCGGCGGCGCCGGCGGCGATCGGGCTCGAGGTCGGGATCGGGCAGGCGCCGGCGGTGGCTGGGCTGGCGCGACGCGCCGGCTTCGAGCGGATCGAGATCCGCGCCGACCTGGCGGGGATCGACCGGGTGGTGGCGGGGTGGAGCTGACGTCCCAGTTCGAGGCTTGCATCCTGGGCGGTGGCGTTGCCGTCTTTCCGGCGGACGGCCTCTACGGGCTGGCGTGCGATCCAACCCGCGAGGACGCGATCCAGCGGATCCACGAGATCAAGGGTCGCGACGACGGCAAGCCCTCGGCGGTCATGTACTTCAGCCCACTGGCGATGCGCGAGCTGGTCGCCGCCCTCGGGCCGCGCACGCGCGAGGCGCTTGGAGCTCTATTGCCCGGGCCGGTGACGCTGGTGGTCGCCAACCCCGAGCACCGCTACCCGCTCGCCTGCCGCGCGGACCCCGAGCGCCTCGGGGTGCGGCTGATCGAGGGTCCGCTCGCCGGGGCCGCCTGTCCGATCTTCCAGACCTCGGCGAACCTCTCCGGCGATCCGCCGCCGGCCCGGTTCGCTGACGTCGACCAGGCGATCCTGGCCCAGGTCGACCTCGCGATCGACGGCGGCGAGCTCACCGGTCAGCCCTCCACGGTCGTCGACCTGACGGCGATCGAGGACGGGGGCGAGCCGGCGATCCTGCGGGTCGGCGGGCTCAGCCCGACGGAGGTCGAGCGGCGGCTCGAGCAAGCGCGAGCGTGGTGAAGAACTCGAGCCGCCGCAGCGTGCCCTCCGACGCGGTCGCGATCGCCACCGCCGGTAGTCCGGTCTCGATCCCGCTCTGCTTTCCCTTCGCGTGGATGATGAAATCGACGATCACTCTGCCGTCGCCCACCTCCTCGAAGCTCAGCGCCTCCAGCCGCACCCATTCCATCGCGTCGAGGAACGAGACCCACCATCTGCGGACGCCCTCGGGCCCGGTGTAGACATCCGGCTCGCTGGCCACCTCGGCGGTGGTCACCATCTCGAACCGCTCGTCGATCAGCGGCAGGACCTGCTCGTAGGTTTCCGAGGTGAGCAGCTCGAAGGCCCGCTCGATCAGTTCCGTGTCGCTCTTCATCGGCTGAGGCCGATGGTATCTTCGGAACGGATGTCCCCCGAGCTCCCAGACGACTTCCAGACGGCCCCGCTGGCCGAGGTCGATCCGGCGATCGCCGAGGTCCTGCAGCGTGAGCTCGAGCGCCAGCAGAACACGCTCGAGATGATCGCCTCGGAGAACTTCGTCCCGCAGGCGGTGCTCGACGCGGCCGGCTCGGTGCTGACCAACAAGTACGCGGAGGGGTATCCCGGCAAGCGCTACTACGGCGGCTGCGAGGAGGTCGACGTCGCCGAGCAGCTGGCGATCGACCGCGCCAAGGAGCTCTTCGGCGCTGGCTACGCCAACGTCCAGCCGCACGCGGGCGCCCAGGCCAACAATGCCGCCTACATGGCGATGCTCGACCCCGGCGACACGATCATGGGGATGGCGCTCGATCACGGCGGCCATCTGACCCACGGGATGAAGCTCAACGTCTCGGGCAAGCTCTACGAGGTCGTCGCCTACCACGTGCGTCGCGAGGACTACCGCTGTGACATGGAGGAGGTCGAGCGGCTCGCGCACGAGCACCGGCCGAAGGTGATCGTCGCCGGCTGGTCCGCATACCCGCGCCAGCTCGACTTCGCCGCCTTCCGCGGGATCGCCGACTCCGTCGACGCGAAGCTGATGGTCGACATGGCGCATTTCGCCGGCCTCGTCGCCGCCGGCGAGCACCCGAACCCGGTCGAGCACGCCCACGTGACCACGACGACGGTCCACAAGACGCTCTGCGGGCCGCGCAGCGGGATGATCCTCTCAAACGACGAGGAGCTCGCGACCGCGATCAACAAGGCGATCTTCCCCGGTCAGCAGGGTGGCCCGCTGATGCACATCATCGCCGCCAAGGCGGTGGCGCTCGCGATCGCCCAGTCGGAGCCCTTCCGTGCCCGCCAGCGCCAGACGATCGCCAACGCGCAGGCGTTCGCCGAGGAGCTGATCGCCAACGGCGTCGAGGTGCTGACCGGAGGAACCGACGTTCACCTGGTGCTCGTCGACCTCGGCCCCACGGGGCTGGACGGCAAGACGGCCGAGCAGCGCCTCGAGCAGGTCGGGATCACGGTCAACCGCAACGCGATCCCGTTCGACGAGCGGCCGCCGATGAACCCCTCCGGGCTGCGGATCGGAACCCCGGCGCTGACCACGCGCGGCCTGGGCACCGACGAGATGCGCGAGATCGCCCAGGTGATCGCGATCGCGCTCTCGGAGAGCTTCGAGGCCGAGCGTGAGCCGCTGGCGGAGCGGACGCGCGCCCTGATGGACCGCTATCCGCTCTACCCGCAGCTGGCGGCCACGGCCGCCGCCTAGCCGACCACCCCCGCCCACAGCCCGGTGTTGGTGAACGTCGCCGTGCCGCCGTTGGCGACGCTGTAGTAGAGCGAGAACGTGTAGGTGCCCTTGTTCGCCGGGAAGACGATCCAGCCGCCGCGGCTGAGCGAGGGGGTGCCGTCGACGTTGCCGGTCCCGGGAGTGCTGATCCGCAGCTGCGGGTCCGGCGAGTCGAACTCGAGGATCCGCGGCGCACTCGGGAACAGGGTCGGCTCGAACAGGTGGATCTGGCCGAGCGCGTTGTTGGGACCGCCGTCGATCTCCCCGGTGCCCCGGGCGTAGATCGCGACCAGCCCGGTCTCGGGCACGTGGATCGTCACCGAGGGACCGCCGAGGTCGATCGCCGGGACCGACGCGGTCGGCAGCGGGCCCGCCTCGCCGTCGACCTTGATCAGGTCGAGGTTCGGCGGCTTCACCGCCCCGTCGGCGATGTCCGGACCCCGCACCGCGCCCGGGGCGATGTCGTTCGACTTCACCGAGTTGTGGCCCTGCAGGGCCACCGCCGAGCCTGTCAGCCCCGCGACCAGCGCGCAGATCGCGACCAGCATCGCCGGCGACGGCAGCAGCCTTCTTGCACTCATCTGAACCTCCCTAATCGGAGTCGTTGACTCCCCCCACCGACCAAACCCCCGACCCTGCCCGTAAGTTTCGGCGCGCGATGAGGATCTGGGTCGACTGCACCGCCGCGGCGCATCCGCTCGTCCTCAGGCCGATCGTCGAGCGGCTGCGAGAGCGTGGCGACGAGGTCGAGATCACCGCCCGCGAGTACGGGCAGACGGTCGGCATCCTCGAACGGCTCGGCCTCGATCACACGGTGATCGGCAGACACGCCGACGGGGCGACCGCGGCCAAGGGCCTGGCGGTCGCGCGCCGCAGCCGCGAGCTGCGCGCCTGGGCGCGCCCGCGTCGCTTCGACCTCGCCCTCGGCCACGGCTCGGTGGACCTCGCCGTCGTCGCCACGCTGCTGCGCGTGCCCTCCGCGCAGATGCAGGACTACGAGTACGCCGGCGTGCAGCGCCAGCTCGCCTTCCGCGCCGCCCGCCGTGTGCTGGCGCCCGACGCGATCCCGATCGAGGCGATGCGCCGCGCCGGCGCCGCCGGGCGCAAGCTCGTCCGCTACCCGGGGCTGAAGGAGGACTACTACCTCGCTGACTTCCGACCCGACGCCGCCGTCCTCGAGGAGCTCGGGATCGACCGCGGGCGGGTGCTCGCGGTCGTCCGCCCGCCGCCCGAGACTTCCGCGTATCACGAGCGCAACACCGTCTACGACGCCGTGCTGGATCGGCTGGTCGCCGACGACCGGACCACCGCCGTCGTGATCGCGCGCACCGAGGCCCAGGCCGGGGCGACGCGGGCGCGCGCCGAGCCCTCGCTGATCGTCCCCGAGCGCGCGATCGACGCCCAGAGCCTGATCGCCTACGCCGACCTGGTCGTCGGGGCGGGCGGGACGATGAACCGCGAGGCGGTGGCGCTGGGGACGCCGGTCTACACGATCTTCAGCGGCCGCATGGGCGCCGTGGACGAGGCGCTGATCGCCGCCGGGCTGCTGCGTCCGCTGACCGACGCCGCGATCCTCGAGCTGGTCAAACGCGCGGGCGAGCCCGGCCCACGCCACCCGCGCGACCCGCGGCTGCTCGTCGACGGGATCCTCGGGGCCGTGTCCTAGTCATGTTCGTCGACGGCCGGCCGGAGGACGTCCAGGCGCTGTTCGCGTTCCTCGTCGCCGCGGTGCTCGCCTGGCTGCTGGTCCCGATGGCCGAGCGCCTCGCCCGGCGGATCGGGGCGCTCGACCACCCGAACGAGCGCAGCCTGCACGTCGAGCCGACCCCGAAGCTCGGCGGCCTGGCGATCTTCGTCGGCACCAGTGTGGCGGCAATCTTGTTCCTGCCCTGGGCCGAGCAGACCCAGGCGCTGCTGGTCGGCGCCGTCGTGATCGTCGTCGTCGGCGTGATCGACGACGTCTTCGACCTCAACCCGCTGCTGAAGCTCGGCGGCCAGACCGTGGCGGCGGCGATCCCGGTCCTCAACGGGGTCAACGTGGCCTCGTTCACGCTCCCCTTCGTCGGTGGGGTCAACCTGCGGTCGGTCGAGCTCTTCGACGTCAGCCTGATCGGCAGCGTCCATCTCGGCCACGTGCTGACGATCATCGGCATCGTCGCCGTGATCAACGTGATCAACCTGATCGACGGGGTCGATGGGCTCGCCGCAGGCGTCTGCGTGATCTCCGCGGCCACCCTCTCGGTGATCGCGCTCTCGCTCGACAAGCCGGGCGCCGGGGTGCTGGCCGCACTCACCGCCGGCGGTGCGCTCGGCTTCCTGCGACACGGCTTCCCGCCGGCCTCCAGCTTCATGGGGGATACCGGCTCGAACTTGCTCGGCTACCTGCTCGGGGCGATCGCCGTCCAGGGGGCGCTGAAGACGAACGCCGTGATCGCCCTGATCCTGCCGCTGCTGATCCTCGCGGTGCCGATCGTCGACACGACGTTCGTGATCGCGAAGCGGATCAAGTACCGCCAGCCGATCTACCGCGCCGACCGCTGGCACCTGCACCACCGGCTCACCAACATCGGCTTCTCGCAACGGCGCACCCTGGCCTATCTCTACGGCTGGGCACTCGTGATGGCGGGCCTCGCGCTCGCCCTGCGCTTCGTTCCCTACTCCGACGATCACGGCAACTTCGACCTGCTCTGGACGGCGGTGATGATCGCCTGCGCGATCGCCGCCCTGGCCGCCAGCGTCTACCTGGTGATCACGCTCGAGATCCTGAAGCTGCGCACGAGGCGCTCGCGCGAGGTCTTCGGCCCCGACGTCTCGGCGCCGGAGGAAGCCGTCGTCGACGTCGGCGTGGCGCGCGAGCTGGAGACGGGCAGCTTTCCGGCGGTCGATCCCGAGACCGGAGAATTTGGAGCGATCGACCCGGAGCGTTAGGGTCTTTCACAAAGCCGCACCAGCACACGACCGAGGAGGGACGATGGGTCGGAGAGAAGCTCGTAGTCGGCGAGGGAGCACTGTCGGACGCGCGCTCGGCGCCGCCTTCGGACTGTCGCTCGTGGCCGCGCTCTCGCTGCCCGGTTTCGCCTCCGCGTCGACGGTTGCGCTGCAACCCAACTTCGCCACGGCCCCGTCGGTCAGTTACACCGCGGCCGCGGCGGAGGCCAACAGGGTCACCGTCACGTCTGCCGGCGGCGTGCTCACGCTCACCGACGCCGGGATCGCCGCGATCGCCGACGGCGACGGGGCCGGCGGATGCTCGGTCGCGGCGAACGTCGCCACCTGCCCGGCGCAGACGCTCAATTCGGTCAACGCCAACCTTCAGGACGCCGCCGACACGATGACGATCAACGCGAGCGTGGCCGGGAGCATCAACGGCGGCGTGGGCGCCGACGTGCTGACCGGCGGCCCGCTGGCGGACACGCTCACCGGCGGCGCCGACGGCGACGTCCTGCTCGGCGGCGACGGAAACGACCTCGTGCGGGGCAGCGACGGCGGCGATCTCCTCTCGGGCGAGGGCGGCGTCGATCTGGTCGACGGCAACGAGGGTGCCGACACGCTCAACGGAGGCGCGAGCAACGACACGCTCCAGCCGGGCGTGGGAACGGACGATGTCAGCGGCGGCTCCGGGGTCGACCGCGTCAGCTACAGCACCTTCGTGGTCGGGGTGAACATCAGCGCCGACGACATCGCCGACGACGGCCCGGCCGGCGAGGCCGACAACGTTCACAGCGACATCGAGAACTACACGGGTGGCTCCGGGCCGGACACGCTGATCGGCACCGCGCGACCGAACGGGATCCTCGGCGGGGGGGGCAACGACACGGTGCGGGGCGGGGCGGAGGACGACTCGATCGACGGCAGCGACGGCAACGATTCGCTGCTGGGCGAGGACGGAAACGACACCGTCAACGGCAGCGACGGTGACGACGCCCTCGATGGCGGGCCCGGGGTGGACACCGTCAACGGCAGCTTCGGCGCCGACGACATCCACGGCGGGCCCGACCGCGATCAGACATCGATGACCCACGACATCGTCGGGGCCACGGTCACGCTCGACGATCAGCCGGGCGACGGGCATCCCGGCGAGAACGACAACGTCCACAGCGACGTCGAAACGGTGAACGGCTCGGCTGGGCCCGACACGTTGATCGGCAACGACGCCGTCAACTCATTCTTCGGCAATAACGGCAACGACGTGATCGAGGGGGGCGGCGGCGACGACTCGATCGGCGGCGGCTCGGGTGACGACAACGTCTCCGGCGGCGCCGGCGACGACTCCGTCAGCGGAGATCTTGGGGCCGATGTGATCTCCGGCGGAGCCGGGGAGGATTTCTCCAGCTTCTTCCGCACCGACCCCGTCGCGGTCTCGGCCAACGGCAAGCCGGACGACGGGCTGGCCGGTGAGGGCGACAACCTGGGGAAGGACGTCGAGGACTTCAGCGGCGGCAGCGGCGACGACGTCCTGATCGGAAGCAACTCCGCGAACGAGATCAGCGGCAGCGGCGGCGACGATCGGATCTCGGGCAAGGGCGGCGGGGACGACCTCTTCGCCGGCGGCGGCAACGACAACGTCACCGCGGGCGCCGGTCGCGACGGAGTCGACGGCGGCTCCGGGGACGACAAGGTGAAGGTCAAGGACGGCTCTCCCGACCAGGTGACGTGCGGCGCCGGCAGCGATCAGGTGACGACTCAGAACGGCAAGCCGCACGACCAGATCGAGGCCGACTGCGAGCGCGTGCATCGCAAGGGCGGGTCGAAGGGCGCCCGCTGATGAATCGACTCCTGGTCGCGGCAGTGACCCTCGGGGCCGGGCTGGCCGTTCCGGCGATCGCCGATGCCGCGTCGGTTGCTCAGGTCGGGGTGGGAGCCGCACCGGTAGTGGTCTACGCCGCAGACCCCGGGGAGGCGAACAAGGTCGACGCCAGCTATGCCGGCGGCGTGCTCAAGATCGTCGATGCCGGTCTCGCGGCGATCACCGACGGGGATGGCGCCGGGGGCTGTTCGGTGGCCGGCAACGTCGCCACCTGCCCGGCCCCCGAGCTCAGCGAGCTTCTTGTCAGGCTGGATGACCTGGGCGACACCTACACCAGCAGCGTCAATGTCCTGACGGACGTCGAGGGGGGCGCGGGTGGCGACAACCTCAGCGGTGGCCCGAACCTCGACTTCATGGTCGGCGAGGACGGCGACGACACCCTCGACGGGAACGACAGCGGCGATCTCATCGACGGCGGTCCGGGGAACGACACCGTGAGAGGCGGCGCGGGCAGCGACCAAATTTTTGGTCAGGACGGAAACGATCTCGTCGACGGGGGCGCGAGCTTCGACTTCCTGGTAGGCGGAGCGGGCGCTGACGACAACGTCGGCGGGCCGGGGTTCGACGAGGTGAGCTTCGGCGACCATACGGCGGCCGTGACGGTGACTCCGGACAACGTCGCCGACGACGGCAGCGCCGGGGAGGGCGACAACGTGCGCAGCGACGTGGAGGAGTTCGAGGGTGGCAGCGGCAACGACACGATCACCGGCAGCGATCGGGACGAGCTCCTGCTCGGCGGAGCCGGCGACGATCTCATCCTCGCTCAGGGCGGCGACGATCAGATGGTCGGCCAGTCCGGCAACGACACGGTCAGCGGCGGCGCCGGCAACGACGGGTTCGTCGACGGCGGCCCCGGCAACGACGCGGTCGACGGAGGCGAGGGCCAGGACTTCCTCGAGGGCAGCGAGGGCGACGACGATATCCACGGCGGACCTGGCCACGACGAGGTCGACTTCTCCTACGACACCGCCGGCGCGACGGTGTCCCTGGACGACCTGCCCGGCGACGGCCATCCGGGCGAGAACGACAACGTCCACAGCGACGTCGAGGACATCTCCGGCTCCAACGGCCCGGACAACCTGACCGGCAGCGAGGCGGCCAATCAGATCGACGGCTTCGACGGCGACGACGTGATCGCCGGCGGAGGCGGCGACGATTCGCTGTTCGGGGAGGACGGCAACGACTCGATCGACGGGGGCGCGGGTGACGACTCCTTCTTCGGCGGCGAGGGCGCGGACGTCACAGCGGGCGGTAAGGGCGTCGACAGCGCCGAGTACTCCGGATTCGACCCGCTGACGATCTCGCTGAACGGCAAGCCCGACGACGGCAGGGCCGGAGAGGGCGACAACGTCCTCAAGGACGTGGAGAACCTGGATGGGGGCGGTGGGAACGACACGTTCATCGCCAGCAACGCCGCGAATGAGATCTTCGGCGAGGGCGGGGACGACCGGATCGTCGGCAAGGGCGGCGGCGACGCGCTCTTCGGCGGCGCCGGCCAGGATCGCATCGACGGCGGAAAGGGCCGCGACTCGCTCGAGGGCGACAGCGGCGACGACAGCCTCGACATCGCCGACGGGTCCCCCGACCGGGCGGGCTGCGGCCAGGGCGACGACGACGTGAAGACGAAGCACCGCGGCCCACCCGACCAGATCGAGGCCGACTGCGAACGCGTCAAGGGCCGGTAGAGGCGACTGTCACAAACCTGTTACAAGCGCGCCTCCGCGACTCGCGTGGGTCGGATATAGTCGTCGTCCGCCCGGCTGATGGACCCCTAGCACGGTTTTGGGCGGCCGCTCTAGTCCGTTCCCTGGGAGATCCTTTTTCTCGTACCCGCGACGCCGTTGCCTGGCCGCTACTTCAACTACTCAGATGACCGACCCTCCGACGAGGGCGGACGCCGCCATGGCAGGCATCTCCCCGATCACGGCGATGCCGGCCTGATCGGCGGCCGGGTGCTCGCCCGGCTCGCCGGCGGGCCGTGCCGTGCCGCCCGGCCCGCCTGGGCCGTCCCGGGCCCCCGTCGCCGGTCTTGCTCTTGTCCACGCTCGCTCTAGGGTCTGAGGCGGCTGCCGCGTCGAGCGGCGCCCGTCCTCCGGGCGTCGTGCTCCGCTACGCCGACCTCGTGCTGCTCGCCCTGGCGCTGCCGATCTTCGTCGTCGCCGGCTGGCCGCTGGCCGGGTACGCAGCCGCGGCCGGCGCCTGGTGCGCCCAGCACGTGATCCTCGCCTACGCCGACCGCGCCTCGGTCGCCGCCCTGCGCCGCGGCGAGCGCAACCGTGCGCTCGGGATCGTCGGCGTCTCGACCCTCGGCCGGCTCTGGCTCGTCACCCTGGCGGTCCTGCTCGTCGGCCTGCTCGGCGACCGCCAGGACGGCCTCGCCGCCGCCCTGCTCACCCTCGCCCTCGTCACCGTCCATCTCGCCTGCCTGGCGCTGTCCAGGCTGCTGAACCCGGCGGAGAACGCGTGAGCCGGAAGGCGAAGATCTGGCTCGGGGTCGGCCTCTATCTGGCGCTCCTCGTGTTCCTCGTTCTCGTGCTCGGCAACGACGGCAAGAACGACGCCTACCAGCCCCAGAACGAGTTCAAGCTCGACCCCTGGATCGACATCAACATCGGCGGGGTCGACCTCTCGATCAACAAGGCGGTCTTCTACCTGATCCTGGCCAGCGCGTTGACGATCGCGGCGATGGTCTTCGTCGCCCGCCGCATGCAGCAGAAGCCGAACCGGGTGCAGATGGCGGTCGAGCTCGCCTACGACCTGACCCGCAAGAACATCACGCAGGGGAACATCTCCGACGAGAAGCTCGCCAACCGCTGGTTCCCGTTCCTGGCCGGCCTCTTCTTCTTCCTCTGGTTCTCGAACATGATCGGCTTCCTGCCGCTACCCGTCAACACCGAGGAGAAGGTGGACGTCCTCGGCTTCCAGGTGCCGTCGCTGGCGCTCTACGCGGCGACCGCGAACCTCTCGATCCCGCTCGTGCTGACGCTCGTCGTTTGGTTCTCGTACCACGTCGAGGGCATCCGGGCAAAGGGCTTCTTCAAGTACCTGGCCAGCTGGCTGCCGCCGGGGCTGGAGGACATGAACATCTTCGGCAAGGCGTTCTTCTTCGTGATCGAGGCGATCTCGCACTTCGCCCGCCTGATCTCGCTCTCGGTGCGATTGTTCGCCAACATCCTCGCCGGCCACCTGCTGCTGCTGTTCATGGGCGGGGGCCTGGCGGTGCTGCTCGGGATCGCGGCGCTCGGCCTGCTGACGCTGCCGCTCGCCTTCGTCTTCTTCATCCTCGAGGTGGGCCTGATCGCCACCCTGCAGGCATTCATCTTCTCGACCTTGACAGCCATCTACCTCGGCGGCGCGGTCGCCGAGGAACACTAGAAAAGGAGCACAAACAAATGGACCTGTTGATTCCGCTCGCGCAAGCCGCGCAGGGCGTCACCGACACCGGGATCACCGATGCCGGCAAGGCGATCGCCCTCGGCGTCGGCGCCGGCCTCGGCTCGATCGGCGCCGGCATCGGCATCGGCATCATCTTCGGCAAGGAGATCGAGTCGGTGGCCCGTCAGCCCGAGATGAAGGACGAGCTGCAGCAGATCCGCTGGCTCGGCTTCGCGCTCACCGAGGCGGTCGCCTTCTACACCTTCATCTTCGGTCTGATCGCGTTCTTCCTGTAGGCCGGCCCGATGGAGCTGCTCGCGACAATCACAACGGCCCTGCCGGCCGCCGCCGAGGGGGACACGGGAGGCGGGAGCTTCCTCGTCTCGCCCGATCTCGGGCTGATGATCTGGACGCTGGTCCTCTTCTTCCTGACCATGTACGTGCTCTCGAAGGTGGCCTTCCCGCCGATCGCAGCGGCGCTCGAGAAGCGCGCGGCGGCGGTGCGGGACAACCTCGACGCGGCGGAGAAGACGCGCGAGGAGGCCGACCAGCTGCTCGCCGAGTACCGCCAGCGACTGAAGGAGGCGCGCGAGCAGGCCGACGACATCCTGGTCCGCGCCCGCAAGGCGTCCGACGCGGCGGTGGCCGAGGCGGCGGCGGAGGGCAAGGCCAAGCGCGAGGAGCTGGTCGCCGCGGCGCGCAGGGACATCGAGGCTGAGACGCGCCGGTCGCTGGAGCAGATCCGCAAGGAGGTTGCCGACCTGACCGTGCTGGCCACCGAGAAGGTGACCCGCAAGTCGCTCGACGACGCCGATCAGAAGCGGCTCGTCGAGGAGGCGCTGGCCGAGGTCGACTTCTCGGCGCTGGCGGGAGACGGGAGCCAGAACTAGATGGAGGAGATCGCCCGCGTATACGCCCAAGCGCTGTTCGAGGCGGCGCAGGACGCCGGGAAGCTCGACGAGATCCACGAGCAGCTGACCTCCTTCATCGAGGCGATGGAGGAGTCGAACGACATGCGGGTGTTCTTCTTCAGCCCCTACTTCTCATCGACCGAGAAGCGCGAGGCGATCTCGGAGGCGATCTCGGGGGCCGAGCCCGAGCTGATCAACTTCCTCGAGCTGCTCGCCGAGAAGCACCGGATGCCGGCGATCTTCCACATCCGCCGGCGCTTCGACGACCTGTGGGCCGAGGCCAAGAAGCGGCTCGAGGTTACGCTGACCAGTGCCATCGAGCTCGATTCGGACGTCGTCGAGAGGGTCGGCGCCGAGATCGAGCGCCAGACCGAGCGTGAGATCGACATGACATCCGACGTCGACCCGGAGATCCTCGGGGGGCTCGTCCTCAAGGTCGGCAACAGGGTCCTGGACGCGAGCCTGCGCAGCAAGCTCGACAGACTGAGAAAGGAAGTCGCGTCGGCTGCGTAACCGCGCCGCGACGACTGCAACCAAAAGGAGCTACTGAAGCGTGGAGATCAAGCCCGACGAGATTTCGAAGATCCTCAGAGCACGGATCGAGGGACTCGAGACCGACGCAGCCGACCTCTCGGAGGTCGGAACCGTGCTCTCGGTCGCCGACGGCATCGCCCGCGTCCACGGGCTCGACAACTGCATGTCGCTGGAGATGCTCGACCTGCCCCACGATGTCACGGGCCTGGCGCTCAACCTCGAGGCCGACAACGTCGGCGTCGTGCTCTTCGGCGCCTGGGACAAGATCGTCGAGGGCGACACGGTCAAGCGCACCGGGCGCCTGCTCGAGATCCCGGTCGGCGACGAGCTCCTGGGGCGGATCGTCGACCCGCTCGGGCGCCCGCTCGACGACAAGGGCGACATCAACACCAGCGAGACCCGGCCGGCCGAGTTCAAGGCGCCGGGAGTGGTCGAGCGCCAGCCCGTGGACACGCCGGTGCAGACCGGGCTGAAGGCGATCGACGGGATGATCCCGATCGGCCGCGGCCAGCGCGAGCTGATCATCGGCGACCGGCAGACCGGCAAGTCCGCGATCGCGATCGACACGATCATCAACAACAAGGACAAGGATCTGATCTGCGTCTACGTCGCCGTCGGCCAGCGGATGGCGACCGTGGTCCAGGTCGCCGGGATCCTCGACGACAACGGCGCCCTCGAGAACACGATCATCGTCGCCGCCCCGGCCGACGAGGCGGCGCCGATCAAGTTCATGGCGCCCTACGCGGGCTGCGCGATGGCCGAGCACTTCCTGTACCAGGGCAAGGACACGCTCTGCGTCTATGACGACCTCACCAAGCACGCGTCGGCCTATCGCCAGATGAGCCTCCTGCTGCGGCGCCCGCCGGGCCGTGAGGCCTACCCGGGCGACGTCTTCTACCTGCACTCTCGCCTGCTCGAGCGGGCGGTCCGCCTCAACGACGACCTCGGCGGTGGCTCGATGACCGCGCTGCCGATCATCGAGACGCAGGCAAACGACGTCTCCGCCTACATCCCGACCAACGTGATCTCGATCACCGACGGTCAGATCTTCCTCGAGTCGGACCTCTTCTACTCGGGCGTGCGGCCGGCGATCAACGTCGGCATCTCGGTCTCGCGGGTCGGCGGCAACGCGCAGACGAAGGCGATGAAGAAGGTGGCCGGGAAGCTGAAGCTCGACCTCTCCCAGTACCGCGACCTGGAGGCCTTCGCGCAGTTCGGCTCCGAGCTCGACCCCGAGACGCAGAAGCAGCTCAGCCGTGGCGAGCGCCTGGTCGAGATGCTGAACCAGAACGAGCGCAGCCCGCTCTCCGTCGGGCAGCAGGTCGCCTCCATCTACGCCGGCACCGGCGGTTACCTGGACCGGATCAAGACAGAGCGCGTGCCCGAGTTCCTCGCCGACCTGCTGGGGCGCCTGAAGGCCGAGCAGGGCGAGCTGATGGGGCGGATCGACGACGGCCAGCTCTCCGACGAGGACGAGGAGGGCCTCGGCAAGGCGATCGCCGAGATGGTCGACGACTTCGGCCCCGACTTCGACAAGGAGGGCCAGCCGCTCGAGGAGGGCGAGTCGGACCGGGTCAAGTCCGACCACGAGCGCGAGCAGCCGGCGCGTGCCGAGGACGAGGAGGCCGTACCCGCGTAATGGCCACCCAGAAGGAAGTCAAGAACCGGATCTCGTCGGTCAAGAACATCCACAAGATCACCCGTGCGATGGAGATGGTCGCCGCGGCGAGGCTGCGGCGGGCCGAGCAGCGGATCGACAACATGCGCCCCTACGCGCAGGCGATCCGCAAGATGACCAAGCAGGTCGCGGACGCCTCAGCGACGATCCCGCGGATCGCCCTGCTCGAGGAGCGCGAGCAGATCAAGCGGGTCGGGATCGTGCTCGTCACCGGCGACCGCGGCCTCGCGGGCGCCTTCAACACCAACATCATCCGCGAGGGCCTGCGGCTGAAGCGCGAGTTCGCCGGCGACGGCGCCGAGGTTCGGTTCTCGGTCGTCGGCCGGCGCGGCAACTCGACGATGACCTTCCGCGGCGAGACGATCGCCCACTCCTACGCGGGCTTCACCGACCGCCCGGCGTTCACCGACGCGCGCGGGATCTCGCGCGACGTCACCGCCGCCTACGTCGACGAGGAGCTGGACCGGGTCGAGCTCGGCGCCAACCGCTACGTCTCGCCGCTGACCCAGTACGTGCGCCGCCAGACCCTGTTGCCGATGCAGGAGGCGGAGGTCTTCGGCGAGGGGATCCCGGAGCCGGAGGAACCGGCCGATCCCGAGCTCGCCGAGGCGCACGAGAAGGCTTACTGGGACTACGAGCCCGAGCCCGAGGTGCTGCTCCCGATGCTGTTCGAGGAGTACATCGACCTCTCGGTCTACCGGGCGCTGCTCGAGTCCTCGGCCTCGGAGCTGGGCGCGCGGATGACCGCGATGCGCTCGGCGGCCGAGAACGCGCAGGACATGATCGGCGATCTCACCCTGGCCATGAACAGGGCCCGCCAGGCGGAGATCACGCAGGAAATTTTGGAAGTAGTCGGCGGCGCCGAGGCGCTCGGCTGACCGTCGACCTAGAAAGGGAACATGGCTGAGAGCAACGGAAACGCAAACGGGGATCAGAAGAACGTCGGCAAGATCGAGTCGGTCGCGGGAGTCGTCGTCGACGTGCTCTTCTCCGACCAGCTCCCCGAGATCTACTCGGCGCTGAAGATCACCGAGCCCGAGGAGGGCAACCGCCCGGCGATGGATCTGACGCTCGAGGTCCAGCAGCACCTCGGCGACGACCGCGTGCGCGCGGTGGCGATGGACGCCACCGACGGCCTCCAGCGCGGCGACGAGGTGGTCGACACCGGCGGGCCGATCACGGTCCCGGTCGGCCGCGGGACCCTGGGCCGGATCTTCAACCTGCTCGGTGAGCCGATCGACAACCAGGGCGAGGTCGAATACGACACCCGCTGGCCGATCCACCGCCCGGCGCCGAACGTCGAGGACCTCGCCCCCTCGCAGGAGATCCTCGAGACCGGGATCAAGGTCGTCGACCTGCTCGCCCCGTACGCGAAGGGCGGCAAGGTCGGCCTGTTCGGCGGCGCCGGGGTCGGCAAGACGGTCCTGATCCAGGAGCTGATCCGCAACCTCGCCGAGGAGCACGAGGGCCTGTCGGCGTTCTGCGGCGTCGGCGAGCGCTCGCGCGAGGGCAACGACCTCTGGGGCGAGATGAAGGAGTCGGGCGTCATCGACAAGACGATGCTCGTCTTCGGGCAGATGAACGAGCCGCCCGGGGCGCGCCTGCGGGTCGCGCTCTCCGGCCTGACGATGGCGGAGTACTTCCGCGATGAGGGCGGCCAGGACGTGCTCCTGTTCATCGACAACATCTTCCGTTTCGTGCAGGCGGGCTCCGAGGTCTCGGCGCTGCTCGGGCGGATGCCCTCGGCGGTCGGCTACCAGCCGACCCTGGAGACCGAGATGGGTGGCCTGCAGGAGCGGATCTCCTCTACCCAGAAGGGCTCGGTGACCTCGATCCAGGCGGTCTACGTCCCCGCCGACGACCTCACCGACCCGGCGCCGGCATCGGTGTTCGCGCACCTGAACGCGACCACGACCCTGTCGCGGGCGATCTCCGAGAAGGGGATCTATCCCGCGGTCGACCCGCTGGACTCGACCTCGACGATCCTCAAGCCCGACATCCTCGGCGAGGAGCACTACCGGACGGCGACCGAGGTCCAGGAGACCCTGCAGCGATACAAGGAGCTGCAGGACATCATCGCGATCCTCGGTATCGACGAGCTCTCCGACGAGGACAAGCTGGCCGTGAACAGGGCCCGCAGGCTGGAGCGCTTCCTGAGCCAGCCGTTCTTCGTCGCCTCGCAGTTCACCGGCCGAGACGGCGAGTACGTGCCCGTCGCCGACACGGTGCGCAGCTTCCGCGAGATCCTCGACGGCACCCACGACGACCTGCCTGAGTCGGCCTTCTACATGAAGGGCTCGATCGACCAGGTCACGGGGACCGAGGAGAAGGGCGACAAGGACGAGGGCGTCGAGCGCGAGGCCGCCGAGGCGGAGGAGCGCAAGGAGAAGGAGGCCGAGGAGGCCGAGGCCGAGACGGCGGAGGTTTAGGTGGCGGGCGACAAGAAGCTCGAGGCCCAGGTCCTGACCCCGGAGGGGGAGGTCTTCTCCGGCGAGCTGCAGATGCTCTCGACGAGGACCGCGGTCGGCGAGGTCGGGATCCTGGCCGACCACATCCCGATGATCGCCCGCCTGCTGCCGGCCGAGCTGCGCCTACACAAGTCCGACTCCGAGATCGAGCGCTTCGCCCAGGGCGAGGGTTGGTTGGAGGTGTTCGCCAACCGGGTCCGGGTGCTGATCGCCGAGGCGCAGGCGCCAGACCAGCTCGACGTCGCCGATCTCAAGCAGCGCCTCGAGGACGCCGAGCAGAACCTCAAGGAGGCGGAGGACGGCTCGGCCGCCGCCGAGCAGGCCGAGCGCGAGCGCGCGCGCTGCGAGGCGTTCATCCACATCGCCGAATCGGGCTAAGGGGGCGAATCCCGGCGTTTGTCGACTTTCGGTCGGTATACGACCGAAACTCGACAATGCCGATGCCGCGACCGCGGTAATTGCCGCCCGGCAGCACGGCGTGGTCACCCTGTCCCAGCTACTCCACGTTGGACTCAGCCCTGAGGCTGTGAAGCGCAGGGTCCGCGCCGGCCGCCTCCACCGCATCCATCGCGGCGTCTACGCCGTCGGCCACAGTGGCCTCAGCCACCGAGGCCGGTGGATGGCCGCGGTCCTCGCCGGCGGCCCGCGCACCGCCCTCGGTCATCGTGCAGGAGCGGAGCTCTGGGAGCTGCTGGAGCCATCCCACGGTGATATCGACATCACCGTCCCAAACACCAACGGTCGCGCCACCCGCCTGGGCTTGCGCATCCACCGCTCCCACCTGCCACAGAACGAAACGACCCTCCGTCACCGCATCAGAGTCACCACGCCAGCTCGCACCCTCGTCGACCTCAAACGCACCGTCCCACCCGAGACCTACCACCGCGCCCTCCGCCAGGCCGAGTACAAGAACATGGACCTCGCCGGCCTGCACACCGATGGCACGCGCAGCGATCCCGAGGCCGACTTCCTGCGCCTTTGCCGGCGCCACCGCTTGCCGCCGCCCGGGGTCAACCAGAGGATCGGCAGCTGGACCGTCGACTTCCTCTGGCGCTCTCAGCGCCTCGTCGTCGAGGTGGACGCCTGGTCGACGCACCGCGGGAGCCAGGCGTTCGAGGACGACCACGAACGCGACATGGATCTTCGCGCCCAGGGCTTCACGGTCCTGCGATTCACCGCCCGCCAGATCCGCACCGATTCCGCAGGCGTCGCGGCGGCGGTGAGATCGGCGCTGTCCTAAGCTCTGTGGGCCGTTTCTCGCCCGGGGAGGCGGCGCTTTCGCATGGACGAGCAACTACTGACAGAGAAGCTGATCGGCTACGACACCTCGCATCCCGAGGGGATCAAGCAGTGCGCCGGCTTCGTCAAGGGCTGGCTCGACGCCCGCGAGATTCACACCCGCCAGATCGACTGCCGCGGGTTGCCCGTGACTCTGGCCGAGGTCGGGGCGGCGGACGCGCAGACGACCCTGCTCCTGCACGGCCACATCGACGTCGTCCCGGGGCGCGAGGAGCAGTTCGAGGCGCGGCTCGACGGCGACCGCCTCTACGGCCGCGGCGCCTACGACATGAAGGGAGCGCTGGCGGCGATGCTGCTCGCGGTCGCCGACCTGCGCGAGTCCGGGGTCAAGGTGCGCCTCGGCGTCGTCCCCGACGAGGAGTCGGAGGAGGACTTCGAGCGCGGCGGCGACCTGCTCGTCGCCGAGGGCTTCCTCGGCGACTTCGTGATCACCGGCGAGCCCACCGACATGCACGTCGGCGTCGCCGCCAAGGGCGTCGTGGCGATGCGCGTGCGGGTCGACGGCCGCGCCGCCCACGGGGCGACCCCGTGGCTGGGCGAAAACGCGATCCTGCGCGCGATCGACGTGTTCCGGGCGATCCAATCGCTACCGTTCGCCTCTCGCAGTTCGGAGCTCTTCGACCGGCCGTCGATCAACCTCGGCCGGATCCTCGGCGGTGACGCGTTGAACAAGGTCCCCGACACCTGCTACATCGATGTCGACGTGCGGTTCCTGCCCGAGCAGGATCCCGACGCGATCCTCGCCGAGGTCGAGGGGATCCCGGGCGCGACGATCGTCTCCACCTTCCGTCGCCCGCCGGCGATGGTCGATCCGGACTCGCCGTTCGTGCGCGCGCTCTGCATCGCGACCGAGGCGCACGCCGAAGGCGAGGTCACGAGCGTCGGCCGTGACGGCGCCTCGGACGCGGTCTCGTTCCTGCGCGCCGGGGTGCCGGCCGTCGAGTTCGGCCCGGTCGGCGGTGGCCACCACGGCCCCGAGGAGTGGGTCTCGGTGAGCTCGCTGGCGGCCTACCGCGGGGCGCTGGTGGAGTTCGTCGACGGTCTGCAGACGAGGCTGCGAGCCGTCGGGGGGGAGGCCGCGTGACGGTCGACGACGACAAGACCCCGGAGGAGCCGCCGGCGGACGGCCACGACGCCGCCGACGACCCGGCGGGCGAGCACGAGGCGCCGCCCCCGGCGACCTACGCCGGCCGCAAGCGCGCCGAGTCCGATCCGCCCGCCGAGGGCGGCGACGCCGAGGCCGCCGAGCCCGAGCCCGAAGAGGGCGGATCCGAGGACCTGAGGGCCGGCTTCACGGAGGAGTTCGACGAGATCGAGCGCGACCTCGACGCGGAGCTGGCGGGGCTCGCCGAGGCCGAGGACGGCGGCGAGGAGCCCGAGGACGACGCCGAGGAGGCGGAGCCCGAGGACGACGCTGAGGAGGCGGAGCCCGAGGATGAGGAGGACGCCACCGCGGAGGGCGAGCAGGCCCCGGCCTCAGGCGAGACCGTCGAGGCCGAGACCGTCGGGCTCGCCGACAAGGCGGAGGCGGAGGACGCCGCGCTCGCCGCGCTGCGTGCCCGCACCGAGAGCAAGGGCACGGCCGGCGGCGGCCCGCCGCCGGCGACCGAGGCTCCGGAGAAGAAGGAGGCCGTCCCCGCGGCCGCGCTCGCCGTCGCCGGGGAGGACGAGGCCGAGGCCGACCAGGGCAAGCCGCCGCGCGCGAAGCGGCTCTGGGCGCGCTTCCTCACCGCCTCGCTGCTGATCGTGATCTCGATCGCGGCCGCGACCTCGATCAGCCTGCTCGCCTATCTGACCCACATCGCCGACGGCCTGCGCGACAACGACGCGCTCGCGTCCGTGCGCGCCCAGCTCGCCGAGGTCGACGGCGGCGCGCCGCAGACGATCCTGATCATCGGCTCCGACAAGCGCCTCAACACGGTGGGCGACCCGGGCCGCTCCGACACCACGATCCTGCTCCGCGTCGACCCCGACAAGCACGCGATCGCGCTGCTCTCGATCCCCCGTGACCTGCGCGTCAACATCCCCGGCGTCGGCGTCGACAAGTTCAACGCCGCCTACTCGGCCGGCGGCCCCAAAAAGACCCTGCGCGTGGTCAAGCAGCTGACCGGGCTGGAGGTCAACCACGTCGTCAACATCAACTTCACCGGCTTCGCCGACGCCGTCGACGCGATCGGCTGCGTCTACATCGACGTCGACCGCCGCTATTACATCGCCCCCGACACGGGCACGGCGGAGATCGACATCGAGGCCGGCTACCAGCGGCTCTGCGGCCTCAAGGCCCTCCAGTACGTGCGCTTCCGCCATGAGGACAACGACCTCGTGCGCTCCGCCCGCCAGCAGGACTTCCTCCGCGAGGCGCGCCAGAAGCTGCCGCCCGGGAAGCTGATCAGCGACCGCAACGAGCTGCTCGACATCTTCACCAAGTACACGACGTCGGACATCGGCGAGGCGGTGCCGCTGCTGGAGCTGCTGAAGACGTTCCTCGCCGTGCAGTCGGCGCCGGTGCGCGAGGTGCACTTCCCGGCTCAGCTCGGCGCGACCTACGTGACCGCCAACGACAAGGCGGTCAAGGAAGCGGTGGCGCAGTTCCTCAACGCCGAGGGAACGCCCGGCGAGCGGCCGGCCGGCGAGTCGCCGCCGGCGCAGGCACCAGACAAGCCGTCGAACGCCGACAAGCCCAACGGCGGCGGCAACAAGCCCGACGAGAACAAGCCGAAGCCCCCGTCGGACCACTTCGAGGGCCCGGCGATGCAGGACTCGACCGACGAGGGCCAGACCTACGCGCACCAGGTCTCGATTCACAAGAAGAAGGACGGCGATCCGATGATCGACTTCCCGGTCTACTACCCGACCCGCCTGGTCCCCGGATCGTTCATCTCCAACGACACCCGCGCCTTCGTCATCGACGGGCCCGACAAGGACGTCTTCCACGGCTACAAGATGGTCGTCGACGTCCCCGGCGACGCCTTCGGCCACGGGCTCCTGGACGAGTTCTACGGCGTCTCGGGCACCGACTGGGTCGACGCGCCAATCCTCGCCAACCCGAGCGAGACGAGGACGATCGACGGCAAGGAGTACCTGCTCTTCTACGACGGCGACCGGCTGCGGACGGTGGGCTGGAAGAACGGCAAGGCCGCCTACTGGGTCAACAACACGCTGCTGCAGTCGCTCGACGAGGGTCAGATGCTCTCGATCGCCACGTCGATGCGCGAATACCAGGGCAAGTAGCTTCCGGGCATCGTGAGCGAGAGCGAAAAGCCGGCGATCGGCGTGATCGGAGTGGGCTGGGTGGGCCTGGTCAGCGCCGCCTGCTTCGCCGAGGCCGGCCACCGCGTGGTCGCGGTCGACATCGACGCCGCCAAGGTCGAGTCGCTGCGCTCGGGCGCGCCGCTGCCGATCCACGAGCCCGGCCTGCCGGAGCTGGTCGAGCGCAACCGCGAGCGCCTCACCTTCACGACCGAGATCGCCGACGTGCTGGGGGCGGCGCGGTTGCTGTTCTGCTGCGTCGACACGCCGCCCACCTACTCGGGCGACGCCGACCTCTCCCGGGTCGAGGCGGTGGTCGCCGAGCTGCCCGCCGACGGCGATCACGCCCTGGTGATGAAGAGCACGGTGCCGGCCGGCACCGGGGAGGCGATCCGCCGCGACAAGCCCGACCTCGTCTACGTCTCCTGCCCCGAGTTCCTGAAGGAAGGCTCCGCCGTAACCGACTTCCTCGAGCCCGACCGGGTCGTGATCGGGGCCGACGCCGGCTCCGAGTGGGCGGCCGACGCGGTCGCCGCAGCCTACGAGCCGCTCGGCGGCGAGATCGTCCGCACCGACGTCGCCTCGGCGGAGATGATCAAGCTCGCCTCGAACGCCTTCCTGGCGACGAAGATCTCGTTCATCAACGAGATCGCCAACGTCTGCGAGGGCGTCGGGGCCGACGTCAAGGAGGTCGCCCGCGGGATGGGACTCGACGGCCGCATCGGCCCGCAGTTCCTGCAGGCGGGCATCGGCTACGGGGGCAGCTGTTTTCCCAAAGATGTCTCGGCCCTGAAGATGCTGGCCGGCAACACCGGCTATCACTTCCAGCTCCTCAACTCGGTGATCGAGGTCAACGAGCTGCAGAAGCGGCGCGTGATCTCGAAGCTCTCCAAGCACCTCGGCTCGCTGGTCGGCAAGCGGGTGGCGCTGCTGGGGCTCGCCTTCAAGCCCAACACCGACGACATGCGCGAGGCCTCCAGCCTGGTGCTCTCGGCGCGCCTCCAAGGCGAGGGCGCGACCGTGGTCGCCTACGACCCGGTCGCCGAGGGGCCGGCCGGGGAGCTGCTGCCCAGCGTCGCCTTCTGCGATTCGGCCGACGAGGCGCTCGCCGGCTCCGACGCGGCGATCCTGGTCACCGAGTGGCCCGAGTTCTCCGAGCTCGACTGGGAGGAGCTCGCCGGGCGCATGTCGAACCCGCTGATCGTGGACGGGCGAAACTTCCTCGACCCGGCCCGGATGCGCGCGGCCGGGTTCACCTACGAGGGGATCGGGCGCTCGTAGTGGGTGACCACTGATGCAGGCCGTCGTCCTGGTCGGCGGAGAGGGCACGCGGCTGCGGCCGCTGACGCTGACCCAGCCGAAGCCGGCGCTGGCGCTCGTCGACCGTCCGTTCATCCGCTTCATGGTCGACTGGCTCGCCCGTCACGGGATCGAAGAGGTGGTGATGGCCTGCGGGTTTCGGTCCGAGGCGCTGCGCGGGGCGCTCGGCGACCGGATCCCCGGCGGCCCCGAGATCCGCTACATCTCGGAGGAAGAACCGCTCGGCACCGCCGGTCCGGTACGCCTGGCCGCCGACCAGGGCCTGCTGGGCGAAAGGTTCATGGTCCTCAACGGCGACGTGCTCGCCGACCTCGACCTGACCGCATTGCAGCGCCAGCATGCGGATACTGGTGCAGTGATCACGCTCGGTCTCCATCCCGTCGACGACCCGACCTCATACGGCCTCGTCCGCCGCGGCGCCGGCGGGGAGGTGCTCGGGTTCCTCGAGAAGCCCGACCCGGCCGAGATCGATAGCGACGAGATCAGCGCCGGCGCCTACGTGATCGAGTCGAGCGTCCTCGACCTGATCCCGCGCGGCCGCGCTGTCTCGATCGAGCGCGAGGTCTTTCCCAGGCTCGTCGGCCAGGGCCTGTTCGGCCGCCGCCTGGAGGGCTACTGGATGGACATCGGTACGCCGGAGCGCTACCTGCAGGCGAGCTGGGACATCCTCGACGGCACCGTCGAGACCGAGCTGCCGGGCGATGGCGAGCCGTTCATCGGCGACGGGGCCGAGATCGCCGACGACGCGACCGTGGAGTCACGAGCGGTGATCGGCTCGGGCTCGCGGATCGGCTCCGGGACCGTGATCTCCGAGTCGGTGCTGCTCGACGGCTGCCGCGTCGGCCCCGACGCCGAGATCCGCGGCGCGATCCTAGCCCGCGAGGTCTCGGTCGGCGCCGGGGCAACGGTCGGCGCCGGCAGCGTGCTCGGCGAGGCCGCCGAGGTCGAGGCCGGGGCGACGGTCGAGCCCGGCGCCCGGGTGCAGCCCGACGAGGTCGTCGAAGCCGAGGTGCCGGCGTGAACCTCGAGGGGATCCGCGCGGCCGACCCGAGCGGTCAGCTCGCCGATGTCCTCGCCCTCCCCGATCACCTTCGCGATGCCCTTTGGCGGGTCGAGTCGGCGGCGCTCGAGCCGGTCGACGCGCGCGGGCTGATCGTGTGCGGGATGGGAGGTTCGGCGATCGGCGGTGTGCTCGCACGGGCAGCGATGGGCGCTTCGCTCAACCTGCCGATGCTGGTCTACCGCGACTACGAGCTGCCGCCCTGGACGCCGCCGGACCGCGCGGTGCTCTGCGTGAGCTACTCCGGCAACACCGAGGAGACGCTGGCGGCCTTCGACGCCGGCGAGGCGGTCGGCGCGCAGCGCTACGCGGCGACCACCGGCGGCCGGCTGGCCGAGGCGGCGCGCGAGGCCGGGGTGCCGGTGATCGGCCTGCCCGCGGGCCTCCAGCCCCGCCACGCGGTCGGCTACGGCTTCACGGTCACGTGCGAAGTCGCCGCCGTGGTTGGCGTCGCCCAGGGGATGCGGACCCAGATCGACGCCGCCGCCGCCCACCTCGAGGCGGAGCGGGCTGCGATCGTGGCCGAGGCGGGCGAGATTGCCGAGCAGCTCGCCGGGACGGTGCCGCTGATCTACGGGTGCGACCTGACGGTGCCCGCGGCCTATCGCTGGAAGACCCAGATCAACGAGAACGCCAAGCAGCACGCCTTCGAGCACCAGCTTCCGGAGCTCGACCACAACGAGATCGTCGGCTGGAACCCGAACGGTCCTGCGCAGCGCTTCTCGGCCGTCTTCCTCGACGACTCCGACCAGCATCCGCGCCAGCGCGAGCGCGCGGACCTGACCGCGAAGCTGATCGAGCCGGCGGCCGCGGCGGTGGTCCGGGTGGAGACGGTGGGCGAGACCCGTGTCCAGCGCCTGCTGCGAGCCGTGATGCTCGGCGACCTCGTATCGCTTCACCTCGCCGCCCACAACGGCGTCGACCCCGGGCCGATCGAGGTGATCGAGCAGCTCAAGGACGAGCTCGGCCGCTCCCGTTGATCTCGGTCGACGAGAGCTCGTTCTTCGCGATCATCGTCACCGCGGCCGTCGCCGCCGTAACCGTCGTCGCGTTGCCGAAGCGCTTCGCGCCCCCGGTTGTCGTGGTCGAGCTGATCCTCGGGATCGTGATCGGCCCCCAGGTCCTGGGCCTGGCCGAGCCCGACGGGTTCATCGACTTCTTCTCCAACCTCGGGCTCGGGATGCTGTTCTTCTTCGCCGGCTACGAGATCGACTTCGAGCGCATCCGCGGCAAGCCGCTGAGCCTCGGCGCCTGGGGCTGGCTGATGTCGCTGGTGCTCGCCTACGGGATCGGCGGCGCGCTCGCCGCCGCCGGCGTCGTGCTCTCGTTCCTCTATACGGGCTCGGCGCTGGCGACGACCGCGATCGGCACCCTGATCCCGATCCTGCGCGACGGCGGCGAGCTGAAGACGCGCTTCGGCACCCACCTCTTGGCCGCGGGGGCGGTGGGCGAGTTCGGCCCGATCCTGCTGATCACGCTGGTGCTCTCGACCACCCACCCCCTGCGCGAGGCGGCGATCCTGATCGGCTTCATCATCATCGCGCTGCTGCTGGCGCTGACCTCGGTGCGGCTCGCCTGGCGCGGCTTTCCGGTTCTCGAGCGCACGCTCGAGTCGTCGAGCCAGCTCGCGATCAGAATCGCCACGGTGCTCGTCTTCGGGCTCGTGCTACTGGCTTCGAAGCTCGGCCTCGACCTGCTGCTCGGCGGCTTCGTCGCCGGGATGATCGTCCGCGCGGCGCTGCGCGGGCGCGAGCTCGAAGCCTTCGAGTCGAAGCTGACCGCGGTCGGCTTCGGCTTCCTGATCCCCTTCTTCTTCGTCGAGAGCGGGATCAACTTCGACCTCGGCGCGCTCGGCTCGGCCACGGCGATGGCGAAGCTGGTCCTCTTCCTCGTGCTCTTCCTGGTCGTTCGCGGGGTCCCGGCGCTGGTGCTCTACCGGAAGGTGCTGAGCGCCCGCGACCGTGCGGCGCTCGCCTTCTTCAGCGCCACCGAGCTCCCCCTGGTGGTCGCGATCACGACCCTGGCGACGGAGGCGGGGGAGATGCGACCCTCGACCGCCGCCGGCCTGGTCGGCGCGGCGATGCTCTCGACCCTGATCTACCCCTTCGTCGGCATGGCGCTGCGACGGGGCTCGGAGGCCGCCGCCGCCCCTCCGGCCGAGGTGCCCGCCGCCCCGGCTTAGGGCGACGGAGCCGACCCTGGGGGGAGCCGGAGACTGACGAGGACCCGGTTGGTGTCGGAGAGGTCACCGATGATTCTCTGCAGCGGCTCCGGCAGGCGCCGGACGAGCGTCGGGATGGCGACGATGTCGTCGGTTCGCGCCAGCGACGGGTGCTGCACCAGGTCGATGATCTCGATCTCGTAGCGCCCGGGCAGATGCTCCTCGCACAACGCCTTCAGGTTGGCCACCGCGTCCAGCGACTTGGGCGACTGGCCGGCGATGTAGAGACAGAGGCTCCAGCGCCCGTCCTGCTCGCCGGTGACCACGAGGTCGCTGGTTTGATCGGTGGTCATGGGCCACCATCGCTGACGTCACCGTTACCGACCCCCACAGCCGGCTGGTCGGCGCGGCGCATGCGCCCCTGCTCGGCCCTCTGCCCGGCCCGATCCTCGACGTTCGTGGAACCGTGATCGAGCAGGCGCGCGACGACCTCGGCCTCATCCTCGAACTCCCGCCACAGTGCCGCCGTCTGAGCCTCGACGCCTTCGCGGCGCCGCGCCAGGTTGGCCCGGCGCTGCTCCAGATCCTGCCGGCGCATGGTGCCGTCCGAGATCTCCTGCGCTTCCTGAGCCTGACGAGCGGAGCCGGTCAGCACGCCCTGCGGCCCGACGTAGACGTCGGCGAGCTCGATCCCCTGATCGGTGAGCAGGAACTCACGGATCTGGTTCGAGTGGGACATACCACGCGACTTGAGCACCGAGAGCACGCGGTTGTGCTCGCCGTTGCCCTCCATGCTCTCGACCATGATCCAGGTGTCGACCAACGAGGCGATCTGATGGTCGGCCGGGTCCCGCGCCGACTTGGCCGTCAGGCTCGTGAGCATGTTGGTGACGCCACGGGCCTTGAGGAAGTCGACCTGGCGGGTCAGCATCGCGAACGCGTCGGCGGTTGAGCCCATTCGCAAGAGGTCCGAGATCGGGTCCTTGACGACTACGGCGGGGTCGAACTCGCGGACGGACTTCTGCATTCCGGACAGATGTGCCTCGAGGCCAATCAGGCTCTGCCTGAAACAGAAGAACTTCAGCAGTCCGGCATCGATCCACTGCTGCAGGTCGATCCCGACCGAGCGCATGTTGCGCACGATCTCTGCCTCGGATTCCTCGAAGGCGAAGTACATGGCCCGTTCGCCGCGCTGGCAGGTGGCGTTGCAGAACTGCGCTGCCAGGGTCGACTTCCCGGTCCCGGGCGCGCCGCTGATGAGGATCGTGCCGCCCTTGAAGAACCCTCCTCCATCTCCGAGCATCGCATCGAGGCGGCTCACGCCCGAGGAGATCTGCTCCGTCGAGACGCCGTGCTGCAGGCTCAGCGAGGTGATCGGCATCACGGAGACGCCGGTCTCGTCGATGAGGAACGGGTACTCGTTTGTCCCGTGCAAAGAGCCGCGGTACTTGACGATCCGCAGGCGCCGGGTCGAGGTCTGCTCTGTGACGCGGTGATCGAGGACGATCACGCAGTCGGACACGTACTCCTCGATCCCGTGGCGGGTCAGCGATCCGTCGCCTCGCTCACCCGTGACGATTGCGGTCACGCCGCGATCCTTGAGCCAGGCGAACAGCCGGTGCAGCTCGGAGCGAAGGGTGATCGTGTTCGAGAACGCTCCGAACAGGGTCTCGATCGTGTCGATCACGACCCGCTTTGCGCCAACGGAGTCGATCGCCGCGCCGATGCGCATGAACAGCCCGTCCAGGTCCCAGGCTCCAGCCTCGTCCATCTCCGTGCCGGCCACGTCGATGTGGTCGAGCACCAACTTGTCATCGCCGATGTGCTTGGAGAGGTCGAAGCCCAGTGTCGCAACGTTTGTGATCAGATCGTCCGTGGGTTCCTCGAAGGAGACGAACACGCCAGGCTCGTCGAACTCGGTGATTCCGCGCACCAGGAACTCCATCGCGAGCAAGGTCTTGCCGCAGCCGGCCGGGCCGCAGACCAATGTCGGCCGGCCTCGCGGCAGGCCTCCGCCGGTGACCTCGTCGAGCCCGCTGATCCCTGTCGGCGTCTTCTGCAAGGCGCCGCTCACGGCTGAAGGGCCGGCCGAACCGGACGCAGGGTGGTCCGCCACGGTCCGTGCAATCAAGGTCATGTCCCGAATCCTCTCTTCGGGAGGCGTTGAGCCGGCTTGCGGGCGGACCCCGTGTCGCTCTGCGACTAAACCAAGCGTCTCTCGAGACTTCTGTCGCGCCGCGATTGGCGACGACAACCACTCACTATAACAGGGCGATGTCGGCTCAAGCGCATAATCAAGCCGTTTATGGGACTAGTCCCCTACAGCTTCCTCACCGGTAGGCCGATGCAGGGAATTGACCCACGCGCGTCCTCGTGGCCTCGCTTGGGCCACCCATGCTCACAACTCATCCCAAGCCGCCTCCATTCACGGTCGAGAGCCTCGGCGATGCGCATTACGTGGCGGAGGCCCTGCTGCGCCTGATGCCGGGTGTCGGTGTCGTCGTCGTCGACGTCAAGCGGCGGATTCAGATCATGCAGGGGGAGCCGCACATGCGCCACGGCATGGACCCCGAAGCGGTCCTCGGGCGCCACCTCTCCGACGTTCTCCCGGCGCCTGCGTGGGAGGCTGTGCGCGAGCACTGGTCGGTGGCCCTGGGCGGCAAGGCGGAGACGCTTGATTGGGCCTCTTTCGACGGCAAGGCGGACTACACGCTGCAGTTCTCGCCGATCTGCACAGCCGACGGCGAGGTCGTCGGTGCGGCGATGATCGCCCAGGACATCAGCGAGCGCTGGCAGGCGTACCGCCAGCTCGAGCACAGGGTCCGACAGCAGGCGGCGATCGCGAGCCTGGGATCGGCGGCGCTCGGTGGAATGTCCGCCGAGGAGCTGATGCAGGAGGCGGCGCGCATCGTCGAGGCGACGCTGGGCGCCGATGTGGCGGGCGTGCTCCCGTATTCGGCGACCGGGGGGCTCGAGCTCCGAGGCGTCGCCGGAGAGACGGATCTGCCGCTCCCCAACGCCTCGTCGGCCGCCCCGGACGAGATCATGAACTTCATGCGAAACGCCGAGGCGCCGCTGCTCGTCGCGGACCTTGGCGTGAGCGCCCTGCGCGCTCCGATCCTCGAGGCGGAGGGGATGGTCTGCCTCGTGGTTGCGCCGATCGGGCCGGTCAATGACCGTTACGGACTGCTTGGCGCCTGCAGCCGCACCGCCGGCAGGTTCGCCGACAATGACCTCGTCTTCCTCCAGGCGATGGCCAACATCCTGGCTGAGGCTGCCGAACGAGAACGCGCGACGGCCAAGGTGGCGCACCGCGAGGCGCAGCTCAACGAAGCGCAGCGCCTGGCGGGACTGGGCAGCTGGGAGATCGACCTGAAGACGGGCGAGCACATGCTTTCCGACCACCTGCTCGAGATGGCCGGACTGGACTCGACGGCGACCGGCGCGGAAGCGGTCTTGGCGCGTGTCCACGCCGACGATCGCGACGCCCTGCGCCGCCACATGGCCGAGGCGATCCGGCGGGCCGTCGTGCCGCCGATCGAGTTCCGGATCTTCGGCTCTGACGGTGAAGTACGCCTTCTCGAAGGCAAGGGCACCGGGGAGCGCGACGCCGATGGCCGAACCCTGACGCTCAGCGGGACCGTCCAGGACGTCACCGAGCAGCGGCAGGCGGAGCAGGATCTGCGCAGCTCCGAGGAGCGGTTCCGCAGGGGCTTCGAGGTCTCGCCGATGGGCATGACCCTTACCGAGCCGGCCTCCGGGCGCTACCTGCGGGTCAACGCCGCCTACTGCCAGTTCGTTGGCCGCTCCGCGGAGGAGCTTCTGACCATGAGCTTCAACCAGGTGGTCCATCCCGACGATCTCGCGGCGCCCGCGCAGGCCGAGTTCGGCGACGGCCGGGCCGACGAGCTCGTCACCGAGGCGCGGTACGTCCGCCCGGACGGAAGCATCGTCTGGGGGTCGATCCACGGCTCCCGGGTGCTGAACCCGGATGACAGCGTCGACGTCCTCTTCTCGCAGGTCGAGGACGTGACCGAGCGCCACGCTCGCGAGCAGGCGATGCGCGACGAGCTCAGCGAGGTCGCCTGGGTGCAGGAGATCCATGCCGCGCTGGCCGAGGATCGATTCGAGCTCTACGGGCAGCCGATCGTCGACCTGGCCACCGACGAGGTTGTCCAGCACGAGCTGCTGTTGCGGCTGCATGGCCCGACCGGCGACCTGATCGCGCCCGGCGACTTCCTGCCCGCCGCTGAGCGCTACGGCGCGATCCGCGACATCGACCGCTGGGTGATCGCCCGCGGGACCGAGCTGGCGGCCGGCGGCATGTGCGTCGGGATCAACATCTCGGGCACGTCGATGGGCGATCCGACCCTGATCGAGGAGATCGACCGGGCGCTGAAGCGCACGGGGGCGGACCCGTCCCACCTCGTCTTCGAGATCACCGAGACCGCGGTGATCGGGGCGATGGAGAACGCGTCCCGGCTCGCGGAGCATCTGCGCGAGCGCGGATGCCGCTTCGCGCTCGATGACTTCGGCACCGGCTTCGCCGGGCTCAGCTCGCTCAAGGCCCTGCCGCTCGACTACCTCAAGATCGACCGCGAGTTCGTCGCCGATGTCTGCGCCAGCGAGACCGATCGGCAGGTGATCGTGGCGTCGATCGCGCTCGCGCGAGCGTTCGGGATGAAGACGATCGCCGAGGGAGTCGAAGACCAGCAGACGCTCGACGCGGTGCGCGAGCTCGGGGCCGACTACGCCCAGGGGTACTTCCTCGGCCGGCCCGCGCCGATCGAGGACTGAGCCCTCGGCCCGCCTGCTCGCGGGACCGTGTTCAGTCGTCGCCGCCCGGTCGCTGTCGCTTGCGCTTCACATCCGAGCGCCGTCGCTTCGAGGCCAGGCGACGCTCGCGAGAGGCGTTGGTGGCCCTGGTCGGGCGACGGCGCTTGCGCGTCCGCAGGCCTGACTCGATTCGGGCCTGCAGGCGCTCGATCGCCAGCGCGCGGTTGCGTGCCTGGCTGCGGGCGTCCTGGGCGATCGCGGTCACCCGCGGTCCGAAGCGCGCTCGCAGGCGATGCTTCTGGTCCTCCGAGAGCGACCGGGAGGCGTCGATGTCGAAAACAGCCTCGATCCGCGAAGCCGTCACGTTCGCGTGCTGCCCACCGGGCCCCGAGGACCGGCTCGCCCGCAGCTCGATCTCGCTCTCTGGGATCAGTACCGGTATTGGTCCGACTTGTAAGGGCCCTCGGGCGGGACGCCGATGTAGGCGGCCTGCTCGGGCGTCAGCTCCGTGAGGCTGACGCCGAGCGCGTCGAGGTGCAGCCGCGCGACCTTCTCGTCGAGATGCTTGGGCAGCGTGTAGACCCGCTTCTCGTAGAAGTCCCGGTGGGTGAACAGCTCGATCTGGGCGATCACCTGGTTGGTGAACGAGTTCGACATCACGAACGAGGGGTGCCCGGTCGCGTTGCCGAGGTTGAGCAGCCGGCCCTCGGAGAGGACGATGATCGCGTGGCCGTCCGGGAAGACCCACTTGTCGACCTGCGGCTTGATGTTCTCGCGCTCGATCCCGGGTAGGGCGGTGAGGCCCGCGATGTCGATCTCGTTGTCGAAGTGGCCGATGTTGCCGACGATCGCCTGGTGCTTCATCCGCGACATCTGCTCGGCGGTGATCACGTCCTTGTTGCCGGTCGCGGTGACGAAGATGTCAGCGCTCTCGATCACCTCGTCGAGGGTGCGCACCTCGTAGCCCTCCATCGACGCCTGCAGGGCGCAGATCGGGTCGATCTCTGTGACGATCACGCGCGCGCCCTGGCCGCGCAGCGAGGTCGCGCACCCCTTGCCAACGTCGCCGAAGCCGCAGATCACGGCGACCTTGCCGCCGATCATCACGTCGGTGGCGCGGTTGATCCCGTCGACGAGCGAGTGCCGGCAGCCGTAGAGGTTGTCGAACTTCGACTTCGTCACCGAGTCGTTGACGTTGATCGCCGCGAACAGCAGGTCGCCGGTCTCGGCCATCTGATTGAGGCGCAGGACGCCGGTCGTCGTCTCCTCGGTGACCCCCTGGATCCCGGCCGCCATCTTCGTGAACCGCTCCGGGCTGGCCTCGAGCGAGCGCTGCAGCGTCTGCAGGATGATCCTCAGCTCCTCGGAGTCCGCGGACTCGGGATCGGGCACCGCGCCCGCAGCCTCGTACTCCACGCCCTTGTGGACGAGCAGCGTGGCGTCGCCGCCGTCGTCGAGGATCATGTTCGGGCCGTCCTCGCCGGGCCACGTCAGCGCCTGCTCGGTGCACCACCAGTACTCCTCCAGCGTCTCGCCCTTCCAGGCGAACACCGGGACCCCGGTGGCGGCGATCGCCGCGGCCGCGTGGTCCTGGGTCGAGAAGATGTTGCAGGAGGCCCAGCGGACCTCGGCCCCGAGAGCGACCAGGGTCTCGATCAGGACGGCCGTCTGCACGGTCATGTGGAGCGAGCCGGTCACCCGAGCGCCCGCGAGCGGCTGCGATGACGCAAATTCCTCGCGCGTCTTCATCAATCCCGGCATCTCGTGCTCGGCGAGCGTGATCTCCTTGCGCCCGAACTCGGCGAGGCCGAGGTCGGCGACTTTGTGGTCCGGGGCGGTCTGAGTGGTTGTCATGCTGCTCCTGAGTCGCTGATTCGCCAGCGAATCGTAGTGAGGTGCTCACCCACTAGCCTCACCCCCGATGAAAGCGATGGTGATGGCGGCGGGGCTGGGCAAGCGCCTGCGCCCGCTCACCTACGAGATCCCGAAACCGCTGGTCCCGGTCGCCAACCGGCCGATCATGGAGCACATCCTGCTGCGGCTCGCCCGCGACGGGTTCGGCGAGGTGATCGCCAACCTGCACTGGTTCCCGGAGACGATCCGCGAGAGCTTCGGCGACGGGGCGGCGCTCGGCGTCGAGCTCACGTACAGCCAGGAGGAGAGGTTGCTGGGCACCGCCGGCGGCGTCCGCAACGTGCGCGAGTACTTCGGCTCGGAGCCCTTCCTGGTGATGGCCGGTGACGCGCTCACCGACGTCGACCTCGCGGAGCTCGCCGGCGCCCACGCCGCGAGCGACCGGATCGCGACGCTGGCGGTGAAGCCGGTCACGAACACGACCGAGTACGGCGTGGTCGTCACCGGCTCGGACGGCCTCGTCGAGGGGTTCCAGGAGAAGCCCGAGCCCGCCGAGGCCCTGTCCGACCTCGCCAACTGCATGATCTACGTGCTCGAGCCCGAGATCTTCGATCACTTCCCCGACGCCGAGGAGGTCGACTTCGCGCTCGACGTGTTCCCGGCCCTGCTCGACCGCGGCGTCCCGTTCGGGGTCCACGTCACCGACTCCTACTGGAACGACGTCGGCTCGCTCCCCGAGTACCTGCAGGGCAACCTCGACGTGCTCACGGGCGCCGTCGACGTCGAGCCCGCGGGCGAGCTCGTCGACTCGGCGGCCGCCGCGGGGCTCGGCCCCGACGTCGAGCTCGAGGGGCCGGTGCTGCTCGGCGAGGGCGCGCGGATCGGCGAGGGAGCACGGCTCGACGGGCCGCTGGTGATCGGCCCCGGGGCGCGGGTCGGCGCCGGCGCGCGGTTGCGCGAGTCGGTGCTTCTGCCCGGCGCCGAGGTACCCGCCGACGGGTTGCTGGCAGGGGCGATCGCCGGCAACGCCAACGCGCTGGCGGGGATCGTCGCCGCCTCGAGACCGTCGACGTAGATCGCGACCGGGTCGCGGAGGGAGCGATGGAAGCCGACGGCGACAGCGAGCAGAAGAATCGCGAGCTCGCCGCGATCCTCGACAGCGCCGCCGACGCGATCATCGGCTGGTCGCTGGATGGGTTGGTGACGACCTGGAACCGCGGCGCCGAGAGGATCTACGGCTACACGGCCGAGGAGATGCTCGGGCGGTCGCACGACATCCTCGTGCCGCCCGGAGGGCTGAGCGAGCTGCCGGAGATCATGCGCACCGTCCGCGACGGCGGCCGGGTCGAGAACCTCGAGACCGAGCGGCGCTGCAAGGACGGCCGCACGATCGACGTCTCCGTCAGCGCCGCCCCGATCGTCGGCCAGGCCGGCGACGTGGTCGGGGTTTCGACCAGCGCCCGCGACATCACCGAGCAGCGCCAGGCGCAGCGGCGGCTGGCCGAATCGGCGCGCCACTTCGAGCTGATCCAGGACCTGGTCGCGACCTGCGGCTTCGACGGCTACTTCAAGAACATCAACGGCGCCTGGGAGCAGGTGCTCGGCTGGACCGACGACCAGCTGCTGCCGAATCCGTTCATCGAGATCGTCCATCCCGACGATCGACAGGCTGTCGAGGACGAGGTGGCGAAGCTCGCCGGCGGCGGCGTCACGGCCGAATTCAAGATCCGCGTCGCCACCAGCGAGGGCGCCTGGCTTTGGACCGAGTGGTCGGCGGTCCCCGATCCGGATCCCGAGCCGCGCCTGTTCTACTGCAGCGGGCGGGAGATCTCGGGGCGGATGGCGACGGAGCGCGCGCTCGCCGGCGAGCGCCGCCAGCTCGCCGACGCCCAGCAGATCGCCCTGGTCGGCAGCTGGGAGCTCGACCTGGCTAGCGGCGAGCGGACCTGGTCCGAGCAGCAGTACCGAAACCACGGCTTCGATCCCAGCCGCCCGCCCCCGGGCCCGGACGAGCTGGTGGAGGCGGTTCATCTCGACGACCGCGATCACGTGCTGGCGCTGCTGCGCGAGATCGAGAACGAGCCGCGGGAGTTCGACCACTCCTACCGGGTCGTGATCGCCAACGGGACGATTCGCGAGATCGCGATCCACGGCCGCCCCTTCCTCGCCGCCGACGGGACGATGAGGCTCATGGGGACCAGTCGCGACGTCACCGCCGAGCGCGCCGCCGAGCGGCTCAAGGACGACTTCTTCCAGCTCGTCTCGCACGAGCTGCGCACGCCGCTGACCTCGATCATCGGCTACGCCGAGCTGCTGGCCGAGATCGAGGCCGACAACCTGAGCGCCGAGGGCCGGCGCTTCGTCGAGGTCATCGATCGCAACTCCAGGCGCGAGCTGAACCTGGTCGGCGACCTGCTGATGCTGACCAGGATCACTGCAGGGACCTTCCAGATCGAGCTCGGGGAGGCCGATCTGGGGGAGATCGCCGACGCGACCGCGGAGGCGATGGCCCCGGACGCCGCCAACGCCGGGGTGAGCATCACGCTCGACCGCGACGGGGCGCCGGTGATCGCCGGCGACCCTCACCGCCTGCGCCAGGTGCTCGAGAACCTGGTCTCGAACGCGATCAAGTTCACGCCCGCGGGCGGCGAGGTCGCGATCAGCGCGTCGGCTGCCGGGGAGCTGGCCGAGGTGGCCGTCGCCGACACCGGGATCGGGATTCCGGCCGAGGACACGGGGCGCCTGTTCGAGCGCATGTTCCGCGCCCGCGAAGCCGAACGCCGCCACATTCAGGGAACCGGTCTAGGCTTGACGATCGTGAAGGCGATCGTTGACGCCCACGGCGGAACGATCACCGTCGACAGCGAACTCGGCAGGGGGACCACCTTCCGGGTGCTGCTTCCCCTGCAGGCGGGGGCGCGGGCCGACCGGCGGGCGCGGCCACGGCCGACGGCGGAGCGCCGCGACGTCTCGACCAGGCGGGCTGAGGAGCGATGAACACGGACAAGCTGGTCGTCGTCGCCGACGACGAGCGCGACATCGTCGAGCTGGTGGCGATCGTCCTCGGCCGGGCCGGCTACGAGGTGATCACCGCGGCCGACGGCGAGCGCGCCCTGGAGCTGATCCGCGACCGGCTCCCGGACCTCTGCGTGCTCGACGGCCGGATGCCGGGACTCGCCGGGTACGAGATCCTGCAGCGCCTTCGGGCCGACGCGACGACCGCCGAGGTCAAGGTCCTGATCCTGACCGCGACGATCGACGACGAGCGCGAGATCCGCCGCCACGGGGTCGACTCCGACGGGTTCATGAAGAAGCCGTTCGAGGCCGAGGCGCTGCTCGGCGAGGTCGAACGGCTGCTCGCCTAGATTTGAGCCGATGCGGGTCGAGCTGCTGTGGTGGAGCGGCTGCCCGTCCTGGGGGCGGGCGACCGAGATCGTCCGGGAGCAGATGGAGCTCGCCGGCATCGACCCCGGCCGGCTGGTGCTGCGCGAGATCCGCACCGAGGCCGAGGCCGCGGCCGAGCGCTTCCCCGGCTCGCCGACGATCCGGGTCGACGGGCGCGACATCCAGGAGCCGGGTGATCACCCCGGCGGGCTAACGTGCCGGGTCTACCGGCTCCGCGACGGCCGGATCTCGGCGCTTCCCGACCCCGCCGAGGTCGCCGACGCGCTGGCCGCGGCGCAGGAGCACCCGGAGGAGACGAATGAGCGAAGCTGAGCAGCCCGAAGCGCGGCAGGCGCCGCCGCTGTCCCTGCCCGATACCGAGGGGGCCGTGCGGACGCTGGACGCCGGCCCGGGCGAGGCGCCGGCGACGGTCGTCGTCTGGACCTGCAACCACTGCCCCTACGCGCTCGCCTGGCACCCGCGGCTGGTCGAGGTCGCCGAGGACTACGCCGACCGGGGGGTTCGCTTCCTCGCGGTCAGCTCCAACGACCCGGAGCGCTATCCCGCCGACGGGCCGGACGCGATGCGGGAGCGGGTCGAGCGCGAGCGGTGGCCGTTTCCGTACCTGTTCGATTCCACCCAGGACACGGCCCGCGCCTGGGGCGCGCGCACCACGCCTCACCTGTTCGTGCTCGACGCCGAGCGGCGGATCGTCTACGAGGGCGCCCCCGACGCCGACCACCAGGACCCAGGCCGGCGCGCCGAGTGGCTGCGTGCGGCGCTCGACGCCGTGCTTGCCGGCGACCCCGCCCCGCCGAGCACCGAGCCGGTCGGCTGCTCGATCAAGTGGAGATGACCGCCAGGCGTCGACTGGTCCGCGTCCCGGCGTCGTCGGCGAACCTCGGGCCCGGCTATGACGTGCTCGCGGCGGCCCTGCAGCTCGAGCTCGAGCTCGAGGTCACGGAGGCCGGGGAGTTCGCGGTCGAGGCGGGACCGGACCTGCCCACCGACCGCTCGAACCTCTGCGTACGGGCCTTCGAGCACCTGCACCCGGCCGACGGCCTGCGGTTCGAGATCCGCAGCGACATCCCGCTCGCCCGCGGCCTGGGCTCGAGCGCGGCGGCGATCGTCGCCGGCCTCGTGGCCGCCGACCACATGTACGAGCTCGGGCTCGAGCGCGAGGCGCTGTACCGCCACGCGGTCGAGCTCGAGGGCCATCCCGACAATGTCGCCGCGGCCCTCTATGGCGGCTTCGTCCTCTGTCCGGCCGCGGACGGCGCCGCCGAGCTGTCGCCGCCGGTTCGCCTCGAGCCGCCGGAGGGGGTGGAGGCGGTGCTCGTGATTCCCGACGACACCGTGCCCACCGCCGAGGCCCGGGCGGCGCTGCCGGCGGCGATCCCGATCACCGACGCGGTCGCCAACGTCGCCGCCGCGAGCCAGCTGGTGCTCGGGCTGGAGCGCTCCGACCTCGCCCTGATCGGCCGCGGCCTCGCCGATCGCCTCCACCAGCCGGCCCGGCGTCACCTCTACGAGCGCTCGATGGAGCTGGTCGAGCGGGCGCGCGACCTGGGAGCGATCGGGGCGACGATCTCCGGGGCCGGCCCGTCGGTGATGCTGTGGAGCTTCTGGCAGGACACCGGGAAGGTCGTCGAGGCGGCCGTCGACGCGGCCCGCGGCTGGGCCGAGGTCCGTCGCGTCCCCTTCAGCCCACAGGGGGCCGACGTCCCGGAGCTCTAGCGCGGCGGGCTAGGCGCGGGCGCGCTCGCCGGCGGTGCTTCCAGGCAGACGCGCCCCGCGAAGCAGAGCCGCGGCCTCGGTCGCCGGGACCGGGCGCGAGAAGAGATAACCCTGGGCGTAGTGGCAGCCGAGCGCCGCGACCGCCTCGAGCTGGGCCTCGGTCTCGATTCCCTCGGCGACGACCTGCAGGTCCAATGCCTCGGCGATCCCGACCACGGCGGCGACGATCGCGGCGTTGGCGTCGACCGAGATCTGGTCGATGAACGAGCGGTCGATCTTCAGCTGGTCGAACCGGAAGCGGCGCAGATATCCGAGCGACGAGAATCCGGTCCCGAAGTCGTCGAGCGCGACGCCCACCCCGAGCTCCTTCAGGCGGGCAAAGTTGTTCACCGATCCCTCGAGCTCCTCGACCAGGGTCGTCTCCGTCACCTCGAGCCGCAGCGAAACGGCCTGGAGATCCGTTTGCGTGAGCACCTCGAGGACGCGGTCGGGGAAGCCGGGGTGGGCGAGCTGGCGGGCCGAGATGTTGACCGAGATCCCGATCGGCGCCGCGTCGGGCCAGTCCTTCTGCCACTTGGCCGTCTGCTCGCAGGCGAGCTCGAGCACGCGATCGCCGAGCTCGACGATCAGGCCGCTCTCCTCGGCCGCCGGGATGAACTCGCTGGGTGGCAGCAGGCCACGCTCGGGATGCTGCCAGCGAACCAGCGCCTCGAAGCCGGCGATCGCCCCGCTGGTCATGGAGACGATCGGCTGATAGTGGACGCGCAGCTCGTCGCGCTCCAGCGCACGGCGCAGCTGGTTCTCGGTCCGCAGATGGTCGACCGCGCGCTCTCGCATCAGGTGGTCGAAGATCTCGTAACGTCCGCGACCGCGTTCCTTCGCCCTGTGCATGGCGAGGTCCGCATCGCGGATCACGGCCTCGGGTGATTCGGTCCCGTCACCGATCGCGATCCCCGTCGATGCGGTGACGAAGTGCTCACCGTCGCGAAGGACGAATGGGGCGCTCAGCGCAGCCGCGACCTGCTCCGCCATGCGGGTCACCTCTCGTACCGATCCCACGTCGCTGATCAGGATCCCGAACTCGTCGCCGCCGAAGCGCGCCAGCGTGTCCCCGGGGCTCAAGAGCCCGCGGAGGCGCGGCACGATCGCCTTCAGGAGCTCGTTGCCCGCGTCGTGGCCGAGGCTGTCGTTGACGAGCTTGAACTGGTCGAGGTCGCAGAAGAGCACGCCCACCTGCTCGCCGTCTCGCGTCGCGTGCGCCAGGGCCTGGTCGAGCCGGTCGACGAACAGAACCCGGTTGGGCAGCCCGGTGAGCGGGTCGTGCAGGCCCTGATGGCGCATCTCCGCCTCGGCCTCCATCCGGTTGCTCGCCGCGGAGAGGACGTTGGCGACCGACTGCACGAAGCTGATCTCGTCAGCGTCGAAATTGCGGGGCTCTCCGCCGAAGGCGCCGAGCACGCCGAACGGCCTGTCTCGCTGCTTGACGACGACGGTCACACCGCTCGCGACGCCGAACCGATCGACCATCGAGGGAGTGCCGAACCGCGTTTCCTCCGACCAATCCGGGACCGCGACCGGCTTTCCGGTCAGCAGCGTGTAGCCCGATTGCGATCCGCGGCTGCCCGGATAGTGCGTACCGGCCGCACCCTCAAGGCCGCTCTCGGCGAGGATCACGAACTCGTCATCGTCGGGCAGCCATTCGCTCACCGCCGCCATCGAGACGCGGAGGACGGAGGAGATGCTCTCCACCGCCTCGGCGAAGAGGTCGTTGAGGTCGGTGGCGCCGAGGGCTCGCTCGCCGAGCTCGGCCACGGCGCGCTGGGCGGCCGCGCGACGGAGGGCGATCTCGCGGACGCGCTCGCCTTCGCTGACGTCCTGGAAGGTGCCGGCGACCCCGACCGGGACCTGGTCGTCGTCGGTGATCACCTCGCCGCGGATCTGGAGGATTCGGACCGTGCTGTCGGGATGCGGGTAGCGGCACTGGGTCGAGAAGGTCCCGCGGGACTCGATCGCGCGCAGGTAGGCGTTGGCGAGCTGATCGTGGTCGGCCGGGTCGATGATCCCCAGGAACGTGTCCGCGGCCGGACGGTACGTCTCCGGGTCCAGCCCGAGGACAGCGAACAGCTGCTTCGACCAGACCACCTCCTGGGTTGCGATCACGTACTCGAAGCCGCCGAGCTTGGCGAGGTCCTGCGCCTGCACCAGCGACTGCTCGCGGTCGCGGGCCAGCGCCAGTGCCGATTCGGTCTCGCCCCGGTAGGTCTCGTTCAGCCTCCAGGTGACCACGGCGGCGGCCGCGGCGGCGCCGACGAAGACGGCGTGGATCGCGGCCCACTTGAACGGGTGAGCGATCGCGTCGGGATGGTTGTAGACCGAGCCCGGGTCGATCGCCCCCATCACCCCGTGATGAACGAGGACGTAACCGGCGGCGATCAGGAAGGGGATCCAATCCTCGTACAGGGTGAGCAGGATGATCATCACGAAGAAGTGGAAGTGAGCCTCGATCAGGCCTCCCGAGACGTGAACGAGGACCGCCGACGTCGTGATCAGCCCGATCGAGCAGACCACTCCGGCGAGGCGCTGATGGTCGCGCACGATCCATGCGGCGGCCGCGAAGACGACGAGGACCCCGCCCTCCTGGATGCTGTGCAGGAGCGGGAAGCCCTCGACCAGCGCGTAGATGGTCATGCCGACGCCCTGCGCGGCGAGCAGCGCGACCAGCCAGGTGTGACGCCGCAGCCAGATCTCGTGCGGGAGCGTGTTGCCCTGCGGCAGTACCGCCCGGATCCGGGCCAGGAGCCCCCTGAGGCTAGTTCGGGCCATTGTCATCCTCGCCCCCGGAGACCAGAGCGGCGGCCCGTTGGGAGATCGGGATCGCCTCGCCGTTGGCCGACCTGCGCTTGCTCGCCATCAGCTCGATGTCGGCCCGCGCGACGAGCTCCGCGGAGTCCGTCCCGAGGCTGACCTCGGCCGGCCCGACCGAGACCGACAGCGGAGCCCCGTCGCCGTCGACGCAGGTTTGCTGCACCATCGCCGCCACGGTCTCGGCCGCCGCCTCGGCGCCGCTGAGATCGGTGTCGGGGAGCAGGACGGCGAACTCGTCCCCGCCCCAGCGAAAGGACCGGTCTCCGGCCCGAACGCCCTTCGCGATCGCCTGGGCCACGTCGACGAGGCAGCGATCGCCCTCGACGTGACCCCAGCGGTCGTTGACGAACTTGAGCCGGTCGACGTCGATCAGGATCACGCTCACGGTCGAGCCCGCTCGCCGGCTGCGTGCGATCTCGTGGTCCAGCGCCTCGTCGAAGGCGCGCCGGTTGCCGAGCCCGGTGAGCGAATCCCCGCGAGCGAGCTCATGCTCGCGGAGCTCGTCCGCGCGCGCCCTGATCCGCTGCGAGCGAACCGTGACCATCAAGGACAGCGTCGCCATCCCGAGCGCGGCCCAGAGCAGGAGGCTGGTGACGATGTTCGCCGCGCCCGCAGCCGTCCAGCCGTCATAGAGCAGCGGGGCGCTGACGGCGAGAGCGGTTGCGCCGAGGAAGGCCAGTGCCCGGCGCGGGGGGTGAACGCCCATCGCCGATCCGATCCAGAGCAGGTAGAGCTTCTGGTAGGCGCTCCCCGCGCCGCCGCCGAGCGAGACCAGGATCGCAACCTGAACCAGGCCGGCGTAGCTGACCTCGAGCAGGCCGGGGACGCTGATCGCGGACTTGTGCCGCAGGAGGCCAATCGCGCCGCCGATGCTGAGCAGCCCGATCGCAACCACGGCAGCCATGCCGAGAGCGGTGGCGGGCGCCTCCACAGGGGCGAACAGGAGCGTCAGCACACCGCTCAGAAGCCAGAGCAGGGCTACGAGGCGAACCGCGTTCGCCGGGTCGGCGCCCTCGTACGCGTGCGCCTGGTCCTGACGAAATGCGGCGGTGATCGCCGCGGCCGAGCCTCCCTTTGGTGCCACGACTGGTTGATCGGCCAAAACACGCTCAAACTGAAGCCCCGAGCGCGTACGCTTCAGCCATGCATGCGCGTCGGATCGCTGTCCTGATCCTGGCGCTGGTGGCTGGCGCGGCCAGCGCCGCGGTCGCCGAGGGCCACGGCGAGCTGAAAGGGGAACGCACCCACCCGCAGATCCAGCCGGCCAACGGCCATCGCCACACCCCCTTCACGCTCACCTTCACCCTCCGCGAGACGCCCGGCCACCAGGGGGTCTACGCGGTCGACTACCGAGTCGAGATCACACCGCCGCGCACGGCGAGCGCGTCGTGCATGCCGGACCAACCGCCGATCATCGAGACCGGCACCGCGGGCGCGACGCAGCAGGTCCCGTTGACGCCGCCGGCTCGCGGCTGGTGCCGGGGCTCGCACCGGGTGACCGTGTTCCTGGAGCGGGGGCCGTACTGCCCGCCGCCCGTCGAGGGCCAGACGCCCACCCCCTGCCCGCTGTTCGCGAGCCAGGAGCTCGACACCGGGCATGCCGTCTTCACCGTGGCCAAACGGCACTAGGCCACAGGTACCATCCCGTCGTGCTCCCGGGGCTCTTGCTGGTAGGGCTGGCGGCCGGGCTCATTGCCCGCCGGACTCCCCTTTGGCTGCCGATCGCGATGGGGGTCGTTTGGGCGGTCGTCATCGCCGCCGACATCTCGACCGAGTCCGGGACGCTTGCGATGGCTGCCGTGCTGGGAGTCGCCAACACCTCGGTCGGGCTCGTGGTCGGTCGGGCCATCCGTGGCGCTGAGGGAATCGCTCGCACGTAATCCCTCACCCGATCTCCTCGGCCAGTCCGATGATGATGCCCTCGGGGCCACGCAGGAAGCAGAGCCGGTAGAGGTCCTCGTACTGCGCGATCTCGTCGAGGAGCTCGGCACCGTGGCTTTGCAGGCGGGCGACGACGTCGTCGATGTCGTCGACCGCGAACATGATGCGGCGTATGCCCAGCGCGTTCGCCGGCGCGTTTTCCGGCTCGGCTCTGACCGCCGGGGGCGTGTGGAACTTCGTCAGCTCAACCCGGCCGTGGCCGTCCGGGGTCCGCAGCATGGCGATGTCGGCACGGACGTCGTTGAGCCCGACGGTGCGGTCCACCCAGGGCCCCTCGACCTGCGTCTCGCCTTCCAGCTCCATGCCGAGTTCGGCGAAGAACGCTTTGGCGGCCTCGAGGTCGTCGACAACGATGAGAACGTTGTCCATCCGTTTGAGAGTCATGGGCGTTCCCTGCCTCCTCAGAGCAGGCCGAGCGCGCTCAGGATCGTGACCGAGTCCGAGTAGACGTCCTTGCGCTTCACCAGGCCGTCTGAGAACGGGATCACGTCGAGGCCGTCCCAGGTCACGGTCTTGCCCGTCGGCTCGGCGACGAGGTCGCCGCGGCGCATCTCGTTCGCGTGCGTGGCCGTCGCCGTCCACTCCTGGACGACGAGGCCGTCTCGGCAATAGGTGCGCCGGCCGTCGAAGCGGATGTCGGGCCAGGTCTCGAAGATCGACCCGATGTGGGCGCGAACGGCCTCGCCCTCGGCGCGCTCGTGGGCCGTGTGGTTCTCGAACACCATGTCGGGCGCGTGCATGGCCATGATCGCGTCCAGGTCGTGGGCGTTCCAGGCCTGGTTGTAGCGACCGATCGCCGCCTCCAGGGCCTCGGGTGAGTCGGCTTCGCTCATTGCTCCTCCTCCAGTAGCTCGGCGAGTACGTCGATCAGCATCTGCACGTCGGGCTCGGTCGTCTGCCAGTTGACGAACGCGGGCCGGAAGGCCACCTTGCCGTCGTAGGAGGTCGTTCCGCAGAAGACGCGGCCGTCGGCCAGCAGGCGGTCGCCGAGGCGCCGGTTGAGCTCGTCGAGGTCGGCCTCCGCGACGCCGGGCGGGGCTGCCCTGAAGCAGACGATGTTCAGCTGCACGTCGGCGAGGCGCTCGAACGCCGGTTCACGGTCGACCCGCTCGCCCAGCCGCCGGGCCAGCTCGAGGTGCCGTTCCACCATCGCCCGGTGTCCCTCGCGCCCGGAGGCGCGCAGGGTGGCCCAGATGTTCAGCGCCCGCGCGCGGCGCGAGTTCTCCGGGGTCAGGAACCCGGGGTTCGGGCGCGGATCGTCGGGCGCCGGCAGGTACGGCGCTCCGACGTTGAGCGCCCGCGCCAGGCGGGCCGGCTCGCGCACGAAGGAGACCCCGCAGTCGTAGGGGACGTTGAGCCACTTGTGGGCGTCGACGGTGATCGAATCGGCGTACTCGACACCCTCGGTCAGCCCTCGCGTCGCCGGCGCCAGCCGGGCGAAGAGCCCGAACGCCCCGTCGACGTGCAACCAGGCGTCGTGGGCGCGGGTGAGCTCGGCGATCTCGGCGATCGGGTCGAAGTCGCCGGCGTTGACCTCGCCGGCGTTGGCGATGACGATCGCCGGCCCCGCCTCGCCGAGCGCGGCCTCGAGCGCCTCCAGGTCGAGGCGGCCGACGCTGTCGCGGGTCAGCCGCCTGACGTTCGCCCGCCCGAGGCCGACCATCCCGATCGCCTGCATGGCGCTCGGGTGGATGTAGCCGCTGGTCAGGATCCGCGGCGCGGGCGCGCCCACCAGGCCGGCCTCGTCGGCGTCGAGCCCGAGGCGTTCGCCCCACCAGCTGCGCGCCGCGATCAGGCCGGTGAAGTTGGCCATCGTGGCGCCGCTGACCAGGACGCCCGCGAACTCGTCGGGAAGCTCGAACAGCTCTCGCAGCCAGCGCACCGCAACGCCCTCGAGCTTCGATCCGAGCGGCGACGACGCCCAGCCGAACGCCACCTGATCGAAGGCGGAGGTGAGCCAGTCGGCGCCGAGGGCGGCCGGCGTCGTCCCGCCCATCACGAAATGAAAGAAGCGAGGCCCGCTGGAGCGCGTTGCCGCCGCCCGCCCGTGGGCGGCGAGCTCGGACACAGCGGCCGGCGCCCCCACGCCCCGTTCGGGCAGTGGCTCGTCGATCGCGGCGAGCCGCTCCTCCGTGCCCGGGATCAGCACCGGCTCGGCGGCGAGGCCGGCGGCGTAGGCGGAAGCTTCCCTGGCGGCGAGCGCCAGCGTCCGCTCGAGCTCGTCGCGCTGCTCCAGCGGGTCGCCCACCGGCGCGCCTAGCCGGAAGCGCCCGCCGGGACGAGCTCGGTCGAGAGCTCGTCGAGCTGCTCGAGCAGGTCCTGGCGCGAGAGGCGCCGCAGGAGCTCGCCGGCGAGCGACAGGTAGTCGGCGCCGCGGTCGGGGCGGTAGTCGAGGATCGGGACGGCGCGCTCGGCCGACTCGGCGTAGGCGATCGACTGGCGGATCACGGTCCGGCAGACCTTGTCGCCGAAGCGCTCGCGCAGGGCCTCGAGCGTGTGGCGGGCGTGCTTGGTGCGCATGTTGGCGATGTTGAGAACGACCCCGAGCAGCTCCAGCTCGGGATTGAGCGAGTCGCGGGCAAGCTCGACCACCTCCATCGCCTGCTCGACGCCCTGCAGCGAGAAGTACTGGGCCTCGGTCGTCAGCAGCGCGTAGTCGGCGGCGACCAGGGCGTTGACGGAAAGCAGCCCCAGGGTCGGCGGGCAGTCGATCAGGATCACGTCGCGCTCGCGCTTCAGGTCGCGGAGCGCGTTGCGCAGGGTCACCTCGCGGCCGATCTTGCCGGCGAGCATCAGCTCCGCCTCGGCCAGCCGCATGTTCGCGGGGATCACCTGGCCGTGGACCGCCTCGGAGGCGCGGACCTGGCCCTGGAGCACGTCGGCGAGCGTCGGCTGCGCGTCGGGGTCCGTGTCGAAGTAGTCGGAGAGGTTGCCCTGCGGGTCGGCGTCGACCGCCAGCACATCGAGGCCGAGGCGGCCGAAGACGTCGGTGAGGGAGCGCGTCAGCGTCGTCTTGCCCGTTCCCCCCTTCTGGGACAGCACCGCGATCGTTGTCGCCATCGGGCGATCCTATAATCGATCCGCCCCTGATCCCGTCGCGCGCCCGCTCGAAGAAGGCGCGGACCCCGGGAGGTCCCAAAATCTCATACGTCGAGCGTTACTCCCCGCACCTGCCCTGGCGCCCGCTGGTCTCGCCGCCGTCGGTCGACGATCACGACGCCTGTGCGATCTACGCCTCGGTCCGCAAGGACGCGACGCCGAGCCGCGAGCCCGTGGCGCTGGCGCTCCGCAACCTCCAGAAGATGCTCCACCGGGCGGGCAACGTCGACGGCGAGGGCGACGGCTGCGGAATCCTCGTCGACATCCCGCGGCGGATCTGGGCCGAGGAGGTGCGGGCGGGCGGCCACAACCCGGCGCTCGTCCACGAGCCGGCGTTCGCGGTCGCCCATCTGTTCGTCGAGCGCTCGGCCGACCTCGAGCAGGCCATGCACGACGCCCGCGAGTTGCTCGCGAGGGCCGGCCTGCGGATCCTCGCCGAGCGGCTGGGCGCGGTCGAATCGCAGGCCCTGGGAGCCACCGCGCGCGAGGAGGAGCCCCACTTCTGGCAGCTCGGCGGCCTGCTCTCCTCCGAGCAGCGGATCAACCGCGACCTCCTCGCGCTCAGCGGCGAGCTCGAGTCGGAGCTCGGCTTCCACGTGCCCTCGTTCTCGGCGACCACCTGCGTCTACAAGGTGATGGGGGCGCCGCGCGTGCTCGGCGAGTACTACCCCGACCTCACCGACGAGCGCTTCGAGACGGCCGCCTGCTTCGGGCACAACCGCTACTCGACCAATACCTGGCCCTCCTTCCGGCGCGTGCAGCCGTTCTCGGTCCTCGGCCACAACGGCGAGATCAACACGATCGAGCAGCTGCGCCAGGAGGCCCGGGCTCTGGGCGTGACGATCCCCGCGGGGGGCTCCGACAGCCAGGACCTGAACCGGACGATCGAGCACCTGGTCCGCGCCGAGGGGCTGTCGCTGGCCGAGGCGATGGAGCTGGTCGTGCCGCCGGTCGTCAACGAGATCCGCTCGCTTCCGGCGGAGCTGCACCCCTTCTTCATGTACATGCGCGAGGTGATGGGGCCGTTCGCGCAGGGGCCCGTGGCGCTGATCGCGCGCCACGACGACGAGTGCGTGTTCTCGGCCGACGCTCTCGGGCTGCGGCCGCTCTGGCGGGTCGAGACCGCCGACGACTTCATCTTCAGCTCGGAGCCCGGGATCGTCAGCGTCCACGAGATGGTCTCCGAGCCGCTGCCGCTGGGGCCGGGGGAGAAGGCGATGGTGACGATCGACGCCGGCGCGCGGAGGGCGCGGCTGTGGTCGCACGCGGAGATGCAGCACGAGGTCGCCCGCCGCTGGCTCGAGCGCACCGGCGCCCAGACCGTGGCGCCGTACGACCGGGCGCTGCGCACCGGCGGGCCGCTCGAGGGGCGCGAGGTCCCCGGCTACAGCGACGCCGGCCCGGCGGAGCCGGTCAAGGTGCCCGAGAACCTGCTCGCCGGCTTCGGCTGGCAGCGCGACGACGTCAAGCTCTGCCAGCAGATGGCGACCAACGGCGCCGAGCCGATCGGGTCGCTGGGCTACGACGGCCCGCTCGCCGCGCTCAGCCCGGAGCGTCAGAACCTCGCCGACTACTTCAAGGAGACGGTTGCCGTGGTCACGAACCCGGCCATCGACCGCGAGCGCGAGATGGAGCACTTCTCGACCCGCGCCGTCTTCGGCCGCCGGCCGACGCTGCACGATCCCGCCACCGACACGCACACGGTCGAAACCTCGTTCCCGGTCATCCTCGGCGGCCACCACGAGCTCGCGCCGCTCTCCGACACCACCTACCGCGAGATCGCCCGCCCGCACCAGACCTACCTGATCGAGGACCTGTGGGAGGAGTTCCGCGGCCGCGCAGCCGCCCTCGACATCGCCCTGCTCGAGTCCGAGACCACGGCCGGGGCGATCGAGCGGCTCAAGCAGGAGGCGGCGAAGGTGGTCCGCGGCGGCGCCGAGCTCGTCGTGCTCACCGATCGCACCGTCTACGACGGTGAGCGCCGCTACCTCGACCCGCACCTCGCGACCTCGGCGATCGACCAGGCGCTGAAGACGTTCAGGGTCGAGCCCGGCGAGGAGAACCTGCGCCGGCGCTGCTCGATCGTGCTCCGGTCGGCGGCGATCCGCAACGTCCACGACGTCGTTCTCGCGCTCGGCCTCGGCGCCAACGGCGTCAACCCCTACGTGATGCTGGAGGTGGTCTGCGTCGACGACTACTCCCAGGACCTCGCCAACATCTGCGCCGGCCTCAGCAAGGGGATCGAGAAGGTGATCTCGACGATCGGCATCCACGAGGTGCGCGGCTACGCGCGCCAGTTCTCCTCGATCGGGATCAAGCCCGAGCTCGCCGAGATCTTCCAGACCCAGGCGTTCGCCGCCTCGGCCGAGGCCGGCGTGGGGTTCTCCGACCTCGACGCCGACACCGACCAGCGCCTGGCGATCGTGCGCGGTGACGAGGACGGCGCGAAGCCGGCGAAGACGTTCCGCTTCTACCCGAAGGTCTACAAGGCGGCGATCGCGGCCGCGAACGGCTCGTCGAGCTACGAGGACTACTCGGTCAAGGTCCGCGAGCTCGAGACCGAGAGCCCGATCTCGATGCGCCACATAATGAACGTCCGGTCCGATCGGCCAGCGATCGACCCGGGTCTGGTTGACACGAGCGTCGGCCATCACGATTACCCGATCGTGATCAGCTCGATGAGCTTCGGCTCGCAGTCCGAGCCCGCCTTCCGCTCCTACGCCGAGGCGGCGAAGCAGATCAACATCCTCTGCATCAACGGCGAGGGCGGCGAGATCCGCGACATGTACGGCCGCTATCGCAAGTGGCGCGGCCAGCAGGTCGCCTCCGGCCGCTTCGGCGTCTCGGCCGAGATGCTGAACTCCTCCTACCTGGCCGAGATCAAGATCGGCCAGGGGGCGAAGCCGGGGGAGGGCGGCCACCTGCCCGGCAAGAAGGTCTCGGAGAAGGTCGCCGCCGCCCGCAACGCGAGCCCCGGCACGGACCTGATCTCGCCCTCCAACAACCATGACCTCTACTCGATCGAGGACCTGGCGGAGCTGATCGACGAGCTGAAGACCGTGAACCCCGACCTGCGGGTCTCGGTCAAGGTGCCGGTGGTCCCGAACATCGGCACGATCGGGCTCGGGATCGCCAAGGCCGGCGCCGACATCATCACCCTCTCCGGATTCGAGGGCGGCACCGGCGCCGCCCGCCAGCACGCCCTGCGCCACGTCGGCCTGCCCTCGGACATCGGGACCCGGCTCGTGCACCGGGCGCTGATGGAGGCCGGGATCCGCAACCGGGTCGAGATCTGGGCGGACGGCGGGTACCGCCACGCCCACGACATCGTGAAGCTGACCTGCATGGGCGCCAACCGGGTCGCCTTCGGCACCCTGGCGATGGTCTCGCTCGGCTGCACGATCTGCCGCGGCTGCCAGCTCGACACCTGCCACGTCGGGATCGCGACCCAGATCGAGACGCCCGAGCAGGCGACCGAGCACGGGCTGAAGAAGTTCACGCCGCAGGAGGTGACGACGGCGGCCTCCAGCTGCGCGCGCTTCTTCGCGGCGATGGGCGAGGAGGTCCGCGCCCTGACCGCCGAGCTCGGCTACGAGCGCACCCAGGACCTGGTCGGCCGCTACGACCTGCTCGAACAGGTGGCGCGCGGCGACCGGATCGACCTCGGCGGGCTGATCTCGCCCCTGGACGAGTTCCTCGAGCTGGCCCCGGTCGATCTCCCGGTCGCCGAGCCGGAGCCGGTCGAGGTTCGCGCCGAGGCCGGCCTGGTGCGGTCACGGCCGATTCGGATGGAGCCGAAGCAGGCCTCGGCCCAGATCGCCGAGCTGGCAGGCCGCATCGCCGCTGAGCCCGGGGTGCGGCTCGAGTTCCCGCGTCCGACCGACGCCAACGACCGCGTCCTCGGCGCCGAGCTCGCGGGCGCGATCGCGAGGGCGCGGATCTACGACGGGGCGCCGGAAGGGTCGCTCGACGTGCTAGCCGAGCTCGACTTCAACGGCGGCTCGGTCGCCGGCCAGGGATTCGGTGCCTTCAACGCCTACGGGCTCGTCGTCCGGGTCGAGGGCGGCGCCCAGGACGGGGTCGGCAAGACGATGCTCGGGGGCACGGTCTCGATCCTGAAGGGCAAGGGGGCGAACGGACAGCGGCTGAACGGCTCGGTCGGCAAGTCATTCGCCTACGGGGCGCAGCGGGGGCGGCTATTCGTTCAGGGCTCGGCCGACTCGCGCTTCTGCATCCGCCTCTCCGGAGCCGACGTCGTCCTCGGCGGCGAGCCGGCCGCGCCCCTCGACGATTCGCTCGGCTGCGTCTCGGACCGCGCGAACGCGAAGGGGTTCGCGTTCGAGTACATGACCTCGGGCCGCGCCGTCGTCCTCGGCGACATCGGCCCGTGGGCCTGCGCCGGGATGACCGGCGGGCGCGTCTACGTGCGCCAGAACCCCGACTGGAACCTCGACCGGGTGACGATCGAGGCGCGCCTGGGCGAGGGCGCCAAGGTGAGCGTCGCCGAGCTCGACGCCGAGGGCGTGCTCGACATCGAGGACCTGCTCGGCCACTACGGGGGCGAGCTGCGGGTGACCGACCAGGACGCCGAGGCGGAGCGGATCGCCGGCCTCGCCGCCGCGGCCGCCGAGCACTTCCTGATGATCATCCCCGAGCGCGTGCAGGCCGACCCGAACATCTCGACCGAGTGATCCGCCGAGCGACCGCCGACGAAGCCGCTGAGGTCGCCCGGCTCCTCGACGCCTTCAACAGCGAGTTCGACGAGTTCACACCGGGGGTCGAGAAGCTCACTGAGCGGGCGAGGCGGCTGATCGGCGACGAGGAGGTCACGGTTCTGCTGATTGGCGACGACCCGTTCGGGATCGCTCAGCTGCGGTTCTTCCCGTCGATGTGGAGCGACGGCTCCGAGGCCTACCTCGAGGAGCTCTACATCGCCCCAAAGCGCCGCGGCGAGGGCCTGGGTCGTGCGTTGCTCGAGGCGGCAATGGAGCACGCGCGCGAGCGCGGGGCGATGAACATCGGGCTCAACACGAGCGAGGACGACACCGCCGCCCTTGCCCTCTACGAGAGCGCCGGGTTCACCAACCGCGAGGGCCGGCCCGACGGGCCGAAGATGCTCTATTACGAACGCGAGCTGTAGCGCAGCTCCGCGCTCCGGGGCCGCCACAAAAGTCGATTAGGACACCCAGGAGGGGACTCAACCCACGTTCGTCGTTCGCTGGGCGGCCGAAGAACGGCTACGCCACGAGGACGTGGAGGCGGTAACGGCCGATCTCCAGCTCGTCGCCGTCGCCGAGCGGTGCCCACTCGACCCGCTCGCCGTTCACGAACAGGCCGTTGAGGCTGCGATCGTCGAGCGCCCGCAACTCGCCCGAGTCGGTGAGCACGACGAGTGCGTGGCGGCGCGAGACGGTCGCGTCGTCGAACTGGACGTCGGCGGTGCCGGAGCGGCCGATCCGGGTCCAGCCGGGCTGCAGCCGGAGGACCGCGTAGTCGCCGTCGCCCTCGTCGAACGCCAGGTAGTGGCCGGCGCGGTCGAGCTCGGCCCGCGCCTCGGCGAGCCACTCTGGCGCCGTCTCGGCGACGTCGAGCGCATCCACGTCGACGGTCGGGCGCGGGTCGAAGATCGAGGCGCGCCGGAACTCGTGTCCCGCGCAGTTCGGGCACTCGGGCAGCGCCCCCACCCCGGTGGCCGAGATCGCGAACCCGCAGCCGAGGCAGGAGAGGGATCCAGGAAACGGTTCGGTGATCTGCTCACCGGATTGGTGGATCTCCTGTGGAGATGTGGTAGAGCCTTCGGTCAGCACGGTCGGTCAGCTACCCCACTTGTGAGGATCTTAACGAGGGTGGACAAACCGTCCAGTGAGGACGGCCCGCTTTGCACGGAAATTGCGGAATCGTCGCCCCGGCCCTGCGAATAGAATCGCCGCCTTGCGACCGATCTCCTCCAGCGTGCTGATCGACGTGCCGCGCGAGCGGGTCTTCGACCTCTTGGCCGACCTCTCGCTGCGCCCCGCCGTCACCGATCACTTCATCACCGGCTTTCGCCTGCAGCGGATGAACCCGCGCGGGGTGGGCGCCACCGCGCGCTTTCGCCTCGACCGCGCCGAGCACTGGATGGACACCGCGATCGTCACCGCCGAGCGCCCGCACCTGATCCGCGAGGAGGGGCACGGCGGCCGCTCGAACCGGGTCCCGGTGTTCACCGTCTGGGAGCTCGCGGAGGGCGCCTCGCCGACGAGCTGCGAGGCCACCGTCACCTTCTGGACCGAGCCGGCGAGACTCAACGACAAGCTCCGCGATCGGATTTCCCACCGCCGGCTGGGCCGCGACTGGAAGCGGGCGATGCTGCGCCTGCGGGCGCTCGCGGAGGCGGGAACCCCGGTCGAGAGGGTTGGCGTCGCGGGCGGCGATCGGCTGCCCGCGTTCGCGCGCTGAGTGGCCGCGCCTTGGGGCGAGGCTCGGTCGCCACTCAATATGCTTGCGCCCGCCATGCGCCGCCGGATCGCAGCCACAGCCCTCGCCGTAGCCCTGTTCGCGTTCGTCGGTGGCCTGGCCGCCTGCGGCTCGGGCGACGAGCCGACCGGTGACGGGGGAGCCGCGGTCGAGGGCGAGCCGATCGAGATCGCCGGGCTCTCCTACAACGTTCAGATCACCCGCTTCCTCAACCCCGAGGACACCGAGGACGCCGAGTACCTCGTCGGCCTGCCTCCGCCGCCGCCGGGAATCTCCTACCTCGGCGTCTTCCTGGTGATCGAGAACCAGAGCGGCGATTCGCGCCTCTCGGCGACCAACTACACGGTCCGCGACACGCTGCTCAAGAAGTACGACTTCGTCGAGAGCGAAAGCCCCTACGCGCTCGGCGTCGGCGCCGACGTGCCGGCGGAGGGCCAGATCCCGATCCCGGACTCGACCGCCGCGACGGGCCCGAACCAGGGGTCGCTGCTGATCTTCCCGGTCGCCCAGAACATCGGCGACAACCGGCCGCTGCGGCTCGAGATCCAGACCTACGCCGGCACCGGCGAGGTCATCCTCGACATCTAGCGCCCGGCCGTGTCGCTACGCCGGCTTCAGCTGACGCTGATCCTGACCGCGGCCGCCGCGGCGATCGTGATGGGCGGCCTGTTCTCGACCGGCGCGCGGATCGCCTGCCTGGCGGTGTTCGTCGCCGGCGCCGCGCTGACCGAGCCGGAGCGCACCCGGCGCGGCGGCGGCTGGTGGTGGTTCGTCGCCGTCGGCGCCGCGCTCGCCGTCGGTGGTTTCGCCGTCGCCGAGATCTCGGAGCCGGCCGAGACCGAGGCCGGGATCGTCGCGATCGCCGGATCGGCGCTGGCGATCATCGGGATCACGATCGGATTTCCTGCCCGCTAGCAGGCCTTTTCACGATCTCGCAAAAGCTTGCGCCGGGCGCCGTCGAGCGCCAGCCTGACCTCGCCCGCAGTCGAGGAAAGGACCCCGATGGACCGCAACGCTCGCCCCCTGCTCTCTCTCCCGCTCGCCCTGATCGCTGTGGCGGTGGCGGCCGGGTGTGGCAGCGGCGTCGGCTCGTCCGACCAGCCCGCGGGGGGCGAGTTCGCTCCGCAGACCGAGGCGCCCGCGGACGCGAAGAGCGGCGGCGCGCTGACCGTGCTCGCGGCGAGCGACGTCGACAACATCGACGCCGGCGCGACGTACTACCAGTTCGGCTACCTGGTGACGGCCGCGACCCAGTCGCCCCTGGTCGGCTACGCACCCGGCGACATCGACGCGCAGCCACTCCTGGCGGCCGGGCAGCCGACCGTCTCCGATGACGGCAAGACGATCACCTACAAGCTGCGGGACGACGTCGAGTTCTCGCCGCCCGTGAACCGGACCGCCACCTCCGCCGATGTCAAGTACGCGATCGAGCGGGCGCTGCTGCCCGGGGTCGCCAACGGCTACGTGCAGACCTATATGAAGGGCATCGACGGCTTCGACGACGCGGTCAAGCAGGCACAGGGCAACCCCACCGGCGGGGCGCCGAACCTGGCCGGGATCACCACGCCCGACGACACGACCCTGGTGATCCAGCTGACCGACACGACCTCGATCGGCGTCGAGGGTGCGCTCTCGTTGCCGGTCTCCGCCCCCGTGCCAGAGGAGTACGCGGCGAAGTACGACGCGCAGAACCCGTCCACGTACGGCGAGCATCAGGTCGCCACGGGCCCGTACATGATCGAGAACAACGACGCGGGCGAGCTCACCGGCTACACGCCGAACAAGGAGATCCACCTCGTGCGCAACCCGAACTGGAAGCCCTCAGACGGCGACTACCGGCCCGCCTACGTGGACGAGATCACGATCCAGGAAGGCTTCGCCGACACCGTCTCGGCCGGCAAGAAGATCCTCGCCGGCTCCGCGATGCTGAACGGGGACTTCACTGCCCCGCCGTCGGTGATCAAGGAGGCGGCGACCTCGGCCGAGCCCGGACAGCTGACCGTCACCCCGAGCGGCGGCAACCGTTACGTCGCTCTGAACACCGCGGCGCCGCCGTTCGACGACATCAACGTGCGCAAGGCGGTGATCGCCAACGCCAACCGCACCGATCTGCGCAACACCCGCGGCGGTGAGCTGACGGGGCCAGTCGCCAGCCACTACATCCCGCCCGAGTTCCCGGGCTTCGAGGAGGCCGGCGGCCTGGAGGGCCCCGGGGACCTCGATTATCTCGCCAACCCCGACGGCGATCCGGAGCTCGCGGCCGACTACATGCGCAAGGCGGGCTATGAGAGCGGCAGGTGCGAGGGGGACTGCGAGGTCACGCTGGTCGGCGACGACTCGCCCCCCGGCGCGGACACGGCGGAGGTCGTCAAGGGCCAGCTGGAGGATCTCGGTTTCGACGTCAACCTCCAGAAGGCGACCCACGACGTGATGTACACGAAGTTCTGCTGGGTCCCCGAGAACACTCCGGACGCCTGTCCGAACTTCGGCTGGCTCAAGGACTTCAACGACGGCCAATCGATGTTCGACCCCACGTTCAACGGCGAGAACATCATCCCGGAGAACAACTCGAACGCCTCGCTGCTCGACGATCCCGATCTGAACAAGGCGATCGACGCCGCGAAGCTGATCGACGACCCGGCCGAGCGCAAGCAGGCCTGGGGCGACATCGATGATCAGGTGATGGCCCTGGCGCCGGTGATCCCCTACATCTGGGACAACCAGGCGAACATCGCCTCGGCCGACGTCGCGGGCGTGGTCAACAAGTTCAACGCCAACTGGGACCTGGCGTTCACGTCGCTGAAGTAGGCGTTCCGGGCTCGTACAGCTCGACCAGGCGCGCCCCGCGCACCGTCCGGTGGACGACCACGCAACGTCCGTCGCGACGGCGGACGACGAGCCCCGCGGCCTCCAGCGCGGTCACCTGGTGGGTCGCGGCGCTCGGAACCGCGATCAGGGTCCGCGCGAGCTCGCCGACGGTGCGCGGCCGGTCGAGCGCCCGCAGCAGGCGCGCCCGCTGCTGGCCGACGAGCGCCTCGAGCCGAGCCGCCTCCCTCGCATCTGCTTCGACGTGGCCCATTGCCCTCCGCGGGCATTGACGCACGGAGGGGTTAGACGCTGGCCAGCGGGCGGTACGAGTCGGGTAAGAAGACCGGCATGCGGAGGGTGAACGTCGCGCCGCCGCCCTCGGCGTTGCTCACCGAGACCTCGCCTCCCTGGGTCTCGGCGACCTGGCGCACGATCGCCAGCCCCAGGCCCGAGCCCGGCAGCCCGCGAGCCGCCGCCGAGCGGTAGAAGCGGTCGAAGATGTGGGGCAGGTCCTCGGGCTCGATCCCGGCGCCGTGATCGCGGACAGACAGCTCGCCGCCGCCGACCCGGACCTCGACCTGGGCCCCGGGCGGGCTCCATTTGACCGCGTTGTCGAGCAGGTTGGCGACGGCGCGCTCGAGGCGGCGCTCCACCGCCCGCACCGAGGTCGGCTCGCTGTCGAGCTCGAAGCGCACGTCGCCCGCCGTCGTGCGGCGCCGCTCGATCGCGTCGGCGACCAGCAGATCGAGGCGGACGACCTCCGGCGGCTCCTGCTCGTGCTCGGCGTCGCGGGCGAGCTCGACGAGGTCGCCGACCAGCTCCGTCAGCTCCTCGAGCTGGTCGATCACATCGACGAGCAGGGCACGGCGCTCGTCGGCCCCGATGTCCTGGGTGTGGCTGAGGACCTCGATGTTGGTGCGCAGGCTGGCCAGCGGTGTGCGCAGCTCGTGCGAGGCATCGGCGACCAGCTGGCGCTGGGCGTCGAGCGAGCTCTCGAGCGCGTTCAGCATCAGGTTGAAGCTGCGCGCCAGAGCGGCCAGCTCGTCGCTGCCGGTGGCGTCGATCCGGCGGCTCAGGTCCCGGGTGGTCGCCACCTGTTCGGCCGCGCGGCGGAGGCGCTCGACCGGCGTCACGGCGGCTCGGGCAACGAAGTAGCCGAGCACCCCCGCGAGCCCGATCCCGGCGAGGCTGACGAGGGCCAGGATCAGGGCCAGCTGGCTGAGCGTGTTGTCGACCTCGTTCAGCGTGCGCGCCACCTGGATCGCCCTTCCGGGTTCGATCTGGGCCGTGTAGACGCGCAGGTGCGAGCCGCCGGCTTGAACGTCCGAGAAGTAGGCCGTGCGATCGCCGGCGGCCACCTGGGTCGCATCGGCGAGCTGAGGGAGGTCGGTGCGCGGACCGCGGGGGCGGATCAGGTTGCCGTTGCTGGAGACGAGCTGGGCGTAGACGCTGCGGCCGCCGAGGGGCCCGCTGGGCAGGTAGAGGCGAACGGCCCTGGCGCTTTGGCGATTGCCGGCGGGCACCAGCTCGGTGCGTCCGCCCGCGCCCGACCGCCTGATCACCAGGCGTGGAGGATCGCTCGAGCTGAGCAGCGGGACGGCGAAGGTCTCGGAGACGTCGCGTTGCAGTTCCGAGTCGACCCGTCCGCGCAGCTCGCTGCGAACGAGCAGGTAGGTCGCGATCGAGACGGCGGCGACGGCGACGGCGACGGCGAGCCCGGAGAGCAGGACGACGCGGCGGCGAAAGGTCATGGCTCGCGCAGCACGTAGCCGACGCCGCGCACGGTGTGGATCAAGCGCGTCTCGCCGTCGGCTTCGGTCTTGCGGCGCAGGTACCCGATGTAGACGTCGAGCGCCTTCGAGCGCGGGCCGAAGTCGTAGTCCCAGACCCGCTCGAAGATCCGCTCCCGCGAGAGGACGCGCCGCGGGTTCTCGAGGAAGAGCTCGAGCAGCAGGTGCTCGGTCCGGGTGAGCTCGAGCGCGCGATCGCCGCGGGTGACCTCATAGCTGACCGGGTCCATGCGCAGGTCGGCGAAGGTCAGCGGCCACTCGGACGACATCTCACCCGCTCGGCGAAGCAGCGCCCGCACGCGGGCGAGCAGCTCCTCGAGCGCGAAGGGCTTGACCAGGTAGTCGTCGGCGCCGGCCTCCAGGCCCTCGACGCGATCGGCGACCGCGTCACGGGCGGTGAGGATGAGGATCGGCGTGCGGTCGCCGCGCGCGCGGAGCGTGCGGCAGACCTCGAGCCCGTCGACGCCGGGCATCAGCACGTCGAGCACGACCAGATCGGGGCTGAGCTCGGCGGCGCTCTCCAGTCCCGTGGTCCCGTCGGAAGCGAGCGCCACCTGGAAGCCGCCGAGCTCGAGCGCGCGCTTCAGCGCCTTTCGCATCGGCGGCTCGTCGTCGACCACCAGCAGCTGCCTGCGATCCAGCTCTCGTGATGGTGCGGACACCGAACCGACATTGTGTCGCGCTTCGGTAAGAGGCAGGTGAGCGCGGGCTCGAGAACCCACCGGATAGCGCAACAGAGCCTCAGGCGACGCCGAAGTAGGCGGCCATGATCTGGCGCACGATCGGGGCGGCGACGGTGCCGCCGTCTCCGTTCGAGTTCACGACCATCGCGGCGACCGCGATCTTCGGGTCGGAGGCGGGGGCGAAGGCGGTGAACCAGGCGTCGGTCTCCTGCGGTGGCTCCTCGCCCGGCTGCAGCTCCTGGCCCGGTTCCAGCGCCGCCGGGCCGAGCTCGGCGGTGCCGGTCTTACCCGCCACCTCGATCCCGGGCAGGGCGGCGGCGACGCCGGTGCCGTAGTGGACGACGCCGAGCATCAGCTCCTTCATCGTCGCCGCCGTCTGTGGCGACGTGACCTTGACCGGCTTGCCGGTCGGCTGCAGGCCGGAGCTGCGCGCGATCGCGTTCGGCAGCCGCACGCCCCTGTTGGCGATCGTCTGCGAGACGCTCGCCATCTCCAGCGGGGTAGCCAGCACCCTGCCCTGGCCGATCGCCGATTCGCCGGTCTCGACGCTCTCGGAGAGCTCCGGCGGGATCGAGCTCTCGGGGAGCTGGAGGGCCTTCGTGGTCGAGTCGTCGAACATCTGCGGAGGCGAGTTGAAGCCGAAGAGCTCGGCCGTCTCGACGAGCTTCTCGCCGCCGAGCCTGGCGCCCAGCGGGGCGAAGACGGTGTTGCACGACTCGGCGAACGACTCGGCGAAGCTGCCGCCGCAGAGCTCGTCGTGGGCGTTGGGGATCTCGCGGCCGATCTCCGAGTTCGAGGACTCGACCGGGAACTGGTCGGAGGTCTTGACGATCCCCGCGTCGAGGGCGCCGGTGGCGGTGATCACCTTGAAGGTCGAGCCGGGCGGCTGGGGGGCCGAGTAGGCGAGCCCGGCCAGCGCCAGCACCGCTCCCGTCCTCGCGTCCAGCACCGCTGCGCCCCCGTAGAGGCCGCCGACCGCCTCGACCGTGGTCTGCTGCAGCTCGGGATCGATGCTGGTGCGCACCGCCTTGCCCCGCACCGGCTCGCTTGTCGCGAGTATCCGCCCGCCGGAGAGGTCGCTCTCGTTCTCGGCGCTGACCGCGAGCAGCTGCCCGCCGGGCTGCCCGGACAGCCGCTTGTTGAAGGCCAGTTCGAGCCCGGAGGTGCCGGTCAGCGTGCCGGGCGGAAAGCCCTGCATGTCGAGCTCGTGGCGCTGCGCCGGGCTCGGCGTACCGACCTCCCCGGCGACCGCCAGCGCCGCCGTGCCGACCGTTCGCGCCGCGGCCGGCCCCTCGGCGAGCGGCGTGCGATCGGAGGCCAGGATCGCGGCCCGCGCGGGCGCGCGGGTGCGCCGGCTGAGCCGCTCGCCGGGCGCCAGGCCGGGGTAGACGAGGCTGGGCGTCCAATCGACCTTGCCCTCGGAGAGCGGCAGGATCAGGTCACCGCCGAGCGAGCCGAAGATATAGGTCTCGAAGCTGACCGGCACGGTTGCCGTGTCGCCGTTCTGCTGGATCTCTCCGGTGCTCAGCCCGGCCACGGTGGCGGCCGCCGCCGCGTCCGCGTAGGTGCGCTGGAAGCGCGCCAGCGAGTACTCCGCCTGGGCGTCCGGCGTCAGCTCGGCGTACATCGCCTCGGTGTCGCCGCGCTCCCAGGCGTCAGCGAAGAGCTGCGGCGCGGGCGGGTCCGAGCCTCCTGCGGCGATCGCGCCGGCGACGAAGGCGATCGTCGCGATGACCACGAGCGGGACCGCCCGGGTGAGCACGCGATGACGTCGCTCCTCAGCGGAGCCTGCTGAACTCACCTGCGTGGAATCCGTTCTTCGCTAGCTTCTGGGTCCCGGTTTGTCGCATCAGTGACCCGGCCTTGAACGGGAAAAGGTAGAGGCTTTGCCCGGCCCAGATGTTCGCTGAAATGAGCCCTGCACCCGCTCGGACCGCCAGGTGACCCTGGTCGACCTTGGCATCGTCGCCTTCGCGCTCGCCCTCGGGGCGATCGGCTGGCATCGCGGCCTCGTCGCCAGCGCCCTGCCCCTGGCGGGATTCGTCGGCGGAGTCGCGATCGGGGCGCGGGTCGGGCCGACGCTGCTCCCCGACGGCGCCGAGTCGTCCTACGCGCCGATGGTGGCCGTGCTCACCGGCGTGCTCGTCGGAGCCTTCCTCGCGGTCGCGATCGACGGCGTCAGCCAGCGGCTGAGGATGCGGATCGGCGCCGGCACGCTCGGGATCCTGGACGGGATCGGTGGCGCGGTCCTGCTCGGCGCCCTGGCGCTGCTGCTCGTCTGGGGGTTCGGGGCCGTCGCCCTGCATGCGAACGGCAACGGCGCCCGCGACCTGCGTCGCGCCGTGCAGCGCTCCGCGATCCTCGGCGTGCTCAACGACGCCCTGCCGCCCTCGGGGCCGCTGCTCAACGTGCTCCGCCGCGTCGACCCGACGCCCGCGATCCACGGGCCGGACCCGAACGTCGCCGCTCCGGACCGGGCGTCCGCCGGCGACCCCGACGTCCGCGATGCCGGCGCCTCGACGGTGCGGGTGCTGGGCACGGCCTGCGGCCTCGGGGTCGAGGGCTCGGGCTGGGTCGCCGGTCCCGGGCTGGTGGTCACCAACGCCCACGTGGTCGCCGGCGAGGACGACACGACCGTCAGCGTCGACGGCGGCTCGGAGCTCGACGCGACCGCGGTTCACTACGACCCGCGCAACGACCTCGCCCTGCTTCGCGTCGACGGGCTCGAGGCGCCGGCGCTGGACCTCGTCGACCATCCCCGCAAGGGCACCGACGCGGCGGTGATCGGCTTTCCCGAGAACGGCCCGCTGTCGTTCACGCCCGCGCGGCTGGGGCGCAGCGGCGTGGTCACGAGCGAGGACTCCTACGGTCGCGGGCCGGTGCAGCGGCGGATGACGCCGTTTCGGGCCGACGTCCGCAGCGGCAACTCCGGCGGCCCGGTCGTCGACCTCGCCGGCGACGTGGTCACCACCGTGTTCGCTGCCTCGACCGGCGGCGGGCCCTCGACCGGACTCGGGATCCCGAATCCGATTGTCGCCAAGGCGCTCGGCGGTAAGCTCGCTGCGAGGGATACCGGCCCATGTGCAGCCTGATCGACATCCGGATCGCGCGAGCGATGATGAGCGAGCGGACCCGATCTGTAGGGTCTGGAGCCGGGTGGAGGCCGCGAGTGAACACCCTCGCTCCGAGAGCGCAGCCGTGCACGGGAACGGCCCGCCGGCGTCGGTCCCTCGCGATTTTCACGCCGCGATCGAGCTGATCGGGCGGCGCTGGACCGGCGCCATCCTCTGGGCGCTCGCCGACCGCCCGCATTACTTCGCCGAGCTGACGGCGAGCATCCCGGGGCTCTCCGACCGGCTGCTCTCGCGGCGCCTTCGCGAGCTCGAGGCGGCCGGCCTGGTCGAGCGCTCCGTATACGGCGGCACGCCGCCGCGGGTCTCCTACGCGCTGACCGAGAAGGGCCGCTCGCTGGAGCCGGCGCTCGCCGAGCTGCGCGACTGGGCCCGCGACTGGAAGCTGAGCTCGTAGTGCTGATAGGTCACGTCGGGTCGGCCCCAACGCGGGCCGGTCTCCTCGGATGTGAGCTCGAATCCGTATGACCGGTAGATGTGTGCCGCGGCCCGCAGGTCGCTGAACGTCTCCAGGTAGAGGCCGTCGTAGCCCGCTGCCTCGGCCTTGGCGACCACCTCGCCGATCAGGCGGCGCCCCAGGCCCTGGCCGCGCAGCGCGGGGTCGAGCACGACCCAGCGCACGCATCCGCGCTCGCCCTCGTCGGTGAGCGCCACGCTGCCGGCGTGGCGGTCGTTGAGCTCGACGATCCAGATCCCCTCGCCGGGCCGGGGGAAGCCCCGCTTCCCGGCCGCCGCGACGCTGGCACCGACCTGGGCCTCGAAGGTCGAGTCGACGCCGTACTCGGGGCAGTAGACCCGCCCGTGGTGGGCGACGATCGCCCCGAGGTCGCCGGGGCGCAGGTCGCGGCGGATGGTGGGTACGGAGTTCATGTCGCAGCCATCCTCACCCATCCGATCAATCGGTGCAAGATGTAGTTGTCACCGGATCGATCGTGATTTACGATCGGTCGATGGAGCTGCGCCAGCTCGTCTACACCGAGGCCGTCGCCCGCCACCGCCACTTCACCCGTGCCGCCGAGGAGCTGCACGTGGCCCAGTCGGCGCTCTCGCACCAGATCCGCCGCCTCGAGGCGGAGCTCGGCACCGAGCTGTTCGAGCGCACCAGTCGCCGGGTCGTGCCGACCGAGGCCGGCGAGGCGGTCGCCGCGCGGGCCCGCCGGGTGCTGGCGGAGGTCGACGGGGTTCGCGGCGAGCTCGATGAGCTCCAAGGTCTGGTCCGCGGCCGGATCGCGATCGGCGCCCTGCTTCCGGCGGGCGGGATCGAGGTGACGACGCTGCTGGCGGAGTTCGCCCACCAGTTCCCCGGCATCGAGGTCGGACTGCGCGAGGGCACCGCCGCCGACATGTTCGAGCTGATCGACGCCGACGAGCTCGACGTCGCCTTCTCGCTGATCTCGGGCGAGCTGCCCGAGGGCTGCGAGAGCCTGCAGGTGAGCGAGGAGCAGGTCGTCGTCGCCTTCCCGCCCGGCACGGCCCCCGAGAAGGAGTGGGTGAGCGTCGGCGACCTCGCGGAGATGGCGCTGGCGACGCCGCGCTCGGGCTCGGCGGTCAAGCGCGCCGTCGACGAGGTCTTCGAGCGCGCCGGCAAGCGGATGCGCGTCTCGCTCGAGAGCGGCGACCCCTACCTGATCCGCTGCCTGGCCTCCGACGGCTTCGGCCCGGCGGTGCTGCCGGCGTCGATCACCCGCCGCCAGGGGCCCCCGGTCGAGACCAGGCCGCTGCGCCCCGCGATCCGCCTTCCCGTCCACCTCGTCTGGCGCGCGGCCCGCCACCGCTCGGCCGCCGCGACGGCCTTCATCGAGTTCGTCCGTTCTCGCGGGGAGTAGAGCCGCGCCGCCCGCTAAATTGGCGGCGCAAGGCAGGCGAGCAGGGAAAGGCGCGCAAGATGAGACGGATGGCGGGGACGGTCGCTGTGGTGATGGTGCTTGCGGCGGCGTGGGCCGCCTCGGCAAGCGCGAACCCCTATACGCCCAACGGCACGATCGTCGCCGAGTCCGGCTTCCGTCCCGACGCCAACGGCTACTCGTTCCCGAACTACGGCAACGAGAACGACCCCCAGAACCTCGACGCCGCTTCGATGATCAAGCTGTTCGGCGCGGGCGTATGCGCGGGGGACGTCCAGGACGGCACCTGCACCCTCACGCCCGGCGCGCGAACCTGGAAGGAGGCCCAGAACAAGGGCATGGGCGGCGGCCACTGCGAGGGCTTCGCGATCAGCTCGAGCCTCTTCTACGCCGGGCTCGGCGATCCACCGACGCCGACCCCGTTCGGCGCCCCGACCGTGCCCGGGCTCTCGCTCGACGGCAACAAGGCGCTGCAGGCGCAGATCGCCTACACGTTCGTGTTCCAGTTCCTGCCGGCGGTCTCGACGACGAAGGTCAACGGGTCGCCGACCGAGGTGCTGGCGGCGCTGTCGGCGGCGCTGCCGAGCAAGGAGCCGCTGGTGCTCGGCGTCTACAAGCGCGGCTTCAAGGGCGGCCACGCGATCACGCCGCTGGCGATCGAGGACCGCGGCGAGGGCAAGTTCGCCGTGCTCGTCTACGACAACAACTTCCCGAACACGATCCGCGAGGTCGACATCGACCAGAACGCGAACACGTGGAACTACGTCGCCTCGACCAACCCGAGTGAACCGGCGGCGCAATACGAGGGTGACGCGAGCTCGAAGACGCTCGAGGTCGAGTACGCGAAGAACGGCCTGGGCACCCAGCCGTGCCCGTTCTGCGGCGGTGGCGGTGGCGGCCGGCCGACACCCAGGGGTCTCGTCTCCGAGGGCGGCCAGCCCGCGCAGCTGTTCTGGGAGGGCGACCCGCGCGACGGCCAGCACTCCGACGTCTCGATCGTCGACGGCGACGGCAACGTCGCCGGGATCACGGGCTCGGGCGACGACGCCGAGATCACGAGCGAGATCCCCGGCGTCGACGTGGTGCCGAGCAAGCTCGGCGGTGATCAGGGAGTCGACGTGTGGAACGAGTCCGCGCCACCCGTCTTCGACCTCCCCCAGGGCCTCAGCTTCGAGGTCGACCTCAACGGCAGGGAGCTCGACGGCTCGGCGAACGAGGGCTTCTCGCTGGTCCGCGACGGCGTCACCTTCACGCTCGACGACCTGCGCCTCGAGTCGGACGACAACCAGCAGGTCCAGATCGGCGACAAGAACCTGGCGGTCGAGAACGCCGCCGACCACGACGTCTCCCCGACAATGGGCTACGACGATGTCGAGGGCGGCAAGGGCTACGAGGTGACCCTGCGGACGAGCGGCCTTGACGCCGACTCCACCCTCGACCTCACGGCGAGGCCGGGCCAGCACCGCCTGAAGCTCGAGCTCGATGCGGGCGGCGACGACGACGCCAAGGTGACGGCGGTCGTCAGCCGCACCGGCGCCAACGGCGAGGCCAAGAAGGCGAAGACGCGCCCGACGACGATCGACGCCGGCGAGCACGGCACGATCACCTACAGCGACAAGGCGCTGCGCGACGGCAAGCTCGAGCTCGACTCGTAGGCTCGCTCACCAGTCGCGCGGGTTTCCCGGCGGGATCCGGTCGCTGACCAGCGTCGCCTCGGTGAGCTCGACCGGGACCGCGGCGGTGGTCGACCGGAAGAGCTCGAGCTGGCCCGGCCCGAGGTGGTCGAAGGCGGCCTCGATCGTCGCCGGGTAGGTCGAGACCACAATCGCGTCTTCGGGCGGTGTGGGGTGGTGGTGCTCGGGGCGGGCGACGTAGGTGATCACGCGGTCGAACGGCACCTCCTCGGCGTCGCTGACGCATGCGGTGACGTCCACGCGCCGGTAGCGGATCTCGCGCAGGTCCAGTCGGTCCAGCTCGGCCTCGCTGACCTCGATCAGGACGCCGTTGGGAGCCGGGGCGCCGGGCGCCGGGTCGAGGTTGAGCCCGAGGCAGAAGCGCGGCACGCTGCCGTCGGGGCGGGCGAAAGTCTTCTCCGACCTGGCCTGTTCGCGCCCCAGGGTCCAGCCGCGCGCCCATCCCTCGAGCCGGGCCGGGATCGCACCGGCCACGGGACGGCCGAGCGTCTGGGCGGCGCTCGCCGGGCTGACCAGCGAGGCGTAGCCGAAGACCGCGAGCCCGCTCACGATCCCTGTGGTTTCCACTTCGGCCGCGGGCAGAGCCGCGCGGCCGCCGGGCAGCCGAAGCAGAGCGCCGGGAACGGCTCGGCGGCCACCTCGAAGACGCCGCCGCGCATCCGCTCGACCATCGCCTCGAGGTGCTCGCGGGCAGCGGCCAGCCGCTCGGGATCGAACTCCTCGATCACCGGATCGTCCGGGGCCTCGAGGAAGACGTGCACGGCGCGCGCCCCGGTCGCGCCGCCCGCCGCGAGCGCGTAGACCTGGCGCTGGACCTCGTACCGCTCGCCGCGCTCGCCGGCGGTCCGCCCGTCGAGCGCGTCGGTCTTGTAGTCGATCACCGTCGGCGCGCCGTCGCCGCCGGCGACCAGCAGATCGATCTGGCCACGGGCGACGGTCGAGCCGAGGTCGAGGACGAACGGCACCTCGGCCCTCGCCGGCGCCGAGCCGAGCGAGGCGCGCAGCTCCGAGTCGAGCCAGCCGGCGACCAGCCTCCGCGCGCGCTCGGCCGCCTCCTCGCCGGCCAGCCCCTCGCGCGCCAGCAGCTCGGCGAGCCGCGTGTCGGCGGGCGGCTCCCAGCCGTGGCGGGCGCTCCATTCGAGCGCCGCGTGGACGGCGTTGCCGATCCCGAGCGCCAGCCCGCGGTCGATCCCGGGCTCGACCAGCTCCGCCGGGGGGTCGGCCGGCTGGTCGGCGGCCTCGTCCTCGGACGCGGCGAGCGCCTCGCGGGCGCCGAGGACGCGCTCGACGTAGAAGCGGTAGCCGCAGCCCTCGTACTGCGAGAGCGCCGAGTAGGAGAGGTGGCCGATCGGCACCGGCCCGGGGCTGGGGTCGAGCAGCGGCGGTGCCTGCCCGGCGGCCGCGAGCGGATCGTCCTCGGGCGGGGCCGGGAAGGAGCGCACCAGCTCCGCCGCCCGCTTCGCCCCCGGCTCGCTGATCCGGATCCGCAGCGGCGCGTCGGGCTGTCGCGACGATCCGTCGACCGACAGCGGCCCGGGCAGCGCGATCTCCGTCTCGGTGCCGTCGAAGCCGCGCTCGGCGAGCGCCGGCAGCAGACGCCGCAGCGGGGTGTCGTTGGGCTTCGGCCGTTCCGCCGGCTCTAGGTCGGAGGGCTTGTACAGGCCGCTGAGGATGAGCCGGTCCTGGGCGCGCGAGGCGGCGACGTAGACGAGCCGGCAACCCTCCTCCGCCTCGGCCTCGCTCTCGGCCGTGTTCAGGTCGGCCAGCTCCCAGATCCCCACCGATCGCGCCGATGGGAAGGCGAGCCGCATCCCGAAGCGGCGGCCGCCGTCGTCGGTCGGCGGCCCGATCACCATGTCGGCGTGCTGGTGTCCGGCATCGAGGCCGCGGCCGAGGTCGGGCACCGCGACGACCGGGAACTCCAGGCCCTTGGCCGCGTGCACGGTCATCACCCGGACCCCGTCGTGGCCCTCGGCCTGCACCGCCGCCATCCCCTCGCGCTCGTCGCGGCGGGTGCTCTCGGCGGCGAGCGCGAGGAAGCCGGCGAGGTCGCGCCCCTCGTTCGCCTCGTAGTCGCGTGCCAGCCGCATCAGCTTGCGCACGTTCGCCATCCGCCCGGCGCCGCCCTCGCGGGCGATCAGGCCGAGGTCGTAGCCGAACGCGGTCATCGTCCGCTCGATCAGCTGCTCGAGGGTGAGCAGCGGCGCCTCGGCGCGCAGCTGCGCGAGCAGCTCGCAGAAGCGCCGCAGGCGCGCCTGGTCGGCCTCGGGAATCGGCTCCAGCCACGACTCGAGAATGTCGGCCGGGGCTTCGTCGCGATCGCCGAAGCGCCACTCGACCAGCGGCCAGACGGGGCGGGCACGACCGGACTCGTCGGTCATCGCCCGGCGCAGGAGCCAGAGCGCGTCCGGGCTGACCGCGTTGGCGAAGCAGGCGAGGGCGCCGAACAGGTACTCGTCGTCGAGCGGGTTGGACACCACGCCGAGCAGGCGGACGAGGTCCTCGACCTGCTGCTGGGTCCAGTAGCCGCGCCCTCCGACCACGAACGGGCGCAGGCCGGCGCGCCGCAGCGCCTCCTCGTAGGCGTCGACGTGGGTGAAGGCGCGCAGGAGGACGACGATCTCGCCGCGCTGCGTCTCGCCCGATTCGACCAGCTCGCGCAGCCGTTCGGCCAGGAAGCGCGCCTCGGCGACGATCCGCGGCGCCGAGCCGCCGGGCGGAGGTTCGAGGTCGATCTCCTCCTGGGCCCACTTGCGCGCCTCCTTGGCGCGCCCCTCGTCGAGCGTCAGCAGCAGCTCGACATCCCCACGACGGCCGGCGGGGTCGCGCCCGGAGGTGAGCTCGGCGAAGCCGTCGAGCAGGGTGCGCCCGACCTCGTTGACCGCGGCCAGCACCGCGGGCAGCGAGCGGAAGTTCCCGAGCAGGGGGAGGACGTCCCGATCGGCCGCCTCACGCGCCCGCGCCCGCTCGCCGCGGAAGACCTCGAGCTCGGCGTTGCGAAACCGGTAGATCGACTGGTTCTCGTCGCCGACCAGCAGCAGCCGGGTCTGCGGCCCGCAGAGCAGCTCGATCAGCTCCAGCTGGACGCTGTTGGTGTCCTGGAACTCATCGACCATCACGTGGCTGAAGCGCTCCCGCCAGGTCTCGGCGAGCCCGGGGCTCGACCGCAGCAGCTCGAGTGCCCCGAGCTCGAGGTCCTGGAAGTCGAGCGCCGACCGCCGTTCCTTGAGCGCCGCGTAGCGCCCGTCGAAGCCCTCCAGCAGGCGCTCGAGCGCCGCCCTCGCGCTCGTCGCGGCCGCGAGCTCTACCGGGCTCAGCTCGCGCTGCTCCTCGTTGCGCCCCGGCGAGTGGACCGGCGCCGGCACCGGCGGCAATCGCGGCTCGTTCATCCCCTGGCTGCGCAGGCGCGCGTGGGCGTCCATCGTCATCTGCGCGATCCGCCACGGCTGATATGCCGCGGCGACCCGGGCGACGTCGGCGTCGCCGGCGGCCAGCAGCTCGTCGAGCGCCTCGTTGGCGGCCCGATCGGCGAGCCGCCGCGACTCGGGGGCGTCGAGGACCCGGAACCGCGGGTCGAGCCCGGCGGCGAGCGGATGGGCGGCGAGCAGCCGGCGGCAGAAGGCGTGGATCGTCATCACCCAGGCGCGCTCGGTCGCCCGCGCGGCATGCAGGAGCTCGTCGGCCCGCGCCCCGTCGCCGGCCTCGCGAACCGACCGCGAACGGGCGACGAGCTCGCGGCGGATCCGCGAGCGCATCTCGGCGGCGGCCCGTTCGGTGAACGTGAAGGCGAGCATCCGCTCGACCTCGACCCCGTCCTCGGCGACCGCTGCGCAGTAGCGATCGACGAGCACGCTGGTCTTCCCGCTGCCGGCGCCGGCCTCGAGGAAGGCGTCGCGCTCGCGCGAGGCGATCGCCTTCGCCTGCTCGGCGGTCGGTTGGAACGAAGGTCGCGCCTTCGGCGCCACGCCGGGCTCGTCGCGGGCCGGCTCCAGCCCGGTGAGCGCGAGCTGCCCCTCGTGGGCGCTCACCGATCCTCACCCCCGCCGGCCTGCTCGCCGACCGCGCCGACCGCGCGCTCGAGCCGGCAGATCGCCTGGAAGGTGCAGTACTTCGGGCACTTGCCGCCGAGCGGGCGGCGGCCGATCGCCCCGGCGCCCATCTCGCCCGCGGCCCGCTGCGCCGACGCCTCCGCCTCGTCGAGCGCGCGCTCGAACTCCTCGGCCTCGCGGCGGTCCCGGCCGACGATCCCGAGGCCCTTGAGGCGCTCGTCCTCGTGCGCGACCAGACCCCGCGGCTTGCGCTTCTCGGGTCCCACCGCGCCCAGCGGGTGGTAGAGGCCGGCGACGGGCCGCAGGCCGAGGACGCGCTCGGCGACCCGCATGTAGAGCTGAATCTGCAGCGTGCCCTCGTCGACGAAGGCGTCGGCGCGGGAGACCGACTTGCCCGTCTTGTAGTCGCGGACGACCGCGCGGCCGTCCGCGTCGACGTCGATGCGGTCGATCCGGCCCCGCACGGAGAGGCCGCCGAGGCGCAGCGCCTCGTGGGCGGGCCCCGCCTCCTCGCCCTCGTGCTCGTGCTCCTCGAAGGGACCGAAGGAGACCTCGAGCAGGTCGGGCCGAGGGCGGAAGTCGGTCTCGGTCTGCGCCTCGGCCTCGAGGAAGGCCTCGACCTGGATTCGCGCCCGCTCGAGCGCCGCGCGGCGCGAGTGGTTGAGCGGCGCCCGGGCGCGCTCGGTGGCGCTCAGCTCGAGCAGCTCGGCAAAGCGCTCGCGCCAGCGGCCGAGGTCGCCCGGCCGGGCGATCGCCTCGTCGCCCGGCGGCTCGCGGTAGAGCCGCTCCAGCGCGTCGTGGACGACCGATCCCAGCCACAGCGGGTCGGCCTCAGGCTCGAGGCGCTGTGGCTGCAGCTCGTGCTCGACGAACCACTTGTAGGGGCAGGTGATCCAGCCCTCGAGCGAGTTGGGGCTGAAGACGTCGCGCGAGCCGAGATCCTCGACCACCGCCGGGACCGTCAGCGGCCCGGGGAGCGCGTTCGGGTCCGGGAGGCCGGCGAAGAGGGCCTCGACTTCCGCCGTCCGCGAACCGATCCCGATTCCCTCCAGCACCCCGGCCCGGTCCGCCGACCAGCCGCCGAGCGCCAGCGCCCGGGCAAGCTCGCGCCCGTTGGTCGCCTCGGCGAGGGCGAAAACGGCCCGCTCGGGGCCCCGGATCCGCGCCAGGCGCCGCTCGGCCTGCCCGGGGTCGGGGGCGAGCAGGTCCAGGGTCTCGTCGACGAACGGCGAGCGGGCGAGCGCCGTGCCGTCCTCGTCACAGCTCTGCCAGCTCAGATAGAGGCGCTCGGTCGGCCTCGAGACGCAGGAGTGGAACAGGTAGCGCTCCTCCTCGGCCTGCTCGGCGCGGCGCAGGTCGGGATTGCCGATCTGGCGGCGGCGTTCCTCGGAGAGCAGCGGGTCGGGGGGCGCGGCGCTGGGGAACTCGCCGTCCTGGAGCGAGGCCACGAACAGCGCCTTCGCCCGGGCGGCCCGGGCGCGGTAGGGGCTCATGATCCGCACCCGGCCCGTGGCCGGGCCGCGCCACAGCGCCACCGACGCGGACTCGAGCGCCTCGACCGCGGCGCCCAGGCCGGGCTGCTCGCAGCCGGGCAGCTCGCCGATTCCGGCGAGCTCGGTGAGCAGCTCCGAGGCGGCGACCCCGGCGCGCAGCTCGACCGCCGAGAACGGGACCCCGGGCTCGCCGGGACGGACCAGCGGCGCCCGCTTGCGGTGCGGGCCCTCGGCGAGCTCGCGCGCCGATCGGGCCAGGGCGCGCAGCCGGGCGGCGTCGTCACCGGCCTCGCGCAGCCGCGCCAGGTGCCGCGGCGGGCTCTTCCAGCCTTCGGTCGCGGCCGTGACCGTCTGCGCGTCGCCGCGGCGCAGCCGGCGCTCGACGATGTCGACCGGGCCCGGCGGCAGCGAGGGATCGAGCCGCAGGTGGGTGAGCAGGGCCTCGGTGGCTCCCTCGTCGGCGGCGGCGCGGCAGAGCCCGATCAGCGACCCACCCACGGCGGTCGCCGAGAGCGGCAGCGAGGCCTCGAGCGCGACCGGGAGGCCGAGCTCGCCGAGCACGGACGCGAGCAGCGGACCGGAGCTCGCCGGGTGGCGCACGACGATCGCGATCTCGCCGGGCTCGAGGCCGCCGTCGATCAGCCGCGCGATCTCGATCCCGATCGACTCCGCCTCGCCGCGTGCCCCGGCGCTCTCCAGCAGCACGAGGCCGTCGTCGGGCTCCACCGTGCCGGCGCCCGGCTCGAAGAGCTTGCGGTCCAGGTGGCGGAGGGTGGCACTGGCGGTGTAGCCGTCATCGTGGGGAAGCTCGGGCGTGCGTGTGGCTCCCAGCTCCTGCTCGAGCCTCGAGATCAGCTCGGCGCGAACCGCGAGCGCGCGGCGGTCGGCGAAGGAGACGGCGACGGTGACCTCGCCGGCGGCGGCGAGGGCGCGGACGAGCTCCAGCTGGGCCCGGGAGAGATCGTCGAACCCGTAGAGGAGCACGGGGCGCCCGCCCCAGCTCTGCGGATCGGCGCGCAGGGCCTCGGTCGCCGCGGCAAGGGTGGTCGCCGTGTCGCCGCTGCCGCCGGCCTGGCGGAGCTCGACGTAGGCGGCGTAGAGCGCGGCGAGCTCGGCCTCGTAGCCCGGGTCGTCGAGCTCAGCGGCGACCGCCGCGAGCTCGGCGGGGGGGATCAGCGCCGCCTGCAGCTCGGCGATCAGCGCGTCGAGCGCCGGGGCGAAGCCGGGCCGCGACGCCGAGCGGCGCAACCGCCGCGGCTCGGCGCGGACGATCGCGGCCCTGATCAGCGCCTGGCGCTGGGAGGCCGTGAGCTCGGGGCGCAGGGCGGGCGCAAGCGCTCTGGCGACCTGCCCGGTGAGCGCGCCGAACGTCGCAATCGAGCCGCCGAGGCTCGAGGTATCGGTCTCGCAGAGCTGGCGCTCGAAGGCCGCGACGTCGTCGCCGGTGGGCACGACGAGCACCGGATCGCGATCGAGGAGCCCGCGGAAGCGGGCCATCACGGCCTCCGCGCGGCCCGAGTTCGGGGGCCCGACTATGAGCTCGATCGACACCGCCTGAGCATAGGTCGCCCCTCGGCGCGCGAACCGGACTCCGAGACCGCATCTTGGGCGTTTCCGGCCCGGGTTTTGACGTCCTGCGACCCGCCTATCTTCCGCGGCGATGTCCCTCTGCTTCATCGATCCCGCCGACGCGATCCGCGCGATCGCCGATTCGATCGGCCGCGAGGCCCGGCGGCAGCTGCTCGGTGAGGCGGTGCGCGCCTGGGTCGACGAGATCCCCGACGACGAGCTCGAGGCCCATTATGCGAAGGCGATCTCGGAGCTCGACGAGCACGACATCTCGATGCTCGCCGCCTGGCACGCCTCGATGGACGTCGGCACGCCGATTCCCAACCGCGACTATCTGATGGGCGCCTTCCCGTCGCTCGGCCGCAACCGCCGCGAGGCGCTCAAGCTCGCCGCCGGCTTCCGCGGCGAAGAGGCGGTCGACCGTGGGGTGACGGAGGAGCGGGCGCTGGAGACGGTGCTCGAGTGGCTCTCGCCGCCGCGGCTGATGGAGCTCGCCGTCGAGGCGGTCGAGCTCTACGTCTGGGACCGCGCCGGCAGCGACAACTGACGGGCCCGGAGCCCGTCATGCGGCGTCTTCGCCGGCTCGCGTGCAGAGCACGCGTCGCCGGCTGCATCCTTGCCTGACGCGCTCCGTACCGCGTCAGTGGCGCTGCTTCGTTCCGACAACTAACGGCGGCGCTTGGCCGCTCGTTCGGCGCGGACTTCGTCGCCCGCCGCCCGGCATGCGTCGGAGGCCTTGCGTTCCTTGGGGGTCATCTGGCGCACCGTCAACGTGCCGTCGGCGATCGCGACCTGAATCGCCGCACGCTTCTCGTTACTGCGCTCATCGTGGAGCTCGCGCATCGTTCGGCGTTTCACGGCCATCTCTGCCTCCTCGGCACCATCCGTTCGTCGCCCGGCGGACTGCCGGACCTACTACCCCTATCGACCTTCGGGGGTCGGAGCGTGAATCGGCGCCTCGGCCTCGGCCAGGCGCTCGCCCTCGCGGACGGCGTCGCGGAAGCGCTCGTCGCGCTCCACCCGGGCGTCGAACAGCGGGTTGGCGATCCCCCGCAGGACCGAGTAGGCGCGCCACCAGCGGGGCCGGATGATCCGCGGCACGCGGCGCTCGATCCCGTCGACGATCGCCTCGCCCGCCTGGGACGGGTGCAGGCGCCGGCTGACGAACTTGGGGAACATCTCCTCGAGGTTGCCGGCCGCCGGGTCGTCGAACGCATCGCGGACCATCTTCGTGTCGATGAAGCCGAAGTAGGCGACGCTGGCGCTGGCCCCGTGGACCGAGAGCTCGGCCCGCAGGGCCCGGCCGAGCTGCTCGACGCCGGCCTTGCTGACCGCGTAGGGCGTCGCCATCATCCCGTTCAGGAAGGCGTAAACGGAGGCGACGACGACGACGTGCCCGCGGCGCTCGATCACTTGCGGGAGCGCCGGGCGCACCGTGCGCCAGACGCCGAGCAGGTCGATCTCGATCACGCGCTCGAAGGCGTCCGAATCGACCACGCTCATCGGCCGCGGCGGCGGGGCGACGCCGGCGTTGGCCACCGCGATGTCGAGGCCGCCGAAGGCCTCGACCGTGCGCTCCACCGCCGCCTCGATTCCCGCCTCGTCGGTGACGTCGGCGGCGATCGCGAGCGTGCGCTCGCCGATCGAGGCCGCCGACCGCTCGGTCGCCTCGAGGTCGAGGTCGACCAGCGCCACCGACGCACCTCGGGCGTGCAGGATGCGCGCCGTCTCGAAGCCGATGCCCTGGGCCGCGCCGGTGACCAGCGCGACCTTGCCGGGGAGTGGATAGGTGGCGGCGATTGCCGGATCCTATGCGGGCTTGGGAGACTTGCGCGATGCGCACGCTCGCGATCTCCCATCAGCGCGACGCAGGCCCGGGCGTGTTCGCCGAGGCGATCGCCGCCGCCGGCCACGAGCTCGACCTCTGGCTGATCCCCGAGACCGGCGAGCCGCCCGCCGATCCGCTCGGCTACGACGCGGTGATGACCTTCGGCGGCGCGATGCACGCCGACCAGCCCGACCGCCATCCGTGGATCGAGCCGGAGAAGGAGCTGCTCTCGGAGCTGATCGCGGCCGGCGTGCCGCTGCTCGGCGTCTGCCTCGGCTCTCAGCTCGTCGTCGAGGCGGCCGGGGGAGAGGCGAGACGGGCGCCCGAGCCGGAGATCGGCTGGCACCGGGTGGAGCTGACGACGGAGGGCACCGAGGACCCGCTGCTGGCGCCGCTGGCCCCGTCGTTCGAGGCGTTCCAATGGCACAGCTACGAGTGCGTTCCCCCGGCCGGCGCGGCGATCCTGGCCCGCAGCCCGGTCTGCGTACAGGCCTTCCGAGTCGGCTCGGCCTGGGGGATCCAGTCGCATCCCGAGGTCTCGGCGGCCGACGCCGCCCACTGGATCGACGACTACCGCTCGGATTCGGACGCGGTCCGGATCGGCGTCGACCCGGCGTCGCTCGGGCGCGAGACGGAGGGGCGGATCGCGGCCTGGAACGAGCTCGGCCGGGGCCTCTGCTCCCGCTTTCTCGCTGCGGCCGAGGGTGATCATCTGAGTTCCGCGAGGTTCTCCGAAGAAAAGTAACGACGCGAAATCGCGGTGAACGTCCCGGAACCCCCCGTATAGGGCGTACTCCGGGACGTTCAGTGGGCTACCGGGCAAAGTCCGCTTCCCATGCAGACCGACCGGCCCCGGCTGTGAGTGTTGGGCGGCCCCCTTACGCCCCGTTCTCCGGGGTCAGGTAGGCGCCGGAGAGGCCGCCGTCGACCATGAAGGTCGAGGCGGTGATGTAGGAGGACTCGTCGGAGGCGAGGAAGATCGCCGCCTGGGCGATCTCCTCGGCCTCGCCGAAGCGGCCCATCGGCAGGTGGACGAGGCGCCGTGCGGCCTTGGCCGGGTCAGAGGCGAACAGGTCCTGCAGCAGCGGCGTGTTGATCGGACCCGGGCACAGCGCGTTGACGCGCACGCCGCGGCGGGCGAACTCGACCCCGAGCTCGCGCGACATCGCCAGCACGGCGCCCTTGGAGGCGGTGTAGGAGATCTGCGAGACCGCGGCGCCCATCACGGCGACGAAGGAGGCGGTGTTGATCACCGAGCCGCCGCCGTCGTCCAGGAGATGGGGAATGCCGTGCTTGCAGCAGAGGAAGACGCCGCGCACGTTGACGTCCTGGACCCGCTGCCAGGCGTCGAGGCCGGTGTCGGTGACGCTGACGTCGTCGCTGGGGTTGATGCCGGCGTTGTTGAAGAGCACGTCGACGCGGCCCATCTCGTCGTGGACCCGCCGGTACATCGCCTCGACCTCGCCCTCGTCGGTCACGTCCGCGGTCAGCGCCAGCTCGCCCTCGGAATCGGGGCTGAGGTCGACCCCGACGACCCGCGCCCCCTCGGCCGCGAACAGCCGCGCCGACTCGGCGCCGATCCCGCTCGCCGCGCCCGTGATCACGCACACCTTCCCGTCGAGCCTCCCTGCCATGGCTACCCCTCCTCGGTCGCGTAGTAGACGTTCTTGACCTCCGTGTAGTGCTCGAGCGCGTCGGGGCCGAGCTCCCGACCGACGCCCGACTGCTTGAGCCCGCCGAACGGCGTGCTCACACGGACCGAGCTGTTCGAGTTGATCGAGACCACGCCGGTCTCGATCGTTCGGGCCATCCGCAGCGCCTTGGCGCCGTCGCGGGTCCAGATCGAGCCCGAGAGCCCGTAGATCGTGTCGTTGGCGATCGTCGCCGCCTCCTCCTCGCCCTCGAACGGGATCACGCAGGCGACGGGACCGAAGATCTCCTCGCTGGCGGCGCGATCGGCGTTCGAGACCGGCGCCAGCACGGTCGGCGCGAACCAGAAACCCGGGCCGTCCGGGGCCGAGCCGCGGATCGCGACCGGGGCATCCTCGCCGACGTACGAGCTCACCGTCGTGCGCTGGTCAGCGGAGATCAGCGGCCCCATCTGCGTCTCCTCCGAGAGCGGGTCGCCGACCACGATCGACGTGACGGCCCGTTCGAGCGCGGCCAGGAACTCGTCCATACCCGAGCGCTCGACCAGGATCCGCGAGCGCGCGCAGCAGTCCTGTCCGGCGTTGCCGAAGACCGCCGACGGTGCCGCGGCCGCGGCGGCCTCGAGGTCGGCGTCGGCGAAGATCACGTTCGCCGACTTGCCCCCGAGCTCGAGCGTCACCCGCTTGATCGTCTGCGCCGCGCCGGCCGCGATCCCGCGCCCGACCTCGGTCGAGCCGGTGAAGGCGATCTTGGCGACGTCCGGGTGCTCGACCAGCCGCTTGCCGCATACCGAGCCCGGCCCCGCGACGACGTTGAGCACCCCCTCAGGGAGCCCTGCGGCGAGAGCGATCCGCTCCAGCTCACACGTCGTCAACGGGGTCAGCTCGGCCGGTTTGAGCACGATCGTGTTGCCGGCCGCGAGGGCCGGGGCGACCTTCCACGAGGCGATCACGAGCGGGAAGTTCCAGGGCGTGATCAGGCCGACCACGCCGAGCGGCTCGCGGAACGTGATGTCGACGCCGCCGGCGACCGGGATCGTCTTGCCCAGTAGCCGCTCGGGCGCGCCGGCGTAGTAGCGGAAGCACTCGGCGACCATCGCGATCTCGCCGCGCGCGTCGGCGATCGGCTTGCCGGCGTTGCGCGCCTCGAGCACCGCCAGCTCCTGGGCGCGATCGGCGATCGCCTCCGAGAGCTTCAGGAGCAGCCCGGCGCGGTCGCCGGGCGAGACCGCGCGCCACGCTGGGAAGGCCGCCTTGGCGGCGGCGACCGCCGCATCGGTCTCCTCGACCCCGGCGCGCGGGATCTCGGCCATCACCCGTTCGGTCGCGGGCTCGAGGACAGAGATCACGTCAGCTGTGGGCTGTCCGCTCACGCGGTCACCTGGCGCGCCGCGGCGGTCAGCTCGGCCAGCACCTGGGTGCTCGGATCCTCCTCCGCATGCCAGAGGATCCCCAGCGCCCAGCGCCGGTCGGGGGCCTCGATCGCCTCGATCGCCTCGCCGGGATCGGCCCAGCCGGTGGCGCGCAGGCCGTCGCCGAGCCGGTCGATGCCCTGGTGGTGGTGCGAGCGCACCGAGACCCGCTGCGAGCCAACCACCCGAGCTGCCAGCGAGCCGGGCTCCAGCCGCACCCCGTGGTCGGAGAATTGGCCCGGGGTGTGCAGGTGGAGCTCGGCGTCGGGGAGGTGCTGGACGAGTGTGCCGCCGCAGGCGACGTTGAGCAGCTGCATCCCGCGGCAGATCCCGAGCAGCGGCAGCTCGCGCTCGAGCGCCGCCCGGGCGAGGGCGACCTCGAAGCGGTCGCGCTCTGCCCGCGAGTTGGTGGTCGTCGGATCGGCGTCGGCGCCGTAGGTGGCCGGATCGAGGTCGGCGCCGCCGGCGAGCAGGAGGCCGTCGAGCCGGTCGAGGATCGCGCCCGGCTCCGCCGTGCCCGCCTCGCTCGGAGGCAGCAGCAGCGGCAGGCCGCCGGTCCGGTCGATGCCTTCCGAGTAGCTGCGCTGAGAGACGTTGACCTCGACGTCCTCCCAGACCGTCCAGGCGGCGCGCTCGATCATCGAGCTGATGCCGATCACGGGCCGGCCCATCAGAGACGCTCGAAGCCGCGGAAGCGCTCCCAATCGGTGACCGTGCTCTCCAGCGCCTCGAGCTCGACTCTGGCCCGGTTCAGGTAGTGGTCGATCACCTCGTGGCCGAAGGCTTCCCGCGCGACCTGGCTGTTCGCGAACAGGTCGCGTGCCGCGTACATGTTGGTCGGCACGTCGGGCTTGTCGGCCGTGTAAGCGTTGCCGTCGAGCGGCGCCTCCAGCGCCAGCTCGGAGTCGATCCCGTGCAGGCCGGCGGCGATCATCGCCGACAGTGCGAGATACGGGTTGACGTCGGCGCCGGGGAGGCGGTTCTCGACCCGCAGGCCCTCGCCGTGCCCGACGACCCGCATCGAGCAGGTCCGGTTGTCGTTGCCCCAGGCGATTGCCGTCGGCGCGAACGAGCCTGGCGAGAAGCGCTTGTAGGAGTTGACGTGCGGCGCGTAGAGGAGCGTCAGCTCGCTCATGCAGGCGAGCTGTCCGGCGATGAAGCGCTCGAACAGCTGGCGGTCGGCGCCGAAGGCGTTCGCCCCGCCATCCGACTTCGCCAGCGAGCAGTGGATGTGGCAAGAGTTGCCCTCGGCCTCGTTGAACTTCGCCATGAAGGTGATCGCCATCTCCTCCTGGGCGGCGATCTCCTTGGCGCCGTTCTTGTAGACCACGTGATCGTCGGCGGCCGCGAGCGCCTCGCTGTAGCGGAAGTTGATCTCGTGCTGGCCGAGGTTGCACTCGCCCTTCGAGTTCTCGACCGTCATTCCGGCCGCCGCCATCTCGTTGCGGATCCGGCGGATCAGCGGCTCGACCCTCGCCGACCCCAGCAGCGAGTAGTCGATGTTGTAGAGGTTGGCCGGCTCGAGGTCTCGGTATGCCTTCTTCCAGGCCTCTTCGTACGTGTCCTTGAAGACGATGAACTCGAGCTCGGTGCCCGCGTTTGCGATCAGTCCCCGCTCGGCCAGGCGGGCGAGCTGGCGGCGGAGGATCTGGCGCGGCGAGGCGACGACCTCCGAGCCGTCGGCCCACTGCAGGTCGGCGAGCAGCATCACCGTGCCCTCGTGCCAGGGGACGGGTCGGAGCGTGTCGAGGTCGGGGACCATCTCGAAGTCGCCGTAGCCGCGCTCCCACGACGACATCGCATAGCCGCCGACGGTCTCCATGTCGACGTCGACGGCGAGCAGGTAGTTGCAGCCCTCGGCGCCGTGCTCGAGCGTGTCGGCGAGGAAGTGCGAGGCGGTCAGGCGTTTGCCCTGCAGCCGGCCCTCCATGTCGGCGATCGCGAGCAGCACGGTGTCGACCGTGCCGTCGGCGACCGCCTGCTTGAGCTCGTCGAGCGTCACGCCGGCAACGCTACGCCCCGAGGCCCGCTACGGCCCCTCGGCCGCTTCGGGGATGTGCGCGACCGTCGGGTCGTCGATGGTCCGCTCCTGGCCGGTGAAGTGGTGTCGGGCTCTCAGCCACCCGAGTGCCGCCCCGCCGATGACGACGAGCAGCACGAGCGGCGCGTAGTTCGCGTAGTTCGCGTCCCACTGGTCATCCCACGGCACCCCGAGCGGACTCGTCGGCAGGAGGCCGGCGGTGCAGATGATCGCGACCCAGACCACGGCGATCGGGTTCATCCACTTCCACCTGCGCCCGAGGTTCCAGGCCGACGCCTGCTCGAACTTGTCGCCCATGCGCCAGCGCAGGAAGATCGGGATCGCGTAACAGATGTAGAGCCCGATCACGCAGATCGAAATCACGGCGAAGAAGGCGACCGGCAGGACCGTCCCCGGAGCGCCCTTCAGCGCCGGGATCGTGATCAGCAGCGCGAGAGCCGCCATCGCCATGACCGCGTTGAACGGGACCCCGTCCTTGTTCACCTTTGCGAGCTGGCGTGAGCCGGGCATGCCGCGGTCTCTCGAGAACGCGAAGCACATCCGGGAGGCGCTGGTCAGACACGCGAGCCCGCAGAAGAGCTGCCCGACGGTGCAGATCAACAGCACCGCCTTGAAGCCGGCTGTATCCAGGGCACCCGCGAGGACCGCGAATACCGAGCCGACACCGAAGCCGTTCTCCGGGTCTGAGATGTTCGCCGAATCCTGCACGGCGAAGGTGATCGCCAACAGCACGAACCAGCCGATGATCGCCGAGTAGAAGATCGAGGTCCACACGCCGCGGGCCGCGTTCTTCGAGGCGTTGTGCGTCTCCTCCGAGAGGTGAGCCGAAGCGTCGAACCCGGTGATCGTGTACTGCGTCAGCAGGAAGCCGATCGGCAGCAGGTAGATCCAGAAGAAGAGGCCGCCGGTCGCCCCGCCGTCGAATCCGGAGTTGTTCAGCCGCTCCCCGAAGACGAAGCTGAAGTCCTGGTGGGTGTCGGGGACGATCACCAGCAGCGCGATGATCACCGCGACGCCGACCACATGCCACCAGACCGAGATGTTGTTGATCACCGCGAGCAGGTTGGTGCGGAAGATGTTGACGATCGCGGTGAGGACGAGGATGATCGCGAAGAGGAGGAAGTTCTCGGCGAGGATGTGCTGCGTGTCGCCGAAGTTGACGCCGAAGATGTCGAGCCCGTACGCCCCGAAGGTGACGTTCATGAACCCGGCGCAGGCGTAGTCGACCGAGGCGACGACGCCGACCAGCCCGGCCATGTTGAACCAGCCTGTGAACCAGGCCCAGACCGGCCCGCCGAGCTTGCCGGCGAACCAGTAAATGCCGCCCGACGTCGGGTACTTGGCGACGAGCTCTGCCAGCGAGAAGCCGATGATGAGGATGAAGACGGAGACGACCGGCCAGCCGATCGAGATCGCGATCGGGCCGCCGTTGTTCCACCCGGTCGCATAGGCGGTGAAGCACCCCGCGAGGACGGAGATGATCGAGAACGAGATCGCGAAGTTCGAGAACCCGCTCCACGCCCGGTTGAGCTGCTGCTTGTAACCGAGCTCGGCGAGGAGCTCCTCATCCGCGTCCTTGTACTGAGTCACCGTCTGGTCCGGAGTCGCCATGCACTCTCCCCTCATCGGAGGCCGGCCCTCGATCGCCTGGTGCGATAAAAGGTGTGCCGGCCCGACCTATGAACGACGCGACCCTAAACCCGCAACCGGACGCACGTCAAGGGGGGGACGAAGATCTCGTCCGGATCGTCCGGTCGCTGGAGACGGAGCTTGGCCACCTCGACCAGGGACCGGAGCCGCTCGGCGGCGGGATCACGAACCGCAACTACCGAGCCCGCTTCGGCGGGACGGACTACGTGATCAGGGTCCCGGGCAAGGACACGTCGCTCCTGGAGATCGACCGAAACGCGGAGCGGATCGCCAACGAGCGCGCGGCCGGGGTCGGGATCGCGCCGCCGGTGGCGGCGATGCTGGCCGAGCCCCAGGCGATCGTCACCGTCTTCGTCGAGGGCAGCGGGCTGGAGCCCGCCGACCTGCGCCGGCCCGAGATGCTGACCGAGGTGGCGCGATCGCTGCTGGCGATCCACGGGCTCAGCGAGCCGCTGCCCGTCCGCTTCGACTCCTTCCGGATCGTCGAAACCTACGCCGCGACGGCGGCCGAGCGGGGCGCGGAGCTGCCGGACTCGTACGACCGCGCACGGGAGCACGCCGCGCGGATCGAAGCGGCGCTGACCGGGCCCGAGCACGAGCCCGTTCCCTGCCACAACGATCTGCTGGCCGCCAATTTCATCCGCGGGGAGCAACTGTGGATCGTGGACTGGGAGTACGCGGGGATGGGGGACCGCTACTTCGACCTCGCCAACTTCGCCGTCAACAACGAGCTCGGTGACGCGGCGCAGGAGCAGTTGCTCGCTGACTACTTCGGCCACGGCGCCGACCCTCGCGAACCCGCAAGGCGGCAAGCCGCCTTGCGGCTCATGTGTTTGATGTCCGACTTCCGCGAGGCGATGTGGGGGGTGGTGCAGTCGGTGGTCTCCGAGCTCGACTTCGACTTTGACGGCTACGCGGACAAGCACTTCGCGAGGTTGCTCGCGACAGCCTCGGATCCGCGTTTCGCAGCCTGGCTGGACGAGGCCCGTGGTACGGCGGACTGAGCTCCCGGACGCGGCTCGCTGCGTGATCGTCGGCGGTGGCGTCGGCGGCGCCTCGATCGCCTACCACCTGGCGAAGCTCGGCTACCGCGACGTCGTCCTCGTCGACCGCGCCGAGCTCACCTCCGGCTCGACCTTCCACTCGGCCGGCCTCGTCGGCCAGCTGCGCGGATCGGTCTCGCTGACGAAGATGATGATGCACTCGGTCGACGTCTACCGGGGCCTGGCGACCGAATCCGAGCTCGACCCCGGCTGGGTCGAGTGCGGCGGGATCCGGCTCGCCTCGAGCCCCGAGCGGATGGAGGAGCTGCGCCGCCAGGCCGGCTGGGCGAAGACGTTCGGCCTGCCGCTCGAGCTGATCTCGGCCGGCGAGGCAGCCGAGATGTTCCCGCTGATGTCGACCGATGGCGTGCTCGGAGCCGCCTGGTTGCCCACCGACGGCTACATCGACCCCTCGCAGCTCACCTACGCGCTCGCCGACGTCGCCCGCCGCGAGGGCGACCTGCAGGTCTTCCAGAACACACGGGTCACCGGGATCGAGGTCGAAAACGGACGCGCGAAGGCGGTTGTCACCGAGAGGAGCCGGATCGAGGCCGAGGTGATCGTGATCGCGGCGGGCATGTACGCGGCCGAGATCGGCCGCCTCGCCGGGATCCGGGTGCCGGTGATCCCGATGTCGCACCAGTACCTCGTCACTCAGCCGTTCCGGGAGCACGCGGCCGACCAGCGGCTGCCGACGCTGCGCGACCCGGATCTCCTCATCTACTTCCGCGAGGACGGCGGCGGCCTCATCATGGGCGGGTACGAGCGCGAGTCGCAGCCGGCGTTCCTGCCCGACGGCACCGGCGGGCTGGAGGCGATCCCGCCCGACTTCAACGGGCGCCTGCTCGAGGACGACTGGGACCGCTTCGCGGAGATCACCGAGAACTCGAAGCGGCGAGTGCCGGCGATGGACGAGATCAAGGTGACCAAGCTGATCAACGGACCCGAGGCGTTCACGCCGGACAATGAGTTCTGCCTGGGCGAGTCGGAGGTGCGCGGCCTCTTCGTCGCCGCCGGTTTCTGCGCCCACGGCCTCGCCGGCGCCGGCGGCATCGGCTGGCAGATCGCCGAATGGATCGCCGAGGGCGAGCCGAGCCTCGACCTCTGGGAGATGGACGTGCGGCGCTTCGGCGCCCAGTACCGCTCGCCCGCCTACACGCACGCGCGGATTCGCGAGACATACGAGACCTACTACGACATCCGCTACCCCAACCACGAGCGCTCGGGCGGGCGGCCGCTGCGCGTCTCGGCGGCAAACGCCTGGCACGCGGAGCACGACGCCGCGTTCGGCGAGAAGTCGGGTTGGGAGCGGGTCAACTGGTACGAGTCAAACGCGCAACTGCCGGGGGGCGACGAGGCGCTGCGCCCGCGCGGCTGGGCCGGCGAGCACTGGTCGCCGGCGATCGGCGCCGAGCACCGCGCCACCCGCGAGGCGGTCGCGATCTTCGACGAGTCGTCGTTCGCGAAGCTGGAGATCGCCGGACCCGACGCGGCCGCTGCGCTCGAGCACCTCTGCGACAACATCGTCGCTCGCGGCGTCGGCCAGGTGACCTACACGCAGATGCTCAACCGCCGCGGCGGGATCGAGTGCGATTTCACCGTCGCGCGGCTCGGCGAGGAGCTGTTTCAGATCGTCACCGGTACCGCTTTCGGAAACCACGACCGCGAGTGGATTCGAAAGAACATCCCCGAGGATGCCTCGGTGAACGTCCGGGACGTCACCTCGGCCTGGTCGTGCATCGGGATCTGGGGTCCGCGGGCCCGTGACGTGCTCGCGCCGCTCACCCCGGCCTCGCTCGCCGACGACGACTTCCCGTACATGGCGGTGCGGGAGATCACCGTCGGCAACGTGCCGGTGCGGGCGCTGCGGGTGACCTACGTCGGCGAGCTCGGCTGGGAGATCTACTGCCCGACCGAGTACGGGCTCGGGCTCTGGCGGGCGCTCTGGGAGGCCGGGCAGCCGCACGGGCTGGTCGCCGGCGGCTACCGGGCGATCGACTCGATGCGGCTGGAGAAGGGGTACCGCGTCTGGGGCGCCGACGTCACACCGGACGAAACGCCCTACGAGGGCGGGGTCGGCTTCTGCGTCAAGCTCGACAAGGAGGGTGGCTTCATCGGCCGCGAGGCGCTGGTCGAGGCGAAGCGGGCCGGTCCGCGGACGAGGCTCAGCTGCCTGACGCTCGACGATCCGCGGTCGGTCGCGCTCGGCAACGAGCCGGTCCGGATCGCCGGCGAGATCGCCGGCCGCGTGACCACAGGCGGCTACGGCTACACGGTCGAGCGGTCGATCGCCTACGCCTACCTGCCGCCGGAGCGCGCCGAGGCCGGGACCGGGGTGGAGGTGGAGATCTTCGGCGAGTGGATCGGCGGCGAGGTCGCCGGCGAGCCGCTGTTCGACCCGAAGGGGGAGCGGATCCGGGCCTAGGACCCCCGGATCAGGTGGTCTCCAAGAGCCCCTCTTCGCCCTCGAGCGGACGAGCGCCGTGGTGGCGGAGGCGTTCCCGTTCGTCGTGCTCGATCCGCTCGGCCGGGGTCTCGTCGATCCTCGTCCGGGTCAGGTAGACGACCAGGGCGAGGATCGTGCTCAGGAAGATTGCGCTGGTCACCGTGGTGCCGAGCCCAAGGCCGCCATCGGCGGTCGGCTGCGACATCCAGTCGCCGATCGAGGCGCCGAGCGGGCGGGTGAGGATGTAGGCGAGCCAGAAGGCGAGCACCGGGCCCATCCGGAAGCGGAAGTGGGCGAGCGCGACCAGCCCGATCATCCCGGCGAAGATCAGCGCGGAGATGAAGAAGCCGAGGCCCATGCGCTCGGCGACCAGGTCGCCGGCCGCGGTGCCGAGCGCGAAGGTGAACAGGACCGCGAGCCAGTAGAACGACTCGCGGCGGCTGGTGACGATCGTGTGGATCGAGAGCGTCCGCTCGCTCGTATACCAGGCGGCGAAGGTGACAGCGAGGCAGATCGTGAAGGCGATCGACGTCGTTTCCAGCGCGACGCCCAGGTTGTCGACCAGGTTGTCGGTGATCAGCGTTCCGAAGATGCTGATCAGGACGACCGCAAGCCAATAGACGCTGGGCACGTACTTGCGCAGTCGGAATTGGGCGATCAGGCAGACGACCAGCAGCGCGCCGGCGACGTAGGTCGTGTTCGTCAACCCGAATCCGAGGGTGTCGTTCACGTAGTCCGCGGCCGTCTCGCCGACCGTGGTGCAGAGGATCTTGATGATCCAGAAGTAGAGGGTGATCTCCGGGACCTTGTTCAGCATCTGCCGGCCAAAGGAGATCCCGGCGTCGCGGGGCGCGGTCGGCGCAGTGGTCGTCGTCATGGCCCGAGGGTGGCAGGGCTTGCCTGAAAGGCTCCTGACTGCTTCGCCGCCGGGGCCGGCGCCCTAGCGATGGCCGTGGCGGGGGCCGGGCGGCCGGACGTGGCCCGCGATCTCGCGCTGATGGCGAGCCCAGCCGTCGGCCAGGTCGGCGACGGTGACCTGAGCCTGGATCACCGCGTGCAACTGCGGGAAGCGGCTGGAGGCTGCAGGCGAAGCGGCATTGGCCGTCGTCGAGCCGAGGCCGGTCGCGAGCACGACCGCGGTGGCCGCGACGCCGGCGAGAGTCCTCAGTCGTCGCCGGGCGGACATCAGAGGTCGCGCAGGGTTTCGATCTGCGGTCGCCGCAGGGCGTGGAGCATCGCCAAGGTGGCGAGCACGACCGCCACCATCGCGACTCCGGCAACCGTGCCCAGATAGAGCCACGGCACGGAGAGCACGTCGGGCGGTGGATCGAATACGCCGGTCAGGACCTTGACCAGGACCACGGAGAGGCCGGTGGCGATCACGCCGCCCAGCAGCAGACCGCCGGCGGTGACGAAGGTCGCCTCGCTCCATGCGAACGCGCCCAGCTGCTTCGCTCGGGCGCCGAGCGCGGAGGCGATCGCGAACGACCGCCTGCGCTCGGCGAAGCCGAGGCCGAGCACCAGCCCGGTGCTCGCCGCGGCGAGCACGAGCGCGAAGGCGAGCTCGACCTTGGTCAGGCCGGACAGCTCCACCGACGTCAGGCTGGTACCGATCACCTGGCGGCTGGAGGTGATGTCGGTGACCTTGGCACCGGTGCCGACCACCGACTGCACCCGAGACGCGACCGTCGCCGGACTGGTCCCGTCGGTCTGGATCAAGAACGAGCCGACGGCGTTGCTGCCGGTCTGTTGGGCGACGTAGCTCGCGTTGGCGACCAGGAAGCTGTCGCGAGGCGCGGTCGGGAACTCCTTCGCGATCCCGGCGTAGTGGAAGGGGACGGTCGTGTACTGCTTCGTCAGGCCGTTCTGCAGCCGCAGGCGCAGCAGGTCGCCGGGGTGGAGCTGGAAGTCCTTGACCGTCTCGGCGCTGACCAGGATCGAGTCGGGCTTGGAGCCCAGGGTCGAGAGCAGCTGGTCCGTGCTGCCACCCTGAAACCAGCCGTTTTGGAGTTGGCCGGCGGCGCCGATCGTCGTCGGATTCACCCCGTAGAGGTCCTGCAGGTCGGCGCCGACGTAGGCGAAGCGATGCTGGAGCGGTTCAACCGAGCTCACGCCCTGGACCTTCGCCAGCGTCGCGGCCTCGCTCGGCCCGACGTTCGCGCCCGGAGATTCGGTCACGGTGACGTCGGCGCCGTTGGTGAGCCGGGCGTCGGCCTCCGCCTGCTGCGCGTAGGTCGAGTTGAAGACCGCGGTCGAGCCCGCGAAGGCAACGGTGAGGGCGACCAGCGTCAACGACCTGGCAAGCAGGCGCCGCTGGCGGCCCATCGTCGCCGCCACGGTCGGTGACAGGTTTCCGGCCAGCGGCTTCAAGCCTCGGCCCAGGATCCTTCGACCCCGGAACAGCAGCAGATCCGCGAGCCGGTAGGCGAGCAGGCCGCCGCCGATCCAGAGCAGGACCGGAGCCAGCAGCGCGTACCAGTTGACCTGCACCTGAGGGAGTCCCTCGGGCGCGAGGACGAGCTGATAGCCATTGCGACTCGCCTGCCAGTAAACGAGGGCGGCGCCGGCGAGCGCCAGAAAATCGAGCCGAGCCCGCATCCACCACGGCGAGCGCTCTGGTCTACCGACGCTGCGCCGGGCGCCGGCCACGGTCAGCGAGCGGGCCTCTCGCCAGGCCGGCAGGGTGATCGCGGTAGCCGCGATCACGAGTCCCGCGATGGCGGCGCCCGTCGCCCACAACACCGCGGCCAGCGACCCGGCGCCGAAGCTGGCCGTGCCGAAGGCGAGAGCGCCGATTCCGAGCGCGCCCGCGAGCCCGAGGGCGATCCCGATGCCGCCGGCGAGCGCGGTCTCGGCCAGGGCCATGCGGACCAGCTGGTTGGTGGTCGCACCACGGGTGCGCAGCAGGCCCTGATCGCGGCGGCGGCGCTCGGCGCCCGCCGACGCGATCGAGGCCGTGATCAGGCCGGCGAGGATCGCTCCGGGCACGCCCAAGAAGAGGAAGAGGATCTGCGCGTAGAGCGCGTCGCCGCGGGCGTGGTCGAGGGCCGAGCCGAGGTTGTCGCCCACCAGTCCGGCACCGGCGAGCTTTACCTCCAGGTTCTTTGCCTGTCCCGATACCTGGGTGAAGGCCGCGCTGGGACTCGACGGCAGCGCCGCCTGGTCGAGGGTCGCGTGGACCTGGGTGCGAACCAGGTCCGGCCGGGCGGAGGCGAGGGGTCCCTCGACCCGCTGGAAGGTCGCGGGCGGGAGGATCACGACGTTGTCGGGGGGCGCCTGAAGCTGGGCGCCCGGGGGCGCTCCGACCTTCTGAAACAGGGAGTCCGCCGCCGGTAGCTCGACGACGCCGGCGATCCGAACGGTGGCGTCGCCGAGCCCGGGACGCCCGATCTTCACCTGGTCACCGGGCCGCGCCTGCACGTTCGCGGCTGTCTGCTGGGCGAGAAGCGGTCCGTTGAGGCTTCCGGCGAGCAGCCTTACGGATCCGGGAAAGGTGCTCGGGTAGGAGGCCGGCATGCTCAGGACCTGACCCGGTCCGGTCCGCTGCACCGTCTGGCCGGTGGCCGCGGTGAGCCCGTTGGTGGAGGCGAAGCGCACCGTGGCCGTGGCGCTGACGCCCGGGAGGTTGCGCGTTTGGTCGATTACCTTGGCCGGGTTGGCCCCCGGCTGGGCCTCGACCTGCCAGTCAACTGGGACGCTCTGCACAGCGCGGTCGGTCATCTTCGACGTCGTCGAGGAGAGGAAGGTTCCGATCGAGGCCAGCAGCGCAACGCCGATCGCGACGCCGATCGCGGTTGCGATCACGCGCGAGCGGCGGTGGGCGATCAGTCCCGCCAGCCAACTGAGAGAGAGGGTCATCGTGGTGTCTCCTTCGAGTCGTCGTCGGCGCTGACCAGCAACTCGCCGTCGGCCAATTGCCATCTGGTTGGAAGCCGCGCGCCGATCGCCGGGTCGTGGGTCGAGATCACGAGGGCCGCATCGGCGTGGTCGGCCGCGGCGATCAGCAGGTCGACCACGTGCGATCCGATCTCGCGGTCGAGCTGGCCGGTCGGCTCATCGGCAAGGATCAGGCGGGGCTCGCCGGCGAGCGCGCGGCCGACGGCGACGCGCTGCGCCTGTCCGCCGGAGATCTCCTCTGGCAGCTTGTCGCGCAGCTCCGAGAGCTCGAGCTGGGCCAGCGCCCGATCGGCTCGGGCGGTTGCCTCGTCGTTGCTCTGTCCGCCGAAGATCAGCGGCAGGGCGACGTTCTCGACCACGCTCAGAGCCGGAAGCAGGCTCGGACCCTGGAAGACGATCGCCACGGGGCCGGGTCGCAGCGCCTCGCGAGGACCGATGCCGGGCCAGTCAACGGTGCCGACCGTCGGCTGATCGAGACCGGCCATCAGGTGCAGCAGGGTCGACTTGCCCGATCCGGAGGGACCCATGAGCGCGATCCGATCGCCGTCGGAGATCTCGCAGTTGGTCTGGCGAAGCGCGACCCTGGCCGCGGAGCCCTCGCCGTAGGAGCGTGCGGCGCCGCTCACCCGCACCAGCGGTGGCAGGGGGCCGGGAACCGCGGGGCCTCGATCCTTGAGCGCTCGAAGGCGCTCGTCGAGGGACGGGGTCACGGCGCTCACGACTGCACCACCCGACCGTCGCGTAGCGAGATCACGCGATCGGCCTCGGCCGCGACCAGCGGATTGTGGGTGACCACGATCACCGCCCCGCCCTCGTCCGCCCGCTCGTGAAGGAGCTCGAGCACCCGCTGGGCGGAATGCTCGTCGAGCTCGCCGGTCGGCTCGTCGCAGAGCAGCACGGCAGGATCGTTGGCGAGCGCGACTGCGAGCCCGGCCCTTGCGAGTTCGCCGCCGGAGAGCTCGCTCGGCCGAGCCTTGGCGCGGTCGGCGATGCCGACGCGCTCGAGTAGATCCTTCTCACCGGCCACCTCTTTTTGGCGTCGCCCGTCGGCGCCTAACCGTCGCGCCAGGGCGAGGTTGGCGTCGATGTCGAGGTGCCCAACCAGGTTGACGCTCTGGTAGAGGATGCCGATGCTCTGAGCCCGGAGCTTGCTTCGCTCCTCCTCGGTGCGGCGCGTCAATCGTTGACCGTCGACGCGGACCGTGCCGCCGTCGGGCTCGTCGAGCCCGGCCAGGCAGGCCAGCAGCGTGCTCTTGCCCGATCCCGAGGGGCCGGTGATGGCGACGATCTCGCCGCTGTCGACCTGGAGCGTCACGCCCTGCAGGGCGAGCGTCTCCTCGTCGCCGGCGTGAAAGAACCGGTAGAGGCTCTCGCACTCGACTGGGATTGTGGGCGCGCTCATGCGGCCCACTGCAGCGAGTCGGTGACGATCATCCACGGATCGACGTTGTCGGCGCCCACCGGACCGCTCAGGGTCAGAGTGGCCAGCCGGCCGTTGTGGAAGAACTCGTAGCGCTCGAAGGCGTTGGGGACGACCTTGCCGGTGACCGGGTCGGGTGCGCCGTTGCCCGTGTAGGTGATCAGCAGCGCGGTGCCGGCGCTGCGCTTCACCGTGCTCACATTCCCGGGCTTGAAGCCGGGGACCGTGCCGGCGAGCTGCTGCAGCTCCGCCTGGCCGTCGGCGACGGTCGGCGCTGAGCTGGCGGAGCTCGAGTCGAGCTGGATCGTGTTGAGCTTGTCGGTGAAGGTGATCGCGCCTCCCTGCGAGGCTCGCGACCAGCCCTCTGGCACCTTGACCTGATAGCCGGCGCCGGGTGGGCTGTAGGAGACGTAGACCTGGTTGTCGGGAATGTCACCCGCGGGGCTGACCTCGGCCGCGTTCGGGTTCACCGTCGTTTGTGAGCTCGAGCTCGAGCCGCCGCAGGCGGCGATTCCGATCGGGGCGCCGAGCGCGATCACGGTTGCGCCGATGGCGAAAAGGCGGGGTTTCATGGCCTTGCTCCTTTGTCGTTGTGAGTACATCGGGGATCGACGACAACGCTAGGAATCCGGCGGTCAACGCCAAGGCGACCGCAGGTCAACGGGGGGTAAAACATTTGGCCTGCGCTCACGCCACGGCCCGCCCGCGACTACCGTTGCGCCTGTGGACGTGCTGGTGGTCGAGGACGACGAGGCAATCGCGCTTGGGTTGGTGCGCGTGCTCGAGCAGCAGGGCCTCGGGGTCAGCCGGGTCGCCGAGGGCCGGCTCGCGCTCCCCGCGGCGACGCCATCGGTCGGGATCGTCGTCCTCGACCTCGGCCTGCCCGACGTGGACGGAATCTCGGTCTGTCGTGATCTGCGCCGGGCACGCCCCGACCTGGCGATCCTGATCCTGACCGCGCGCGATCGTGAGATGGACATCGTCGCCGG
>JAWVFH010000003.1:0-17470 GCA_033856255.1 Solirubrobacterales bacterium | reverse complement strand
TGCTGACCTCCGCGGACCAGCGTGACCAGGGCGCGCGTCCGTCGCCGAGCGGCGTGACGTCGTCGGCGAAGACGCCATCGGCCGCCGTGGCCGGGTCGGGCATCGGCTGCGCGAGCGCCCACTCGGTCTCGCGCTCGAGCTCCTCGCGCACGGAGGCGTGGATCGCCTCGACGTCGATCCCCGCCTGCGCGAGCGTGCGCTCGTAGGTCGCGATCGGATCGCGCTCCGCCCAGCGCTCGAACAGCTCCTTCGGCACGTAGCGCATGTCGTCGTGCGCGCCGTGGCCGTGCATGCGCATGGTCTCGGCCTCGATCAGCGTCGGGCCACCGCCGCGCCGGGCGCGCTCGCATGCCTCCGCGGCCGCTTCGAACACGGCCTCCACGTCGTTGCCGTCGACCCTGATGCCGGGGAAGCCGTAGCCCTCCGCGCGTGCGACCGGGTCGACCGCGAACTCGTGGTCGTTCGGCGTCGAGTAGGCGAACTGGTTGTTCTCGAGCACGAAGACCACCGGCAGCTTGAGCACGCCGGCCACGTTCAAGGCCTCCTGCCACTGGCCGTTGGCGGTCGAGCCCTCGCCGAACCAGGTCATCGCTACGCGCGGCTCGTGGCGCATCTGGAAGGCGAGCGCGAGCCCGCAGGCGACGAGCGCCATGTCGGGCAGCATCGAGACCATCCCGACGCAGCCGAGCTCGCGGTCGCCGAAGTGCATGTTGCCGTCCTTGCCGCCGGTGACTCCGCCGCTGCGGCCCATGTAGTTGGCGAGGTAGCGGTCCGGGGTGACGCCGCGGACGAAGTGGGCGCCGAGGTCGCGATGCAGGATGCACATCCGGTCGCGGGGCCCGAGCACGTACGAGGACCCGACCGAGATCGCCTCCTGGCCGCAGCCGTCGTAGAAGCTTCCCGGGATCTTGCCCTGCCGGTAGAGGGTGATGCCCCGCTCCTCGGCGGCGCGCATCATCGCCATGTACCGCAGCAGGTTCGCGCGGTCCTCGCGGGTGAGGTGCCGGCTTGCGCCGGCGCGCCCCTCAACGAGGCCGTGCGCGCGATCGCGCAACTCACCGCGCGCGCGTTCGCTCGCGACAGTGCCATTGACTGGCTTCATCTCTCCGCCCTTCGTGTCTGGCCGATCCCTCGGGATCTCCTCGTTACCGGCCTGGCTTTTCGCCGCTTCGGGATCTCCTCCGCGACGCCTATGGACGACGGGTGCTCGGGGTTCCGCCCGCGCTCCCTATGTCTGGATCCGTTCGAGCTGCTGGCCCGTGCGAATCGCTACAACAGTGTAGGCCCGATCGCCGACGTTTCAAGCCCGCTCTGCGGTCCTACGCACGGAGCGCAGAATCGAGTGCGTGGCGAGCACGTGGCCGCGGGTGCCGATCACCAGGGCGCGGTAGACGCGCCCGCGGCGACCGCGGAACTCGGCCCGGCTCTCGGCGCTCAGGCGTACCGGGCCGGAGGCGGTCTCCGTGATCCGGAAGATCAGCGCGTAGCGGGCGAAGCGGTGCTCGCCCATCAGCGCCAGCACGGCGGGCGCGACCGAGCGGGTGACAATAAAGCCCGGGATCGTCGCGCCGATCTCCGGGATCCTCCCCCGTCGCTCGGCCGGGACGCAGCGCAGCGCGCCGGCGATCCGCCTGCCGATCGGGTTCGCCCCGGTGCCGCCGACGCGCCGAGCCAGCGCCTCCCAGACCCGGTCGGCGGGGGCGGCGACGTCGACCCGGTGCTCGTCGACGTAGGGGAGCGACTCGAGCGGGACGTCGACCAGGCGCTCGCGTATCGCCGGCACCGCTAGCTCATCTAGAGGGCGAGCCCCAGGGGCTCCTCGAGCAGCGCCCGCACCCGGCCGAGGAACTCCGCGCCGTCGGCTCCGTAGAGGATCCGGTGATCGCAGGCGAGGGTGACGCCCATCAGCCGAGCCGTGGCGAAGTCGCCGTCGCGGACGACCGGGGTCTCCGTGATCGCGCCGACGGCGAGGATCGCGGCCTGGGGCTGGTTGATCACGGCGTGGAAGTTGGAGATCCCGTACATGCCGAGGTTGGAGACCGTGAACGTGCCCCCGGAGAGCTCGGGGGGCGTGATCGAGCCCTCGCGCACCCGCGCCGCCAGCGCCCGCGACTCGGTGGCAATCGCCGTCAATCCCTTCCGGTCGGCGTCGAACACCGTCGGCACCACCAGCGCGTCCCGCGCCGCAACCGCGATCCCGACGTTGACCCGCGAGTACAGCTCCCACCTGCCGTCCCGGTAGGCGCCGTTGGCGCGCGGGAACTCGCGCAGGGCGAGCGCGCACGCCTTCACGACCATGTCGTTGAAGGAGGGGATCACCGCACCCTCGGGAGCCGACGCCTTGATCCGCCCGCGAGCGTCCCAGGCGGCGCTCATGTCGATGTTCGCCTGCAGGTAGAAGTGCGGCGCGGTCGCCTTCGACTCCGCCATCCGCCGGCTCACCGTCTGCTGCAGCTTCGTCAGCTCGACGACCTCGACCGTCCCCTTCGCCGTCTCCGGCGTCTCCCTCGCCCCAGCGGTCGCCGCCGCGGGAGCAGCGGCCGGAGCGGCACCCGGCGTCGCGCCCTCCACATCCGTCTTGATGATCCGCCCCCCGGGCCCGGACCCACTCAACGACGCCAGATCAACCCCCTTCTCCTTCGCAATCCTCCGGGCCAAAGGGCTGGCCTTCACGCGTCCGTCGGACTCCGTAGCCGCTTCTTGCTGGGTAGGGGTGGCTGAGCTCGCGGCCGGGGCGGTGGAGGACGGGACTTCGGGAGGGATGTCCGCAGCAGGGACGCGAGGATCCGGCGCAGCCGGCGGAGCAGGGACAGCGGAGCTATCCCGACCGGAGTCACCGCCTCCGCCGTTCCCGGCGGGTGTCTCTCCGGCTTCGCCGACCCTTGCGATGACCTCGCCAATGGGGAGAGTGTCGCCCTCCGAGGCCACGATCTCGATCAACGTCCCGGCGGCATCGGCCTCGTACACCATGTTCGCCTTATCGGTCTCGATCTCGACCAGCTCCTCGCCCAGCGCCACCTCGTCGCCGACCGCCTTCATCCACTTCAGGACCGTGCCCTCCTCCATCGAGTCCGACAGCCTCGGCATCACGATGTCGGTCGCCATCAGATTCCGCCCTGGGTCGTCGCGAGCGCGGCGCTGACGATGTGCTCGGCGTGCGGGATCGCCGACTGCTCGAGGCGCTTCGAGTAGGGCATCGGCACGTCGGCGCCGGTGACCCGCTGGACCGGGGCGTCGAGATGGTCGAAGGCCTGCTCGGTGACCAGCGCGGCGATGTTGGCGCCGACCCCGCCGTGCGGCCAGCCCTCCTCGACGATCACCAGCCGGTTGGTCTTGCGAACGGAGTCGAGAATGGTGTCGAGGTCGAGCGGGCGCAGGGTGCGCGGGTCGATCACCTCGGCCTCGACCCCGTGGTCGTTGGCGAGCGTCTTCGCCGCCTGCTGGGCGATGTGGGCCATCCGCAGGATGCCGACGATCGTCACGTCGCCGCCCTCGCGACGGATCGCCGCCTCGCCGAAGCCGAGCACGTGATCGTCGCCCTCCGGCACCTCGCCGCGGGCGCCGTAGAGCGTCTCGTGCTCGATGAAGATCACCGGGTTGTCGTCGCGGATCGCCGCCTTCAGCAGGCCCTTGCCGTCGGCCGGCGTCGAGGGGCAGGCGACGAGGATGCCCGGGATCTGCAGGAAGATCGCCTCGAAGCTGTGCGAGTGCGTCGGCCCGAGCTGGTGCCCGCCGCCGCCCGGCATCCGGATCACCAGCGGCACCTTCACCTGACCGTTGAACATGTACGGGATCGCCGCCGCGTGGTTGATGATCTGGTCGAAGGCGAGGAGGGAGAAGTTGACGGTCATCAGCTCGACCACGGGCCGCAGACCGGCCATCGCCGAGCCGACGCCCATGCCGACGATCGTGTTCTCGGAGATCGGCGTGTCGCGGACCCGTCGTTCGCCGAACTCGTCCAGGAGCCCCTCCGTGACCTTGAAGGCGCCCTGGAAGACGGCGACGTCCTCACCCATCACGTAGACCGCTTCGTCGCGGCGCATCTCCTCGGCCATCGCGTCGCGAAGCGACTCCCTCATCCGCTGGACGGCCATTACCAGGGCCCCTCGGTCTCGCCCTCGTCGTTGTCGGACAGGAACTCCTCCTGATCCTCGAGCGCGTCGGCTCCCTCACGATCCTCGGTCGTCTCCCCGGGCTCGCGGCCCGCGGTCGACGCGGCCTGCCCGCCGTAGGCGGCTCCGGCCTCGGCCAGACGCTTCGCCTCGCCCGACAGCTCCTCGCGCTCGCGCTCGCCTGCGAACGGTTGCGGCGCGCGTTCGTCGACCGCGTACCAGCCCGGCATCTGATCGCCGAGCACGTAGAGGTGGTCGTAGAGGGTGTCGAGCGGCGGCTCGGGCGACGCATCGGCGAACTCGACCGCCGCCAGCACCCGACCGTCGATCCGCTCGCGCATCTCCTCGCGCGCCTCGTCGGAGAGCACACCCTCGGCCTGCAGCCGGGCGGCGAAGGCCTCGATCGGGTCCTTCTTGCGCCACTCCGCCACCTCCTCCTTGGTCCGATAGACCTCCGGGTCGGCGGCCGAGTGGCCGCGGAAGCGGTAGGTGAACGCCTCGACCATCGTCGGTCGTCGCTCCTCGCGCGCGATCCGGATGTGCTCGGCGACCGTCTGGCGCATCGCCAGCACGTCCATGCCGTCGGCGCGCACGCCCGGGACGCCGAGCCCCTCGGCCTTCTTCGAGAAGTCCGTCACGGCGGAGTGCCGTTCGACCGACGTCCCCATTCCGTAGAGGTTGTTCTCGAGGATGAAGACGACCGGCAGCCGCCAGAGCGCCGCCAGGTTCATCGTCTCGCCGAAGTTGCCGGTGTTCGAGGCGCCGTCGCCGAACATGCAGACGGTGACGTCGTCGGTGCCCTTGTAGTCGGAGGCGAGCGCGAGCCCGGCGGCGAGCGGAAGGTTGCCGCCGACGATCCCGTAGCCGCCCATGAACCGGTGCTCGGCGTCGAAGACATGCATCGAGCCGCCGCGGCCGCCGGAGGTGCCGTCGACGCGACCGAACAGCTCGGCCATCACGTACTTGGGGTCGGTGCCGCGCGCGATCGCGTGGCCATGGGTGCGGTAGGTGCCGATCAGGTAGTCGCCCTCGGCCATCGCCGAGGTGGTGCCGACGATCGTCGCCTCCTCGCCGATCGCCAGGTGCAGGAAGCCGCCGGCCTTCGCCTTCTGGTACTGGCGCCCCGCCTCCTCCTCGAAGCGGCGGATCAGCGCCATCGTCTCCAGCAGGCGGAGCGAGGTCTCGGCGTCGGGCAACGGGCGCGACGACGCCGCGGGGCCGTCAGTCTGCGCCGTCTTCACCGTTTCCTCAGCCACCCGTCCGCAACATAGCTCACCCCGCCGAGGCGGCCGCCGCAGCCGCCGCCTCGTCGAGGCGGTCGTCGCCCCAGAAGACCTCGTCGCCCACGACCACCGCCGGCACACCCATGACGCCGCGGTCGCCGGCCGCGTCGGTCGCCTCGCGCAGTCGCAGTTTGATCGCGTCGCGGGCGATCGCCGTCTGCAGCGAGCGCGGATGGAGCTCGGAGGAGGCCGCGGCGATGAACACGTTGTCGGGTTCGGAGAGGTCGCGGCCGGCGGCGAAGGCCTGGCGGAAGGCGGCGAGCGAGAAGGAGACGGTGCGGCCGATCTCCTTGGCGAAGGTCGCGGCGCGCATCGCCGTCAGCATGTTCCCCGGCCAGGGGTCGGGCCAGCGGATCGGGGGCAGGCCGTACGCCTGGGCGCGGCGCTCCACCTCCCGCATCCCCGCCTCGCGCTCGGCCGTCTCGGCCCATGAGCCGCGGTCGAAGCGCGCAAACAGCCCGCCGAGCAGGATCGGCTGCCACTCGGGTTGCTCGGCGCCGGCGTCCTCGAACACGGTCGAGATCCGCTCCGCGGCGAGGTATGCGTAGGGGGAGCCGAGGTCGTAGTAGAAGCTGGCGGGCGCGGTCACGCGTTCTTGCGCACGTGCCACTGCACGGTGGCAGTCGCCACGGTCACGCCCTCGCCGTCGGTGAGCGTCACCTCGACCGGGAACGAGACCTTGCCGTCGGTGTCGAGGCGCTCGAGCAGCTCGGCGGCGCCGGCGAGCTCGGCACGGGCGTCGATCGGGCCCTTGGCGAGCTTCGTGTAGGCGATCTCCGCGTTCGAGGCCAGCGGCCTGATCTCGCCCATGCGCTCGGCGAAGGCGCCGACGAAGGCTCCGCCGGAGGCCGCCTCGGCGGCGGCGAACAGGCCAGCGGCGTGCTGGGTGCCGACGTGATTTCGCAGCCCTTCCTCGTCGGGGAGGCGGACGGTCGCCGTGCCCGGCCCCAACTCGATGATCTGGAGGCCGATGTGGTTGTTGAACGGGACCGCCGAGCCCATTCCCTCGCGTAGGGCGTCGTAGTCCATCGCGCTCTACTGGTGGATCGCCCAGCCGTCGACGGCGCGGGCGGCGTCGAGGATCGCCTCGGAGATCGTCGGGTGCGGATGGACGATCCGCGCCAGCTCCTGATAGCCGCCCTCGAGCTCGATCGTGGCGACGAGCTCGGCGATCATGTCGCAGGCCCGGTTGCCGACCACGTGGGCGCCGAGGATCTCGCCGTACTCGCCGTCGACGACGAGCTTGACGATCCCGTCGCGGTCGTCGTAAACGGCCCCGGCGCCGACGCCGCCGAGCTTCATCCGCCCGATCTTGACGTCCTTGCCGGCGTCCGTGGCCTGTTGCTCGGTCATGCCGACGCTTGCCACCTGCGGGTGGCAGAAGGTCGCTCCCGCGATCAGCTCGGGGTCGATCGGGTGCGTGGGCGCGCCGGCGATCGTCTCGGCCGCGACCACGCCCTCCTCCTGGGCCTTGTGGGCGAGCGCCGGCCCGCGGACGAGGTCGCCGATCGCGTAGACCTTCGGGTTCGAGGTGCGCTGGAACTCGTCGATCTCGACCCGGCCGCCGTCGCCGACCTTGACGCCCGCGGCGTCGAGCCCGAGGCCCTCCGTGTCCGGGGCGCGCCCGCCGGCGATCGCCAGGTACTCGACCTCGATCGAGGCGTCGCCGACCTTCGCCTTCACCGACTTCGCGCCCGCCTCGACGTCGGTGATCGGGTTGCCGGTCAGGACCTCGATCCCCTGCTTCTTGAACACGCGCTCGACCACCCTGACGACGTCCTTGTCCTCGGCCGGCAGGATCTGCGGCAGCATCTCGATCAGCGTCACCGCGGTTCCGTAGCGGATGTAGCCGGAGGCGATCTCGGCCCCGGAGGCACCGCCCCCGACCACCGCGATCGACTTCGGCAGGCTCGGCAGCGACCAGGCGCCCCAGGTGTCGACGATCCGGTCGCCGAACTCGACTCCGGGAATCGCCAGGGCCACGGAGCCGGTGGCGAGGACGACGGCGCCGGCCTCGTAGGTGGTGCCGTCCACGACGACGTTGGCGTCGCCGTCCAGCTCCCCCCGGCCCTCGATCATCGTCACCTTGTTCTTGTCCCAGAGCATCTTGACGCCGCCCGAGAGCGTCTCCGAGACCTTCGCCCGGCGGTCGGCGAGCGCCTTCCAGTCGAGCGCCGCTCCCTTGACCGTGACCCCGAGCTCGGCGGAGTTCCGGGCGTGGTCGAAGAGCTCGGCGGTGTGCAGCATCGTCTTCGCCGGGATGCAGGCGTAGTTGAGGCAGCGGCCGCCGGGCTTGTCGACCTCGACGACGGCCGTCTTCTTGCCCAGTTGGGCGGCGCGGATCGCGGCGTGGTAGCCGCCCGGACCGCCGCCGATCACGATCACGTCAAAGGAATCAGCCATGCGGCCGACTCTATATAAGGCGCCTCAACGGCGGGGCGGCTCGGCTCCGGCCGGTCAGACGGTGGTCTTCTTCGACTTGGCCGCGTCGCACTGGTTCGTCTCCTTGACGCTCGCGTAGTACTTCCCCGGCTCGGTCGCGGTCGACTTGATCACCGCGACGTAGGAGTCGCCCTTGCCGGCGAACGACCTGGCCGCACCGATCTTCCTGTCGTTGCCCGATTCGGCCTTGTAGACGGTGACCCTGCGGCCGTCCATGCAATGGGTGTCCTTTGACTGGAGCTCGACGACGAATAGGTCGGGTGTTGTCGTACTCCCGGCCTGAAACGAGGTGAACAGCTTGGTCGACGCCTGGTTGCCGGCGGCGGCGGTCTGGGCGAATCCGGTCAGCGCAATGACGAATGCCATAACTGCGATCAGACGCTTGGACAAGGGGCCTCCTTGGTTGAGCCGGGGGCGTGGTACTCCCAGGCGTGGGCAACCTACACCCTGACTGGGCCGGTCAATCCGGACCGGGGCCGTCGGCTCCCGGCCGCACCGGCATCTGGATCCGCGCCATCGCCTTGATCATGAAATAGAACATCGTTCCCGCCCCGAGGATCAGCACCGTCGTCCCGGCCGCCTGCAGCCAGCTGCTCGCCGCCAGCAGGCCGAGCGAGGCGGAGGCCAGGAGCAGCACAAGCAACGCCTGGAAGCCCAGCACGGCCCAGTAGCGGGCCTTCCACATCCCGTAGGCCATCGTCGACATCAGCGCCGCGACGGCGATCACCGAGACGATCGGCGCGTGTCCCTCGCCCTGCTGGACCCCGTCGCTGCCGAACTTCTGCACCTCGACCCCGGCCGCGTAGCCGATCACGGTCGAGACCGCCAGCACGGCGGAGATCACCGCCCCGATCGTCACCACGCGCGGCCGCTCGCCCTCCTCGAGCGGCTCCAGCTCCGCGCGCGCGGCCTCGTCCCTGGCTTCGGTGCGGGCCGCCATCGCCTCGCGCTTGCTCGCCAGCTCGGCCCGCCGTTCGTTGCTGCGGTCCTTGCGCTTGCGGCGTTCCGCGCGCTTGCGTTCTCGGCTGCTGGCCATCGGCGCAGGCTAGCCCCCGGCGCGATCGTCGAGCGCCGTCCGCAGGGCGCGAGCGGCGCCCCCCGGATCGTCCGCGTCGCGGATCGCGCGCACGACGACGATCCGGCGCGCCCCGGCGGCCACCACCGCGCCGACGTTCTCGGCGTCGATCCCGCCGATCGCAAACCAGGGAAGCTCGGGACCCGCCACCCTGGCGGCGTGTTCGACCAGCCCGATGCCGGCCGCCGTCCGGCCGGGCTTGGTCGGCGTCTCCCAGACCGGCCCGGCGCTGACCTGGTCCGGGCGTCCGTCGGCCACGGCCGAGAGCGCGGCGTCGAACTGCTCGGGCGAATGAGTCGAGAGGCCGACCAGCGCCGCCTCGCCGGCGGCCGCCCGCGCCGCCGAGACCGGCTCGTCGTCCTGGCCGACGTGGACGCCGTCCGCATCGCACGCCGCGACCAGGTCCGGCTCGTCGTTGAGGAAGAAGAGGGCACCGCGCTCGCGGGCGGCGCGGGCGAAGGGATCGGCGAACGCGATCAGCTCCTCGGCGCAGCGAGGCGCCTTCTCGCGCAGCTGGATCACGTCGACGCCGCCGGCGATCGCCGCCTCGAGCAGCTCGCCCGGATCGCCCCCGTGCGGCTGGGCCTCGCAGACGAAGTAGAGCCGGGCCTCGGCCAGCGCGCGCCGGCGGGCGGCGAGCAGCGCCTCGGGGAACGACTGGTGGAGAACGGCCTCGTCCACTCGCTCGCCGTCGAAGTGCGTCACCCAGGCGCCGCGGGCGACGCCCTGGATCCCGCTTGCAGGTCCTTTAACGGCGATCCTCGTTGCTGCGACCACGAGGTCGCGCCCGACAGGACGGGTCTCGGTGGCCTCCCACCGAACGCCGTCGAGGGTCTCGGTCAGATCGATGTATGCGGCTCGGGCCGCTTCGCGGCCACGGTCGATCCCGCGCCATGGGGCGTTCGAGCGGCTGCGGTCGATGACGACGTCGGCGGTCGCGAGGCCGAGCGCTTCGTCGATCCGCCCGCTGCCGAGCAGTTCGAACCACGAGAGCACGGCCTCGACACGAGCGTTCACCATTGCGGGGAGTATCTTGAAGGAGAACGGGAGCCCCACCTCGTGGCTGAGAGGGCGGCAGTGGCCGCCGACCGTCTGAACCTGATCCGGGTAATGCCGGCGCAGGGACGACCGAAGGTCCACCGCCCGGGAAGGAATCAGTTGCCCGCGGCAGAGATGAACCACAACCGATCCGACGCGATCGTCGTCGGCGCGGGAGTGATCGGCCTCGCCTGCGCATGGCGGGCCGCCGAGCGGGGGCTCGACGTGCTGGTGCTCGAGCGCGAGGGTCCGGGCGCCGGCGCCTCCAGGGTGGCCGCCGGGATGCTGGCGCCGGTCGGCGAGGCGAGGTGGGGCGAGGACCGCCTGCTCGAGCTCGCGCTCGACTCCCACCGGCTGTGGCCGCGGTTCGCCGCCGAGGTCGCCGCGGCGAGCGGGCGCGAGGCCGGCTACCGGGAGCTCGGCGCCCTGCACGTGGCCCTCGACGCCGACGAGGCGCAGGAGCTGCGCCGCCGCTTCGAGCTGATGCGCTCCCACGACCTGGCGGCCGAGTGGCTGACGCCGGGCGGCTGCCGCGAGCTCGAGCCGGGGCTCGCCGCGGGAGGGCGCGGCGGCGTCTACGCCCCGCACGAGGCCGTGGTGGACTCGCGGGCCCTGACAGCGGCGCTCGCCTTGGCGCTCGAGGCAGCCGGCGGCCGGATCGAGATCGCCGAGGTCGACCGCGCCCTGATCGAGGGCGGCAGGCTGGTCGGTGTTCGGACGGCCGGCGGCGCCGAGCATCGCGCCGCCAACCTCGTCCTTGCCGCCGGCTCGTGGTCGGCGGCCGAGTGGCTGCCGGCCGAGGCGCGCCCGCCGGTGCGGCCGGTCAAGGGCCAGATCCTCACCCTCGCCGGGGCGGCCTCGCGGCCGGTGTGCGAGCGGATCGTGGCCGGGGAGCACTTCTACGCCGTCCCGCGGGCCGACGGCCGACTGGTCGTCGGCGCCACCGTCGAGGAGCTCGGCTTCGACACGCGGGTCACCGCGGGCGGGGTCTACGAGCTGCTGCGGGCGTCCTACCGCGCGCTGCCCGAGATCGCCGAGCTGGAGCTGGTCGAGGCGGTCGCCGGCCTGCGCCCGGCAACCCCCGACAACCTGCCCCTGATCGGGCCCGGGGCGATCGACGGCCTGATCCTCGCCACCGGGCACTTCCGCAACGGCATCCTGCTCGCCCCGCTGACGGCCGAGCGGATCGCATCGATCCTGAGCGGCGACCGCCAGGCGGTGGCACGGTGACGATCGAGCTCAACGGTGAGCCGGTGGAGCTCGCGGCGCAGGCGACGGTGGCCGCCGCGGTGGCGCGCTCCGGCGCCGACCCCGAGCGCCGCGGCCTTGCCGTGGCGGTTGACGGGGAGGTCGTTCCCCGTAGCGCCTGGGAGCGAACGGAGCTCAGCGACGGCCAGCGGGTCGAGGTCGTGGGGGCGATCCAGGGTGGCTGACAGCTGGCGGCTCGGAGACCGCGCGTGGACGTCGCGCCTGATCGTCGGCAGCGGCGGCTTCCGCTCGCTCGAGCAGATGGAAGAGGCCCTCGAGGCCTCCGGCACCGAGATCGTGACGATCGCCCTGCGCCGCGTCGATCCCGCGGCCCAGGGCTCGCTCGTCGACCTGATCGAGCGCCTGGGGCTGTTCTGCCTTCCCAACACAGCCGGCTGTTACACGGCCCGAGACGCGATTCGCACGGCGCAGCTCGCCCGCGAGGCGTTCGAGACCGACTGGGTGAAGCTGGAGGTGATCGGCGACGACCGCACGCTGCTTCCGGACGCGCCCGAGCTGCTGGCGGCGGCGGAGGCCCTGGTCGCCGAGGGGTTCACGGTCCTCCCTTACACCAACGACGACCCGATCCTCGCCCGCCGCCTCGAGCAGGCCGGCTGCGCCGCGGTGATGCCGCTCGGCTCGCCGATCGGCTCCGGCGCCGGGATCCGCAACCCGTACAACCTGCGGATCATCGTCGAGTCGGCGTCGGTGCCGGTGATCTGCGACGCCGGCATCGGCACCGCCTCCGACGCCGCGCTGGCGATGGAGCTGGGCTGCGACGCGGTCCTGCTCGCCAGCTCGGTCTCCCGAGCCGCCGACCCGGCGCGGATGGCGCTGGCGATGCGCAAGGCGGTCGAGGCCGGTTACGAGGCGCGCCGGGCGGGGCGGATCGCCCGCCGGCTGCACGCCGAGGCGTCGACGACCGCCGAGGGCCTTCCCTCGCTCGACTAGACCCGCGGGCCGACATCCGTCCGCCCCCGTTCACCGGGTTCGGTCCCGGGTACGCAATCCGCATGGCACAGCTCGTCCTCGGACCCCTGCTCCGGTACGTCGGCGAGACCGAGGCCGTTCTATGGGTCGAGACCGACGAGCCGTGCGAGGTCGAGATCCTCGGCCACGAGGAGCCCACCTTCTGCGTCGCCGGCCACCACTTCGGTCTGGTGATCGTCGACGGGCTCGAGCCCGGCTCGACGACCGAGTACGAGGTCGCTCTCGACGGCGACCGCCGCTGGCCGCAGCCGGACTCGGAGTTCCCCCCGAGCGTGATCCGGACCCTGGGGGGCGACGGGCCGGTGCGGATCGCCTTCGGGTCCTGCCGCGTCTCGCTGCCCCACCACGCCCCGTTCACGCTGCCGAAGGAGGAGCACGAGGACGGACGTGAGTTCGACGCGCTCTTCTCCCTGGTCAAGGAGATGCTGCGCGGGTCGCCGGCGCACTGGCCCCAGGTGCTGCTGATGCTCGGCGACCAGGTCTACGCCGACGAGGTCTCGCCCGAGACGCTCGCCTTCATCCGCAAGCGCCGCGACATCCGCAAGCCCCCAGGTCACGAGGTCGCCGACTTCGAGGAGTACACGCGTCTCTATCGAGAGTCCTGGGAGGACCCCGAGATCCGCTGGCTGCTGTCGACCGTGTCGACGTCGATGGTGATCGACGATCACGACGTCCACGACGACTGGAACATCTCCGAGGCCTGGGTGAACGACATGCGCCGGCTCGAGTGGTGGGGGGAGCGCGAGCGAGCCGGGCTCGGTTCGTACTGGATCTACCAGTACGTCGGCAACCTCTCCCCGGAGCTGATCCGCGAGAGCGAGCTGCTCGCCGACATCCGCGCCGCCGACGACGGCTGGACAGTGCTCAGGGAGGTGGCCGAGGACGAGCGCCGCCTGCGCGACGGCGCCCGCTGGAGCTACTGCCGCGACCTTGGTGGCACCCGCCTGATCGTGCTCGACTCGCGCTGCGGCCGGGTGCTGGAGGAGGACCGGCGGTCGATCCTCGATCAGGCCGAGTGGGTCTGGCTCGAGCAGCATCTGCACGGCGACTTCGACCACCTCCTGATCGGAACCTCGGACCCCGTCGTGCTGGCCCCGGCCCTTCACCATGCCGAGCGTTGGGGCGAGGCCGTGGCCACCGGCGCCTGGGGAGGCGCCGCCGCCCGGCTCGGGGAGAAGCTGCGAAGGGCGGCCGACTTCGACCACTGGGCGGCCTTCGGGGACTCGTTCGAACGCCTGCTGGGGCTGCTCGCGCGTGCCGGGGCGGGGGAGTTCGGGACCCCGCCGGCGTCGATCACGATCCTCTCCGGCGACGTCCACCACGCGTATCTCGCGGAGCTCGCCTTCCCTCGCTCCGACGGCGTGCGCAGCGGCATCTGGCAGGCGGTCTGCTCGCCGTACCGCAACGCGCTCGACAACCACGAGCGCCGGATGATGGAGCTCGCCGACTCGCGGCTCCCCGCGGCCGCGTTCCGGGGCCTGGCGCGGCTCGCCGGCGTCAGCCGCGAGCGGGTCCGCTGGCGCTTCGTCGAAGGACCGTTCTACGACAACCAGGTGGCGACCCTGACGATCGATGGCCGCTCCGTGGAGCTTCGCCTCGAGCGAACGGTCGGTGACCCGGAGTCCGATCACCGCGAGCTGCACACCTCGTTCGAGCGGCGGCTGGCGCAGGCGCCTGGCTTTGTCTAGTGGTTTAGTAGGGTTAAGCGGATGGAGCTGTTCGCGAGCAGACCCGCCTGGTATGTGATCGGACCGCTGATCGGCCTCGTCGTAGTTGGCCTGATGGCGACGATCAACCACCGGATCGGCGCCCTCGGCGGCTACTCGAACCTGGTCGAGCGCCTCACGGGACGCGCCGAGGGGCCCGACTGGCGCGCCGCCTTTCTCGGCGGCGTGATCGTCGGCGCGTTCGTCCTCCTCGTCCTCCGTGGCGCCGACACGGTGGGCGAGGGTTACGGGTGGCTGACCAGGACCTTCTCCAGCGACGCGCTCGTGGTCGCGATCCTGTTCGGCGCCGGAATCCTGATCGGCTTTGGCGCCAAGACCGCGGGCGGCTGCACCTCGGGCAACGGGCTCGGGGGGTGCTCCACGGGTTCGCCGGCCAGCTTCGCGGCAACGGCCACCTTCATGGGCACGGCGATCGCGGCCAGCTTCGTGATCAAGGGGCTGATCTGATGAACCGGCGCGTGATGCTCGCCGCCGGGGGGTTCGGGATCGCGTTCGGCTTCCTGATCTCCTGGGGCCAGTTCACCGATCCCGACCGGATCCGGCAGATGCTGCTGCTCGAGGACGCGTACCTGTACCTGATGATGTTCACGGCGATGGGAGTCGGCTTCGCCGGGATCCGGATCCTGCGGCGGCGCCGCAAGACCGCGCTGCTCACCGGGGAGCCGGTCACCTGGTCGACCGAGCGCCCGCGCGCCAACCACATCGCCGGCGCCGCGATCTTCGGCCTCGGCTGGGCGATCGCCGACTCCTGCCCGGCCCCGATCGCCGCTCAGCTCGCCCAGGGCGTGCTCTGGGCCCTGCCGACGATCGCCGGCGTCCTGGTCGGCATCGAGCTCCACTTCCGCCGGATTGCGCGGAAGGCCGGATCCGAAGCCGCCTCGCCGCGAAGGAGTCTCCTCTCCCTCCCGCGGCCGGGCGCCCGGTCCGGCACCACCTAACCGACCGGTCCAGGCGCGCGCCGCGACCGGTCCAGACGGTCCTCCTCCGACCGGTTGAGGTTCTTCTCCACCTTTCCGACCAGTTTTATCTAGAATGGTCGCGGGGCTTGGACGGGGTCCGCCGACGAGCCGAATGTCCAATCGGAGTTAAGGAGGGTCAAATGGAGGCCAATCAGAGTGCCTCACCGAGGTCGTCGCAAACGCAGTTCCTGCGGCGGCTCGTGCTGGCGATCGCATGTATCGCCGTCCTCGGGGCCACCGCGCTGACGACCACGTCCGGCGCGCAGGACCCCGGTGCGGAGGATCCCCAGGGGGATCTGCCGCTGAACCCGGAGTGGCTGTCGAACACGCTCGAGCGTGCCTCGACCACCGCCTCGGTCCAGAACAACACCGTCGACGGCGCGATCGAGCGCCGCGACCAGGCGATCGCCGACTGGAAGGCGGCGCAGCGCAAGGCCAAGGCCTACGGGCCGGCGGCCAAGCGAGCCCAGAAGGCGGCCAAGCGGGCCGCCACGAAGGCCGATCAGGCCAAGGGCACCGCGAAGGGCAAGCGCCTCGCCAAGCGGGCGGCGAAGCTGAAGCGCAAGGCGCAGAAGCTCGCCGCCAAGGCGGCCGGGCCGAGCCCGTACGCGAAGCCCGAGTACTCGGTCGTCTGGTCGGGCAAGCAGAACGCCGGCGACGTCAACGCCGGTCAGGTCTCGCAGCTCGTCCAGAACGCGACCGTCAACCCGCAGGGAATCGCCGACCTGCTCAACCCGCAGTTCCTGCCCGGGCTGGACGGCTGGCAGGTCATCGACATGCGCAAGTACAACGTCGACGGCTCGGACAACACCGACTACGGACGGGTGGTCAACTTCGTTCAGCTGCCGCTGCCGTGGGGTCTCGAGACCGAGGCGCACCACATGCAGTACGAGTGGAACGACGGCGACCCGATCGTCGCCGGCGCCCTGTTCACGGACGTCACCTTCGTCATGAACGTAGATGACATCCCGAACATGTCGCTGTCGAACATCATCCCGCCGCAGGACACGCCGAAGGGCACGATCCCGGACGCCTATGACTCGGTCGGCGACGGCCGCTTCATCGGCACCTACATGGGTGGGCCGGAGGAGAACTTCGGCGGCTCGCCGGGCGACGTAACCGTCCTCAAGCCGGACCCGGAGAAGGGCCTGGTGCTGGAGAACGAGGTCCCGGCCGGCGAGATCGGCGGGGTCGAGAGCGGCAACGCCGGTGGCGTTCCCGAGCCGTGCAACGTCCGCGAGGGGCGCCCGCTGGGCACCTGCGCGAACCCGCACGGGATCCAGATCCGTCAGGACCTGGGTCGGATGGTTACGGCGGACTACGCGGAGCCGCGCGAGATCGTCCTCGATCCGGCGAAGACGGTCGACAAGTACACGTTCCGGCCCACGGTCAGGACCTGGGATACGTCCGATCCGTCCAACCCGAAGCTGGTCTCCGTCGCGCACATGCCCGACGGGCCGTTCGAGTTCGCCCAGCGGGCTCACCAGCAGATGGGAATGATGGAGGACGCCAAGACCTGGCCGTATGACCCGAAGGGCTACCCGGGCATGCTCGAGTCGAAGGGCGTGTTCGCGGGCTCGATGTGCGGAGGTGGGATCTTCTTCACCCCCGACGTCACCAAGCTCGAGGGCGATTCCAGCAACGACTGGAACCAGGTGTGGAACGACGGTCTCGCGGCGCTCGCAGCCGGGGGCGACAGTGAGTTCGTAAACGAGCCGGGAGCATGCGCCGGTGGTGCGTGGCATCAGGTGTCGCGCAACAACAAGCTGCTCTTCCGCTCGGTCCAGGGACGCGCCGTGGGCGCGGACAACTACTTCGACCAGGGCTCGCCCAAGATGGTCTACGACGTAGACATCAGGGCCCTGATTCGAAGCGCGCAGGATGGCGAGATCCAGTGCGACCTGTCCCGGGGTACCGACACCGATGGCGACGGCAACGTCGACCTGACCGGTGTGCAGACGTTCAACGCTCTGCGCCAGGGCAAGAAGGTTGCGGACTGCCCGCAGCTGGTCTCGGTGCTCAACGTTCACGACAAGACGAGCGGCGGTCCGCACTGGGGCGCGCTGGACAACCACAGCCTCACGGCTGGCGGTTATCCGACGCGGCTCACGTTCTCGGACTATTTCGTCGCTCGCACCGGAATCGACGGCGACCACCGTTTCTACGTGGTCAACATCGACCCGGACACGCACGTGTTGACCTACGACAAGGATTTCCGGGATGAGAAGACCGGAGCCCTCGGGGTCGACTTCAACCGTCGAAACTGGCCCGGATCACCGGATGCCGGCTTTTACAAGCCGCACTCGATGCTCTGGGTCTGCCCGCCAGGGATTTGCCCGGCGGACTAAACAACGGGGTACTGGGAAATGCACGCGTCGGCCTTGCGCCGGCGCGTGCATTCTTTTCCCATGTAGCCAGGGCGCTCGTCGCGCTGGCCGTCGTGGCGCTGCTCGCGCCCGCGACGGCGAGCGCGCACCCGTCCCTTCTCCAAGCTTCACCGGCGGCCGGCCTCGTCGCGCCCGAGTCGCCGAAGGCCATCGAGCTCTCGCTCAGCGAGGCGGCGATCCCCGATGGCTCCCGGATCCAGCTCTCCCAG
>JAWVFH010000002.1:0-235156 GCA_033856255.1 Solirubrobacterales bacterium | reverse complement strand
AACGCGACTCTGAACGGCGCCAACTTCACCCCCGGTCCCGAGTTCGTCGACTCCGCGACCGAGGTCTGGAACACGCGCTTTCCGAGCGGCAACGCGACCAGCCCGTTCACGGTCTTCTACAAGCAGGGCGGGGCGCCGCCGGAGACGACGATCGACTCCGGCCCGGCTGCGGGCTCGACGATCACCAATCGGACGCCCACCTTTACGTTCAGCTCCTCAGAGGGCGGCTCGAGCTTCGCCTGCAGCGTCGACGGCGGGCCGTTCACCGCCTGCGACTCGCCCCACACGCTCGCCAGCCTTGCGGACGGCGCACACACGTTCGAGGTCAGGGCCACCGACGCAGCCGCCAATGCCGATCCGACCCCGGCGTCGCGCAGCTTCACCGTCGATGTGAGGCCGCCCGAGACGACGATCACCAAGGCGCCGCGCAAGAAGGTGAAAACTCGCAAGAAGAAGGCCAAGGTCAAATTCGAGTTCACCTCCACCGAGCCCGGCTCGAGCTTCGCCTGCAGCGTCGACGGCGGGGAATTCTCCGCCTGCAGCTCGCCCCACACGCTCGCCCACCTGGCCGACGGCTCGCATGCGTTCGCGGTCACGACCATCGATGCAGCCGGCAATTCCGATCCCACCCCCACCTCGCGCGCCTTCACCGTCGACGCCACCGCCCCCCACGGGACGATCACCAAGGGGCCGAAGAAAAAGGTGAAGACGACCCACAGGAAGGTCAAGGTGACGTTCAAGTTCACCTCCCCGGAGCCGGGCGTGGTCTTCCTCTGCAGCATGGACGGCGTCGCCGCGACGCCCTGCGACTCTCCCAAGACCTACAAGGTCGGCACGGGCGAGCATCGCTTCGTGCTCCTCACCGCCGACGCGCACGACAACATCGACCTGGCCGGCGACAGTCGCGTCTTCAAGGTCAAGCGCATGCCCAAGCACCACTAACCTCGACAACGTGCCCGACGTCAAAGACGCGATCAAGGTCGTCACCGACCCGGCCAACCTCTCCAGCTTCGGCGACAGCCGGCGGGACGTCCGCCAGGTGAACGAGGGGAAGGTGGTCGCGGCCCTGCGCGAGCTGGGCGCCGAGGGCAAGGCCGATGCGCGCAACCTGGCGGTGCAGGCGATCGGCGAGCTCGGCGGCGGCGTCGAGACCCGGGTCGAGCCCGGCGGTCAGGGGGCCGGCACGCGGCCGCGGGTGATCGAGACCTGGTACGTGCCCGCCGAGGCCGTCCGGGACCAGTGAGCGAGTCCGCCCCCCGGCTCTCCGTCCTCGATCTCGCGATCGTCGGCGAGGGCTCGAGCCACTCCGAGGCGCTGACCAACTCGGTCGACCTCGTGCGGACCGTCGAGCGGCTCGGCTACCGCCGCCACTGGGTCGCCGAGCACCACAACATCCCGGGGATCGCGAGCTCCGAGCCGGCCGTGCTGGCGGCGGCCCTGGCGGCGAAGACGGAGACGATCAGGGTCGGCTCGGGCGGCGTCATGCTGCCCAACCACGTGCCGCTGGTGGTCGCCGAGCAGTTCGGGATGCTCGAGGCGCTGTTCCCGGGCCGGATCGACCTCGGGATCGGTCGCGCTCCGGGCACCGACGGGATTACGGCGGCGGCCCTGAGGCGCTCGGTCGACCCGCTCTCCGACGAGGACTTCCCGCGCCAGCTCGCCGAGCTGTTCGGCTTCTTCAACGGCGAGTTCCCCGAGGGCCACCCCTACAACCACATCACCGCCGTCCCCGGCGCCGGCGACGCGCCGGAGATCTGGCTGCTCGGCTCCTCGGGCTATTCGGCCCAGCTCGCCGGGATGCTGGGGATGCGGTTCTCCTTCGCCCATCACTTCATGCCCCGCAACACCGACGCCGCGCTGGAGCTCTACCGCACGCACTTCCGGCCCTCTCAGCACCTGTCTGAGCCCTACGCGATGGTCGCCTGCGCCGCGCTCGCCGCCGCCGACGACGAGCGCGCCCGCTGGCTCTCCGGACCGGCGCGGCTGTCGATGGCGCGGCTGCGCGCCGGGCGCCCGACCCGCTTCCCGACCCCCGAGGAGGCCGCCGAGCACGAGTTCACCGCCAGCGAGGAGGAGAGCGTCAGTGCGCTGGCCGGCTCCGCCGCGATCGGCTCTGCCGATACGGTCCGCGAGAAGCTCGACGCGCTGCGCGAGCGCACCGCGGCCGACGAGCTGATGATCACGACCATGGTCCACGACCACGCCGACCGGATCCGCTCCTACGAGCTGATCGCCGAGGCCTATCAACTGCCCGGGCCGGGCTACGCCGGCGCCGCGGCGATGGAGGAACGATGACGACGAAGGCCGAGTTCAACGCCGAGGAATGGGAGATGATCGCCGGTGGCCCGGCCCTTGCCGGGCTGATCATCGTCGCGTCCCAGCGCGGCGGCACGATCCGCGAGAGCCTGGCGATGGCGAAGACGTACGCGGCGGCGAAGGCCGAGCACAGCGCCGGCGACCTGGTCGGCGAGATCGTCGCCTCGGCGCCTCACCTCGACGCGAAGCAGTTCTCGAGCAAGGAGGACATGCGCACCCGCGGGCTCGGCAAGATCAGCGAGGCGGTCGAGCTCGTGCGCGCCAAGGCCACCCCGGAGGAGCTCGACGAGTACCGCCAGTTCGCGATGGCCGTCGCCCTGCACGCGGCCGAGGCCGACAAGTCGGGCGGCTTCCTCGGGATCGGCGGCGAGCGGATCTCGGGCAACGAGGAGTCGGCGCTCAACGACATCGCTGCGGCGCTCGGCACCGAGCGCCCGCCGGCCGACCCGAGCTCGAGCTAGCGGCCGCGGCGCGCGAGGCGCAGCGGCAACAGCGAGAGCGGCGCCCGGCGGCCGAGGTCCTCGGCGTCCTCGCGGTCGAAGGCGACCGCGTAGTGAGCCGCCTGGACGGCGGTCGCGTAGCGCTTCGAGCCCTCGTGTCCGCACCCTCGCTCGCAGCTCCAGCGCATCGTCTCCGCCTCGGTCCAGAAGCGGATCCGGTGGCCGAGCAGCGCGCAGGCGAGGGCCATCGCGCTAGCCGGGCGTCGACGCCGTCTGGCGCGTCGACGCGTAGAGGTCGCGCCCGGTGCGGCGGGCGACGCCGTCCGCGACCGCTCCCCTGAGGGCGGCGCGGTAGCGGCCCGGGCCCCAGTAGCGGGCTCCGATCCGCTCCCCGAGCTCGCGGCGGTCGAGCTCGCCGTGCTCCTGCAGGGCGCGGTCGATGATCCCGACCTCGTGGTCGAGCCATTCGGGGCTGGGCTCATACGGCGGCGGCAGGAAGGGCGAGTAGGAGCCGCTGCCGGGCCCGGGGCGGAAGCGGCGCAGGCCCATGCGCTCGCGCTCCCAGCGCTGGCGCTGGCGGCGGTCGCGTTCCTCGGCCTCGCGATCCACCTCGGCCTCGCCCTCGCCGCCCTCCTCCGCCTCGCGCGCGGTGATCGGCTTGGCGATGTTCTCGAGCGGCTTGCCCTCGGCGCGAACGCCGAGGAAGAGCTCCGTGATCCCGCCGACGGCCATCACCGCGGCGCCGATCAGGTAGGCGACCATCACCTGCGAGACGTCCCCGGACTCGCCGAGCTTCTGGAACACGAGGGGGCCGGTGATCCCGCCGATCGCGGTGCCGATCGCATAGAAGAAGGCGATCGCCAGGGCCCGGATCTCCATCGGGAAGATCTCGCTCACGGTCAGATAGGCGGAGCTCGCTCCAGCCGAGGCGAAGAAGAAGGTCGCCGCCAGGGCCAGGGTCAGGCCCCAGTCGCTGAACTGCTCGCCGTTGAACAGCACCCCGACCCCGACCAGCATCACCGCCGAGACCAGGTAGGTGCCGGCGATCATCGGCCGCCGCCCGACCGTGTCGAAGAGGCGGCCGAGGAACAGCGGCCCGAGGAAGTTACCGGCGGCGAAGACCGCGTAGAAGAGCCCGACCTTGTTGGCACCGACGCCGAGGTAGGTGGTCAGCGTCAGGCCGAGCGTGACGGTGACCGCGTTGTAGAGGAAGGCCTGGCCGATGAACAGGGAGAAGCCGAGCACGGCACGCTTCGGATAGACCTTGAACACGGTGCGCGCGATCTCGCGGAACGGGATCGACTTGCGCTGGCGGACCTTGATCGACTCGCCGGGCTCCTCGAGCTCCTGGCCGGTCGACTCGCGCACCTCGGCCTCGATCTCGTCGACGAGGCGCTCGGCCTCCTGCTCGCGCCCGTGGATGAACAACCAGCGCGGGCTCTCGGGCAGGTTGCGGCGCAGGAAGAGGATCCCGAGCCCGAGCGTCGCGCCCATCGCGAAGGCGACTCGCCAGCCGACGTCGAGGGCGAAGATCGACTGCTTGAGGAAGATCAGCGAGAGCAACCCGCCGACCACGGCGCCGAGCCAGAAGGAGCCGTTGATGATCAGGTCGACGCGGCCGCGGGCGCGGGCCGGGATCATCTCGTCGATCGCGGAGTTGATCGCCGAGTACTCGCCGCCGATCCCGGCGCCGGTGAAGAAGCGCGCGGCCAGGAACCACAGGGGGCTCTGCGAGAACGCGGTCGCGACGGTCGCCAGCAGATAGACCGAGAGCGTGATCAGGAACAGCTTCTTGCGCCCGAAGCGGTCGGTGAGCTGACCGAACAGCAGGGCCCCGGTGCAGGCGCCGGCGACGTAGATCGACTGGGCGAGGGCGATCTGGCCCTCGCTGAGGGCGATCCCGCTGCCGGGGTCGGTGAGCGTCGGGGCGAGGAAGCCGATGATCGTGACCTCGAGCCCGTCGAGGATCCAGACGATCCCGAGCCCGATCACCACCCGCCAGTGAAACCGCGACCACGGCAGCCGGTCGAGCCGGGCCGGGACGCGGGTCTCGATCGTCTTGAACCGGCCCATGTCGGCTGGTGTCGCGCCCGCTTCCATGCTGGAAACGGACCTACCCGGCCGGCGGCGCGAAAAACGGCTCGTGGACCGCTACGGCCGCAGGCGCCGGGCCGCGTTGCGCACGGCGAAGTAGGTGACCGCCGCGAGCAGCGGCACCAGCCAGATCGCGATCCCGAAGAGGATGAAGTCGCCCTTCGAGGTGAGCTCGTCGACCATCCACTTGAAGTTCATCCCGAAGAAGCCGACGATGAAGGTGAGCGGGAGGAAGATCGTGGCGACGATCGTCAGCCGGTAGGTGGTCTCGTTGAGCTCGATCTCGAGCGCATGCGAAAGCGCCTCGCTGGCGGCGTCGATGCGGTCGACCGCGCGGTCGAGCTGTTGCTGGATCCGGCCGAAGTAGGCCCCGCGGTCGCCCTCCAGCCCTGAGATGTGCTCGATCTCCTCGCCGACCCGCTCGAACAGCGCCCGCTGCGGGCCGATCCGCATCCGCAGGCCGGTGAGCCGGTCGCGGAGGCTGGCGATCGCCTCCTTCTCCTGGCGGTGCGGGCGCAGCCCCGAGCGCAGCAGGCCGCTCTCCAGCGTCCCGACCGCGAGCTCGATGTTCGCCATCGCCTCGAAGATCGTGTTCGTCATCCCGTCGAGCGCCAGGTAGACGGCGTAGCGCTCGCTGCGTCCCTTCGGGATCAGCCCGGCGACGACCTCGCCGGGGACGTCGTGGGGCCTCTTGTGCACGGTGAGCAGGAAGTCGCCGTGCAGGGCGACGTTGACCTGGAACGGGTCGATCGCCTCGATCCCCCCTTCGGCGCCGGCGTCCGGTCGCCCGATGCACCAGAAGCGAAAGACGATCAGGTCGTCGTCGAGGTGGACCTTGCGCGCCGGCGACGTCGCGCGCGCGAACTCGCCCAGCGCCGCCACGGCTCCCTCGTCGATCCCGAACGCCTTCGCGATCTCCTCCAGCGCGCCCTCGTGGTCCAGGTCGAGGTCGGCCCAGAAGAACTCTCCGGCGGCCCGCATCTGCGCCACCCGCTCCACGTCGAGCACGCGCATGATCGAGATCCGCGAACCCATCGCCGCGAGGCTACGCGCGCCGTCGGAGCGATTTCGGGCGGGCTAGGATCGGCACGTGCCCTTCTCCCGAGTCAGCCGCTTCGGTTTCGTCAACGCCTACCTGGTCGAGGACGAGGGCGGGCTGACCGTGATCGACACGATGCTGCCGGGCTCGGCGAAGGGGATCCTCGCCGCCGCCGCCGAGCACGGGATGCCGATCGCGCGCATCCTCCTCACCCATGGCCACGGCGACCACGTCGGCTCGCTCGACAAGCTGCACGAGGCGGTGCCCGAGGCCGAGGTGATCATCTCTGCCCGCGACGCGCGCCTGCTCGACAAGGACAGGACCCTCGACCCGGGCGAGCCGCAGGTCAAGGTCCGCGGCGGCGTCCCCGGCACCGAGACGAAGTCGACCCGCACGATCGCCGCCGGCGACCGGATCGGTTCGCTCGAGGCTTACGCCTCCCCCGGCCACACCCCCGGCCACTTCTCCTTCCTCGACACCCGCGACGGGACGCTGTTCTGCGGCGACGCCTACGCCAGCCTCGGCGGCGTCGCCACCTGCGCGAAGCCCAACTGGCGCTTCCCGCTGCCGGCGATGGCGACCTGGCACCGCCCGACCGCGCTCGAGAGCGCCAGGGCGCTGCGGGCTCTCGACCCCAAGCGCCTCGCCCCCGGCCACGGCAAGGTGGTCGAGGACCCGGGCGCGGCGATGGACCGCGCGATCGCGGCGGCGAGCTAGCTAGCGTCGGAACGTCCAGCCGAGCTCGTCGACGACGACCTGCGAGCGGGGGGACGAACGGCGGTTAGGACCCCCAGGAGGCGCGTAAACGCACGTTCGTCCCTCAGCCCGGCGCCGCGATCTCGGCCACGGCCGCGGCGTGGCGGCGAACCTCACCTCGGCTCAGCCTCCCCGCCGGGAACTCGACCACGAACGCCTTCTCGTGCAGCTTCGCGTCCTGCCACCCGGTCGCCGCTCCCGGCGGGGTCGGGAAGCAGTCGTCGGCGGGCAGGCCGGAGAGCCGCGCGTATCGCAGCGCGACCCGGCGGCCGCGGCGGTTGCAGGGGATCAGGGTGTGCCCGAACGGCTGGTGGTACCAGACGGTGACGTCGGGGCGGATCCGCCGCAGCAACCCCCGGACCGCCTTCGTCTCCGGCTCGGAGAACGGCTTCGGGCCCGAGTAGTAGCCGCTCGACGGCGGGATCGGCTTCCAGTTCGTGGAGAAGTTCCGGTTCAGGTCGACCGAGTGCGCGTTGCCGCGGGTGTGTGCGGCGACGCCGTCGGGATTAACGGTCATCACCGTCCACAGGTCGACGCCATCGAGATGGTCGTAGTGACGGCGCAGTCGCCGCACGACTCGATGTCCCTCGGTCTCATTGCCGTGGATCGAGCCGACGACCAGGACCGTCCTACCTGCCCCGGCATCCCCCTGCTCGCGCGCGACCAGCGGCCGGTCCTGCGCCGAGTGGCCGAAGACCAGCGCCATCGAGGCGAGGGCGAGGGCGATCACGACGAGCCGGCCTCGTCGTACCGCGCCATCAGGCGCCTGATCGCGCGCATCATCTCCCGCTCGCGGGTGGCGTTGTACGCGACCACCCCTCCCCGCCCCGGACTGGAAGCGTCCTCCCTGACGCAGGCCGGAAAGAACACCGGATAGGCGAAGCGGTAGTGGTACTTCGCCTGCTGGCGCGCCCGCTGCGCCACGTAGGCGACGCGCTCCCTCGTGCTCAGCTCGCGGATGAACCGGCAGCCGTCCGAATCCGGCCGCCGCGGGTCGTTGCCGACCTGCAGGTAGACGGGAAATCGCTTCGCGAGCTCCCGGACCGCCGGGAGGTTGATGTGGAAGTCCCGGCCCTGTACGACCACGTAGTCGGTGCCGCGCGGGATGCTCGGGTCCCTGGCGATCCCGAAGACGTTGCCGCCGACGGTCTCGTCGTGGTGGTTGGCGTCGGCGACGGCCGCCTTCATGACCGCCTCGCGCCGCGCGGCCGCCCGCGAGTAGAAGTCGAAGACCCAGCCGTCCGGCTCGAGGCGCCGGCGGACCTTCGCCATCATGGCCTCGACGCGTCGGGGGCGGCCGTAGTTGAGGGCGTTCAGCGAGACGAGGAACCTCGCCCTGGGGCTCGTCGCCCGCACCGCGCTGCGGATCGTGTGCCAGGCGCTGATCTCCCGCGGCCTGATCCGGTCGCCGACGTGATAGCGAAGCGGAGCGGTGACCAGCGTCGGCCGCAGCCGCGCGAGGGTGCGGGCGATCGACTCCGCGGTCTCCCTGCGAGCCACGAGCACCCCTCCCTGGTACATCCGCACCGCGGCGATCCGTGCGCCCCCGGCGAGGTGCGGGCGGCCCGAGGGCTCGCCCGCGGTCTCGCCCGGCGCCGCGAGCACGACTGCCACAGCCAGTACACCGCCGAACGCGCGCCTCACTTGACTTCCATCCTCCCCGCAGGAGAGGATGCAAAGCGATGCGACGGATCGCTGCGATCGCCTTGGCCGCCGGCCTGATGTTGACCTGCGCCGCCGGGGCCGACGGCTTCGTCTACTGGGCGAACCGCGACAACGCGTCGATCGGGCGCGCCAAGTCCAACGGCAAGGGCGTCGACCAGAGCTACGTCTACACCCGCTCGAGCGTCTACGGGGTCGCGGTGGACTCCGGCCACGTCTACTGGAGCGATCGCACGAAGGGGCGTATCGGGCGCACCAATCGCGACGGGACCGAGATCGACCGCAACTTCGTCACGGGCATCAGCGCCCCGCACGGCATCGCGGTCGACTCCAACTACGTCTACTGGATCGATTCGGCGGCGAACCAGATCGGACGCGCCGCCCTCGACGGCAGCAGCGTGAATCCCGCTTTCATCGTGCCGCCCAACGGCGCCGGGGATGTCGCGGTGGACGATCACCACGTGTATTGGACCAACTCGACGGGGCTTGGTCGCGCGAACCTCGACGGCACCGGTGTCGATGCGAGCTTCGTCGCGACCCAGGCATACGGAGTCGCCCTCGACGCCGAGCACATCTTCTGGGCCTACTTCGGCTACAGCCCGAATCGCGGCGGCGTGGGCCGCGCGAACCTCAGCGGGAGCGGGGTCGAGCAGAAGTTCATCGCGGTGAAGGGCCTCTTCTCCCAGGACGTCGCCGTCGACGACGCGCACGTCTGGTGGATCGAGCAGAGCGGTGGTCTTGGCCGCGCCGCCCTCAGCGGCAAGAACGTCAAGACGCGCTTCATCAAGGGCCCCCGCGTCGGCCACGGCGACAACGGCCTCGCCGACGTGGCGGTGGATCCCGACGGGACCCCGCCGCAGACGGGCATCAGGAAGGGGCCGCCGGACAGGACCCACAGCCACACGGCCCGGTTCGTGTTCGCCGCCTCGGAGCCTCACACCACATTCGTCTGCAAGCTCGACAAGCGTCGGTGGAAGCACTGCGGCTCGTCGTATGAGCTCAAGCACCTCGACGCCGGCGACCACAAGCTTCAGGTTCGCGCAACCGACGAGTTCGGCAACACGGATCCCACCCCGGCCAAGGCCAAGTGGGTCGTCAAGTGAGCGCCTGAGCCGTCTCCTCGGCCGCCTCCAGCTGGCGCTCGATCAGGTCGAGGCCGGCGTTCCAGAAACCCGGGTCGGTGAGATCGACGCCGACGATCTCGCCCAGCCCCTCGGGCGGGCGCGAGCCGCCGGCCTTGAGCAGCTCGAGGTAGGAGTCGACGAACCCCTCCCCCTCCTGCTCGTAGCGGCTGTAGACGGAGAGCGCCAGCAGGTGGCCGTAGGAGTAGGCGTAGACGTAACCGGGCGTGGAGATGAAGTGGGGCACGTACGACCACCAGGAGCTGTAGCCCTCGGAGAGCTCGACCGTGTCGCCGAGCAGCTCGCTCTGGCTCTCGATCCAGGCGGTCGCGAAATCGTCGACGGAGAGCTCGCCCGACTCCCGGCGCCGGCGGTGGACGGTGTCCTCGAAGCGGTTCATCGCGATCTGGCGGAAGACGGCGCCGACGGCGCCATCGAGCGACGAGCCGAGCAGCGAGAGGCGCTCGGCGTCGTCGGGAGCCTGCTCGAGGAGGCGCCCGAGGACGATCGTCTCGCCGAAGATCGAGGCCGTCTCGGCGACGGTCAACGGGGTGCCGAACTCGAAGACCCCCCGCGGTCGCGCCAGCGAGGCGTGCACGCCGTGGCCGAGCTCGTGCGCCATCGTCAGCACGTCGCCCGGGCGCGAGGTGTAGTTGAGCATCACGTAGGGGTGCGCCGAGGGGACCGCGTAGGAGCAGAACGCCCCGCCGCGCTTGCCGCGCGCCGGAGGCGCGTCGATGTGATCGCCGGTGAAGAACTCCTCCGCCGTCGCGCCGAGCTCGGGTGAGAAGTCGCGGTAGCAGTCGAGCACGATCTCACGCGCCTCGTCGTAGGGCACGTAGCGCTCTGACTCGCGCAGCGGCGCGTTGCGGTCGTAGTCGGCGAGCCGCTCCAGCCCCAGCATCCGCGCCTTCAGCCGGTACCAGCGCCGCGCCAGCTCGTAGCGGGAGATCACCGCCTCAATGAGCGCCTCGACCGACTCGTCTGAGGCTTCGTTGTCGAGGTTGCGCGCCGCCAGCCAGTGGTCGAACGAGCGCAGCCGGTCCCGGGTCGCCTTGTCCTGGAGCAGGTTGTTGTAGATGAAGGCGCGGGTGCGCAGGCCGGGCTCGAGCGCCCCGCTGACGGCCTCCGCCGCCTCGGCGCGCAGCTCGCGGTCGGGGTCGAGCAGGCGGCTCAGCGCCTCCATCAGCTGCAGCGGCTCGCCGGCGCCGGAGAGCTCGACCGTGATCGCCGACGTCTGTTCGGTGAACAGGCGCGAGAAGGCGCCGGCGCCGGTGACCGAGGTCTCGGTCAGGATCCGCTCCTCCGGCTCGGAGAGCTGGTGGGGCCGGTAGCGGCGCTCCATCCTCAGGTAGTGGCTGCAGAAGGCGAGCTCGGGGGCCGCGAGCAGCTCCTCGGCGCGCTCGTCGTCGAGGTCGTTCCACTCGAGGTCGAAGAACAGCAGCGTCGTCTGCAGGGTCGCCGAGCGCTCGCGCACCCGCTGCATCAGCGACCCGACCTCGGGCGCGATCGTGTCGACGGAGAAGGCGAGCGAGGCGTAGGTCCCCGCGCGCCCGACGAGGTCGGAGATCGCCTCCAGCTCGCGCATCGCCTCGGCCATCCCCCCGGCGTCGATCTCGGCCAGGGCGCCGCGGTAGCGCTCGGCGAAGACGACGGCGCGCTCCTGCGCCTCGTCGAGCTGCGCCAGGGCCCGCTCGGAGCCGCCGTTGTCGACCAGCGGCTCGAGGTTCCAGCGCGCCCTCGCGAGCGCCTCGTCGGCGGCTGTCGCGGTCGCGGAATCGCTCATCGGACGAGGATATGCACCCGGCCCCTGTCCGCCCAGCCAGGCCCCCTTTACGTTTGCCTGCCGACCGGTCCCGAGCGTTCGGCCCAGACGCGATCGACCAGCGCGCCGGCCGGCCGCGCGTCGATCAGCGGCCGCAGGTCCTTGCGATAGCTGAGGATCGCGAGGCTGGAGGCGACCGCGTAGTCGGGGGCGTAGAGCCGCTCGCCGCCCAGGACGCCGTCGGCGATATAGCCGTCGATCCGGTCGAGCTGCTCGGGGAGCTCGTCGAGCATCTTGCGCTCGGTATCCGGGTTGGCGCTGAAGACGCGCTTTGCGAGCATCCTGGACCCGTGGAGGCGCATCCGGTCGTTGTGCCAGAGCAATGCCCCGAGGCGACCCTTGCCGCCCCGGTCATAAAGCGCGTCGGGGCCGTGCAGGACGGCGGCCAGGGTGAGGCGCCGGGCGAACATCTGGAAGGGATCGTCGGCCCAACCCTCGGCCTCCTCGACCTTCGCCCGCTGGGCGGGGTCGGCCGGAAACAGCGGCGGCTCGGGGTCGAGCTCGTCGAGGCGGCGGGCGATCGCGTGGTTGGTCTGCAGGCGCTCGTCGCCGAGCTTCAGCGCCGGCACGGTCCCGAGCCGGTCGCCCATCCTGACGCTGAAGGTCGGCTTCGCGTCGCCGAGCATTCGCGTCTGGCCCTTGCCGGGGAAGCCGCGCATCCGGACCATGAGCGAGTGCACCCCGGGCCAGAAGTCGACCCGCCGGTACTCGATCCCCTTGTGCTCGAGCATCAGCGCCCCGGTCTCGCACGCGTGCGAGCCGGGGATCGCGTAGAGGGTCGCGCTGGGCTGCTCGCTCATGGGCCGATTATCCCCCTGATCACCTCGCCCGCGTTCTTGCGGAAGCGGTCGGTGCCCGCCGAGGTGCGGATCAGGTTGCCGGGGATCGGGCGGTAGACGATCAGGTCGTCGCCGGCGACGTCTGCGACGTACTCCTCCGGCAGCTTCACCTTCGCCAGCGCCGCAGCGGTCGGCGGGTCGTGGAGGTGGACGATGACCGCGTTCGAGGCCAGCGGCCGGTCGGCGACGTACATGATCTCCTCGCCCTCGCTGCGCAGCTCGGCGGCGTCGCCGAAGAAGACCAGCAGCGACGGGTTCTCGGTATCCGGCAGCCGGTCGGTCAGCACCTGATCGGCGAACCCCGGCATCGGGAGGTGGCGGTGGTCGGCGTGAAAGCGCCAGCGGTCGCGCCGCTCGAGCTTGCGCGAACGCGCGTACTCGCGCGTCCACGCCTCGAGGCCGACCCGGCTGACCGACGCCGTCCCCCAGCGGTAACGCGAGGCGTAGACCAGGCGGGCGAGCGGGAACACCGCCACCGCGACCACGAGCGCCGCTGCCGCGGCGACGAACGGCGCGGCGATCGCGATCAACCCACCGATGATCCCGGCCGCCAGCACCATCCAGAAGACCGCGCTGAGCAGCACGTACGGGGTGCGCCCGGCGACCTTCCGGTAGGCGACGATCGCCGCCTGGACGCTGACCGGCGCGCGTTCGAACGTCACCTTCGCCATCGCGCTCTCGATCGCCGCCATCTCGGCCGTCTCGTCGAAGAGGTCGGGGTTGAGGTCCTCCTCGTCGGCCTCCACGCGGATCCGGGCGGTGAGCTCGGCGGCGGCCGCGCACAGCCGCTCGACCTCCTGCTCGCCGCCCAGCGGCCCCGGCATCGCCACGGTCAGGTGGCCCTCGTTGAGCTCGAACGAGAGCCCGGCCGGCGCCTCGTCGGTGAGCCAAGCGATCAGTCGCGGCGAGAACAGCTCCCGCACCCAGCCCGCGTCCTGGCCGGCCAGGGTGAGCAGGTGGTAGCGGCCGTTGAACGACGCGCTCTCGAGGGTCGTCGCCGTCCAGCGCTCGGCCGGCAGCTGAGCCGGCTGCCCACCGCCCATCGCGGCGCGGTCGCGGCAGACCAGCGCCGGGGCGAAGGCGGCGCTCTCAGGGACCTCGGTGAGCACGATCGCCGACTCGCGGCGGGCGGCGCCGTCGGCGAAGACGTGCTCGAACAGCTTTCCGTCGAGCCCGGCGGCGAGCTCGCCGTCGACCAGCGAGCCGACCGAGCCGCGGTCGCCGGTGATCAGCGCCGGGGTCAGCGGGCGCAGCTCGGCGCGGTCGGCCAGCGCCAGCCCGCGGGCCGCCGCGAACGCCGCGATCGCCCGATCGGCATCCATGCGCTCCAACCGTAGCCCTCCCGCCTCCGCCGAGGCGATGCCTATGTTTGACCGGTGCTCGAACCCCGCCGCCACCCGGCCTACTTCCTCGTCGCCGGCGTCGACCTGCGCCGCGAGATGGATCGCCTGCGCTCCCTGCCCGTGTTCGCCGGCGGGCCGCTCGCCACCAGCCAGCCGCGGCTGCGGGTCCGCCGCGCCCGCTCGCGCCCCAACCGGCTCGGCTTCGCAGTCCCCGGCGAGTGGCGGCTGAGCATCACCGACTACCCGGGGATCCGCCCCGGCGACGCGCTCGAGACGCTGCTGCACGAGCTCGTCCACCTGCACGTCGGCCGCCAGCCCGGCGCCCACGCCTGGCACGGCCGCGCCTTCAAGCGCACCCTGGCGCGGGCGATGACCGAGGCCTACGGGATCGGCGGCGTGCGGGCGCGCGGCACGATCCACGGCGCCTACGCCGAGCGGCTCGAGCGGGCGCTGAGCGTCGACGCGCTCCCCCTCGCCCCGCGCCGGGCCGCATAGCGTTTCCCGGCGCGGCTGCGGAGGATTAGAAACCGAGGCCTGTGGGCAGTAGGCAAGCGTGCTCGCGATGACCCAGGAGGCGGCCGACGCGGTCGAGCGGATCGTCTCCACACCCGGGGTGCCCGAGGGGGCCGTGCTGCGGTTCGTCGCCGGCGACGACCGCGGCAACGGAGCCGGGCCCGCCCGCGAGGTCCAGGTCGAGCTCGTCGCCCGCCCGCACCTTCGCGACCTCGTGGTCGAGGAGATGCGGATCTCGGTCGAGCGCCGCTCGCTGCCGTTCCTCGACGACAAGGTCCTCGACGCCGAGGATGTCGACGACGGGGTCGAGTTCAGGCTCTACGACCAGCCCGGGACCGATTAGACGCTCCCGGGCGTAACCTCAGTCATGCGGCCCCGCCGGTCGCTGAAAGCCTGAGTGTCCGCAGCAGCGATCGCCGATCCGCGTATCAGCCGACTCACCGGCGTCCGAGCCTGGGTTCGCGGCCATCCCGCGGCGGTGACGATCATCTGCACGCTCGCCGTCGGACTGGCGCTCGCGGTCGGGCTCTGGGGCAAGCGCGACGCCTTCGTCAGCGCGCTCGGCGACGCTCCCGCCTGGATGCTGGCCGCGGCGGCGCTGCTGCAGCTGGTCTGGCTGGTCGCCCGCAGCGAGGCCTGGCACGTCTGCGTCGACGCCGCCGGCGGCGAGGTCAGCCGCCGCCGCCTCTATCGCGCCGCCGCGGTCGGCTACCTCGGCAACCTCTTCAACTCCAGCTTCGGCCTCGGGGTGCGAATCGCGGCGCTGCGGCGCTCGGCCCCGGACGAGAGCCCCTGCGTGTCCGTCCTCGTCGCCGCCGAGGCGCCGATCATCGTCGTCGAGATGGCCCTGGTCGCGATCTGCTCGTTCACGCTCGTCGGACCGCTCGGCCTCGCCTGGTGGGCGCCGATCATCTTCATCGCGGCCGGCCTCGGCGTGATCGTCGCCGTCACCCGGATCGCGCGCGACCGCCACGACGGCTTCTGGGCCGGGATCGCGGTGATGCGCGGGCTCGGCGGCCGCAACACGATCATCGGCCTGGTCGTCTTTGCCGTGCTCGCGCAGGTGGCGCGCAACTGGGTCGTGCTCCACGGCCTCGGCGTCGACATCTCCGTCTTCGACTCGATGGCCCTGCTGATCGCCGCCGCGATCTTCGGCCTGCTCCCGGTCGGCCCGACGCTCGGGGTCGCGACCTCGGTGGTCATCCTCGGCGCCAACGGCGTGGCCGTGGCCGCTGCCGCCGGCGCCCTGCTGACGGCGACCGGAGCGGTCGGCGCGCTCGGCTTCGCGGCCTGGGCGCTCGTCGACCGCCTCGCCCAGGGCCGCCGGCCCCCCGCCGTCGCCCTGCCCTCCCCGGTCGCCAAGCCGGCGCCGGCGGCGTCCGCTTAGGATCGCGCTATGCCCAACGACGAGATCGACGTCCTCAACCCGCCCGCCTTCGACGAGTTTCGCGCTCATGCCGCCGACGGCCCGGTGCAGATGCTCAACCTGCTCGACTTCAAGCCCAACGGCGGCTTCGAGCGCTACGCGGAGTACGGCGCCGCCGTGGCGCCGCTGCTGCGCCGCGCCGGCGGCCACGTCGTCTCCGCCGGCGCGAGCCGCGGGGCGATGATCGGCCCCAGCAGCTGGGACCTGATCGCGGTCGTCGAATACCCGACCCGCCAGGCGTTCCTCGACATGGTCAGCTCCTCCGAGTACCAGGAGATCGCCCACCTGCGCACCGAGGCGCTCGAGCGCGCCGAGCTGCACCCGATGGATCCGGTCGAGGCGCCGGAGGCCGGCTAGGCGGAGAGCGCGGCCGGGCGGCCGAGGTGGTAGCCCTGGGCGTAGTCGACGCCGAGCGAGGCGAGGCGCTCGAGCGTCCTCTCGTCCTCGACGCCCTCGCCGATGGTCTGCATCCCGAGTGAGCCGGCGATCGTGACGATCGACTGCACGATCGCCCGGTCGGCCGCGGACTCGTTGAGCCCGCGCACGAACTCCATGTCGATCTTCAGGTAGCGGACCGGCAGGTGCTTGAGGTAGGTGAGCGAGCCGAAGCCGGTGCCGAAGTCGTCGATCGCCAGCGCGCACCCCAGCCGCTCGATCCGAGTGCCGAACTCGCGCAGCTCCTCGCTCGCGGTCGCAGCCGCCGTCTCGGTGAGCTCGAAGACGACGTTCGAGGGGTCGGCGCCGCAGCGCTCGAGAGCGTGGGCGATGTGGCCGACGAGGCCGGGGTCGGAGATCGAGCGGGCCGAGAGGTTGATCGTGATCGGCCCCTTGCAGGCGGCGGCCTCGATCGCGTGCGAGAGCACCCAGCGGTCGATCTCGCGGATCAGGCCGAAGCGCTCGGCGGTCGGCAGGAAGGCTCCGGGCGGCACGATCGTGCCGTCGGGCTCGAGCATCCGGACCAGGATCTCGTCGGCGACCCGCCCGCCGCTCGCCAGGTCGACGATCGGCTGGCTGTGCAGGACGAGGCGCTCGGCGTCGATCGCCTCGCGCACGTGGCCGACCCAGGCGAGGCGCTGGGACCCGGAGCCGCTGAAGAACTCGTAGCGGTCGCCGCCGCGCTCCTTCGCGACGTGCAGGGCGATGTCGGCCGCGACCATCAGGTCCTCGTCGGTGGAGGCGCTGTTGGCGTCGAAGAGCACCGCCCCGGCGCTTGCCCGCGCCGCGAGCTGCGCCTCGCGCCCGCGAACCGCGCGCAGCAGCGCCGCCAGACGCCGGCGGACGATCTTCTCGGTCGAGCCCTCGAGCAGGACCGAGAACTCGTCGCCGCCGAAGCGGGCGACGAACTCGCCCGGGCGCAGAGCATCGGTGAGCGCCAGGGCGACCGAGCGCAGCAGGGCGTCGCCGGCCGCGTGGCCGAGCGAGTCGTTGACGTACTTGAGGTCGTCGATGTCGACCACCGCGACCGCACCGGGGGCGCCCTCCTCGGCGCGGCGGCGGCGCAGCTCATCGGCGAAGCGGCGGCGGTTGGCGATCCCGGTCAGCTCGTCGTGATCGGCACGGTGGCGGAGCTCCTCCTCGGCGTCCTTGCGCTCGGTGACGTCGAGCAGGATGCCCTCGACCAAGACCTTGCCGTCGTCGCCGGGACGCCCGTACGAGCTCTTGTCGCGGACCCAGACCACCCGCCCGTCGCGGGCGATCATCCGGTACTCGACCGAGGACGGCTCGAGGGTCTTGGCGCAGCGGTCCTCCTCGAGCTGCACGCGCTCGCGGTCGGCCGGATCCATCAGCCGCCACCAGAGGTGGTTGTCGGCCAGCCACTCCTCGGGCGCGTAGCCGAGCAGCTCCTCGACCTGCGGCGAGACGTAGAGCCAGGCGCCGTCGGCGCCGTACTCGGCCACGTAGCTGACCAGCGGCAGACGCTCGATCAGGCCGCGGTAGCGCTGCTCGGCGTCGTCGAGCGCGCCGACCGTGGCGTGGTGGGAGATCGAGGCGACGAGGATCTGGCACATCGCCTCGAGCAGCTGCAGGTCCTCGCCGTGGAACTCGCGCGGCTCGTCGGAATGCAGGGCGATCGCGGTCGCCGGGCCGTCGGGGGTGATGAGGCGGAAGACGAGCCCGTCGTCAAGCTCCAGCGAGCCGGCCTCGGTCGAGGGCATCGGCGGCGGGCCGTGGCGGTCCTCGTCGGCGGGGCCGGCGGAGGCGACGAGGCCGAGCTCGGCGTCCCGATCGCACGGCTGCCAGATCCGGACCACGTCGACCGCGAGCTCCTCGCGGGCGAGAAGCGCGACCGCGATCCCGACCTGTTCGAGGGGCGCGTTGCGAAGCACCTGGTATCCGAGCGCGGTCATCGCCTCGCGGCGGCGGTCGGAGATCTCGGCGGCCTCGCGCTCGCGCTTGCGGTCGGAGATGTCGCGGATGAAGCCGACAGCGATCGGCTCGGGGCCGTCGACCCGGGCGACCGTGACCTCGATCGGGAAGCGCTCGCCGTCGGCGTGGATCGCGGTCCGCTCGACGCGGGTGCCGACCAGCGGCGCGTCCGGGTTGACGACCGTGTCGAGCAGGTTGGGGAGCTGGCGCTCGCGATCCTCGGGGGGAAGGATCAGCTCGCCGACGTCGGCGCCGAGCGCCCGCGAGCGCGTGTGGCCGAAGGTGCGCTCGGCCGCCTGGTTCCACTCGACGATCCGTCCCGAGCCGTCAATCGCGACCACGGCATCCACCGATGCGTCGAGCATCGCCTGGGAGAGCGAGCCCGAGGGAGGCCCGGCAACGGGCTGCACGGCATGCAGACCCGAAGGTCCCATTTTGCTGAGCTGCGTCGTTCGTCCCAAAGCCGATGACCCTCCAATGCGTGCGCCGAGGCGCAGTCCTACTCCTATCGGCAGCTCCCCGAAATGGGTTAATCATTCGAGCGTGGGCCAGGCGTGCATCCGCCGGCGAGATGAGGCGCCGGCGTGGGCATCCTTGCCCGTTGTTAGGCATCCCTGCCAAACGCTGAGCGATCGGTGCTGACGCCGATCGCTCGGTCCCGCCGGCGTTTCCGACTCTCGACCCTGCCGGGCCGGGACGTGGAAGGTGCGGAACTCGTTCAAAGGTATCTCCGAGCCGGCGCCGCGTCATCAGTAGGAAGCGGTCGATCGGTTGCGGATTTCCCGCGACCTCGTGCGGGTTTCTCGCGCCCGCTCGACGAACGGCTTGCCTAACCGCCCAAAGCCGCCTAGACTCGCGCTTGGCATGAGCACGGAGGTCGGGAAGCCAGGGAATGGTGACCGGAACGCGATCAGTCGCCGCCATTTCGTAACCGGCGGGGTCGCCTTCGGTGGAGCGGTGCTGTGGGCGCCGGCATCAGTGTTTTCGGCACTGTCTGAGCCCGACCCGCGTTTCGACTCGCTGCGCAAGCTGATCCGCCAGTCCGCCGCCGGCGACGTCCTCAAGCGCCGCGTCCTGATCCGCCTGGCGCGGATCCAGGAGGCACTGAAGCTCGACAAGAACACCGCCGCCTGCGCCGACGTCGAGCGGCTGGTGAAGATGATCCGCCGCAACATCGGCAAGCACGGCCTCGACAGGTTCGAGGCGCACGCCTGGATCGCGGAGCTGCGGTCGATCATGAAGACCGTCGACTGCGTGGTCGAGGGCCCGACCGGCTCCACGGGCTCCACGGGCTCGACCGGAACTTCGGGGCCGACCGGGACCACCGGAACCACTGGGCCGACCGGAACGACCGGGCCAACGGGCTCAACCGGACCGACCGGCTCGACTGGACCGACCGGCCCCACCGGAGGCACCGGCCCGACCGGCGACACCGGCCCGACCGGTCAAACGGGCTCGACGGGCCCGGCCGAGTAAGCGCCCGCCTACTTCACGTAGTGGTGCAGGAGCTGTAGCTCGACGCGCTCGGACGGCGCGGCGAGCAGCGGCGCGACCTCGTCGTTGAAGGCCGCGAACTCCGGGTTGCTGTTGACGGCGTCGGCGGCGGGCTCGTCGGTGAAGACGCCGATCCCGCGCACGGTCCCGGCCGCCTCGTCGCCGAGGATGAGCACGGTCTCGAGCGCCTCCTGGCTGCTCAGGAAGCCGGCGGCGAAGTTGGAGTAGATCTCGGCCACCTGTTCGAAGTGGCCGGGCTTGGCGTGGAGGGTGAACTCGGCGACGTGGATGGGACGGTCCTTTCCTCGGCGGGGCGTAGGCGCGGCCAACGTACCAGGGCCTCCGACTAGACTCGCGGGCGATGGATTCGATCAGCCGCCGGCGCTTCGTGCAGACGAGCGTCGGCTTCGGGGGAGCGCTGATCTTTGCGCCCACGGAGGCCCTCGCGGGGCAACTCACGACCGTCGAGCGGCTGCAGGCGCTGCGGCGCAGCATCAACCGCTCGGGCGTCGGCGGGACGCTCCAGCGCCGGCTGCTGACGCTGATCGCGAAGGCGCTGCAGGCGCTCGAGCTCGGCTACAACGATGTCGCTCGCGATCTCCTGCAGGCGATCGCCTACCTGCTCAAGGGCAGCTCGGGCGACAACGGGCTGACGCCCAGGCAGGCGCACCGATGGTCGACCCGGGCGCTGCGGATCCGCGACTCGATCCCGGTCGGCAACCCGACCGGGCCGACGGGCCCCGGCGGGCCCGGGGGCACCGGCTCGACCGGGCCGAGCGGCAGCACGGGCTCCACCGGGACCACCGGATCGACGGGCACAACCGGCGGCACGGGATCGACCGGAACCACCGGCAGCACGGGCACGACCGGCAGCACGGGTTCGACCGGCACGACCGGGAGCACAGGTTCGACCGGCACGACCGGGAGCACGGGTTCCACCGGCACCACCGGGAGCACAGGTTCGACGGGGACCACCGGGAGCACGGGTTCCACCGGCACCACCGGTTCGACCGGGAGCACCGGGACCACCGGCTCGACCGGCACCACCGGCTCGACCGGCACCACCGGCCCGGTGGGTTCGACGGGCGACACCGGCTCGACGGGGACCACCGGAAGCACCGGAACGCAGGGCTCGACCGGTGCCACGGGCGGGGCCAGCGGAACGACCGGGACCACGGGCACGACCGGAGCAACCGGCCCGACCGGAGCAACCGGAGCAACCGGTCCCACGGGCCCGACCGGCCCGACCGGAGCAACGGGTGCCACAGGCCCGACCGGCGCGACCGGGGCCGGCTAGGTCAGCTCACCCACCGGCTCGTAGCGCTCGCTCGGATACGGCTCCAGGTAGTGGTCGATGCCGCTCTCGTGCAACGAGCGGACGACCGGCTGACCGGTCCCGATCCAGAACTCCGGGTCCGAGTGGGCTGGCCCGATCGTCTCGGCCAGGCGGGCGAGATACCGCGGCCTCGCCCACCAGAAGTTGCCGCTGAAGTGGGGCGCCGGCTCGGCGTGCCAGTTGACCCCGCAGAGGTCGTGATCGGCGAGCGCCCCGGCGCACTCGCGCCAGCGCCCGGCGACGAAGCTCTGCATGTAGCGCCGCCACGCGGCGACGTTCGGGTTCCGCCAATGGTGGTCCGAGACGCCCTTTGCGTGCATGTACCAAGCGGCCCGTGCGAGCGGCTCGTCGCGCTCGCAGAAGCGGCGGGCGTGCTCGAGGATCGGGCGCTCGTAGGCCGTCGCCTCGTCGGAGAGGTGAACCACCTCGACCCGGTCGCCCAGCGCCGCCTCGAGCTCGGCCGCCCCGGCCGCGGCCTCCGGCCCGACGACCGCGCAGTGGACCCGCGTCGTCGCCTCCTCCAACCCCGATTCGCGCCAGGCCGCGACCTGCTCGGCGAGGACGTCGCGCCAGTTGTTGATCGTGCACAGGTGGTAGAAGCCGAAGACGTCGTCGCGCCCCGCGCGCAGCGCCGCACCGGCGGCCTCGGGCGGATCGCCGGGGTCGGGCGACGGCTCGTAGGCGAAGGGCGCCAGCAGCTCCTGGCAGCGGCGGCGCTCGTCGGCGGACGCGAGCGGCATCGTGACCACGTTGGCGCGGACCCGGGCCGGGTCGAGCCTGCCGCCCGGGCGCAGCCAGTCGCTCGGCTCGGCGACGGCGAGGTTGAGCCATTCGATCGCCGTGGCGTCGATTCCGTTGCGGGCGACGACCCCGTGCAGCGGCTGACCGCCGTCGTCGATGACGACCGTGCAGTCGCGCTGGCGGCGTGCCGCGAGCGCCCGCTCGCCGTCGGCCTCCAGCACCAGCCCGCTCCAGCGCAGGCGGCGTTCGGCGTCGAGGGTCTCGCTGTCCAGTGGATCGCCGCCGCGGTCCGAGACCTCGACGAAGTCCAGGCAGCGCGCCTCGCCGAACAGGCGCTCGGCCCGCAGGCGATCGTCCTCGCTGACCGCCCAGGACCGCGACTCGCGGGCCGGATCGATCGCCAGCGCCAGGGTGGGAAGGAGGCCTAGCCGCTCGAGGATGCGCCGCTTCTCGGCCCGGATTCGCGACAGCCGCCGGCTCCACTCGTCGGTGGCGATCGCCTCCCTGATCCGCGCCAGATCGGCCTCGAAGTCCTCGAGCTCGAGCGCGATGAACGCCTCCGGGTCGATGAACGAGTCGAGGTTGGGCGCGCCCCAGTAGAAGCACAGCGCCTCGCCGAGGATGCAGTCGAGGACCTTCTCGGTGACGAAGTTCGGCGTCGCGTGGTTCTCGGCGTCGAAGTAGTAGCGATAGGGCAGGATCGCCCGGCTCTTGTCGTACTTCGGCGTCGGCCCGCGATCGCGGCGAAACCCGTTCTCGGGATCGCCGTAGATGTCGAGGTCGAGGTCCTGGCCGTCGAGAAAGCGCAGGAAGTCGATCCGCTTGACGTGGCCCGGGTCGAAGTACTTGGCCGAGACGCAGGCTGCGATGGTCGCCGTCTTCTCTGGCGGCGGGCCGTCGCGCAGCTCGGCGAAGCCGCGCCCGATCCACCACTCGACCGAGTTGCGGTAGCGGCGGTGGTCGCGGACCTGGAGGAAGCGCAGCGGGCTCGGCGCCGCCCACGGCCCCCAGCGCCCGCGCATCGGCTCGCTCGACATCTCCGGCTCCTGCTGGAAGACGACCGTGCGCGCGGGGTCCGGGTCGGCCTGCTCGGCCCCGGTCGCCGAGAAGACCGCCCAGAAGTCGGTCGCCGCGTCGTCGTCGACGAGGCGCATCCGCCACGGGCGCCCGGCGAGGTCCGTGAACGGCCACTCGTAGTTGCCCTGCGGGGTCATCGAGTTGAACAGCTCGCAGAGACCGCGCGAGTCGGACCACCAGCTCAACGGCCGCACCCGGATCACCTCACCCGGGTGGATCCCCGGGCGGGCGTCGTCGCTCAACACGGCTCGAGCAGCTCCTCGAGCTCGTCCTGCTCGAGCACCGCGATGCCCGCCTTGCCGTCGGAGGCGAACGCGATCGCGAGCTCGCCGTCGGCGAGCGTCAGCCCGCCGAACGTCTCCGCCCTGCCACCGAGGAAGGTGAATCCGGGCGACGCGGCCGTCACCCGGCTCGCCCCGTCGCGAATCACGAACCTGTGCGCGCTCGAGGCGCCGTCCCCGTTCGACTCGATCGAGAGCCGGCCCGCCCCGATCGCCACCGCGGTCGCGGCGTCGTCGGGGTACGCCGCCGGCTCGACCCCGGTCACGGTGAGCTCCTCGTCGAGGACGACCAGGTAGTCGCCGTCCCCCTGCTCCGTGCGAACCGCGACCCGCAGACCCCCTTCGCTCTCGCGGTGGGCGATCGTGGCGCTGACGACGGACGGGTGCGGCTCCAGATCGAGCCTCAGCTCGCCGACCAGGGCGCCGCGGGCGAGCACCGTCAGCGCCACCGGCTCGCTCGCGGCGTCAGCCACCGGGTCGACGTCGTACTGGATGTCCGAGTCGGCCGCGCCCGCGGGGCCGGCCAGCGGCGCCCCGGCGAACTGCGGGTCGCACTCGAACAGCGCCAGCTCCTCATGATGACGAACGACGAAGACGTCGATCCCATTGCGGATCCCGTCGCGATCGGCGAGCTCGAGCAGCCTCCGCGCCCCCTTTGCCGACAGCAGGTAAGCGAAGCTGCCGCCGAGGAAGCCATCGGCGCGTAATGGCCGCAGCTCCAGCGGACGTCGATCGTCGGCCGGGGTCGAGGGGGCGATCTCGCCATGGCGATAAAGCCCGAGCAGGACCGCGTCGAAGTCGGGGTGCTCGCGTTCGAGGTCCCGGCCGAGCTCCGCCAGTCGGGCATCGAACCCGGTGCACAGGCGCGCGTCGTCCTCCAGCACCAGGCGCGCGGACGCGCCGGACTCCGCGAGCTCGCGCCAGACAGCGAGATGGCTGAGCGCGCAGCCGATCATCCCGCGGCGAAAGCCGAAGTCGTTGCCGCGAAAGCGGTGGCGGAGCTCGGGGGTGAGCTCGAGCTCGCTGCCGTCGACGGCCCGAAAACGCTCGCAGCGGGCGGCGAACGCCCGCCCCGCCGCCGCCTCGGCCCGCTCGCCGAACGAGCGCCAGCGATCCTCGCGGCGGTCGAGGTTGATCACCCGGACCTCGACGCCGGCCGCCTCCCCGCGTCCGCCGGGGTGCGCGGGATGGGCGCCGTCGCCGACCAGCTCGTAGGCGCTCGGCGCCCCGTGCCCGGGCGCGTCGGAGGTCAGCCGCCCGGTGTGCAGGCAGTTGATCTCGTCGAAGAACGCCGTCCGCAGGCCGGCGGCGGTGAAGCGCTCCGCGAACTCGGCCTCGAAATGGCCCGGGCCGGGCTCGAAGCGACCGAGCCGCCTGACCGCGTCGGCGCGGATCAGCGACGGCCGCAGGGTGAAGTGCGGCCAGTAGGCGTTGGTGCGCTCGCCGGGTTCGAGCCCCTGAAGGTGCGCGTCCCAGGCCTCGCCGCTGAGATGGTCGTGCAGCCGGTAGCGGCGGCGGCCGCGCCCGGTCCACCGCAACTCCCCGCCGGCGATCGCCCGCTGGGCGAGGGTCTCGCCGTAGTTGCGATTGAAGGCGACCTGGGCGATCGCAGGGTCGTCGTCGAGCACTGCGAGCGCCCGCTCGATGTAGCGCTGCGGGGCGAAGAAGTCCCAGTCGTCTTCGAGGTGAAGCCAGTAGGGACCGGTGAGCAGCTCGAGGATCCGGTTCATGCCCTCGGCGTGGCGCTCGGTCTCCGGATCGGTGTGGATGAACTCGAAGAACGGATAGAGCTCCGCCATCCGCCCGCGATCCGCCTCGCTCGACCCGTTGTCGACGCAGACGAACCGCCCGATCCGCTCGACGTCCTCGCAGCAGTTGAGGAACGAGTTGACCGTGCGCTCGAACAGCGCCGGGCGCCGGCATGAGGTGATCGTCAGCGTGACCTCGGGCTCGGCGGCGTCATCCTCGCGCGCCGCCAGCCGCCGCACGAGCTCGGCCGGATAGGCGGCGCTCGCCTCGACCAGCGACTCGACGCACAAGTCGCGGTTGCCGAGCACGCGCTCGCGCTCTGCCTCCGGCACGGCCTCGTCCTCGGCCAGCGCCGAGCAAAGCTCGAAGCTCTCGGCGAGCTCGCCGATCCAGTAGGCGCAGATCGCGAGCTCGTCGCGCACGCGCCAGGCGTAGTGGTCGGCCGCGACGAACAGGGTGTCGTCCTCCGGGAAGGGGATCTCGACGGCGCGCTTGGCGAACAGGTAGCCGAGCCGGTACTCGCCCGCGAGCCGATAGTGGCGCGCGATCTCGTGCAGCGGCTCGACCCGGGTCGGGCGCTGCTGCCACGCCGTCAGATAGGCGTCAAGCGAACGCTCCCACGGCTCACCGAGCGCCTCGAGGCAGGCGCCGCGGCGCAGCAGCGAGTAGAAGGTCTCCTCGTCCCAGCCTCCCATCGCGACCCGGCGCGTGTACCAATCGAGCGCCGCCGCGTGGTCGCCGGCGTCGAACAGGCTCTGGGCGAGGTAGAAGGCCGCCCGCTCGTCGTCGGGGTCGCGCTCGAGCGCCTCGCTCAGCAGGCGCGCATCGCGTTCGTACTTGTCGGCGGCGTGGCTCCGCCCCCCGAGCCGGCGCGACTCGACGTGATAGTCGCCCTCCAGGCGCGCCTCGCTGGCGGGGTCGAGGCAATGGACGAACTCGTGGACGACGCCCTTGTAGCGCCACCGCAGCCCGTCGCGAAAGACCTGCTTTCGCCAGTAGCGAAAGTCAGGGCCGTAGAGCAGCAGGTAGGAGTCGGCCACCAGGCCGGTGAGGTCGAGGTCGCCGACCGGCAGATCGTCGGCGTCGATCATCCAGGCGTAGTCGGCCTTTCCCCGGCAGAGCTCGAGCGCCTCGGTGCGGTTGGCTCCGAAGTCTCGCCACGGTCGCTGGTGCAGCTCGCCGGGGATCTCGAGCGCCGCCATGTGCGAGCGGATCGCCTCGACCGTGCCGTCGCCGGAGCCCGTGTCGACGATGACCCAGTAGTCGATCCGGGGAGCGACCGCGTCGAGCGTCTCGCGGACGACGTGCTCCTCGTCGCGGACGATCATGCTCAGGCAGATCGTCGGCCTCGTCTCCGACCGACCCGGGGCGATCTCCACCCGGCGATCTTAGAACCGAAATGCCGGCCGGCGGTCCCGTGTCGACTACGTAGACGGTCCGGTAGGGCTCGCGGACGCGCCGCGCCCGGCGGGACTGGATCATCGAATCGAACGTCCAATCGAGAGGAAAGCCGATGAAACTGAGATCGATCACTGTGGGCCTGGCCGTACTGACCGCCGTTTCGTTTGGCGCCGTCCTGGCCGGCTGCGGCAGCAGCGCCGACAGCTCCACCACGCCCACGTCCACGCCCGCCGCCGCGGAGCCCACCACGCCCACCGGCGGCGACGAGACGGTCTCTATCGAGATGAACGAGTTCTCCTATCTGCCCTCCGACGCGACGGCGAAGGCCGGCTCGGTGACGATCGACGCCCCGAATACCGGCGCCGAGCCCCACGAGCTCGTCCTGGCGAAGACCGACGCGGACCCGGCGAAGCTGCCGACCACCTCCGACGGCAGCGTCGACGAGGAGAGCCTCGACTCGCCCGGCGAGATTCCGGAGGTCGAGGGCGGCGCCGACGGCACCGTGACGCTCGACCTGAAGGCCGGCAAGTACGTGATGTTCTGCAACCTGCCCGGCCACTACGCGGCGGGCATGTACGGCACCTTCACCGTCAACTAGGAACCGTCGAAGCGGTCCAGCAGCGAGCCGATCGTCGTCATCGTCGGCGGGGCCCTTGACGTGCAGTTCGACGGGTATAGGGTCGGGTTTGCATGGAGGATGGGAAGCCAGGGAACGGCGACCTCAACCCGATCACCCGCCGGCGATTCGTCACCCGCGGAGCGGTGTTCGGCGGTGCCGTGCTCTGGGCACCCGGATCGGCGCTCGCCGGGCTGGCGACGCCGGAGAAGCGGCTCAGTTCCCTCCGACGCAAGGTCCGGCTCTCCGGTGTCGGCGACAACCTGAAGCGCCGGCTGATCGTGCGAATCGCCCGCGTGCAGCAGGCGCTTTCGCTGGAGGCGAACGGAGAGGCCTGCGCCCGGCTCGACGAGCTGATCGGGATGATCCGCCGCAATATCGGCTCCCACGGCCTGACCCGGGACGACGCCAACGACTGGGTCTCCGACCTGCGAGCGATCGCGGGCGGCGTCGACTGCTCGGTCAACGGTCTCCAGGGTCCGACCGGACCCGGGGGCACGACCGGGGCGACCGGCGCCGGTGGCACGGGTGGTAGCACCGGAGCGACGGGCGGCCCTGGCGCGACGGGTGGCACGGGAGCAACGGGCGGCCCCGGCGCGACGGGTGGCACCGGCGCGACGGGTGGCACCGGCGCGACGGGCGGCACCGGCGCGACGGGCGGCACGGGAGCAACGGGCGGCCCCGGGGCGACGGGTGGCACGGGCCCGCCGGGCGTCCCCGGTACGACGGGCTCTACGGGCGCCACCGGACCCGGCGGCGCGACAGGGCCGACCGGCTCGACCGGAGACACCGGAGCGACCGGTTGCACGGGCTCTACCGGCCCAGCCGGCTCGACCGGCCCGACGGGCCCGGCTGGCTCGACCGGCCCAGCTGGCTCGACCGGCTCGACCGGCGTGACCGGCGCGACGGGCGCGACGGGCGCCACGGGTCCTGGCGGCATCATCCTCAACGCTGCTTCGCGCTTCGTCATCGGCGGCTGCTGACGCCCTCCGGTTCAGCCGCGTCCGAACGGGAAGTAGGAGTCCATGAGCGAATCTCACTCCGGCACCGGCTACGACGAGGCGCTCGCCGAGACGCTGGCCGATGAGGACGAAACCGCCGAGCTCCGCAAACGACTGCTCTCCGGCGGCGCCAGCGGCGACGACCGCCAGGCCGCCCGCGAGCGGCTCGACGACCTCGAGCGGCGCCGGTTCGACCTCGCCCACCCGGTCCCGCCCCACGACTCGGCCCAGCAGCTCGACGCCGGCGAGCTCGAGATCGAGCGCTCCGACCTCGACGACGCCAAGGCTTGGAAGCAGCGCGCGGAAGAGATCCGCGAGCGGCTCGCCGAGGCGATCGACGGAGCCCTGCCCGTGGAGACCGTCGTTCGGCTCGGCGTCCGGATCCCCGCCGACCAGGAGTAGGCGCGCGGCGGCTCAGGAACCGTCGAAGCGGTCCAGCAGCGAGCCGATCGTGTCAATCATCGGCGGGTCCTTGACGGCGTTGTAGACGAAGACGCGGTGCAGCTGGACGCCGTTCTTGATCGCGCACTCGGGGAAGAAGGCGGGGTAGCCGAGGTGGAAATGGAACTGGGCCTGCTGGCCGGCGCGCTCGCGCAGGTATGCGGTGCGCTTCGCGTTGTCGAAGCCGGTGATGAACTCGCAGCCGTCGCTCTTCGGCAGCGCGGGGTTGTTCCCCATGTGGAAGAAGACGGTGGTGCGCTTGGCCAGGTCGCGCACGTCGTCGAGGTCGATGTGGAAGTCGGTGTCCTGGACGGCGATGTAGTCCGTGCCGGCCGGGATCACGGGGTGCTTTGCGAGCCCGAACGCATTGCCGCCAAGGAACTCCCCGTTCTCGTGCGCATTGGTGATGGCGGCGTCCATCACCTCCGGACGCAGCTTCGCCGCCGGGGTGTAGAAGTCGAACAGCCAGCCGTCGTTGTCGACGGCCGAGCGGACCTTGTCCATCATCGCGGTCAGCTGATCGGCGCTCGTGTACTCGAGCGCGTTCAGCTCGACCGAGAACTTGGCATCCGGGCTGGCGGCCCGGACCGCGGCCACGATCGTCTTCCAGTCCGAGATCTCCTTCGCGGTCACCGCCTCGCCGAGCTGGAAGCGCAGCAGGCTGCCGACGTAGGTGGGCTTCAGCTTCGCGAGCGTGGCGCCGACGGTCTCGGGCGTCTCGCCCGGAGCCGTCCACTTACCGCCCTGATACACGCGGGCGTTGACGATCCGCGACGGCTCCGGCGGACCCGGGGACGTGCCGCCCGAGTCCGAGCTCGAGCCGCAACCGGCCAGCAGGCCGGCGAGGGCGATCGCGAACAGCGGTCTCCGTGCGCGAAGGGTCATCGGCCTAGGTTATGCGCGCAGCTTGTACCCGCGCGTGAACAGCCGCAGGTTGATGGCGAACAGCGCCGCGGTGGCGGCGGCGAGCGCCAGCATCGAGAACGCGATGCTGGCCTCCGTGTAGCCGAGGAAGCCGTAGCGGACCAGGTTGATCATGTAGTAGACGGGGTTGAAGTGGGTCAGCGTCTGCCACGGCTCGGGCAGCAGCGAGGCCGAGTAGAAGACCCCGCCGAGGAAGATCAGCGGCGTCAGCACGAAGGTCTGGGCGATCGCGACGTCGTCGAACTGCTCGGCGTTGACGCCGATCAGGACCCCGAGCTGGGAGAAGAAGAAGCCGACGAGGAACAGCGACGGCAGCAGGATCAGGATGTGCTCGACCGGGAGGTCGACGAGCAGCGACGCCGCGATGAAGGTGAGGATCGAGACCGTGGCGCCGCGGGTGAACCCGCCGAGGCTGAACGCGGTCAGCAGCTCGAACGGCGAGGCCGGCGATGAGAGCTGGTCCTGGATCGCCCCCTGGAACTTCTGCTGCAGGATCGACGAGGCGTTGTTGGAGAACGAGTTCATCGCCCAGGCCATCATGATCAGGCCGGGGATCACGAAGACGACGTACTTGAACCCGTGCAGGGTGTTGATCCGCGTCCCCAGCGCGGCGCCGAAGACCGAGATGTAGAGGAAGGTCTCGAGCAGCGGCGCGCCGATCGTCTGCTTCTTGATCTTCATGAACCGGTTCAGCTCGCGCCGCCAGAGCGTGAAGAAGCGGATCTGGGTGGTGCTCATACGAGCTCCTCGGCCGCCGCCAGGTGCGAGCGCGAGAGCTCCTTGCGCCCGACCAGCTCCAGGTAGGCGTCCTCGAGGCTGGCGACCCCGTAACGCGCCGAGAGCTCGCCGACCGAGCCGCAGGCGGCGATCTCGCCCTCGTTGATGAAGGCGATCTTGTCGCAGAGCTGCTCGGCCTCCTCGAGGTAATGGGTGGTGAGCAGGATCGTCGTCCCCTCCTCGTTGATCCGCTGCACGTATTGCCACAGCTCCAGCCGCAACTCGATGTCGACCCCGGCGGTCGGCTCGTCGAGGATCAAAAGGCGCGGGCGGTGCATCAGCGCCCGGGCGAGGATCAGCCGCCGCTTCATCCCGCCCGACAGCGTCCGGGTGCGCTCCTTGCGCTTCGCGTAGAGCGAGAAGACCTCGATCAGCTCGGCGGCGCGCTCGCGGCGCTCCTTCTTCGGCATCCCGAAGTAGCCGGCGTGGTAGTCGAGCGTCTCCTCGACGGTCAGGAACCAGTCGAGGTTGAGCTCCTGCGGCGCCAGGCCGACCGCCTGGCGGGCGTCGGCGTAGTCGGCGATCGCGTCGTGCCCGAAGATCTTGATCTCGCCCGCGGTCGGCTGCGCGAGCCCGGTCGTGCAGTGGATCAACGTCGACTTGCCGGCTCCGTTCGGTCCCAGGAGGCCGAAGAACTCGCCGTCCTCGATCTCCAGGTCGACGGCCTTCAGCGCCTCGACCCCGGTCGGGTAGGTCTTCTCCAGGGCGTTGATGTCAAGCGCCTTCGGCTTGGTCTCGTCGACGATCACGGCGAATGAATTTAGTGGGGGCGGTTCGATAGGCTGGCGCCGGGGTGGAATTGAGCAGGGTGGATAGGCGAGGACGGGCTGTGTGGTCGGCCCTCGGCGGCGCGCTGCTGGCGCTCGCCCTGATTCCGGCGGGCAGCTCGGCGGCCACGATCGATTTCGAGGCACGCACTTCGGGTGAGATCGTCAACAACCAGTACAACCCGCAGGGCGTCACCTTTAACGGCCCCCAGGCCGAGCAGTATCCGGCCGGCTTCGCGCACTCGGGGACCAAGGGCATCGAGGTGTGCTTCGCGGCCGAGTTCTGCTCCGCCCCGGTCCAGGTCGACTTCACCACCGGCCAGACCCAGGTCGGCCTCTGGGTCGGCGTCAACTACGCGGCGCCGGACCCCCAGGACGTGCGCCTGACCGCGTTCGACTCCGGCGGCAACCCAATCGGCACGGCCAACGCGACGGTGCCGGCGGGCCCAAGCCCGATCGCGACCCACCTCTCGGTCACGGTCGGATCGCCGCAGATCTTCTCGCTCAGGTTCGGGCGAACCGCGGACGGTAACGCCAGCGGCCTCGCCGTCGACGACGTCGAGTTCTCGGCCGCCGGGCCGCCGCCTCCGTGCGGGGCCTCCGGGCCCCCGACCGTCACCCTGACCAGCCCGCCCGACCAGACCTTCGTGCAGAACAACTCGATCCTGCTGCGGGGGAACGTCAATCCGCACGGCGCGCCGATCACCGCGGCGACAGTCGTCTCCGAAGGATCGACGACCCGGACGGGGATCGGCTTCCCGAGCCCGATCGGCGCCGCCGGCGGCAACTACGCGATCAACTACAACGGGCTGCTGCAGCTCGGCAACCAGAAGGTCCACGTGACCGCCACCAACTGCGCCGGCACGGGGATCAGCACCAACCCGATCGTCACCTACTCGCCGTTGCCGCCGACGGCGAGCTTCACCCAGCTGGCCCCGATCGAGGTCGTGCAAACGGTCCAGTCCCCGTTCAACCCGGTGCCGCTGATCGCCGGCGGCCCGAACGGGACGAAGCGGACGATCGCCCGGGTCGAGCTCGGCGCCGAGGGCGTCACGGGGCCGATCACCGGGGTGAGCGGGCGGTTGACCGCGACCCGGCCCGACGGCACCCGCCCCGGCGGGCCGCTGACGATCGACTCGCTGAACACGGTCTCGGTCGGCGCCAATCAGACGCTCGACGGCGCGCGCGCGACGCTGAACGGCACGCTCAACTTCGAGCTGCCGCCCGAGTGGGTGACCGAGGGGCGCCTGCACCTGCAGCTCGAGCAGCTGCGGATCGAGGGCGCGCAGTCGAGCCTGAACTGCAAGAACTGCGACAACTGGGGCGGCATCTCAGCCACCGTCAGCTTCCACCGCGTGCCGCCGCTGCGGATCTTCCTGGTCGGCATCCCGTTTACCCCGGCGACCGGCAACGGCCCGGTCAACCCGCGCCCGAAGGACTTCGCCTTCCTCGCCTCCTGGCTGCGCCGCGCCTACCCGACCGCCGAGGTCCAGGTGACCCAGTCGGCGCTGCCGGTCAGCTTCGACCAACCCGGCTACGAGGATGACGAGGACACGCCCGTCGACGAGCACCGCGACGGGTTCCTATGCGACGCCGTCAACTCGCGGCTCGACGACTTCGCCGCCACGATGCCGAGCCTGCCTTCTCAGACGCGCTTCTACGGCGTCGTCGCCGACACCGGCGGGCTGTTCATGCGCGGCTGCTCGAACATCGGCGGGCGGACCGGGTCCGGACCCGCCGGCGGCGGCAACTTCGGCTGGGACTTCGACGGCTCCTACACCGACTGGTACGGCGGCCACGAGATCGGCCACCTGCTCGGCCGCCTCCACCCCAACGGCGGCTGCGACGACTCCGACGACGACGACCACTTCCCCTTCGCGGGCGGCCTGATCGGCAACTCGACGTTCGACAACCAGGGGTTCGACGTCGGCGACCTGAGCCTCACCAACCCGGTGGGGATGGCGCTCTACGACTGGAAGAGCTCGCACGACGTGATGACCTACTGCGACAACCAGTGGCTGTCGTCCTACACCTACAACGGGATCCTGCGCAACCTCTGCGGCAACGACAAGCCGAACTGCCCCGACAACGCGACGCTCTCGAAGCGCGGCCGGGCCGGCAAGCGCTCCGGGCCCCGGCTGGCGATCCACGGACAGCTCAACCTCGCCAACGACCACGTCGCGCTCGACCCGATGTCGGCGCTCACCGGGCTGACGCTGACCGAGCAGCCGAAGAAGAGCCCCTACGCGATCGTCCTCCGCGGCGCCGGCGGCAGGCGGCTGAAGTCCTATCCGTTCGAGCCCAAGGAGATCTCCGACCTGCCCAACGGCGAGCGGCTCGCCACGATCGACGAGGTCGTCCCGTTCTCGAAGCGCACCGAGCGAATCGAGGTCGTCCGCGGCGGCCGGCGACTGATCTCGAAGCCGGTCTCCGCCCACGCGCCGAAGGTGAAGCTGCGCTCGCCCAAGGACACGACGCTCGACGCGCCGCTGAAGCTGCGCTGGAGCGCCCACGACGCCGACGGCGGCAAGCTGCTCTCAACGCTCCAGTACGCAGCCGACGCCAAGCACTACGTGACGATCGCCGCCGGCCTGCGCAAGCGCGCCTACCAGGTCGACCCCGCCACGCTGCCGGGCGGCGACGCGGCCCGCTTCCGGGTCGTCGTCACCGACGGCGTGCTGACCGGGATCGCGAAGTCGAAGCCGGTCGTCGTCGCCGCCAAGCCACCGCGGATCTCGATCGCGACGCCGCTCGACGGCGCCCAGCTGACCGATGGCCAGAGCGTCCAGCTGATCGCCTCGGTGGCGGACGACCAGGACGTGCGGCTCGGCGACGCCGTCGTCTGGAGCTCGGACCGCCAGGGCGAGCTCGGACGCGGCGCGATGCTGACCACAAAGCTTCAGCCGGGCACGCATCAGCTCACCGCGAGCGTCACCAACAGCCTCGGGCTGACCTCGACCTCGACCGTGCACGTCGACGTCGCCGCCATCCCGCCGACGGTGAACGCACAGCTGATCCCCTAGGTCCGTCGTGATGGCAGCGGCATCCGTTCCGCAGCTGAGCCGTGGCCGCGTGCGCGCGGTGATCGCCTCGCTGATGCTGGTGATGTTCCTGGCGGCGCTCGACCAGACGATCGTCTCCACCGCGTTGCCGACGATCGTCGGCGAGCTGGGCGGGCTCGGCCACCTCTCCTGGGTGGTGACCTCCTATCTGCTGGCGATCACGATCGTCACCCCCCTGTACGGGAAGCTCGGCGACCTCTACGGGCGCAAGCGGGTGCTCCAGGGAGCACTGCTGTTGTTCCTCGCCGGCTCGATGCTTTGCGGCCTGGCCCAGGGGATGACCGAGCTGATCGTCTTCCGCTCGATCCAGGGGCTCGGCGGCGGCGGGCTGATGGTCAGCGCCCAGGCCGCGATCGGCGACGTCGTCTCGCCGCGCGAGCGGGGCCGGTACATGGGCCTGTTCGGGGCCGTGTTCGGCGTCGCCAGCGTCGCCGGGCCGCTGATCGGCGGCTTCTTCACCACCCACACGAGCTGGCGCTGGATCTTCTACGTCAACCTGCCGCTCGGGATCGCGGCGCTGGTCGTGCTGGCGATCACCCTGCCCTCGGCGCGCGAGCGCGTCGAGCACGCGATCGACTACCTCGGCACCGCGCTGCTCGGGGTCGGCCTCGCCTCGCTTGTGTTGATGACCAGCCTCGGCGGCACGTCGTATGAGTGGGGCTCGCCGTTCATCGTCGGCCTCGGCGCGCTCGGCGTCGCCTCGCTGGCCGGCTTCATCGCCGCCGAGCGCCGCGCCGCCGAGCCGGTGCTGCCGCCGCAGCTGTTCTCCAATCCGGTGTTCAGGATCACCAGCTCGATCGCGCTCGTGATCGGCTTCGCGCTCTACGGCGCGCTCACCTACCTGCCGCTGTTCCAGCAGGTCGTCCGCGGCCTCAGCCCGACCGCGGCGGGGCTGCAGCTGCTGCCGCTGATGATCGGCCTGCTGACCGCGTCGATCTCCTCCGGCCAGATCATCACCCGGACCGGGCGCTACAAGGTGTTCCCGATCGTGGGCACCGCGGTCGCCGCGCTCGGCCTGTTCCTGCTCTCCCACCTGAACTCCGACACCGGCACCGTCGAGGCGGCGTTCTACATGCTCGTCCTCGGGGTCGGGCTGGGGCTGACGATGCAGGTGCTCGTGCTCGCGGTCCAGAACTCGGTCCCCTACGCCCAGCTCGGCGTCGCCACCTCATCGGCGACCCTGTTCCGATCGATCGGCGGCTCGCTCGGGACCTCGATCCTGGGGGCGATCTTCGCCAACCGGCTCGCCACCGAGCTCGCCGCCAGCCTCCCGTCGACCCCCGAGACGTCGGCTCTAGAGGCCGGCCGGGCCGACCCGAGCCGGCTCTCCCAGCTGCCGCCGTCGATCCACGACGGCTACGTCAACGCCTTCACCGACTCGCTGCAGACCGTGTTCCTGATCGCCGCGGTCGTCGTCGCGGTCGCCTTCCTGTTGGCCTGGATGCTCGAGGAGCGCCCGCTGCGGCGCACGATCGAGACCGAGGGCGTCGCCGAGGCGTTCGCGGCGCCCCAGGACACCGATTCCTTCCGCGAGCTCTCGCGCCAGCTCGCCGTGGCGGCGGGCCGCGAGCGCACCCGCGCCTTCATCGCCCGGATGGCCGAGCAGGCGAAGCTGCCGCTCAGCCCGCTCGAGTGCTGGGTGCTCGGCCGCGTCGACGACGGCACCGCCCAGGACCCGCGAGCGCTCGCCGCCCGGGCGAAGATCGAGCACCGCCAGGTGGTCGCCGCGATCGCCGAGCTCGGCCACGCCGGCCTCGTCGCCGCCAACGGCGACCTCGTCGTCACGGCGGCGGGCGAGGAGGCGCTGCGCAGGCTCCGCGCCGCCTGGCGCGTCGAGCTCGAGGCGCTGATCGCCGACTGGCAGGCCGACGACGATCCGGAGCTGGCGCCGCTGATCACCAAGCTCGCCGAGGAGCTGACCAGCGCCCGCGAGCCGACGCGCGCCTAGATGGTTGATTCCATGGCAGCGTGTGCGCGGGGACGCGCGGGCCCGAGCTGGGCGTGGCGATCGGGCGAAGCCCATGTCGGTGGACATGGGCGAGTCCCGAGCGGCGCGATCCAGCGACGGGATCCGTGTGTCATCCGCGTGCGCGGGGCCGTGGAATCACCCATCTAGTCGGGCACGTCGCTCGGCCCCGACCCCCAGAGGCTTCGCAGCCACCACAGCGCCCCGCCCGTCGCCACCACGATCCCCGCCACCAGCGCGATCCCACCCACGGTCGAGTCGACCTGGTTGTGGACGACGTCGATCCCGATCAGGGCCGTGATCACCACCAGCGGCGTCAGCACCGTCGCCAGCGCGGTGAGCGAGAACCCGATCGCCGAGATCCGCAGCCCGATCAGGTCGGTGAGCGCCCCGGAGACGGCGTCGCAGCGGTCGTCGAGCAGGTCCAGCTGGCCCTGCAGGCGGTCGATCCCGGCGCTGTGATCGTCGGAGAGCCCGTCGACGTGCTCGAGCTCGACGCCGAGCCGGTCGAACAGGCGGCGCTCGGGCCCGACGGCCTTGCGCAGCTCGGTCAGGTCGGCCCGCAGCGTCGCGATCGTCCGCTGACCGCCCATGCGCTTGAACAGGCCCTCCTGCCCGTAGCGCTCCAGGTCGCCGATCCGGTCGGTGATCCGGCCGAGCTCGGCCGAGTGGGTGTCGAAGATCGCGCTCAGCACCAGGTAGACGGCGTGGGCCTCTGAATGGGCGTCGATCCCCTCGACCTCGAGCCGCGGCGGATGGCGGCTGTCGTCGGTCACGGTGATCACCGCCTCGCCGTGGATCAGGACGTTGATCTGGTAGGTGGGAGAGATCTCGCCGCCGACGTCCTCGATCTCGCGGTTCCAGGCCCAGACCGGGAAGACGACCGCGTTCGGGTGCAGCGTCGGGCGCCGCACGTCGGTGAGCTTCGCCTCGAACGACCCCAGCCGGCCAATCGTCGCCTCGTCGAGGTCGAGCTTCTCGGCCAGGGCCGGCGTGCAGGCCTCGAAGTCGGAGAGCTTCAGGTCGATCCAGACGAAGCCCCGGCGGGTGATCGCGTCGGGCGCGTCGGCCGTGCGCAGCGGCTCGAGGCTGAACGGCTTGCCCATACGCGAAATCTACGAGTTACCCGACCTTTACCGCGGGCGATAGGTTGCCGTTCACACCACCAGGAGGAGGACGGAAATGGCAGTGATGATGAGTATCGACTTCCCGGCGACCGTCGAGCAGTACGACGCCGTCAACGACAAGCTCGACATCTACGGCGACCTACCGGAGGGACTGATCGTGCACACCGGGGCCGAGCTCGGCCCGGAGATGGTCCGGGTCCTCGACATCTGGGAGAGCGAGGATCACTGGCGGCGCTTCAACGAGGAGCGACTCGCCGGCGCGATCGCCGAGGTGATGGGCGAGCCGCCGCCCGACGCCCCGCCGCCGCCCGAGCCTCAGTTCACCGAGCTGCACACGGTGATCAAGCCCTAGCGGGCGGTTCGAACAGGGGACGCTCAGCCCTGCGGCTGGGCGTCCTTCGCGCACTCGTCGAGGCCAAGCGCCTTGGCCTGCGGGTCCGTGTCCACCGCCTGGAGCTCCTGGAGAATCGACTTCACCTGAGCGGTGTCGCCCGAGTTGGCCGCCTCGGCGAGCTGCTGGTCCAGGTCGTTCTGGTCCTGGATCGCGGCCACGTAGGCGTCGTAGTCGGACTGGAGGTCCGCCGGCGGCACGATGGCCTGGAGCTGCTGGATCAGCGGGTCGGCGATGTCGAGCACGTCCTGCGCGTAGGAGCCAAGCGACTGCAGGTCGTTCGACGCCGGGGCCTGGAGCGCCTCGATCTGGCCGTTGCCGTCCGCGCAGACGGCGTTCGCCTGGCTGACGAACTCGGCCTGCGAAAGGGGCGTGCCGCCGCTCGCACCGGTCGCGCCGGTTGCGCCGGTGGTCGAGCTCGACGTGTCGCTGCCTCCGCCGCATCCGGCGATCGCGAGGGCCGCGGTGGCGGCGACGAGGGACAAGGTCTTGGTCTTCTTCGAAGCAGGCATAGGCATAAGGCGCGGCAGTGTAACGACGCTGGAGGGTGCGGTCAGGTCAAGCGGACGCCTGCACCTCGACCAGGGCGTCGACCACGTCGGGGTCGAACTGAGTCCCGGCGCCGATGAGTATCTCGAGCAACGCCACCTCGTCGCTGACCGCGACCCGGTAAGGCCGGTCCTCGGTCATCGCCTCGAAGGCGTCGCAGACGAAGATCACCCGCGACCCGAACGGAATCTCCTCGCCGAGCAGGCCGTCGGGATAGCCGGCGCCGTCCCAGCGCTCGTGGGTCGAGCGCAGCAGCTCCGCCACCGGTGTCATCGCCGGGGCGCCTGCGACGATCCGCTGACCGATCGTGGTGTGGCTGCGGATCAGCTCCCATTCGTCGGGATCGAGCGGTCCCCGCTTGTGCAGGATCCGCTCGGGAATCGCTGCCTTGCCGATGTCGTGGAGCTCGGCGGCGCGGCCGAGGACGGCCAGAGCCTCCCGATCGAACGAAAGCATGCGGCCGACGGCTACCGCCAGCCGCTCTCTGCGAGGACCACGGAAGTCGCTCAACTCCGTCTCAGCGCTGACCGCCGTGCCGGTCAGGACCGTCTCGATATCGCGGCTGCGGCTGGTCGACCGGCTGCTCTTCTCGACATACATGCGGATGTCTGCGATCCGCATTGCCTCGGTCGCGTCCTGCGCCTCCGCGGGCACCACGACCGCGCCCGAGGATGCCGCGATCTCGAACCCCTGGCCCCGTTCCCCCAGCGCCTTTGCGGCCGTCAGCAGGACGCCGGGAACCTGGGCCTCCCCGCCGGGCACCAGCGCACAGAACTCATCGCCGCCGAGGCGATAGGGGGTGCCGCCGCCCGGCGCGATCGCGACCGCCAGGCAATGGCCGAGCCGGCGCAGCAACTTGTCTCCGGCCGGGTGACCGAAGCGGTCGTTATAGGCCTTGAAGCCGTCGAGGTCGAGGATCACGAAGATCGATTCCCGGGCCCCCGGGACGGTCGCCCGCCCGAGGTCCCGCGCAACCGCGCGCCGGTTCCCGAGCCCGGTCAGGGGATCGGTCTCCGACTTGTCCAGCGCGCCCTCGAACAGCCTCCGGTTCTCGCGGAAGCTGGCGGCCATCCGGATCACGACGATGCCGAGGGTGGCGAGCGCAAGGATGACCGAGGTATCGCCGAGGCGCTCGAGGTGGTCCCAGGCGAGCACGCAGATCGCGGTCACGGCGGAGATCACCGGAACCGCGATCGAGTGCACGTCGACGCGCACGGTGTCCGTGGCCGGCCGCGTCGTCGCCGCGGCGGCGATCAGTAGGGCGGCGAGCAGCCAGATCGAGTCGCCAAAGCCCGCCACGTAGTCGCCGGTGGCCACCTGGTACAGGTAGTTGGAGTCCGCGGCGCCCCAGGCAAGGATGCCCGCTCCGATCAGCGCCCAGGCCCGGCCGCCCCCTCGGCCCACGACCGCGGCGCCGGCGACCAGGCAGGCGAGCAGGATCACGTCGCCGACCGGATAGGCGAGGTTGGTCGCCACGGTTGCCAGGTCACCTTTGGTCAGCCCGACCAGCGCCGGCTCCAGGATCGCCGTCAACAGGGCGGCCGAGGCGAGGGCCGCCACGCCCCCGTCGAGCCAGGTGCTGGCGGAAAAGCGGATGCGGCGCCGGATCAGCAGCAGCACGCCGACGTAGAACAACGGATAGGCGAGCAGGTAGCCGACATCGGCGAAGGACGGATAGGGGGTGTCTCGCGGCGGCAGGTCGGCGAGCGCGATCACCCAGTAGACGCCGCCGCCGGCCCAGACACCGATGCCGAGCCCGAAGCAAAGCCAGAGGACGCGGTCGCCGGTGCCGATCGCGGCCCGAACCAGGCAGACCGAGGCGGCGACGAGCAGGGCGGCTTGATAGAGCCAGTGGTGGAGGCCCGAGTCGAGCGCGCCGAGCCCGGCGCTGAAGGCGAGGTCGGCGAGCAGCCCGGCAATCCCGACCGCGAGCAGCGGCCAGAGCACGAGGTTCGGATTTCGGCGGATCGAAGTGAGCATGCCGCGGGCCATCCCCGTCGGTCTCAGGATCTGGCCGTTGGAATGCCATCGACACAATCGGCGCCGAACGCGAGCTTGGCCATACCCGAAGGCCCCGCTGTGTCACAGTTAGTCGCCCCGGCAGGACGCCACGACAAGGAAGGACCCTTTGCACCCGCCCGCGATCACCTCCGCCCGGAGGCGATGCCGCCTCACCCTGGCAACCACGCTCGCGCTCTGCGCGGCCGGCGCCTTCGCGGGATCCGCGAGTGCCGCACCCGCGCCCGTCAAGGGCCCCAAGGGAGCGAACTTCTACACCCCGCCGAAGCACCTGCCCAAGGGCCACGGGGCGCTGATCTGGGAGCGCAAGGCGAAGGGGCTGACGCCGATCGACGGCGCCGCCTCGAACACGCTCGTCCTCTACACCTCGAAGACGCCGCAGGGCAAGACGACCGCGGTCTCGGGCATCGTCAGCGTGCCGCCGGGCAAGCCGCCGAAGGGTGGCTGGCCGGTGATCTCCTACGCCCACGGGACGACCGGCAACGCCGACTCCTGCGCGCCGACCCGGGCCGTGGCCACCGACCCCGTGGCCGGCTACATCACCTACATCGACCCCGAGCTCCAGGCCTGGATCCAGGCCGGCTACGCGGTCGTGCGCACCGACTACCAGGGCCTCGGCACCCCGGGCCCGCATCCGTATCTGATCGGCGAGGCGGAGGGCCGCGGCGTCGTCGACATCGTCAGCGCCGCGCGCACGGTCGATCCCGCGATCGGCAGGCGCTACCTGATCTCCGGCCACTCGCAGGGCGGCCAGTCGGCGCTCTTCGCCGCCGGCCTGGCGAACCAGTACGCGCCGAAGCTGAAGCTGGCGGGCACGGTCGCCTACGCGCCGGCCTCCCACATCCGCGAGCAGGCCGACCTCCTCCCCGCGCTGACGATGCCGAGCGCGCTGAGCGCGCTTGCGGCGCTGATCGTCAACGGCGCGGCGAGCCAGTCGACGGCGATCGTGATCCCGCAACTGCTCTCCGATCCGGCGCTGGCGCTGTATCCGCAGACCGATCAGACCTGCCTGCCGCAGCTCAGCGAGCCCGACTCGTTCGGCGGCATGCCGCCGAATCAGCTCGTCCGCGACGGGGCCGACACCGGGCCGCTGTACAGCGTGCTCGTGGGCGAGAACCCCGACGTCGCGACGACCGAGCCGATCCTGCTGCTCCAGGGTGCGTCCGATACGACGGTGTTCCCGTTCCTCACCGACAAGCTCGCCACCGAGCTGGTCGCCCACGGCGACCAGGTCACCTACTCGACCTACCCCGGCGTCGACCACGGCGGGATCCCGGCGGCGTCGGAGGCCGAGGCGCTGGCGTTCATGCAGGCGCAGCTGCCGCCCAAATAACGGTCGGTGCCGGCGGCCGCGCGGCGAGAGAGATGTTGCGGGCTCGCGCTTGGGCTGCCGGTCCTGAAGTTCGCCCTGCAGCATGGAGCGTGGCGGGGAGATGTTCGCAAGCTGGATCACCACAATCGCGATTGTTCTTTCGCCGGGTCCGGCTGCGAGCCCCGACCCGGCGACGACCGCGTTGGTCGCCGGCCAGGCGCCCGCGGCGCAACTCGTCTCCGATTCCCGACAGGACGCGACCGCCCTCGAGCCGAAGACGATCACGTTCGGCGACTGCGGCCGGCCGGTGGCGCGCCTGGAGCGCCGGCTGGAGGACCTGCACTACCTGCTCGGCCGCTTCGCCGGCAAGTGCTACGACGGCGCGCTGTCGCAGGCGGTCATGGCGATGCAGAAGCACGAGGGGATCGATCGCGACGGCGTCTACGGCCCGCAGTCGCGCGCCACGCTGAAGAAGGCGCGCCAGCCAAACGCGCCGGCCGGCGGCCAGGCCACCCGTGTCGATGTGGACCTCTCCGACCAGCTCGCCTACGTCGTCATCGACGGCCACGTGCGCACCGTCCTGTCGGTCGCCTCCGGCATGACGGGCTACGGGACGCCGAAGGGCAAGTACGCCGTCTACCGAAAGGAGTCCCGCAGCTGGTCTCACCCGTACAAGGTCTGGATGCCATGGGCCTCGTACTTCAACGGGGGCATCGCGCTGCACGAGAACGCGGCCGTCTACGGGTACCCGGCCTCGCACGGCTGCGTGCGCGTGCCGCCGCCATTCGCGAAATGGCTCTACGGCGTCGCGGGCATCGGCGTGCAGGTGCGCGTGCGGGCTTGACCCGTGCCCGCGCAGCTGCCGGCCAAGTGACGGTCGCGACCGGTTAGCGCAGCCGCGGCAGCACGTCCGCGGCGAAGCGCTCGTTCGAGCGCTCGAGCGCCTCGGCGGGCGTGTCCAGCGAGCAGGGGACGATCACCAGGCGCTCGATCCCGAGCTCGCCGATCGCCGCCAGCCGCTCGGCGACCTGATCGGCGGTGCCGGCGACGGCGAAGCGCTCGATGAACTCGTCGTCGAGCGCCTGCGAGTGGACGGCCGAGGCCTGGCCGTGCTTGGACTCGTCGTAGGTCGCCGCGATCGACTCGATCCCCGCCCTGGTGACCTCGGAGAGGCCGTCGTCGGGTGAGCCCTCGGCGCTGAAGCGGGCGAAGATCGCGGCGCTGCCGCGGACCAGGTCGCGGGCGACGGCGGGGTCGTCATCGACTGCGACGTTGACGAAGGCGCCAAGAGACGGGCTGCCGGCGGCGCGCGCCGTCTCGGCCGCCCAGCGCAGCCGCTCGGGCTCGGCGCCGACGGTGAAGTCGACGCCCTCGGCGTGGCGGGCGCCGGCCTCGATCACGTGCGGCCCCGAGGCGGCGACGATCACCGGCACCTTGGCGACCTCGGCGCCCTCGAGCCAGGCCAGGCGACTCTCGAACCCGTCAACGGTCGCGGGCTCGCCCCGCAGGTACGCCTGGATCGCGATCAGCGCCTCCTCCAGCTCGCTCGGGTGCACAGGCTCGCGCCCGATCTGCCGCAGCGCCGAGTCGCCGCGGCCGAGCGCCAGCACCGCCCGCCCGCCGCTCTCGACCTGCAGCGTCGCCGCCGCCGACGCCGTCACCGAGGGATGGCGGGTGACCGGGTTGGTCACCCCCGGCCCGAGCTTCAGCGTCTCGGTCGACGCCGCCGCGAGCCCGAGCTCGACCCAGATCTCGGTGTTGAGGTTCTGGCTGTCGGCGAGCAGCATCCCGTCGAACCCCCACGCCTCGGCCTTGCGCGCCGTCTCGACGACACGATGCGGGAAGGCGAAGGAGTGAAGCCAGACGTCGATGGGAGCATCATCGCGGCTCAGGGTCAGGAGCCGGGGGCTGTGCCGGCCTCGGACCGGTAGGCGGTCGCGGGCTCCGGCCCGTCGTCGAGGTTGCCCGACAGCGCCAGGGCGACGCCCGCGATCGCGATCAGCGCCAGGCCGTAGATCTCCGCCGTGTCACGCAGCCCGATCTCGGTGACGGCGATCCCGGCGAGGATCGCCGGGAGGCTGAAGGCCAGGTAGGAGACGACGAAGACGGCGGAGTTCACGCCCGCTCGCTGGTCGGCCGGCGCGCGCATGCTCAGGGCCCGGAAGACGCCGGCGAAGGCCGGCCCGAAGCCGAGCCCGGCGACCGCGGCGCCGACCAGGAACAGGACGCTCGACTCGGCGGCGAGGGCGACTAGGGCCAGCCCCACCCCCGCGATCAGAGCGCTCAGGCCGCCGCGGGCGGTCGTCCGCGGCGCCACGTCGCGAAGCCGGATCGCGACGAGCGCGCTCGTCCCCGCGAGGACGAAGATCGGCAGCCCGCCGGAGAGGTGGCTGGTCTCGCCGAGCACGCCGGCGGTCAGGGACGCGCCGAGCGAGAGGATCAGGCCGCCGAGCGCCCAGGTCGCGGCGAGGCTCGGCAGCGCGGCGACGAACGCCGGCCGCATCTCGGCCGGGACGGCGACCTGCGGGCGCAGCGAGCTCCGCCAGCGCCCGTCGTTGGGAACGGTCTCGGGGATCGCGACCACGGCGAGCATCGCGACGGCAAACGCGCCGACCAGGACCCAGAAGACGAATCGGGTCGGGTCGGGGCCGTAGTCGACCAGCAGGCCGGCGGCGAGGGCGCCGAGCGCCAGCCCGCTCATCGGGGCGACCGCGCCCATCAGCGGGCCGAGCCCGGGCTTCGAGCGCGGCTGCAGGTCGATCAGCGCGGCGCTGATCGCGCCCATCGCCGTCCCGGTCGCCACGCCTTGAAGGATCCGGGCGGCGAACAGCCAGCCGACGCCGCTCGCCTCCGCGAACGCGAGCATCGCGAGGATCTGAACTGCGAGCGCCGCGAGCAGTGTCGGCCGGCGCCCGACGTGGTCGGAGATCGAGCCGACGACCAGCAGCGCCGCCAGCAGGGCGATCGCGTAGACCGCGAAGACGCTGGTCAGGGTCACCGACGAGAAGTCCCACTCCTGCTGGTAGACGACGTACAGGGGCGAGGGCACGCTGGACGCGAACAGCAGCGCGGCGAGGATCACCGCGAGGACCCAAAACGAGGTGTTGCGGCGGAGTTTCATCGCTCCCATATGACTTAGCAGGGTGGCGTTCGTTGCAGACTGGCCCACGTATATGAAACGGCCGGAAGGCGGCCTGTGTGAGCCGACCGCAGTGGGGCGCGTGCCGAGCTCCTGCGTTCACGCGGGAGGAGCAGCGGACGAAAACGTCGATCTACCCTCGTATAGAGGGGCAGACTTACTCTCGTGCCAATGCGGGAAGGCCGGTGCGCCCGCCGTCCGCGTGACGGGTCAGTAACCGGGGGGATGGCGGGCGACGAACCCGTCGGGATACGGCAGCGCGACATGCCACCGCGGGCCGGTGCCCTTCGCGTCGCCCACCGTGTCCCAGCGCAGGCCCGCGATGACGGCGTAGGCGTGCGAGCCGTTCGCGTAGACCGTTATCCACTTGCCGGGCCCGGGGGCGCCCCAGTTCGCGAGCTGCCCGGAGGCCAGCGGCGCCCGCACGAAGCCGCCGCCGGCCAGGGCGAAGCTGACAGAGCCGGAGCAGTCGTAGCCGTGGGAGTAAAACGACGCATGGCCGCCGCCGAAGACGTATGGCTGGCCGACCAGTGTGTTCGCGGCGTTGATGGCGTTCACCACCGCGGGCGGGGCGCTCGCGGGCGGAACGGCAACCGAGCCGAGCATCACGGCCGTATGGCTCGGGGGCGTATGGGTGATCTGGCCGACCGACGTCGCGCTGGCCTTCTGGAGCGCCTGCGCAGAGGGCGGGTCGAACGATCCGTTCGTGCCCGCGGAAGCCGCCGGCATCGACGCGATGTCGTGATGGGTGGGCTTTCGGACGGGCCCCGGTCGCGGCGGAGCCGCAGCCCTGCGGTCCTTCGCGCTGATGTGCTTCGGCGGCAGAGCGCTCTGGGGTGTGACGGCGGTGACTATGGCGCCGAGCGCGGTGCTCAGGCCGCTGTCGAGGGCTCGGATGAGCGTCGCCATCGGCCCATCCGCGCGCGAAGCGGTCGAGCGCGAGGCGGAGCCGGCCTGCCCGAGGGCGGCGGTATCCGCGAGCGCTGCACCGCCGGCCGAGGCCACGGCGAACGCCGTGAAAGCGATCAGAATCCTCCGTGCGCCCACGCGATCTGATTATCGCACCGGCACCCTGATTTTCGTGGGTTGGAGCGCCGGCTGCGGGCCGGACCCGACTGTCGCTCCGCGCGATACACAGAAGCGAGCCCGGCGACCGAGCCCAAGTCGGGCTCGTCCAAGAGCGACGCCGGTCCATTCTCGAAGAGCAGGACGCAAACATCGCGTGACATCGGCGGCCGGGGAAGCGACCTAAGAATTATTGGCGTGAGCTTGCGGTGCCCGGGCGTCCGTCAACTTGACCACGAAGGGCAATCCGGTGTCAAACCAGTGCCGGTGCAACTCACGGCTCTGCTCGGGTGTGAACCCGCCCTTTCGCCAGACACGCCACTCGAGGCGTTCGAACCAATGGACGTCGGCTGCGTAGGACTCGCGAGCCTCGTTTCTCTCCTCGGCAGGGATTTCGCTTGCTACGCCCAGGAAGCGGCCGGCGCGTAACCGAAGCCTGACGTGAGGGTTGGCGAGGATGTTCTTCGCCCAATGGTTGCGCTTGCCGCCGATGGCGACCAGGAAGGCCTTATCGCCCCGCCGCACCACCCGCACGCACCGCGAGCGGTGCTTGCCGGTCTTGTGTCCCGTCGTGGTCAGCACCCCGTAGTCGTGCGGCGGGCGGAGCTGGAAGTACGGCAGCTGCGAGGCGCTGAGGAGGCGCCCGAATGTGTGGGTGTGACGCGGCACTGTCTCGGCTTATCCCGGGCGGCGATCAACTTCAAACTCGCCCCAGTGGATGCAGTATTTCGAAGGGCGCATGCTCTCGCTCCGCGCGAGATTCGAGAGTGAAGCGGGACGGCGTCCCGCGCACGACCCAGTCCGTGAAGGCTAGGCGTGGAGGGCGCCGAACCCATACCGGAACCAGCCTCGCGGCAGGCCCTCGAATAGAGTCGCCCCACTGATGAAGGCGGCGGTGATCCATGAGAACGGCGGGCCGGACGTGCTCCGTTACGAGGACGTCCCCGATCCCGAGTGCCCCGACGGCTGTGTGGTGATCGACGTCGAGGCGATCAGCATCGAGGGCGGGGACCTGCTGTCCCGGGCGGGGTCGCCGCCGCCGTCCGTCCCCCACATCGTCGGCTACCTCGCCGCCGGCACCGTTGCCGAGGTCGGCGCCGGGGTCGAGGACCGCGCAGTCGGCGACCGGGTCGTGGCCCTGAACATGGCCGGCTCGCACGCATCGAAGCGCGCCGTCCCCGCGATCATGACCTGGCCGATCCCCTACAGGCTGGACGCCGCCACCGCCGCCTGCGTCCCCGTCGCGGTCGGGACCGCCCAGGAGTGCCTGTTCACCGCCGGCAACCTCGAGGCCGGGCAGACGGCGCTGATCCATGCGGGAGCCGGAGGCGTCGGGATGGCCGCGATCCAGCTCGCCAAGCAGGCCGACGCGACGGTGATCTCGACCGCGTCCAAGGACGAGAAGCTCGAGCGCCTGAAGGAGTTCGGGCTCGATCACGGGATCAACTACGCCACCGAGAACTTCGTCGAGCGCACCCGCGAGCTGACCGACGGGCGCGGGGCCGACGTGATCCTCGACTCGATCGGCGGCCAGAACCTGGCCGACAGCATCGGCGCGCTCGCCTACCGCGGGACGCTGGTCAGCGTCGGCGTGGCGGGCCGCGGCGGCTCCAGCATCGAGGCGCAACAGCTATGGGCGCAGAACAACACCCTGCGCGGCGTCTTCCTCGGCGGCGCGTTGCTGACCGAGTACCCCCGCGTCCACGCGATGATCGCCGAGCTGATTGAACGGGTCGCGAGCGGCGACGTGCGGATCGTGATCGACCGCACTTTCCCGCTCTCCGAGGCGGCCGCCGCACACGCATACATCGAGAGCCGCCAGGCCTTCGGCCGCGTCGTGCTGGTCCCGTAGGGCGCGCTGCGCCTCGCGGAGTAGGTCTTCGCCGCACCGCGAACAATCGGGCCGCCGGGCCCCGAGGGGGTTACCCTGTGGTTCGTGGAAGTCGAGGTTCACCAACGCGGAGGGGTCATGGGCATGGACCGTCGCTACCTCGTCAAGGATGGGACGATCGAGGTCATCGACAACGGCCAAAGCCGAGGCTCGAAAGGCCTCGATGCCACCCAGGCTGCGCGTATCGACGAGCTCGCAGCCTCCGTTGCGGATGCGCGCGTGGAGACCGCTGACTCGTTGGCGAGCGACGACATGGAGACCAAGGTCGACATCCGCCGAGACGATGGGAACAGCAGCCTGCAGCTTCACAGCGGTGACAACGCCCCACCCGAGGTGTGGGATCTGATCGGTGAGGTCAGCCGAGCGTCAGGTGCCTGACCCCACTCGAACGGAACAGCTGGATCGCTGAGCGCTACGGCGCTCGCCTGTCATATTCTTCATCGATCGCGGCTTTGTTCGCTCCCGCGAACAGCTTGTCGTCGACCGAATGCAGCGCCGCTTTGGCGTCACCGAACGTGCTCGAGAAGCCGAGGAAGTCGAGCGCCTCGATCGCGAGCTTGTCGGCCGTGCCTTGGCCCACGCGCTCGCGAACGGCCCACAGGACCGCGGCCCAAACCGCCCCGGTCGCGTGTTCCTCGCCGACGTATCCGGCCGGGAAGCGCAGGTTGGGATCTGAGCAGTTGCGCGCCCCGTTCGGGTTGTCCATCACGTAATCGCCGATCCGCGGATCGTTGAGGAACGAGGCGGCGTAGTAATCGCTGTAGCCCTCGCTGAGACCGCGTGATTCGGTGTTCTTGGCCCTGGCCCTCCCCAGTTGGCAAATCCCGTCGGTCACCGCGTGACCGAACTCGTGGTAGACGATCGCAGAGCAGCGGGCGCTCGACCGGCTGCCGAACGCGCCGAAACGCAGCTCGCCGGTCGATGGCGTGTAGTAGGCGTTGTTCGGCGACCGTGGGTCGTTGACGAGCGCCGTCATCGGCGTGAAGGGCTTGCCCCCCATCAACGCGCCGTCGGCGATTCCGTCGAAGTACTCCTTGACGCGCCTGAGCTGGAAATAGGCCTGGATCTCGTCGAACGCGGGGTCGGTCGGAGGAACGCGAAAGTCGCCGCCCGGCCGATCCAGACGCGTGCCGGATGCCTGGGTCACGTTCGTGGTCGCACCGCGAAGAAGCTCACCTGGGTCCTCGAGTCCGTCCACCGTTACGGCAACCAGATTCGGTGTCTGCAACGGATTGACCTCGTACACCTCCGCCTGACCGGTTGCGGCCGAGGAGATGTTGTAGGACAAGAGCACTGAGAGGTCGTCCGCTCGCAGGTAGACCCGTACGTCGGCCGAATCCTGCGCGACGACGAAGCCGACCTCGTACGCCCAGATCGCACCTTCGCCGTCCGGGAACACGACCTCCTCCACCCGCGCGCCTTCCAGGCCCTCGTCGAGCTCGAACCGTTCCGCGCAGGTCTTCAGGGCCGCGTCATGGTCCATCGGCGGCGCCGGACCCGGATCCCGTGCCGAGATGTCGCCCAGCGGACTACCGGTGATCGCGAACACGCCGTCCTGATCCGAGTGCACCCGCGCCTCGCTGCCGATCACCCGCGAACCCCGAACCAGTTGTTCGACCTGCACGTGGGTGCCGACCTCGGTCTGGCGGACCTGGCGTCGGACCGTGCCGGTCAGGGTCGCGAACGCGCCGGACTCGGGCGCTCCGGCGAGCGCCGCATAGACCTCCACCGGATCCTGTCGGACCGGTTTGTGGGCCACTAGGAAGAAACCCCGGTCAGCGGCCTGGATGAACGAGCCGTCCGCAGCGTCCACCGTTTCACCAATCGACGCCGATGGTATTCCCGGGGTCCCGAGCAGGGGATCGAGGTCCACATTCACCTGGTAATAACGATCCCACGCCTCAGGGGCAGCCATAGTTGGGCGTGTAGCGATCGTCTCCATAGTCAATTCCTCTCCTGTAAGTGCCCGTACTCGGGTTCGTTTGATCTAACCACGGCGAGTGCACTAATCCAAATCGCGCGGCTCGAGTGGACATCGCTACCGATTTGTGAAAGGGTCGGATTGATGAGGTTGAGACTGATCCTGGTCGGGGTGACGGTGGTCCTCGTGGCACTGTGCGTAACCGCCGCCGCCAGCGCACAGGCGCCAGAGCTCGAGTTCGTTTCTCCGGATCAAATTGCGCTCACCGGATCCGACGACGCCTCCGACGAGGTAAGCGTTTGGGTCAAGAACGCGAGCGACGAGCAGGTCACACCTGCGTTCGCCGTGAGTCTCGAGGACGGCGATGGACACGCGATCGCGCCCGACACGCTTCAGGTGGTCGCGGTCGACGACGACGGCAACGAGATTACGGTTCCGGCGATTGCCGCCAACGCGGTCGGCCGCTACCGCTTGCTTGTGAAGGGGGCTGGCGCCGACCAGGAAGCCTCCGGCGAGCTGATCGCCACGAGCGCCGGCGTGGCGCCTGCCTCGGTATCGATTTCACTCGGACCGAAGCCGGTCACCGGAAGTGGGGTCGACGCCGCGCTCCTGTTTCCGCTGGGGGCCGCCGTTCTTCTGATCGTGGTCGCGTGGGTGGCGGTGGTCAGGCCTATCGCGCTCACAGAGCCGCTCGGCACGCTCGATCTCGGTTTCAGTGCGAGCTTCGCGTCAACACTCACCGCCGTTGGCGCCCTGCTCGGCACGATCATCGCCGCAGGTGTGCTGCCCGAAGACACAGTCAATCTTTCCAAGGACGCGTTCACCGCCCTCAACCTGCTGTTCGGCGTGGCGATCATCGTCTCCGGAGTTGTCTATGCGGCGCTCCAGAGGGCAGTCTGGGTCGACAGCGAAACCGTCCCCTTGCAGCAGGAACGCAAACTGCAGGGCTACGTCGGGCCGTTCCTGATCTCGTGCCTCATCACCGTGTGGGCTGTGTTCGGCGAGCTTTGGGTGACATGGTTGCTGATCGACGAGCTAGGTCAAGGTGACGGATTCACCGGATTGGCCGTAACCGTGTTCAGGATCCTTCTCCTTGTCGGCGCCGTGGCGATGATCTTCTACACGCTTCGGCGCATCCAGTCGATCGTCAAGAGCAAGCAGACCAAGCCCGGTGCCACTGCGGCTTTCGGACCCCCGGCCCCGACGCCGTTGAAGCGGATCTCGCTGCTCTAGCGCCGTCACCCCGTTCTAGCCCCAGAACCGGAGGCTCGGACCGCCGCCTCAGCCGACGAGCTCTTCGTCCGCGAGGGCGCTGAGCGGCGCCGGGCGGCCGATGTGAAAGCCCTGGGCGAAGTCGACCCCGCCGTCGCGCAGCGCCCGCAGTGTCGCCGCGTCCTCGACGTGCTCGGCGATCGTCTGCTTGCCCAGCCCGGTCGCGATCCGGACGATCGATTCGATCACCAGCTCGTCGGTGCGGGTGCGGGGGCTGGAGACGAAGTCGCCGTCGATCTTCAGGTACTGGGCCGGCAGGTGCTTGAGGTAGTAGAAGGAGCCGAAGCCGGCGCCGAAGTCGTCGAGGGCGAAGCTGCAGCCGAGCTCGTAGAGCGCCGTGGCAAAGCTCAAGGCGACGTCGGTGTTGCCGATCGCGGCCGTCTCGGTGATCTCGAAGATCAGCCGGCTCGGATCGATCGAGCGCTCCGCGATCCCGTCGCGGATCAGCGCCAGCAGCGGCGGGTCATCGAGCGAGAGACCCGAGAGGTTGACCTCCAGGCGCAGCTCCGGGTGTTCGCTGAGCAGCTCGAACGCCTGGCCGACCACCCAGCGGTCGATCGCGTGGATCAGCCCGAGGCGCTCGGCGACCCCGAGGAAGGCGCCCGGCGGGACCAGCTTCTCGCCGTCGGCCATCCGCAGCAGCAGCTCGTACTGGGAGACGCGGTCGGTGCGCAGGTCGAGGATCGGCTGGCAGTGGGCGACGAATAGGCCGCGCTCGAGCGCCTCGCGGATCCGATGCTCCCAGCCTAGGCGGGTCTCGCCGCGGTTCTCGCGCTCGGAGGCGCTCACCGTCACGGCGCGGTCGCGGCCCGAGTCCTTGGCCCGATACATAGCGTGGTCGGCGTCGGCCAGCAGCTCGTCGCCGCTCGAGGTGTCCTCGGCAAAGCAGGCGACCCCGATGCTGGCCGTGACGCCGATCGGCCGGCCGTCGACCGGCACCACGTGCTCGCGCAGCGCCTCCAGCAGGGAGTGCGCGACCTCGCCCGCAGCATCGGCGTCGGCGTGGGCCAGATAGACCGCGAACTCGTCGCCGCCGAGGCGGGCGAGCATGTCGGTGGCGCGCATCCGCATCCGCAGCAACGCCGCGACGCTGCGCAGCAGGTCGTCGCCGGCGCCGTGGCCGAGGGCGTCGTTGACGTACTTGAAGTTGTCGAGGTCGAGCATCAGCACCGCGCCGCCGGTGCCGTAGCGGCGCGCCTCGGCGACCCGCTTGTCGAGCTCCTCCTCGAAGCTGCGACGGTTCGCGAGGTCGGTGAGCGGGTCGTGGTCGGCGAGGTGCTGGAGCTGGGCCTCGAACCGCTTGCGGTCGGTGATGTCGCGGGCGATCGTCGAGATCGCGATCAGCGAGCCGTCGGCGTGGTGGACGGGTGAGATCCCCAGCGAGACGTCGATCGGCGTCCCGTCCTTTGCCACCCGGACCGTCTCGTAGTGCTCGACGGTCTCGCCCGCGACGAGGCGGCTGACGTTCGCCTCGTGCTCGGCGAGGCGGTCGGGCGCGACGATGATCGAGAGGTGCTGGCCGATCACCTCATCGGGCTCGTAGCCGTAGAGCCTTGCCGCCCCCGGGCTCCAGCTGATGATCTCCAGCTCGAGCGTGGTGGAGACGATCGCGTCGTCGGACGAGGCGACGATCGAGGCGAGCTCGGCCTGCGCGCGCTCCGCCTCGAGCTCGACCGTGACGTCTGAGCAGATCCCGAGCATCCGCAGCGGCTGGCCGTCGTCGCCGACGATCACCTCGCCCTGGGTCCGCATCAGGAATGGGCTGCCGCCGCCGCGCAGGCAGCGCTTCACGTCCTCGAAGGATTGGTGGTCGACGAGCGCCTTCTGGTTGCGGGCGTTGACGGCATCGCGGTCGTCGGGGTGGACGTGCTCGAGAAACTTCTCGTAGCTGGGGTCGAACTCGCCGGGCTCGAGCCCGTAGATGCGGAACAGCTCGTCCGACCAGCTCACCCGGTTGGCCGGGATGTCCCACTCCCAGCTGCCGATCCGCGAGACCCGCTGCGCCTCGGCGAGCTGGTCGCGGGTCCGCCGCAGCTCCTCCTCGACGCGGCGCTCCTCGCTGACGTCGCGAACGATCACCAGGCAGACCTCGCGGTCGACCGTCACGCGGCTGAAGCTGACCTGGGCCGGGAAGGCGCTGCCGTCGCGGCGACGCGCCTCGCAGTCGACCGGGTCCGAGGCGATCTCGGCGCTGGCCTCGAGGTTGGACGTCGTCCCCGGCAGCAGCTCCTCCAGCGGCGTGCCGAACAGCGCCTCGGCCGACTCGCCGAAGGCCCGCTCGCCGGCGGCGTTGACGAAGATGACCTCGGGGCCGACGGTGACCACCAGCGGGTCGTTGAGCGCCCGCCCGAGCCGCTCGGCGACCTCGCGCGCCGCCGAGACGCGCGTCGATCCACCCCCAGAGTCCCCCTGGGCCCTCCCGGCCTCCCCCTTCGGGGACTCCTCCCCGGAGATCGATTCGTCCATCTGTCGCGCGGAGTGTCGCATAGGCCGAACGGCCGATGTGAACGAACGCCGCTTTGTCGCAACGAGTCAGCCGGGCTCGTACGATCCGACCAGTTCTGCTCTCGCGGCGAGCGGCGCCTCGTCGCAGCGCTCCTTCAGGCCCTCCTGGAAGCGCTTGAACGACTCCAGGGCCGGCAGCGGGACCTGGTCGGACTCCGAGATCGCGACGTGGACGAAGCTGACCCCATCCTCGAGCTGGAAGGTCGAGTAGCGAAACCCGGGCGGCTGGAGCTCCTGGAGCTCGGCGTAGACGGCGCGCACGAACTCGGCGTTCTCCTCCGCTCGCTCGGGCTTGACCTTGTAACGGACGACTGTGCGGCGCATGGTCAGGTCCTTCCCTCGGGGATTGGCTCAGTGATTATCGGCGCGGCGCCGCTCCTCCGGGGAAGCGCCGCGGCGACGAAGCCGCAGATGAGCGAGATCGCCGCTGCGACACCAACCGCGGGCGCTGCTGCGCGAAGACGCCGGAAATGCGGATGCCACCACATGGCTCGTGTTTGAGGTCGAAGGCAGCCCAATCGGAGGCACGACGCCTTTATCGACGTGGAACTGTTCGAGTCCGCCGAGGGCGGAGCCGGCCCCGTCTGCGAGACTCGGCCCATGGCGACCTCGACCCTCAGGTCAGGGAGCTACTCGAATGGGCGAACAGCGATAGAGGATGGCGTTCCCCGACGGAAGAAACCGTGGCGCCTGACATTGGCCGCACCCAGGCGGCGGAGCGCCTTCGGCGGGCCGCAGCTCGACTCGATGGGCTGGCTGCCGATATCGAAAGCGGCCAAGCGGAGCGCGACGATATAGATGCGGTCAGCGCTGAGATTGCAGGTGCTGCTGCCGACGCATTCGGGCCGCGCGGCCGTGCGCCGCGAGGCAAAGGCGCGAAAGCGAAGATTCTTCGCTTCCTGCTCGACCACCTCGGGGATGTGGTGCACGGTGATGAGTTGGCCGCCGCGAGCGGCATTCAGGAGTGGGCTCGTCGCGTCCGTGAGCTTCGCGTCGAGGACGGATACGAGATCGCGGAACTCGGCGGCAGTCGGTATCGACTCGAGAGTCTCGAACCGGACCTCCAGCGAGCCGCGCAGTGGAAGACCGCAAATGTAATTCGGCGGCAGCCCGGTTCCGGCATGGATCGTGTCGCCGCATTCCTCGAAACGAATGTGGGCCTGGTCGTGACGCGCGACCAGATCGATTACGTCAGCAAGATCGCCGAGGGGAGTCGCCGTGTCCGAGAACTCCGCGACGAACACGGGTGGCCGATCAACTCGCACATAGACGAGCCCGAGCTACAGCCGGGCGAATGTCGGCTCACGTCAACCGATCCCGCCGACCGGCGGGACCCGCTTCAGCGTCTTTACCCCGAGAGCCTTCGCCAGACACTCTTCGAGCGAGACAACTACACCTGCCAGGAATGTCAGCGCAACCGAGCGAAGGCACTCGCCGCCGGCGATACGCGGTTCTACCTCGAGCTGCACCACAAGGTTGCAGTCGCCGACGAGCTAGCGGCCCTGCCGAAAGCGGAGCGGAACAACCCAGACAATCTTGTGACCCTTTGCCACACGGACCATCTCAAGAGCACAGCTGAGCTGCAACGAACCAAGCGCCGCAGCCGCCGCGCCGGCTAGGCGGCGATGGAGAGTTCAGGCGGGCGCGCGGCGTCGAGGTGATCGGCCAGTGACGCTGCGAGGCAGCGCGCCAGCATCGGCGGGACGGCGTTTCCGATCTGCCTGGCGACCGAGGTCATGGACTGATCCGTTGGAAAGATGAACCGATCGTCAAAGCTCATGAGACGGGCCGCCTCACGGACGGTAATCGGGCGATGGGCCGTTGGATGGAGATACCGTCCCTTCTCGGGCTTGTAGAACTCGGTCCTGATGGTGAAGCCGGGTCGGTCCCACCACAACCGCCCGAAAACGTCAGTCGATCCCGACTTCTTTCGCAGCCAGCATGGGGGCGTAATGTCTGGCCGCCGCGCCGACAGATCAAAGCGGTTCTCGCCTTCGTTCGGGATCGTGCGGTATCGCTCCAAGCTCATGGGGCGGGGGTTGCGAGGGTTATGCCAGTCCTCGCCGGTCGGCTCTTCGGGGAGGTCGCCGATCGCGTCGCGCACCGTGCGCCACTGAGGAGCCCCGTCAGGACCGCTGCCAGGCGCAAAATGGGTCGCCTGAGGCCATGCTGGCTCACCGACGCGCGATCCAATCACGATGGCCCGCTTGCGCGTCTGCGGGACTCCGTAGTCGGCAGCTTGGACGATCGCACCGTCGACGGTGAAGCCGAGCCTCTCGGCGGCGCGTCGAAACGACGCATACTCGGCCGAGCGAAGGAGCTCAGGCACATTCTCCATCAGGAAGACGGCTGGCTGCGACTCTTCGAGTGCGCGGAGATACTCACGCCATAGGCCACGCCGCTCAAGGCCGACTCCGCGCATGTTGAGTGGAGAGAAGCCCTGACAGGGTGGCCCTCCGATCACAACATCGGCACGCGGGAAAGTCTCCACCTCCTCGATCGGACCTGCGAACACGTGATCGCCAAAATTTTGCCGATAAGTCGCAGCGGCATCTTGGTCCCATTCGACGGCGAAGATCGATCTGAACTTCTTGGTGTCCTCGAACCCCTGCGTGAGACCTCCGCAGCCAGCGAAAAGATCAATGATCGTTAGGCGACTCACCGACAGAACCGTAGGCGGAAGCTCGGACGGACCGGCCCGAACACAGGTTCGCCTCACCTGTCGGGCAACGCATCAACGATGCACCGAACGCAGCTCTTCACGTCCCGCTCGACCTCAAAATCCCAGAAGCGAAGGACGGTCCATCCGAGTTCGGTCAGCTCGGCGTTGACGCGAGCATCTCGTGCGCGGTTCCGGTCGATCTTCTCATCCCAGAACCGGCCGGACTGCCCCCAGTAGTACTCCGGGTGGCCGTGCCAAAACGCCCCGTCCACGAATACCGCCACCTGCCGGCCCTTCCACGCTAAGTCAGGCCTGCCGAGCACCCCTTTCGGATGCGTTCGCCAACCGCGAACGCCGGCGGCCCAGAGAGCCCTACGGAGCCTAAGCTCGGGATCTGTGTCGCGAGTCCTGACGCGGGACATCAGGTCGCTGCGTGCCTTGGTCGTCAAACGATCCGCCATGGGTTGTTGAAGGCTAATCTCGCTGAGGGGCGTGGACATCTACGATGCGCTCCCTGGAGCCATGCCCGACGATTCCTTCAACCCGCTCGCCGCCATCACCACCGCGATAGCCGAAGCCGCGGTGAAACGCCGTGTCCGTAACGTGATCAAGAGCTACCACCATGCGTCTGACCTCCTCATGGAGCCGATTCAGAACGCTGTCGACGAGGTTTCGAACGCTGGAATCGACACCGGCGTTGTACGCGTTTCGATTGATGTCGATCAAGATCGAATTGAGGTTCTAGACAACGGGCGCGGGATGACGCTTGATGACGCTCGTCGTTTTCTAGCGCCCGATCAAGGCAACAAGGAGGAGCTATTCCGCGAAGGACGCGTGCGCGGCCACAAGGGCGTCGGCCTCACGTTCCTCGCGTACGGCTTCAACCTCTTCGAGCTAGAGAGTCGAACCGATGATGAACACTTCCGAATCCGCTTGGACTCCGGCCGGGCATGGATCGAGGACTTCACTGCTGGCCTCGACGAGGCGCCGGTGGCGGAGATCACGCACGATCCTGAGCATCCCCGAGTCGAAGGGACTGGCGTAAGTGTCGTCGTTGTAGTTGGTGGTCACACGCAGCCGTCGAGCCTTGGCCGGGCATTCAATTCGGCTGGCTTCGCAAGGACCACGCTGGAGATACAGACAGCGCTCGGCGTGGTGCCCCCATATTCGTTCCCCGACGGATTCTCTCTCGAGGGAACACTCGAGTACCGCAGAGATGCTCGAAGCGAAACGATCAGCCTCGATACGACATACCTGTTCCCACATCGCCGAACCCCGAAAGGGTTGCGGGTGTTCGATCTTGGCGAATACCTCGAGAAGGACCAGCGGAGCACGAGCCCCCCCGCCAAGCTTCGGAAGAAGTTCCACGCCTGTCACTGGACCGTAAGTCCCGACGAACTCGCTGAGTTCGTCGACGCCGAAGCTGAGCCGGAGAGCCTGCCGGACCGAGACAGCCTCGTCGCGAAGATCAAGGAGCTTGACGTCTATGTCTATGGGCTCTTTGCGTACAGCGTCGACTACCGCAATCAGCTCGGAGCTGCATGGTCTGTACCCGGCAATCGGGCCATCCACTATCCCGGCTTCCGCATCGCGACTGACGGGATGATCTCGTCATGGCGTCGGGAGACGGCGTTGACGCATCGAGGTTTTTACGTGGACCGCGTCTGGCTCGTTTACCACTTCCGGTCAGTTGAACCTGATCTCGGGAGGAAGGATTTTCCACCAGAGGTCCTCGAGATCGTGAGCCTGACGGAAGAAAGCTTCGCGAACGAGCTCGTCAAGCTGAGCACCCCGTTCATGAGGCCGACGCCAAAGCAGCGGGTGATAGCCGGCGACCACGTCTCTCCCGAGAACAAGGCCAGCGAGCGGAAAAAGACCCCGCTCGATCCGTCCAATCTGGATGGATTCGGCGAGATTCCGTTTCTCTCGACCCCTGCTGAGGAGCAGGACGTCGTCGGGCTATTCAACGAACTTATCGGCATGGGCGTGTTCGCTCACATCCGGCCGGTGTATTTAAGCGGGGTCGACGACTACGACGGTTGGGTCGAGATCGACCCTGCCGCGGTCCCCGACGAAATGGATGCGGTCTTACCCGGTCTACCAGAACTCCCTTCAAAGCAGCGAACCGGCGTTATCGAGTTCAAGTATCAGGCATCCGACGTTCTGAACGATACGGTGAATGAGACCAAAGATTGGACAGAACTGGATCTTCTAGTGTGCTGGGTGCTTGGCCAGGATGGGCGGAGTTATGGAGGAGACGAAATCCAGTTCGCCGTTGCCGAAGATGAAGGTGATCGAGGCATCGCTGGCGTAACACACTTAGCGACACTTACGAGCAAAGGCGATGTTGCCGTGCCGGTCGTCGCTCTGAAGACCGTCCTCGAGGCGCTTGACAGTTAGCCGTCCTGCGGGTCAGCCCTCCGAAAGCCGATTAGGGATTGGCCGGGGAGGGATCGAACCTCCGCCCGACGGATTATGAGCGCCCCAGCTTCCTAGCTGCTTGGTTGCGCTGTTCCCGGCTGGTGCAAATCCGAGGTGTGGCGGGTGCCGCTCCGTTTTGCTTGGTTCGGGCCCCGGTTCGGCACCCAACGACACCGGGTGCTGGCGCCCGGAGTTTCATTAGAACCGGACGGTAGCTGCGTTTTCGCGAGCGCCTTGCGAGTCCTCCCACGAAACAACGCATCGCATCTGGGAGGCAACTCCGGAACGCAGCGTCCCCGGCCTCACCGAGGTGCTTCGCGAACCAAACGCCAAACCGTCGGTCCACGGCTAATGGGTGGCTTCCCCGGCTCGCCTATTACGGTATGGGCTCCGAAACCCGCTCCGTTCGTATCGAACAGGTCCGTTCTCTACTGCTGTGGCTTCAGACGAAGAAATTTCGCTCGAACAGTTGGACGGCGAGATCGCCGAGCGCGAGGCACGCCTGGAGAGCCTCCGCGATGACGCCATGCGGTTGCAGCGCTCGATTCAGAACTGGCAGGAACAGCACCAGGGCGAAATCGACGACCTCGCGATCCAGCGAGCTCGGTACCAGGCGGAGGCCCAGGGAGTGGGTCCCGACCGCGAGCGAAGGCTAAATGCGCTGACGGCTCGTCAGGCCGAAATCGACAGCGAGTTGCAGCGCTTGACTCGCGACCGAGCGCGATCACTAGACAAGCAACAGTTTGATGAAGACTCTCGAGTCGACGCGGAGGAGCAGCTACAAAACGAACGCGAGGAGCTTCAGGCGAATCGAGCGCAGGTGGAGGCCCAGGCGGCGGAGCGCGTCGCGGGGGCGAGTGAGGCACTCCAGCGACTGGACGTGCAGCAAGCCGAACTGCAGGCGGCCGCGAATCAGCGGACCCGCAATGCTCAGTCAGAGCTCAACGAGGTCAACGAGAACATCCAGTTACTCTCGCGGGACCTTGAGAACCTCCGGCAGCAGCGTGCGTCGATCATCGACCACCACCGCCGGGAATCGGTCGCGAGCGAAGCGGAACGACTTGCCGATGAGCGGACGCGTGAACTTCAGCAGCAGTTCGCATCGCTCGCCGCGGATCGGGACAACCTCGCCCAGCAGGTCCAGGAACTTGCTCCGGTGGTCGAGGCTCAGCGCGAGGCGACGAGTTCTATTGGCGCGCACGAACTCGGCAAGTACTACGACTCGTCTGCTGATGAACACAAGGACAGCTGGAAGCTCTGGCTCAAGGTGCTCACGGCAACGATCGTCTTGACGGCAGTTGCCGGGCCGATCGCGATTCTCGAACTCCATCCCGACGACGGTGCCCCACCCGGCGAGATCGTCGCCTCAGCGGCGGTTGGGCTCCTGGTGGTCGGGCTACTCGTCTATGCCGTGCGGATGGCGTCGCTTCAGTTCAGGGTTCATCGACACCTTGAAGCGGTAGACCGCAGCAAGGCGGCAGCCCTAAAGACTTACAACGGGCTGGTCGCCGGCCCTGCCTCGCCCGAAGTCCGCACGGCCGTTGCCGCAGTGCTGGCCGAGGCTGTTTTCAGTGCGCACGAAAGCGGATTCCTGGAAGGCTCCGCTGATCAAGTCACGATCGTCGAGCGCATCGTTGGATCAGCCGCACAGCGAGTCGTTCCGCCCACGTAGCCGGGCGCGTTCGCCTCAGGGTTCCCACCGTCGGGCAAAGCATCCAAGTCCAGTAGCCGGGTAAGGGCGTCGGCCGCATCCCTCTTCGGCACGTGATGTGCGTAGATCATGGTCGTGCCGATACTGGCGTGGCCCATAGAGCTCTGGACGTCAACCAGCGGCCACACCTGCACCGCGAGAGTGTCGAACGTGTGGGGTACATTCCCAGCTGCGCCATCCGGCGTCGCGCGTAATTACGTGCGCTCCGGGGTAACGGCGGAGCGGAGTGTCCGTCAAATAGGGTCGGGTGCGCGTGGCGTTTCGAGCACGGAAGAGCATGAAGATCGGTCCGGGGGTTCGCTTGAACGCGAGCAAGACCGGACTGGGAGTCAGTGTCGGCGGAAAGGGTGTTCGCTATTCAGCCCATTCCTCAGGTCGACGAACCAAGTCCGTTGGCATTCCGGGCAGCGGGGTCGGTTATACGACGACGAGCACAGCCAAGAAGCGGGCGGCTGCAACTCCTGCGCCTGCTTCGGCTGCTGCGCCCAAGCCCGGAATGCTCTCCCCGGCCCACGAGAAGGCGTTCTACAAGGGCATCCAGCTCTACGTCGCGGGCGACGCGGAGAAGGCCCTTCTCCACTTCATGGATGCCGCGGTCAAGGATGCGAAGGACAAGGTCATCTCCGACGACTTCTTCGCCGGGCTCTTGTGTGCACAGCTGAACAAGCCCAACGAAGCGATGACCTACTTCGAGCGGGTGGTCGCGTCCGACGTGGAGCTGCCCGACGAACTGATGACGAAGTACGTCGCGGGCGGAGCCGTCCAGCTCAGGATCACACCGCACGTTCAGGTGTCTGTCCCGTTCGGCTCCACCGCTGCGACGCTCTCGCTCGCGGAGCTCTACCAGGAGGTGACTCGGACCGATGAAGCGATCAGCCTCCTTCTGCAGCTTCTTGAGGTAGAGAAGGATTCGGCACTCGTCCTCAGTCTCGCGGAGCTGTTTTCTCAGGAAATGTCCTGGGACGAGGTCGTCCAGCTAACCGCCGGCACCAAGAATGAGGACGACGTTACCTTGGCGATCTGCGTGTTCCAGGCAGAAGCCCTGGCGAAAAAGGGCATGGATGACGCGGCACAAGAGGTCTACAAGGACGCTTTGCGGTCCAAGAAGCGAAACGAAGAGCTCTTGAAACGCGCTCGGTACGGACGCGGGCGCCTGTACCTCAAGCTCGGGAAGAACGCTCAGGCGAAGAAGGACCTAGGTCGGGTTTACGCCGACGATCCGAGTTTTATGGACGTCGCGCAGCTGCCCGAAGCCGAGGCTTCGACGTCATGAGCGAGCCGTTGCAATTCGGACTTGGCGTCGCCCTGTCCTTATTGCTCTTCGCGATCTCCTACCGGCAGACCATCGGCGCGCGAAAAGAGCGTGCACGTTCGGCTAACACCGACATGGAACGAGTACTGCGGAAGCGACTGCTTCTTGAGGGATCTACACCGTCAGTCACAGGTTTGAGTCGGTTCATCGAGGGCACCGCCAGGACGTATCGCGTCCGCGTCGGCGACCTCTTTGCTGAGGAAGATCTCCTCTCTGTCCTATTCGCTCGGGTGCTCGACGATGACCTGCTGAGCGCAGATAAGCGATCGGGGGCCCTGGCAGCGATTGAGAAGCTTGTCGGGGAAGTCGAGCGCGCTGATGAGGAACCTGCGCGAATGCCATCAGAGGGCGTTCGAATTCGCTGGGTGGCTGTTATGGGCGTCACCACTGCGTTTGCCGGCTCTCTCGCGGCGATCGCGCCCTTGGCGGGGGATTCCTCCGACGGCTCGCGCTCCGTGTTTTTCGCAACTCTTGCCGCCAGCGTGGCTCTGATCGCGACCGTGGCCACGGTCCTTCGATTTCGAGACCGTCTCGAGACGGGCGCTTCGGACTTTTCTTCGCCGTTGCAAGAGGCCGCCCGGCTGGAGCAGGATGTCCGGAAGACGATTGAGGCCGCACAACCCGCACTGCTGGAGGCCTTGCCCAGCGGTCCGGTTGACTTCGTGGTGCAGATGAACGGCGGTCCGCGCATCGGAATCGAGGTCAAGATGTGGCGATCAACGATGCCAAAAGGCGTCCTCGCACGATCCCTAAAGGGGATCGGCGAACGCGGCCGTCAGGCGGAGGTAGATCGCGTGTGGGTCGTCACACCCCGAACGGACCACCTACCGCTAGCCGAATATCAGGATGGGTACGTGCGAGTGGTTTCCCTGTCGGAGCTCGGTAGCCAGCTCAAGAACCGCAGTATGCACACAGATGACCGATTGGACTCCGGCGGCGCCACCTGATTCAGGGTCCGACGTGGGCGATGGAGGAGCCTCGCCGCGAGCCTTGGCGCTTTCGGCGGCTTCCAGTGGGTTTCACCGCGCTATCCGGCGTCCGAATGCGCGCCTGAGAGCCCTGGTTTCGTCGGCCAGCCATCACTCTGCAAATCGGATGAAGGGCGGGCGGCTTGAGCATCCTGGGCACTGGTTCGGCACCCGTTGCCACCGCAAGCATCCGGGCACAGCGCCGAAAACATGCGCCTTGCAGCTAGATTCGCCATGGGGCGGGGAGGGATCGAACGTCCGCCCTACGGATTATGAGTACAGCGGTCGGCTACGCCAGCACAGCCTTCCGCGGATACACAACCTCAGGATCCGTGAGCACATTCACCAGCGCCGGCTTCCCGCTCGCAAACGCCCGCTCCAGCGCCGGCTGCAACTCACTCGGGTGCCGCACCAACTCCCCATGCCCACCGAGCGCCTTCACCACCTCGTCATATCGGGTCGCCGGCCGCAACGAAGCCGCGACCTCGTATCCGTAGAGGAACCGCATCGGGTGGTACTCGAGCGCCCAGATGCCGTTGTTGCCGATGATCCCGACGACGGGGAGGTCGTGGCGCATCATCGTGTCGAACTCGAGGCCCGAGAAGCCGAAGGCGCCGTCGCCCAGCAGGCAGACGACCTGGCGGTCGGGAAAGGCGGTCTTGGCGCCGATCGCCTGGCCGGGGCCGGCGCCGAGGCAGCCGTAGGGGCCGGGGTCCATCCAGCAGCCGGGCTCGTAGGTGTTGACGACGCGGCCGGCGTAGGAGACGAAGTCGCCGCCGTCGCCGATCACGATCGCGTCGCGGTCGAGCATCTGCGCGAGCTCGCCGTAGATCCGCAGCGGATGAAGCGGGGCGCGGTCGTCGGTGAGCTCATCGGCCTCGCCGGCCCGCTTTTCGTCCTCGGTTGAGCGCAGCGACTCGATCCATGGCCGCGTTCGGTCGCGCGAGGCGCCGCCGCTGACCGCGGCGACCCGCAGCGCTCGCAGCGTCACCCCGATCGCGCCGACGAGCTCGAAGTCGGGCTTGCGGTTTGCGGTCAGCTCGTTCGGCGACTCGTCCATCCAGACCAGCTTCGTCTCCTCGCCGAAGCTGGCGCCGAAGCCGAGGCGGAAGTCGAGCGGCACGCCGACGACGACGGCGACGTCAGCCTCCTTCAGCCCCTGGCCACGGGCGCGCGAGAAGCAGAGGTCGTGGTCGGCGGGCAGGCACCCCCTGCCCATGCCGTTGAGGAAGACCGGGATCCCGAGCTCCTCGGCGAGCTGCTGCAGCTCGCCCTCGCCGTGGGACCAGTAGACGCCGGTGCCGGCCATGATCACCGGACGCTCGGCGCCCGCCAGCGCCGTCGCAGCCTCCTCCACCCCGTCGGCCGCGGTCGGCGCGAACACCGGCTTCGGCGCCGGCTCCCCCGTGCCCTCCTGGAAGACGACGTCGAGCGGGTAGTCGACGTAGGTGGGGCCGGTCGGGCCGCGCAGCGCGGTGTCGATCGCGCGCGAGGTCGCCGCGGCGCAGTCGCCGGTCTCCCTGACCGTCTCGGCCGACTTGGTCAGCGGCGAGACAAACGGCAGGTGGTCGATCTCCTGGAGCGAGCCCGAGCCCCAGCGCATCTCCGGCGCGCGGCCGCCGAGCACCACCAGCGGCGAGCGATTGAACTTGGCTCCAGCCAGCGCGCTCATCCCGTTAGTCACCCCGGGCCCGGCGGTCAGCGCCGCGATCCCGGGCTTGCGGGTCGCCTTCGCGTAGCCCTCGGCCGCCCAGGCGGCCGCCTGCTCGTGGCGGGTGTCGATCAGGTCGATGCCCTCGGCGACGCAGCCGTCGTAGATCGAGAACAGGTGCCCGCCCGAGAGGGTAAAGAGCTTCGAGACGCCGCGGTCGGCGAGCGCGCGGGCGACGAGCTTGCCGCCGTGGACCGGGCCTTCCTCGGCGGGCTCGTCGCCGCCCTCGGCGCGGGCGCTCTCCTCGGTCGTGGCCATCGGTTCGAGACTATCTAAGTGACGGAGGGAGGCCTAGGAGGGAGCTTGACGCAACCCCTCCGTGGGACTCCTACCGCGGGTCCACATAGGGACTCCGAAGGATCCTCGCTGCTCCGGCCGAGGTGAGAACTACGGATTGAACCTGCGCGGAAACCCGCGCAGGTCCGCGCGTTTCCCCGATTGTTTAACGACTGGGATGCCCCCAGAATGGTTTGAGTCGATCCGAACTGGGCGGAGGAGGAACCAATGAGGAATGTTTTCGTAATTGCAGTGATCGCAGTCGCCACGCTCGCGCAGCCAGGGCTCGCCGCTGCTGGGCGACATCACCACCACCATCCCTGCGTTCCGCTGATCACCTCAACGCATGGCTTCTCGTCGTGTGTCCCATGCCCTCACGTGCCCTGCCCCGGTTAACAACACCCGCAGCGGGAGCGGCCGAGGGCGGATGAACCCGCCAGGAGGATCACGCCGACGCGTTCGACCGTCCCGTGATTGAGGTTTGACGACAATGCATACCGTCAATGGGGGACCGTTGAGGAAGAGAGGTACGTATGAGCGATCCCGCGCCCCCGTCCGGTTCTCCTGTTGAGACCCCGACAACCCCGGCTGGCTGGTACTCAGATCCAGAGCAGGCCCACACCCAGCGCTACTGGGATGGCTCGCATTGGACCGACCAAAGAGCGCCGGGACAGCCCACACCCGAGGCACCCGAAAAGCGCAAGGGACTTCGGAAGATGTCTTGGGTTCTAATCATCTGGTGTGGCCTGATCTTGATTTGGGCCATTGCTGGTGGAGGCAGCGCGGCGAACGACTGCGCCGACAAAGCCAAGGCGCTCAATCAGAGCGCTTGCGAAGCAGGCGCCGGACTCGGGATCGCGATCATCTTGCTGATCGGGTTCTTCGGCTTCGTGTTCCTGTCGCTGATCTGGTTTATGACCCGTCCAAGGCAGGCGTAGTCGATGTCGTCAAATCGGAGGTACCACATGCGGAAGATCGCGTTGAGCGTTCTCGGAGTCACTGCCCTGCTCGCCGTTGCGGGGTGCGGATCCGGCGACTCAACAACAGTGATCCAGACGACCGCCGCTCCAACAACGGAGGCCCAGACGGTCACCAAGGAGATCCAGACCACCACGGTGACCCAAGAGGCCCCCGACACGTCTTCTAACGACAACTCGGGTGGCTCTTCATCGGGTGGTTCCTCAGGCGGATCGTCGGGCAGCGATGATTCCGGGGGTTCGTCGGCCCCTTCGAGTCCCCCGGATGTTGTGGGGCTCAGCTTGCCCGCTGCCCAGCAGATGCTCAAGGAAGCGGGGTTCAAGGCGGATGTCTCGAACACCGACACCACGTTCGGAATCCTCGTGCCATCCAACTACACCGTCTGCAAGCAGGACGATCCGCGAGGCAACCTCGTACCGATCCTCGCCCAGAAGTACGGCTGCTAGGTGGCCACGGACTTCAAGGTCAAGGGCGAAAACGCCGGCGCCCCGTTCACGCTGACGATCTACCGCGGCGAGGGCATGGCCCTCGCCGCGATGAACTGGAAGACCCCCACGCCGCCGCAGGATTTCGTCGGCTTCGCGATCGAGTACCGAAAGCCGGGGGCCACGAGGTTCTCCGCCGCGCGCAGCACGAAGAACTTCCCCGGCGGGCCTCCGAACGAGAAGAGCACCAAGGCGCCGTTTCAGCGCTTTCGCTGGGTGATCTTCCCCTACGAGAACTTCACCGAGGGCGAGTACACGTTCCGGGTCACGCCGATGTTCATGGACACCCATGGGGCGCTGAGCTCCGGCGACCCGCAGGAGGCGAAGCTCGAGCTGCTGCGCGAGACCTATCCGGGCAAGCTGAACGTCACCTTCACGCGCGGCTTCGTGCTCTCGCAGGCGTTCGTGCGCAAGTACGAGTCCAGCGGCCCGGTCGAGACGCTGATCGCCGGTGCGGACGACGACCCGCTGACCTTCACCCCCACGCACCCCGAGGCGAAGGAAGCCCTGCCGTGGATGGGGTTCGAGGCGCGGCGCGCGATCCACGAGGTGCTCGACCTCGCGATCGGCGACCCCGAAGCCGAGGTCTCGGTCGTCGCCTTCGACCTCAACGAGCCGTTCATCGTCGATCGCCTGAAGCAGCTCGGGGCGCGGCTGCGGATCATCATCGACGACAGCACCCAGACGAACTCGAAGACCCATGTCGTCTCGGGCCATGGTGTGCCCGACTCGCCCGAGTCGCGCGTCGCGGCAATGCTGCCGCACGCCGAGCGCCAGCACCTCGGCGGGCTGCAACACAACAAGACCATCGTCGTCCAGAGCCCGACCGCCGAGAACAACATCGTTCTCTGCGGCTCGACGAACTTCACATGGCGAGGTCTGTTCGTGCAGAACAACAACGCCGTCGTCCTCCACGGCGAGCCTGTGGCGGCGCAGTTTCGCGCCGCCTTCGACTCCTATTGGGACCACCCGACGACCTTCCGCCAGTCCCCGTCCGCAGAGCTGACGCCGCTCGGGCTCGACGGGATCGACGGCAGCATCGCCTTCTCCCCGCACTCCACCGCCAACGGGCGGTTGAAGGCGATCGCCGCCGACATCAAGAAGGCGAACTCGTCGGTCCTCTACTCGCTGGCATTTCTGTTTCAGACGGAAGGCGTGCTGCGCGACGCGATCCAGGAGGTCATGAACAGGGACGACGTGCTCGTCTACGGCGTCTCCGACATGCCGGTTGGCGGCCTGCACGTTCTCGACCCGCACGGCAACCCGGTGCCCGTCGCCCCGGCGTCGCTGGCCGCGGGACTGCCGCCGCCGTTCAGCGAGGAGCCCAAACGCACCAACGTCGGCAACTACATGCACCACAAGTTCGTCGTCATCGACTTCGACACGCCCGAGGCGCGCGTCTACCTCGGCTCCTACAACTTCTCCCTTGCCGCCGACAACGCCAACGGCGAGAACCTGTTGCTGTTCAAGGACGGGCGGATCGCGACCGCCTACGCGATCGAAGCGCTGCGAATCTACGACCACTACGCGTTCCGCGCCTCGCCGGAGGCGATGGCGGCGGGCGCCCAGCCGCTGCGCCGGCCGCCGGGCCCCGGCGAGGTCGCCTGGTGGGACCGCTACTACACCGACGAGCCGGCCAAGCGCGACCGGCTCAAGTTCGCGTAGTCGCCGCTCAGTCTCCCGGAGGGGTGGTGCTCGGCCCGAGCCCCAGCCCGCCCTGACAGGCCTCGACTCCCTGGGCGATCAGCTGGGCGCGGGCGTCTGCGCCCTCGGGGGTGGGATGAAGGTGGTCGGGCTGCATCAACTGGGGATGGGTGGCGACGAAGCCGGCCCAGTCCGGGGTGACCGTCGCGGGGCGGGAGGCAGCGAAGGCAGCGACCACCCGGTTCTTGCCCGCTGACGTGACGCCGTCGACGTTCAGCCCGTGGATCGTCGGAACGACCATGCAGCGGTCGCCGACGATGCGGGCGACCGCCTGAAGCCGCCCGGCCAGGATCTCCGGGTAGGACGGGTTGTCGTTGGTGCCGGCGTCGAAGACGATGACCGACTGGGAGGGGTCGTAGCTCTCCTGGAAGAGCTGGAAGATCTGGAGACTCGAATAGCCCCCGACGGCGTTGACCGTCAGCTTGTCGGGGGGCAGGTAGTTCTTCAGATAGGGCGAGGTCAGCACCTCGAGGCTGTCGCCGACGACCAGGACCCCGCCCGAGCCGGGCAGGCCCGTGAGACCCGAGCCGGGCAGCGGTTCGCGTTCCGCACGGCCCGCCCGGGCCACGGCGGTCGCGTTGAACGCCTTGTTGGCCGCGACCTGGCCGTCGGCGGTGCCGCGCGCGGCACCTTGGCGTTGTCCCCTGCGCCGGCCGGAAGAGGTACCGGCCGCAAAGCCGTGCCCGACCCCTCGTGCAAGGCCCTCGGCGCGGGCGACGGCCGCCGCCGGACCAGCGGCGGCCAGTGAAGCGGATCGGGCTTCCTGGTCGTCGGTCGCCTGCGCGGCGCCGAGCGCGTAGCCGCCCGCCACCACGGCGCAGGCGAGGACAACGGCGACCGCCACCCACACGTAGCGGCTGCGGGTCATCGCACGCCCGCCCCCCTCGGAAAACCGCTCGAACTAGCAAGTTTTGTCACTTCGGCGACTACCCTGCTCTGGCGTCTCGACTGCCGTAGCTGGCGACCTTGCGTCCGCAACCTAGTCATCAGCCTCCACCGCTATGCCTGAACCAGTAAAGCGCGGCCAACGCTACATGCCCGGCCTCGACGGCCTGCGAGCGATCGCCGTGCTCGCGGTGATCGCCTATCACCTGAAGGCCAGGTGGGCGCCCGGCGGCCTGCTCGGAGTCGGCGTCTTCTTCACCCTCAGCGGCTACCTGATTACCGACCTCCTGCTCGCCCAGGCGGACGGGCGCGGGATCCGGCTCGGCCAGTTCTGGCTCGCCCGAGCCCGGCGGCTGCTGCCGGCGGTGATCGTGATGATCGTCGTCGTCGTCGCGTGGGTGACGGTGATCGGTCCCCACCAGCCCGACGACTTCCGCCTCTCAGCCGCCAGCGCCCTCGGCTACGTCAACAACTGGTGGCTGATCTTCCACAACGTCTCCTACTTCACGCAGTTCTCGACCCCGGAGCCGCTCAACCACCTCTGGTCGCTGTCGGTCGAGGAGCAGTTCTACATCCTCTGGCCGTTCCTGTTGCTCGGCGGTCTGCGCCTGGTTCGCGAGAAGGCGACCACGCCCGGGGTCCACCCGCATCTGGCGGCCGCCACCCTGGCGCTGGCCCTGGTCTCCGCCGGGCTGATGGTGACGCTCTACCACGTCGGGCTCGACCCCTCGCGCGTCTACTACGGCACCGACACGCGCGCCCAGGAGCTCCTGATCGGCGCGGCGCTCGCAATGGTCTGGCCCAGCCGGCGAATGCGCGCCAACGTCAGGCCTCAGGCACGGCGCACGATCGAGGGCGGGGGAATCCTGGGCCTGATCGTGATCTTCCTGATGTTCTGGCGCTGCGGCGAGTACGCCCCGTTCTTGTATCGCGGCGGCTTTCTGGTCCTCTCGGTGGCAACGGCGCTGCTGATCGCCGCCCTCGCGCACCCGGCCTCGCGCCTCGGCCCGGCGCTCGGCTGGCGACCGTTGCGTTGGATCGGGGTGCGTTCATACGGGATCTACCTCTGGCACTTCCCGATCATCGTGCTGACCACGCCCGCCGGCGCCCACGGCCCAGACCTTCTGCGCGCCTGTCTGCAGATCGCCGCGACGTTCGGGGTGGCGGCGCTGTCGTGGAAGTACGTCGAGGATCCGGTCCGCCAGGGCGCCCTGCAGCGGCTGCGCGGACAGCAACGGGTGACCCGCCGAGGCTGGACGGTCCTGGCCGCCGGCGGCCTCGTCTTCGCGGCGGCCCTGGCCGGCGCGGCGGGCGTCGGCGCCGGGCCGGCGCTCGATCAGGCTCCCGGCAACGTCTCGGTTGCCGAGACCGTCACGGCGCAACACAGCGCCTCCAAGCGTCGGGCCTCGTGCGACTCGGTCGTCCACATCGGCGACTCCACCTCCGAGGGCCTGATCTCGTTCGACTACCTCCCCAATCCCAGGCAGCAGATCAGCGCCACCTACGGGCGCGTGGGCATCGAGACCCAGCACTTCGAGATCTCCGGGGCCCGCTCGATCTATGAGACCTTCGAGGGATCCCCGAACGCCCAGGCCGTCGCGCAGGCCTGGAAGGACCAGGGCTTCGACGGCTGCTGGGTCCTCGCGCTCGGAACCAACGAGGCCGCCAACGTCGCGGCGGGCTCGAAGGTCGGCTTCGACGAGCGGATCCGCGACATGATGTCGATCGTCGGCGATGACCCGGTGCTGTGGGTCAACGTCAAGTCGCTGCTGACCGACACTCCCTATGCCGAGCAGAACATGGAGCGGTGGAACCGCGCCCTGCTGGCGGCCTGCAGCATCTACCCCGACATGCGCATCTACGACTGGGCCTCCGACGTGCGCGAAAGCTGGTTCGTCGACGACGGCATCCACTTCACGACTCCGGGCTACGCCGCGCGAGCCCGCCTGATCGCCGCCGCCCTGCTGGAGGCGTTCCCGAAACACGCACCGGTCGCGCCGGCCGAGGGGGCGAGCTGCGTCGTCCATCCGCCCGACCGGCTTCCGCAGCCCAACCACCCCGCGAACGCTACGACGACGGGCCAGTGATCCGAGGGCGGGCTAGCGGCGGCTGAAGTAGGCCCAGCGGTCGTACAGGCCCAGCGCGCCGCTGAGGGTGACCCCGTCGATGGGTGTCGTTCCCTGGGTCCCGACCAGGTTGGCGGAGACGATGCGCGGTGAATCGCCGCGCTCGGTGACCTTGATGCGGCGCAGGTGGCCCTGGACATAGGCGCCGAGCTTCGCGTCGATCTCGGCCTGGGAGAGGCGCACCGTCCATCGATGAAGCGGCGAGTAGTAGTCGTAGGGGTCCTTGACGCTCTCCAGGTAGGGGACCCGCGGGCCGCCGAGGAAGCGCGACTCCGTCCTGCCGCCCGAGGAGGAGAAGTAGGTCGTCTGAGCGACCTCGCCCCCGTGGGCGACGACCTCGTTGGAGGTCGAGCGCACCGCGCGGTTGGTCCGCGGCGCCTCGACCCCGACGCCGCCGTAGTTCTGCGTGCGAGTGTCGGGGTAGAGGTCGAAGCCGTGGCCGCCCACGTCGGTCGACAGCGCGATCGAGCGCGATGCGACCGCCATCGCGCGCAGCGTTTCCATCGGCCAGCTGGCCGGGACCTCCGCCGGAACCGAGCCCCTGACGTAGGCGTTGAGCTCAACCCGATTGACGACGTTCAGCGATCCACCGTCGGGAAGCATCTCGATCGCCCCGCGGTAGGTGCCCTGACCCTCGACGCGGACCGTCCCCCCGCCGGTGGCGCGCAGCTTGCGTCCGCAGCGCGCGAGCGTCTTGCCCGATGACGATTGCAGCCGTAGCGACGAGCCGCTCCGGTGAGCGACGTAGGAGTGCTGCGCTCGCAGGCGCCGCCCGCAGGCGCGCTGGGCACCGGTGAACTCGACGTCAGCCGAGGCGACCTCGAGCAGGACCCGCACCGAACGCTTGTGGTCGAGCTTGGTGAACCGGATGCGCCGGAAGTAGTGGTTGATGATCTCTCGGTAGCCGGCGCCATGCTTGGCGTAGCCGTAAGCGCCGTAGGCGCTCATCCCCACGCCGTGACCGAACCCGGCGCCCTTGATCACCCAGGTAGCCGCCGCCGATGCCGAGGCCGAACAGGCCAGGACCGTGGCAGTGGCGACCACGGCGCCAGCGCGTGTCAGCGTGCGGATCACGGCGGCCAGCAGGCTACCTACACACCGCTAATGCTTTGCTAATATGCCGCGCGACCTGCTGAATCTCTCGCGCCACGGCGCGGGAAAGCGGGGGGCCCAAGCGTTGTTGGGGCGAATGGCAGCCGCTGCTGCCTAGCGCAATCTCTTATGCGCGAGCCCGTCAGCTAACCCCGTAAGCAAAGAAGAGAGCGGACACTTTTTCTGTGAAGACCTTGCCCAGATTTTCGACGCCTCGCATGGCCATGCTTAGCGTCGTCGGCGCGCTGGTTTGCATCGCGCCGGCGATCTCCGCCACGGCACGCGCCGACTCGGGCGGCGTGGGACCCGGAGGCACCTCTGCCGATCAGAGCCGCGCCACCGACAAGAACCTGACGCCGGCGCGCTACACGCGCCTCTGGGAGCAGATCTCCCCCGCCGACCGGCGCTGGGCACACGAGGTCAGCTACTGCGAGTCGGGCCGCGACCCGAACGCGCTTGCCCTCGGCGGGGACTACCGCGGGGCGTTCATGTTCACCTGGGACGCCTGGAAGACCTCGCCCAAGACGCCGGGCGGTGACCCGATCGACTACTCGTACAAGACGCAAGCGGTGGTTGCCGTGGCCCTGAAGGGCCGCGACGGCACCGCCCCCTGGCCGGTCTGCGGCTAGCGCTCGGCGCCCGGCGCGGGCACGATGATCTGGCTCGGCGGCTTCAGGTTCGTGAGCTCGAACTGCTCTCGGTACGCCTTTCGGTAGGCGTCTGCGTAGCTCTCGCCGAAGCCGGCCTTCTGTCCCATCCGAAGCCCCTTGCGATAGCCGGCGCGGCGCCCGTCGGCGGCTCCGTGCTCGAGTCCGACCCTGACGCCCAGGGCCCTCGCCTGCTCGATGTCGTTGCCGCGGGATAGGGCGAACAGGTAGGCGCCCACCCCGAGTGACGCCAGCGCCAGCACGGCGCCGCCTGCGATGAGCACGCGTCGCCAAACCCCGGCGTCGTCGTGAGGCGCTGAATCCGCCTCCAGGCCGGCGGGAGCGGGCGTCGTTGAAACTTCCATCGGACTCCCCTACACGATGATCGATCGGCCGATCATGATCAAGCGGCAGCTCAGCCGGTGATGCTGACGCCGTTCCAGCCGCCGCGAAGCCAGTCCCGGTCCACGCGGCCGGTGATCCCGTCGATCCGTCCCGAGCTCGAGTACTGCCAGAGGCGCCAGCTGTATCCGGCCCAATTCTCGGCGGGTACCTGGGGAGCCGTGACACCCCAGTTGGCGACCCACAGCGGGTGCCCGCGCAGCGCGAACGACGTCGGGTCGCCGATCGCGGCCCAGGTGCTCGCGTTCGTATAGATGATCGGGCGTGCGTCGAGCCGCCGCTCGACCGAGCGCAGCCATGTCTTCGCCCACAGACGCAGCTCGAAGGGGTTGAGGTCTCCCAGCGGGCTCTCGAGGTCGAGCGCCGGTCGGAGGTCGCCGGGGACGAGCTCGCCGACCGTGGCGCAGAACTGCCGTGCCTCCGTGCGCGCGTCGGACTTCACAGCCCGCGGCCCGCGGCCCCCGACAAATGCGCGGTGATAGGGGCCGACCCGAATCCCCTCGGCCTTGGCCGAGCCGTAGTTGAAGCTGTAGTAGGCGTCGGGGCCGCACTGCTCCGGGGCCGTCGTGCAGTCGCTACCCGAGCCGCGGCTTGCCTGGACGAAGGCGAAGCGAACGCCCGCCTCGGCCACCGCCTGCCAATCGATCAGGCCCTGGAACCTCGAGACGTCGATCCCAGGCAGGCGCGGGGTGACCGGCGGCGCGGTGGTGGTCCCGCCGGTGGTCTGTGCAGCCGCGGACGCGGCCAGGACGGCCGCTGCCACCACACTCGCGATCGCAACCCTCACGCAAACGTCAACACCGCCGGCTCCCAATGGTCGCGCGGTGGAGATCTGCTGAAAGGCGAGGCGCCCTCGGGGGCGGCACTCGAGGCGTATCGTGCGACGGCGATGTCGCGACTGTCGGAGCTCGGTGGGAAGCGAATGCCGTTCCTGCGCTGGTCGACGGTGCGGATGCTGTTCGGCATCCGGCGCCTGACCACCGAGTGGCAGGTCGGCGACGGTAGGGAGCTGGCGCTGGCCGAGCACGTCGAGGCCGAGGCCCGCCGGGGCGACCTCGACGACGTGATCCGGGTGATCGACGACTTCGCCTACCACCGCAGCTATCTGATCAACGTCGGCGACGAGAAGGGCGAGATCCTCGACGCTGCGATCCGCCGAACCGAGCCGCGCCGGCTGCTCGAGCTCGGGACCTACTGCGGCTACAGCGCTCTGCGCGCGGCCCGGGTGATGCCCGAGGCGGCGCGGCTCGTCTCGATCGAGTTCAACGCCGACAACGCGGCGATCGCGCGCCGGATCTGGGACCACGCCGGGATCGGCGAGGAGCTGACCGTGCTCTTCGGGACGCTCGGCGACGGCGGCGAGACGATCTCGCGGCTCGAGTCCGAGCACGGCTTCGCCGCCGGATCGCTGGACTTCGTCTTCATCGACCACGAGAAGTCCGTCTATGTCTCGGACCTCCAGCTGATCCTCGGTCAGGGCTGGCTGCATCCAGGCTCGGTGGCCGTGGCCGACAACGTCAAGATCCCCGGAGCGCCCGAGTACCGCGAGTACATGCGAGCGGAGGAGGGCAAGAGCTGGCGGACGACCGAGCACGAGACCCACGTCGAGTACCAGTCGCTACTCAAGGACCTGGTGCTCGAATCGGAGTACCTCGGGCCACCCGATTGACGGCCGGCGCGGATATAGAGTCCGCGCCGTGCTCCGTCCGCGTTCAGCCCTGATCCTGGCGCCGATCGCCGCGCTGGCGATCGCCGCGCCGGGGTGCGGCGGAGGCGGCGACTCGAGCTCGACGACAGCATCCACCGGAGCGACGGGGACGGCGGGAGCGACCGGCCCGCCGGTGGCCTCCAACGAGGTCGCCGTGGTCGAGACCGAATACGAGATGGCGCCCTCGAACGTGCTCCCCGACGACGGCGAGGGCGGGCCGCCGACCTCGAAGGCGAAGGCCGGGAAGGTCACCTTCCACATCGTCAACGACGGCACCGAGACGCACAGCTTCGTCTTCAACAACGGCGGCAAGGAGATCCCGATCGACGGCGACCTGGCGCCGGGCGAGAGCGCCGACCTGACGGTCGACGTCACGAGCGGCTACTTCGAGTACTACTGCCCGCTCGACCACCACCAGGACAAGGGCATGCAGGGGCAGCTCCAGGTCGGCTGAGTTCGGGCGTACTTAGTGGCTTCGCGCGCTACTCCGCCTGCGTGGCCCGCTGTCTCAGACACGGGCGGTGCGTTGTTCCGAGTTGGATTAACTTCGCTCGATTCGTAGAGATCCGGTTGCCCACCGATCTAGGGCCGGGTAGGGTCGTCCCGACCAACCGGGATTCACCGAGGAGGCATACGTTGAGCATTTTCAGACCATCAACCAGGTTCGTCCAGTGCAGTAGCTGCGGGACGAAGCTGAGTGCCCCGTGGGATGTGAGAGTCTGGCGGTGTCCTGTATGCCAACATGAGACCGACTCGACCGCCGGGATCGCCGACCGTATCCTGGGGCCCGAGGCAGCAGAGCTACGGCGAAAGCCGATTGGGATACAGCTCCAGTCCGCTTGGAACCGGGCAACCGGCAAGACTCCGCTCTGGGGCTACGACAACCAGTTCGTCGCGATCATCTGCCCGAACTGCCAGACACGCCAGACCGTCTCGGTGAATGTGAATGTCGTCCAATGCTCAAGCTGCACCACTCTCATACAGGTACCGCACTAGGAGTTGTTCCCGTCATCCTCGCGCCGTCGCTCGGGCGGTAGTACTCGTACTCACTTTCTACTGACATCCTCCGATGAGCGGGGTGCGCGTCGAGTCGTGGCGGCGCTCGGGTAGGCAGAGCGCATGACCGTCTCCCCCACCCGCGTCCTCTTCGCCGCCTCGCTCGGCTTCTTCGTCGTCATCGTCGACGTGACGATCGTCAACGTCGCGCTGCCGTCCATCGGCGACGACCTCGGCGCGTCGCTGAGCGACCTGCAGTGGGTCGTCGACGCCTACGTGGTCACCTTTGCGGCGCTGCTGCTCTCCAGCGGCGCGCTCGGCGACCGGATCGGGGTCGCGCGCACCTACTCGGCGGGGATGATCGCCTTCACACTGGCCTCGCTCGCCTGCGGAGCAGCGCCGTCGCTCGGGGTGCTGCTCGGGGCGCGGGTGGTCCAGGGCGCGGCGGCCGCGCTGCTGCTCCCCTCCTCCCTCGCCCTCGTCCGCCTCGCCTATGAGGACCCGGGCGACCGGGCAAAGGGGATCGCGACCTGGGCGGCGGTCGGCGGGATCGCGCTGGCCGCCGGGCCGGTGCTCGGCGGACTATTGACTTCCGCCGCCGACTGGCGGTGGATCTTCTTCCTCAATCTGCCGGTCGGGGTGATCGCGGTGGTGGCCAACGTCCACGGCCCGCGCTCGGCTCGGGTGCGGACGCCGCTCGACCTCCCGGGCCAGGCGGCGGCGATCGTCGGGGTCGGCGCGCTGACCTTCGCCGTGATCGAGGCCGGGCATCGCGGGGTCGGCTCGGCGGCGGCGCTGAGCGCCTTCGCCATCTTCGCGCTCGCCGCCGCCGCCTTCGTCACAATCGAGCGCGGCTCGGCGCACCCGGCGGTGCCGTTCAACCTCTTTCGCACGCCGATGGTCGGCTCGGCGATCGTCACCGGACTGCTGTTCAACTTCGCCTTCTACGGCCAGGTCTTCGTCCTCAGCCTCTACTTCCAGGACGTGCTCGGCCACGACGCGCTGGTCGCCGGGCTGATGTTCCTGCCGCTGACGGCGCTGATCGCCGGCGTCAACATCGGGGCCGGCGTCCTGACCAGCCGCCACGGGCCACGGCCGCCGCTGATCGCCGGCGAGCTGACGATGGCCATCGGGCTGCTGGGGATGCTGGCGCTGGACGCGAGCTCGCCGACCTGGCTGGTCCTCGTGCTACTGGTGCCGATGGGGGTCGGCGGCGGGCTGGCGATCCCGCCGCTGACGGCGGCGCTGCTCGAGGCGCTGCCGCCCGAGCGCGCCGGCCTCACCTCGGGCGTCTTCAACGCCGCCCGCCAGTTCGGCGGGGGCCTCGGCGTGGCGCTGTTCGGCGGCCTGATCGCCGGCGGCTTCGTCGCCGGCATGCACGTGGCGCTGGCGCTGGGCGCCGCGGGGGTGCTGGTCGGGCTCGGGCTGACCGTCGCCTACATCGACCCACCGAGCTGTAACTGCGGTCTGCGATGATCAGACGATGGTCCTCTTCGGCCCCGAGCACGTCGAGCGCTACCGCGCCACCGGCGGCGCCGAGGGACACGACTGGCAGGGAACCCAGACCCTGCTGCTGACCACCACCGGACGCAAGTCGGGCGAGCCGCGGACGAACCCGCTGATATACGGGCGCACCGGCGACGACGTGATGGTCGTCGCCTCGAAGGGCGGCTGGCCCGCCCCGCCGGCCTGGTATCTGAACCTGGAGGCGAACCCCGAGGTCGAGGTGCAGGTCAAGGACGACGTCTTCAAGGCACGGGCGCGGACGGCGACGCCGGAGGAGAAGCCGGAGCTGTGGCGGACGATGGTCGGCCAGTGGCCCGACTACGACGCCTATCAGGCGAAGACCGAGCGCGAGATCCCGGTCGTCGTGCTCGAGCGGGTCGAGTAGCGCTCAGCCGAAGCTCAGGCGGCGCGCGGTCCGGTGCGGGTCGCGGCGGTCGCTCATCAGCGGCACGCTGGGCGCGAGCCGGAAGATGATCGGCGTCCGGAACCGAAACGGCTCAGGCTCGTCGACGACGCGCTTGGGGCGCCGCAGCTCGGAGTACTGAGCAAGGTCGTTCATGGAGGCCTAATCGGAACGCTACGCCCGGCGGTGGAGCGTTGCACCGAACCCCTCGTACGAACGTCCAGGCCCGTTGGCGAAAGCCCTGCACCTACGCCGGCGCCGCGACCACGTCCATGCGCTCGATCTGGCCGTCGCGAAAGACGTGGTCGTGGAAGACCTCGCCCTCGCCCATCAGGTCGCCCTCGAGGTCGTGAAGCGACTGGTGGACGCGCACGCGGACCTGGCCGTTGCCGAGGTCCTCGAAGCCGAGCGGCTCGAGCCGGGGGTTGAAGCGGTCGAACAGCAAGCGCCAGTATTCGCGGACCGCCTCGCGGCCGATGAGCCGGGTGCCCTCGATCGCGTTCGGCCAATCGACGTCGTCGGCCATCAGCGCGATCACCTGCTCGACCTCACGGGCGTTGAAGGCCTCGTAGAGGCGGCGAATCGCGGCCTCCAGGTCGGGATCGACGGGCTCTTCCATCGCACGATAGGTTGCCAGCATGCTCAGACTGAAGATCCTCCTCCCCGTCCTGCTGATCAGCGCCGCGATTCCGCTCCTCGGCGCCGCCCCGGCCTCGGCCGGCAGCTTCACCCAGTGCGGCGACGGGATCGTCAACGGCTCCGGTTGGTTCAACCTGCGGGCGAAGAACGTCGCCTGCAACCCGGCGCGCTCGCTCGCCGACCACTACGTCTTCGAAGCGGGCGGCAACGACGACGGCTTCAAGGGCTGGAGCTGCACCGAGCAGCAGATCGGCGACGAGGTCTGGGCCGTCAAGTGCGGGCGCGGCAAGGCCGGCGTCACCCAGCGGGCGAAGTTCAAGTACGGGGCCTGACCCGCGCGGGGGAGTGCCGTGTTCGACTTCCTCCTCTTCGTCCACGTCCTCTCGGCCTTCTTCCTGGTCGCGATGGTGGTCATGTACTCGTCGTTCGCGCTCGGCGGCCCGGCGCCGCAGCCGGCGGTGACCGTCGCCCAGGTGCTCGACGGGATCGGCGGCGCCGGGACGATCATCTTCGGCGTCTGGCTGGCGCTCTACGTCAACGGCTACGAGCTCTGGGACGGCTGGATCCTGGCCGCCATCGTGCTCTGGGCCGCGGCGGCTGAGACGGGCCGGCGCGCCCACGCCGCCCTGCTCCCGTCGGTCGGCGGCGGGGCGGCGATCGACCCGGTGATGATCCGCTGGCACCTGATCCGCGCCGCGCTGATCGTCCTCCTGCTCGCCGACATGATCTTCAAGCCGGGAGCGTGAGCCGCCCGTGACCGCGACGATCCGACCCGGCGACTGGAACGTCGCCCTGTTCGTGCACGTGCTGGGTGCGATGGTCCTGGTCGGCGGCGTCGTGCTCGCGCTCGTCTATCTGGCCGCGGCGTGGCGGGGTCGGTCGCCCGACGCCTTCCGGGCCGGCTTCCGCGCGCTGCTCTACGGTGCGATCCCGGGTTACCTGGTGATGCGCGGCGCCGCCCAGTGGATCTACTCGAAGGAGGGCCTCGACAAGGCGGCCACCGATCCGAGCTGGATCGGGATCGGCTTCGGCGTCGCCGACTTCGGCCTCCTTCTGCTGATCATCGCCACGGCCACCGCGGGCGTCGCCTCGCGCCGGGCCGTCGCCGGCGGGGACGGTGCGGACGCCGCGCCGCGCGTGCTCGGGATCCGGATCTCGGCCGGCCTCTGCGCGCTGCTGCTCGTCATGTACCTGATCGCGATCTGGGCGATGACGACGAAGCCGGGCTAGGCGTCACAGCCGTCGAGGCCGCCTGGTCTCGCCTGCTCGCACGCTCGCCACCGCTTTTTTCGGATCAGGTTCGAAAAAAACGGTAGTGCCGGAGGCGGAGTGCCCGCCGGTCGAGCGCTAGCGAAGCGAGACGGGCTTGTTCGTCGCCGGGACGTAGTCGCGGCAGGGCTCGCCGCGCAGGGCCGGGCAGGCCGGCAGGGCGGTCGGGATGTCGCCGCCGATCACGGGCAGGAGCAGGCGCGAGGGCATGTCCGGCGAGTGGGCGACGTCGATCTTCGCCGTGCCACCGGCCTTCGGCAACGAGTGCTTGAAGGCCCAGATCGGCTGGTCGCCGCCGACGGCCGAGATCGTCACCTTGATCTGCGAGCCGGCGCGGTACGGGTGGCCCTCGTAGTAGAGCGGGATCGTCAGCTTCGTCCACTCGCCGACCGGCAGCGGCTTGGCGTCGTCCTTTCGCAGGCTCAGGATCGGCTCCAGCTCGGTGCTGCGGGCCGGGTCGAGCTTGCGCTTGCTGCCGCGCGCCCAGCCGCTCTGCACGAACGTCTCCTTGCCGTCCGGGCGGACCTCCGAGACCGTGGCCTGGAAATCGGCGTCGGGCTTGGAGGAGCGAACCCAGGCCTCGACCGCGCCGGCGCCGAGCACGGTCGTGTCGGCGGCCAGCGGCGGGGTCACGTAGGAAGCCGCGGTCCCGGCGGGATTCTGCGTCCAGTCATAGGAGGGCGACGCCGTCCAGAGGCCGTTGGTGCCGCCGCCGGTGTCGCCGCTGAAGTCGGTCGGCGGGCGCGCCCTGGCGTTCAGGGTGAACTCGTCGGCGCCGCCCTTCTTGGGCGGCTTGGCGCCCATCGCGCCGTCGCGGTCGAAGTAGAACGACTTCGCCTTCGTGCCCCCCACCGGCAGGCTCGAGAAGCCGCGCTCGAAGCCCGGGTAGGGGTAGTAGGGCTGGCCGCCGGCGCCGTTGTCGAACAGGATCCGCACCATCGGCAGCGCCTCGAAGGCAGCCTTGGCGGCCTCATAGGTCGCCTCGTGCTGGATCGGATCATCGGGCAGCGTCACTCCGGTGATGCCCAGCGCGACCTGGTAGACGACCGGGCCGGCCGCCACTACGACCGGGTTTACGGAGGGTTTCTGCTCGGCGACGTAGAGCTGCAGGAAGTCGTACCACTTGTTGAACGTCTCCGGGTCGAGCGAGTCGGTGTGGACGCCGTTGGTGAACGTGAACCACTTCTGGTCGGTGCCGGTGAACTGCGAGGCCAGGGTCGGGCAGTGGCCGCCCGTCTGCTCGTCGGTCCACTGGCACGCCATGAACGTCGGCACGTTGATCTTGTGGACGAAGGTGACCGGCGAGAGCGGATCGACGACCTTCGCGCGGTAGTACTGGTTGTGGTGGATCTTCGCCAGCAGGTTGACGGCCTCGGTGTGAAGCTCCTGGTTCTTCTTGCACGTGACGTCGCCGTTGGCGATCTGCTCGAGGGCCCAGCCCTGGCCGCCGTCCGCGCTCGCCGGCTCGGCGTCGTGGATGCGGTCCTTGGCCCACTGGAGGGCGAAGCCGGTGTTGAGGATCCCGCCCGGGTACAGCGTCGTCTGCACCCCGTCGAGCACCGACAGCGGCGCGATCGCCGAGAGGCTCGGCGGCCGGGTCTCGGCGACGAACAGCTGGCTGATGCCGCCGTAGGAGATCCCCATCATCCCGACCCTGTTGTGCAGGACCCAGGGCTGGCGGGCGATCGTCTCGATCACGTCGTAGCCGTCGAGGCCCTGGAGGGGCTCGAAGAAGTCGAAGGCACCGCCGGAGCAGCCGGTGCCGCGCATGTTGACGTCGACGACCGCGAAGCCGAGCGCCCCGGCGACCGCCTGGATCGAGCTCTCGCCGCCCGACGGGTCGGCGTAGCCGTAGCCCGAGTACTCGATCAGGGTCGGGAAGGGGCCGTTGTCGGCCGGCGTCGCCGTCGTCGGCTTGTAGACGTTGATCGCCAGGCGGGTGCCGTCGCGGGTCTTCAGGTAGTTGTAGCCGCTGTCGGGGATCGTCTGGTCGTAGATCTTCGTGCTCTGCGGCCTGGAGCGAGTGGAGAGCACGCGCACGGCGGCCGACCGCACGTCGCCCTGGCGAACCCGATAGCCGTTGCCGGGGTCGACCTTGCGGAAGACGATGCCGCCCAGTACGCCCGCCTTGCGTGCGTCGACCTCGTCGCCGTTGCGATCGACCAGCGTGTAGTCGGCGCCGGGCTTGGCGTCGGTGACGTAGACCTGCTCGACCGAGCCGTGGGCCTTGAAGGTCGCCTTCGCGCCGGCCGGAGCGGCAGCGACCAGCAGCACCAGCAGCGTGAGAACCCCCACGCTCGATGCAGCCGTCCTCCGAACACGACCTGCCCCGCGCTTCACGCAGGGAAGAATCGCACCTTTTCCTAAACCGCGCGCCCGGTGGGCTACTTCTCGCGCACCGTCTTCACGCTCGCGGCGGTCTTGGAGACCTCCTTGGGGCAGAACGGCGGGTCGACCCACTGCTTGCCCGAGAACATCTTCGTCTGGTCGGCGTAGTACTTCGACGTCTCGTCGTCCGACAGCGAATACGTGAGGATCGAGCGGTCGTTCGGGCACTCGTCCCCGTCGAACTGCGTGACCATCACGAAGCTCGAGCCGTGGACGATGTCGGAGTAGCCGGTCGCCGGGTCCCACGTGTCGGCGATCGCGTTGAACGCGCCCTGGCCGCCCTCGCCGCCGTGGATCGGGATGTGGTCGCCGTTGCGGACCTCGTAATGGAAGTCCCCGTAGGGCCCGCTGAGCGGGATGTTCGCCCCCTGCAGGTCGGTGACCGCATTCGCGAACGCCGTCTCGAGAATCGGCGCGTTGGTCGCCGAGGTGTCGAGCCCGCTCGGCGTGTTGACCGGGTTGTTGACGTCGAACGGCGTCGAGAACCGCGCGGCGCTCGTGCCGTAGCGGTCGACGAAGCGCTCGAACAGGAGCGCCCCGGTGCTGTCGAGGTTGACGTGCAGATCCCATCCGGCTAGCGCAGCACAGGCCGCGCTGACGTCGACGGGGCCGCTCGAACCGGTCATCGTCGGATGCGCGTTGCAGTACGCGACGAGCTGGTCGCGCCACAGCTCACCGAGGTACTGGCGATCCTGGAAGACCAGGTCCTGGACGCTCTTGCGCGTCAGGTTGTCGCCGGCTCCCTCGAGCATCTGGATCCCGAGCCGGGTGCGCAGCGAGCGTTGCGTGCGCTCGGCGCCGATGATCCGCGGGAAGCCCTCCAGCGGCTGGGCGGGGTTGGTCAGCCAGTAGGAGTCGTTGCCGTTCTCGACGTAGTCCTTGCGCTGCAGGACCGGCATCTTCGAGACGCCCATCAGCCCGTCGCCGCGCGCGTCCGGATCGGTGGTCAGCGCACACTCCGCGCGCGAGCCGTCCAGCACGGCCAGCCCCGCGGCCGGCAGCGTGATCTGCCCGAGCGACGAGTTGCACTGGACGACCTTCGAGTCCGGGACGTTCGGGACCGCCCCGATGTCGGCGTAGAGCGCCTTGCCCTTCGAGTCGGACGCGATCGTGTTGACCCAGGGGATGCCCTGGTACTGCTTGAGGATCTTGAGCAGGTCCTTCGTCGACTCCGCCTGGTTGGTCGCGAAGAAGTGGTTGAGCAGCCGCGGGAGGGTCTGCGCGTTGGCGTCGAACAGCGCGTAGGCGTTCGCGTTGGTCCACGCGAAGATCGACTGGCCCGAGACCCGGTTGAACACCGGCCCGTACCGGGTCGAATACAGCGTCCGCGACACCGGCTGGAGCGAGCCGTCGGGCTGCTTGACCTGGACCGTCACCGTCTGGTGGTCCATCGGGAACGTCTGGCCGTCGACCACGTAGCTGGTCGGGTCGCCCGGCGCCAGGGTGAGCTGGAACGGGACGAACCGGAACGCGGTCGAGACCGTGTGCGTCCAGGCGAGCCCCGCGGTGTGCCCGATGTTGATGATCGGCGAGCCGAGCAGGCTGGCGCCGGAGACGTTGAGCTCACCGGGGATGACCAGGTGCGACTGATAGAAGCGCCGCGGCCCGTCCCAGGGGAAGTGCGGGTTGGCGAGCGTGATCCCCTCGCCGTTCTTCGTCATGTCCTTACCGATCGCCCACCCGTTGGAGCCGGTATCGGAGAAGTCGAGCGCTTCGGCCAGCTTCTGGGCCTGCTCGGGCGTCGCGGTCGGCGCGGCGTCGCCGGCGGCCCGCGTCGGACGCGGCGAGGCGGCGGGCGGCTGGGCCTCCGTGATCCCGTCGATCGCGACCCCCGAGCTGGCGTAGAGCGTCAGCTCGTAGAAGCGCCGGTAGGCATCCATCACGGTGATCGGCTGCACCCACGGCTGTCCGGCGCAGGCGGGGTCCTTGATCTTCGACTGGTTCTTGGCGAGCCAGGCGTTGTAGCCCTTGACGTAACCCTTGACCCCCTGCTTGAGATCGGGATCGAGGGCCTGCTTGCCCTTCGTGGCGACGAGATCCTCGACGACGTGATTGTCGATGGCCTGCTGGTAGAAGAGGTCGGAATCGAGGTTGGTGAAGTTCTCCGGCGACTTCGCGTCGGGGCCGAAGAACTGCGAGCGCCTGGCCTCCGAGGTGAGGTAGGTGTCGGCCATCGTGCAGATCTCGTCTTGGGCGAGCGCGTAGCCGTAGCCGAAGCCGAGGCTCTTGAAGTTGTCGGCCTCGATCGTCGGGATCCCCTGCTTCTGGCGGGTGATCGTGGCCTCCAGGCCGCCCTTCTTGGCGGCTTCGGCAACGGGCGCGGCGATCAGGCAGGCGAGCAGCGCGACAACGACGGCGGGGGACCTGAAGGGAGAAGTCATAGGCGTATCCGATCAGATCGCGCGGCTCAGCGACTTGCGCGCGGGCGAGCGGCGCGGCGCAGGCGGCGGGCGAAGGCGCCCAGCGGCGGCTCGCCGTCGCCGGCCCCGTCGCCTTCGGCGGCCACCGGCTCGGGCTCGGCCTGGCCGACGAGCTTCGGCGCGTACAGCGCCACCGGATCGGCGACGCCCTTGAGCTCGGCCTTGCCGCGGCTGTCGACCTCGAACTCGTGCGAGAGGCGCTTCCAGGTCTCGGTCGTGATCAGGATGTTGTCGTCGGTCTCGCGGGTCTGCGCCTCGACCCGGGCGGCGATATTGACGGCGTCGCCGATGACCGAGAAGTTGAGCCGCCCCGCGCCCCCGATCGCACCCGCGACGACGTTGCCGGTGTTGACGCCGACGCCGATCCGCAGCTCGCCCGCCTCGGCGCGATCGTTGACCGCCGAGCCGATCGCGCACGCCGCCCGCACCGCGCGGTCGGCGTGATCGGGAAACGGCTCCGGGGCGCCGAAGACGGCGAGCAGGCCGTCGCCCTCGAACTTGTCGACGTGGCCGCCGTGCTCGGCGATGATCGGGACGATCACCTCGAACAGCCCGTTGAGCGCCGCGACGACCTCCTGCGGCGTCGCGCCGGAGGCGAACGCGGTGAAGTCGCGGACGTCGCAGAAGAGCACCGTGACCTCGATCTCCACCCCCTCCTCGGTGAAGCCCTCGGACAGGATGTACTCGGCGACCTCCTTGTCGAGGTAGGTGCCGAAGGCCTCGCGGATCCGCTCGCGCTCGGCCAGCCCGGCGACCATCTCGTTGAAGCTCGCGGCCAGCTCGCCGAGCTCGTCGCCGGTCGTCACGGGGACGGAGACGTCGAGGTCGCCGGCGTTGATCCGGTCGACGGCCTTGGAGAGGTCGCGCAGCGGCCGCAGGATCGACTTCGAGAGCATCACCGTGAGCTCGAGCGAGATCGTCGTCGCCACGAGCAGGGCGACGAGCACGTCGAGGCCGAGGTTGGATCCGCCGCCGCCGTTGGAGGTGAGCGCGGCGACGACGAGGCCGGTGATCAGGTTGATCAGCGGCAGGGCGACCATCAGCCGGGTGCGCAGGGAGACGGCCCAGAAGTCGGTGCGGGAGCGCGGCGACAGGTTGGAGTTGATGTCGAGCAGGACCGGGCGCATGCCGGCCTCGACGGCGAGGTAGTGGAGGATCGCCGAGTAGCCCATCGCCACCGCCGAGCCGGCGAGCAGCGGGATGATCGCCAGCGCGGGGAGGTCGAGGATGATCACCGAGACGACGCAGATCGGCAGCACGGAGACGAAGACCGGGATCGGCAGGTCGCGCTTCAGCAGCAGCACCGGCAGGTTGATCGCCGACGACCAGGCCGTCTTCGTCGACTCCTCGTCGTGCTCGCCGCCGATCCAGTTGCGGATCGGGCCGATCTGGCCCCGGATCCGGACCAGCGAGGCGATGATCGCCAACTCGGTCAGCGCCAGGGCGATCACGAGCACGGTCAGGTACTCCTGCGTGGATGCGTCGAAGTAGAAGCTGAACAGGGCGAGGGTGCCGCCGACGATGAACAGCGCCGACTGCAGCTCGACGGCCATGAAGGCGAGCGGATAGCGCCCGCCGAGCCGCTTGTAGAGGTACGTCATCGCCCCGACGGCCATTACCGAATCTTCCCACGGGGGCCGTTTCGGGTGTGTGAGATGTCGTGCGCGGCGCGCGAGGTGGGCGATGACGCCTAAAGGTCTTGCCTACGCTGCTCGATGAGGTTTGTGTGAGTCGGTTGGTGCTGCCTGAATCTGCCTTGAACGGGGGCTTCCCCGAGCCCCCGCACGACGGCGCCGTGCGCGTCGTCGACGCGCACCACGAAGCGTGCGGCGCGTCGACGCGCGTGCGCCTGCCCGGATCCCTGCCCACCCGCGCGGTGCGGCGCTTCCATTGCGCCGGCTGCGCGGCCGCCTTCGAGGCGGCCCACGTGGAGGAGATCGAGGTGCGGATGGCAGGCGACGCCGTCCTCGCGCCGGAGCCGCCGCCGCCGCTTCCCCCTGCGCCTCCGACCGAGGTCAAGTCCGCCCAGCCCATGGCGATGGAGGAGCGGGCCGTCGAGGCTCTGACCCGGGCGCCGAAGAGGCGCGCCGTGCCGAAGCTGCCGGCGCTCAGCCTGCCCAAGGTAGATCCCGAGAGCCGCTCCTGGAAGCTGATCAGCATCCTCGCCGCCGCGGTCCTCGTCGTCGTCGTGCTCGTGGTCCTGCGGGGCGGCAACAACCAGCCCGCGCTGCCGGCGGCCGCTCCCTCGTCGCAAGCCCACCACCCGTCGTCCCCGGCCGCCCCGGCCGCAGCCGCAGCCGCAGACCAGTCGGCCTCGAAGCCGACCAAGAACACCAAGTTCGTGCAGGAGTCCTCGTTCTCGCTGGCGATGCCGTCGGGCTGGCAGAAGATCGACCCGCCCGCCGGCGCCACCTTCGCCGCGGTCGCCGCCGACGGCGGGGCCGACGCGACCCTGTGGATCACACAGGACCCGAAGCTCGACTTCCCCACCTTCGTCTCGCAGTCGCTGACCCAGCTGAAGACGCTGGCCGGCTCGGCCGGGATCGTCGAGCGGGTCGCGGCGCCGACCGCCGAGGGCACGATCGTCCGCCTCGCCGCCGACGCCCCCGAGGGCCAGCCGACCTACAACGTCACCCTGCGGGTCGCCGGTCCCTACCGCTACTACTTGGCGACCACCGTGCAGCCCGACGCCACCGCCGAGGCGAGCGACGGCGTCGACCTGATCACGGGCTCGTTCACGCCGGAGCTGGGGCAGTAGCGATGACCAGGCGCAGGCGAACCATCCTTCTGACGCTGCTCGCGCTCGCCGCGCCGCTGCCCGCCTTCGCGATCACGGGCGGGTTCGACTCGGCGACCCCGGGCCCGGCCTCGATCTCGGTCTCGACCTCGCTCGACTCCTGCGGCGTGCTCGACGACGGCGTCGTCTGCCAGCTCAACGTCTCCTTCAGCACGATCCCCGACGCCGACACCTACACGGCCGCGGTCACCAGCCCCGACGGCTCGGTGGTCGACTACGGCACCGTCGGCGCCGGCGGCACCTCGCTCTACGTCCCCTACGTGGGCGCCGGCAACTACAGCGTCAGGATCACCGCCTACGGCGCCCCCGAGACCCCGACCGATGCGGACGGCCTCGGCGACGTGATCGCGACCGGAACCTCGCGCACCGACGGCGCCGGCAACGGCGCTCAGCCGACCAAGCCGCAGCAGGCCGATCCGAACCAGGCCGACACCGACGTCACGGGCCGCAACCCCGACGGGCAACGCAACCACAACCCCGACGGCACCGCGAGCGCCGACGCCGGCAGCTCCGACCAGGCGACCCCCACCCCGGCCCCGACCCCGGCGCCGACCTGCACGCCGCCGACCGAGCCCGCGCCGGTCCCGCCGACCCCGCCCGTCGAGCCTCCCGCCGACACCGACCCCGCCAACCCCGACGAGGACGCCGACGGCATCCCCGACGACCAGGAGCGGGTCATCTACGAGCAGCAGCTCGACGAGTACCACGCGGCGCTCGACGCCCAGCAGGCCGTCGCGCCGGCGACCACCGGCTGCTGAGCCCGCGATAGGGTCACCCCGGTGTCGGGGAGCTCGTCGAAATCAGCAATACGGCTCGGTCTGTGCGCGTGCGCGCTCGCACTGGTCGGCGCCGCGGTCGCCGGCGCCGCCGGCTCGGGCCTGACCGAGGTCTCGGAGTCGTTCCAGCTCGACGCCGGCGACTCGGGCTTCGTCAGGGTCGTCTGCCCGGCGGGCAAGGCGGCGATCATGCCCGGCTTCGAGACCCAGGTGACCGGCGGCGCGCGGATCGTGCCCGAGGTCGACAACGTTTTCAGCGCCCGCCGCCTGGGGCTGACGGCCGAGAACATCGGCGCCGCGCCCGGGACGGCGACGGGCTACATCTACTGCTCGAACCTGAAGCCGGGTCAGATCACCTCGGAGAGCTCCACCTCGATCCTCTCGCCGCACGAGTCCAGCTTCGCGACCGGCGAGTGCCCGGAGGGCTACTCGGCGATCGGCGGCGCCTTCAACACGAAGCCCGACGCGCCGGTGCACGTCTTCGAGTCGCGCAAGTACGGCCGTGACCGGTGGCGGGTATCGGGCGCGAGCATCGCCGAAAACGGCGAGATCGACCTCGAGGCCCAGGCGCTCTGCCAGCAGCGCAAGGGCAAGCTGCGCACCGAGACCTCGAAGACCGTGCAGGCGCCGACCACCGCGACGGCGACCGCGAGCTGCGAGCCCTCCGAGCAACTGATCTCGGGCGGCTACCGCGCCGGGCGCACGGCCGGCGCCGCGGTCTTCGTCTACGCCTCGCGTCGCGAGGGAAAGCGCACCTGGCTCGCCTCGGCGTTCACCGAGACGGGCGACGCGCGCGTCACCGCCTACGCCTACTGCGCCCCCAAGTAGCCCGCCGCGACGCGGCTTGCCGGGGGGCGCCAGCGGGTACTGACGCGTGGTGAACGCGAACGAGCAGCCCGCCGCAGCCGTCGCGGTCCTCGGGGCGGGCGGGACGATGGGCCGGCCGATCGCGGTCAACCTCGCGGCGGCCGGGATGGCGGTCCGCGCCTGGAACCGCTCGGCCGAGCGGGCGGAGCCGCTGGCCGAGCACGGGATCGAGATCGCCGCCACCCCGGCCGAAGCGGTCGCCGGCGCGCGGCTGATCATCACCATGCTCAGCGATGCCGGCGCCGTGCGCGAGACCGTCGAGGGCGAGGACGGCGCCCTCGCCGCCGCCGCCGGCGGGGCGACCTGGGCGCAGATGAGCACGATCGGGATCGAGCCGACCGAGGAGTGCGCGGAGCTCGCGGCGCAGCGCGGGCTGGTCTTCGTCGACGCACCGGTGCTCGGCACCAAGGCCCCCGCCGAGCAGGGCGAGCTGATCGTGCTCGCCTCCGGACCCGATGGGGCGCGACCCGCGGTCGAGCCGGCGTTCGAGGCGATCGGCAAGCGGACGATCTGGGCGGGCGAGGCGGGTGCCGGGACGCGGCTGAAGCTGGTCGTCAACAGCTGGCTCCTCTCCGTCGTCGAGGGCGCGGCGGAGACGATCGCCCTCGCGGAGGGGATCGGCGTCGACCCGGAGGACTTCTTCGACGCGATCGCCGGCGGGCCGCTCGACCTCCCCTACATGCAGATGAAGGCCAGGGCGATGATCGCGCGCGACTTCGAGCCCTCGTTTCGCCTCGCCCTCGCCGCCAAGGACGCCGACCTCGTGCTCGACGCCGCGCAGCGCCACCACCTCGACCTGCCGATGCTGACGACGATCGCGCTGCGCATGCAGGAGGGCGTCCACGAGCACGGGGACGAGGACGTCTCGGCGACCTTCCGCACGAGCGCCGGGCCCGCAGCCTGACTACGATCAGGCCATGCCTACAGCCACAGCCGAGCAGCTCACATCCGACGCCGCGCGCGAGTTCGCGGCGCAATCCCACGGCCTCCTGATCGGCGGCGACCGGGTCCCGGCCGCCGACGGGCGCACGTTCGAGACCGTCGACCCGGCGACCGGCGAGCCGATCTGCGAGGTCGCCCAGGCCGGGCCGGAGGACGTCGCCCGCGCGGTCGAGGCCGCGCGCGCCGCGCTCGAGGGGCCGCTGCGCAAGGTCTCGCCGTCGAAGCGCGCCGGGCTGATGTACACGCTCGCCGAGCTGATCAAGGCGAACGGCGACGAGCTCGCGGAGCTCGAGTCGCTCGACAACGGCAAGCCGCTGTCCTCGGCGAAGGGCGACATCGCCGCCTCGGTCGCCCACCTGCGCTACTACGCCGGCTGGCCGACGAAGATCGAGGGCGAGACGATCCCGGCCTCGGCCCGCGACCTGTTCGTCTACACGCTGCGCGAGCCGGTCGGCGTCTGCGCCCAGATCGTGCCCTGGAACTTCCCCCTGCTGATGGCGATCTGGAAGGTCTCCCCCGCGCTCGCCGCGGGCTGCTCGATCGTCCTCAAGTCGGCCGAGCAGACGCCGCTCACGGCACTGCGGCTCGGCGAGCTGGCGCTCGAGGCGGGCTTCCCGGAGGGGACGCTGAACGTGCTCACCGGCGACGGCGAGACCGGCGCGGCGCTCGTCGACCACCCCGGAGTCGACAAGGTCGCGTTCACGGGCTCGACCGCGGTCGGGCGCGAGATCGGCGCCAAGTGCGGGCGCGACCTGAAGCGGGTGACGCTCGAGCTCGGAGGCAAGAGCCCGAACATCATCCTGCCCGACGCCGACCTCGAGGCGGCGATCAAGGGGTCGTTCCTCGGCATCTACTTCAACTCCGGCCAGGCCTGCAACGCCGCCTCACGGCTGCTCGTCCAGGCCGACGTCTTCGACGAGGTGGTCTCCGGGCTGGCCGAGTTCGCCTCCCAGGCCAAGGTCGGTCCCGGGCTCGACCCCGAGTCGCAGTTCGGGCCGCTGGTTTCCGAAGAGCAGCTGGGCCGGGTGGCCGGCTACATCGACTCCGGGCTGGAGGAGGGCGCCGAGGCGGTCGCCGGCGGCCCGCCGGAGGCCCTGGGAGCGAACGGGGGCGGCTACTTCGTCAACCCGACCCTGTTCACCGGCGTCTCCGACGAGATGAAGATCGCCCGCGAGGAGATCTTCGGACCGGTGCTGGTGGCGCAGCCGTTCGAGGACCTGAAGGAGGTGGCCCGGCGCGCCAACGACACCGAGTACGGGCTCGCCGCCGGCCTCTGGACCCGCGACATCTCCAACGCCCACAAGCTGGCGGCGCTGCTGAAGGCGGGCTCCGTCTACGTCAACACCTGGGGCGCCGGCGACCCGGCGGCGCCCTTCGGCGGCTACAAGGCCTCAGGCATCGGCCGCGAGAAAGGCCACCACAACCTGGACGCGTACCTCGAGACCAAGTCGGTCTTCGTTCAGCTCTGAATCCGGCATAGGCTCTCTTCCCGGAGGGCCGTGATGAACACCGACGCGCCAAGCCTCGAGCTGCTCGAGCGGGAGGACGACCTCGAGGCCCTGCGGCGCATGGCGGAGGGCGTGCGGCTCGCCAGGCGCGGCCGCCTGCTCCTGCTCGCCGGAGAGGCTGGGATCGGCAAGACGTCGCTCGTGCGATCGGCGTGCGAGTCCCACCCCGGCGCCGTCCTCTGGGGCGCCTGCGATCCGCTGGAGACACCGCGCGCGCTCGGCCCGCTGCTCGACGTTGCGGATGAGGTCGGCGGCGAGCTCGCGCTGCGGATCGACGAAGGGGCCGGCCCGGGCGAGCTCTTCGCGAGCCTGGCTGCGGCGCTGAAGCGCAGGCCGACGGCGATCCTCGTCCTCGAGGATCTGCACTGGGGCGACGAGGCGACGCTCGACTTCTTGCGCTTCGCCGGCCGCCGCATCGCAGAGCTCAACGCGCTCGTGGTGACGACCTACCGCGACGAGGAGCTCGACCGGGGGCACCCGCTGCGGATCACGATCGGCGAGCTGCCGTCGTCGATGGCGATCGTGCGCCGGCGCCTGGAGCCGCTCACCGCGGGCGCGGTCGAGGCGCTGGCTGGAGATTCGGACCTGGACGCCGAGGCGCTTCACCTTCGCACGGGCGGCAACCCCTTCTTCGTCACCGAGGCCTTGGCCGCGGGCGAGGAGATCCCGAAAACCGTTCGCGACGCCGTGCTGGCCAGGTTCGCCCGCCTGGGCCCGGACACTCGCGCTCTGCTGGAGGCGGTCGCGATCATTCCCTCGCAGGCGGAAATCGCCCTCCTCGAGACGATCGCGGCCGACGAGATCGGGGCGCTCGACGAAGGGCTGCTCTCGGGGATGCTGCAGCCGGCCGCCGGCGCCGTGCGGTTCCGCCACGAGATCGCGCGGGCGACGGTGGAGGAGACGCTGCCGCCGCACCGCTCCGTCGATCTGCACCGGCGGACACTCGCCTTCCTTTCTGAGGCCGGCGTGAATGTGGATCCGGCCCGCCTGGCGCACCACGCCGAGGCCGCCGGCGACAGCGAAGCGGTTCTCGAGCACGCCCCCGTCGCCGCCGAACGCGCCGCCGCGGTCGGCGCCCACCGCGAGGCGGCGGCGCAGTTCGAGCGCGCGCTCCGCCATGCGAAGGGGTTGCCGGTCGATCGGCGAGTCAAGCTGCTCGGGCGGGCGGCGCAGGAATACACGTTCGTCGGTCGCCTGACAGAGGCCGTCGAGCTCGGTACAGAGGAGGCCGAGGCCTACCGACAGGAGGGTGACCCCGTCCGTGAGGGCGCGGCGCTTCTCGGCGTCACCTTCGCGCTGTGGACACTCGGGCGCAGCGCCGAGGCGCAGGCCGCCGCCGAGCAGGCGATCGCCGTGCTCGAGCGTGTCCCGCCGGCCCGAGAGCTCGCCCGAGCTCATGGCACGCTCGCCATGCTGCTGTCGGTGGCCGACGACCTCGAGGGCACGCGGCGCGCGGCAGCCGCCACCCTCGCTCTCGCCGGCGACCTGGAAGACGAGGCCGCCGAGGTCCAGGCGCTGACGGCCGTCGGGGGCGTCGAGTTCGCGCGCGGCATGCCTTCGGGGTGGGAGAAGCTCGAACGCGCCCTCGACCTCGCTCGCCGTGGTTCGATGGCCGGGGACCTCGCGACCGCTTACACCCTCGTCGTGCGCGGCGCGGTGCGTACGCGGCGCTACGAGCTGGCCGAGCGCTACGTCGCGGAGGGAATCCAGCAGGCGGAGCGCCTCGATTTCGAGGGTTGGCGCCCGGGCCTGGTGGCCTGGCGCGCCGAGGTCGAGCTCGCCACCGGCAGGTGGGACGCGGCCGCGGACTCGGCGTCCGCCGTGCTCCGTGCTCGGGGCGCGGGGAGCGCCACCATGACGGCGGGCGCCGTGCTGGGCAGGCTTCGCGCACGCCGGGGGGACCCGGAGGTCTGGCCGCCTCTCGACCGCTCGCTGGAGCTCGCTGCACCGTCGGGCGACGCCGGCCGCGTCGTTCCGGTGGCGATCGCGCGGTGCGAGGCGGCCTGGCTCGAGGGGCGCGACGGCGACGCGCTCGGCGAGACCGAGCAGGCCTGGGCGCTGGCGGCTGCGACCGGCGACCCCTGGCTGTGCGGTGAGCTCGCGGACTGGCGGAGGCGCCTGGGCGCCGACGACGAGATCGCCGTGGCCCTGCCGGAGCCATACGCGCTCGCCTTCGAAGGCCGCGGCGCGGACGCCGCAGGGGCCTGGGAAGCGCTCGGCTGTCGATACGACGCCGCACTTGCCAGAGCTGGATCGGGCCGCGAGGAGGACCTTCGCGAGGCAGCAGCCGTCTTCCGCGAGCTGGGCGCCGAGGCCGCGGCCGCCCGTGTGTCGCGGGAACTGCGCGAGCGCGGCGTTCGCGACGTCAAGACCGGCCCGCGCGCATCGACGCGGGAGAACCCCGCGGGCCTGACGAAACGGGAGGTCGAGGTCCTCGGACTCGTCGCCGAGGGCCTGCGCAACGCCGACATCGCATCGCGCCTGTTCGTCTCCGAGCGCACGGTCGGGACGCACGTATCGGCGATCCTGCGCAAGCTCGACGTCCGCAGCCGCGGCGAGGCCACGGCGAAGGCCGCACGCCTCGGACTGCTCGACCGCCAGAGCTAGGCGGCAAATGCGAATCCCGGTATTAATGCCGATGTAGGCGCCCCGGCCCCCGCCTAACGTCGCCGTGAAATGGTGTTGGCGACGGGAGATTCGATGAATCTCTATGCGATTGTCAGGCGCGCCGGGTGGCGGTCCGACGAGGAGCTGGAGGCGGCTTCCGCGCGCTCCGCACGGGTCGGCAGCGAGCAGATGCCCGACGAGGTGCGGTGGATCCGCAGCTACGTCCTCGAGGAACGCGACGGCTTGGTCGGAACGTTCTGCATCTACGAGGCGACCAGCCCGGAGGCGATCCGCAGGCACGCGGCCCTGGCCGGCCTCCCGGTCGACGGGATCATCGCCGTCACCAACACGCTCGTCATCAACGACGATCCGGGTGCAGCCGCGTGACCGCCGCGACCCCCCGCTCGGATTACCTCGAGTTCATCCGCGAAATCTCGCTCTTCGCCAGCCTCCCGGAGTCCGCCCTGGAGGAGATCGCGGCCCGGGTGCAGGAGCGGGACGTCCCCGCCGGCGACTGGGTGTTTCGCGAGGGCGAGGCGGGCGAAGGCCTTTACGTCTTACGGACGGGACGTCTCGAGGTGGTGCGAGAGGCGGGCGACGCGGAGATCATGATCCGCACCCTCAGCCCGGGGGCGGTGCTCGGGGAGCTGGCCGTCCTGACCGACGCGCCGCGATCGGCCTCGGTACGAGCCCGCCGCGACAGCAATCTGCTCGGCCTGTCGAATTCCTCATTCCTCGAGCTGGTCGAGGACGCAGACTTCGCGCTCGCGCTCACCACGGCGCTGGCGATTCAGCTTCAGGCGAGCCGGGCGGTCACGCTTCCGAGCGATCCCGTGCCACCGGTCATCGCACTCGTGCCGCTCGACGAGAGCGATGCGAGCGCTGCCTTCGCTGCGGACCTGGCAAGCGCGCTCTCGCGGTGGACCGCCGCGAAGCACCTCGTAGAGCGCGAGGCCGCCGAGGCGGCGAGCTTCGGGGACGCTCTCGATCGGTGGGAACGGGCCGCCGGCCAGGTGCTGCTCACCGTCGACTCCTCGTCCAGCGGGGAGTGGAGGGCCTTCTGCATGCGCCAGGCCGACCGCCTCGTGGCGGTCGCCGGGAATGCCACGCGAGGTCCGACGATCGCCGGCGGCCTCCAGGGCGCCGACCTGGTCATGCTGGGCTGGCCGAGCTCGCGGGGCGCGCTCGAGACCCTGATCCCGACGCTGCAACCGCGGACGGTCTATCCGATCGGGGGCGAGGAGCGCCGGCCGGCAGCGATCGACATCGTCGCCCGCAGGCTCTCCGGCCGCGCTCCCGGCGTGGTCCTCTCGGGCGGGGGCGCCCGCGGCTTCGCGCATATCGGGGTGCTCGACGAGCTCCTCGAGGCGGGGCTCGACCTGGATCGGGTGGGCGGCTGCAGCATGGGTGCCCTCGTCGGCGCCCTGTTCGCAACCGGTCTCGCGCCGGACGAGATCGAGGCGCGGCTGCACGCCGAGCTCGTCGAGCGCAACCCGATGAGCGACTACACGGTCCCGCTGGCGGCCCTCGTACGCGGGCGAAAGGCCGAGGCGATGCTGCTGCGCCTGTTCGGGGATCGCCAGATCGAGGAACTCGAGCGCGAGTTCTTCTGCGTCTCCAGCGACCTCGTGACCTCGGAGCTGGTCGTCCATCGACGGGGCAATCTGTACGAGGCCGTCGGCGCCAGCCTCTGCCTGCCGGGGGTCGGCCCGCCGGTCGCCGTCGGGGAGCGCCTCCTGGTCGACGGAGGAGTGCTCGACAACCTGCCCGTCGCGACGATGGCCGCACGCGGCGAGGGGCCGGTGATCGCCGTCGACGTCTCCAGCCGCTTCGAGCCGCCGTCGCGAACCACAGCCGGAACGGGCCGTCCCCGGCTGCGACGCCTGTCGACACGGGTCCGGCGCGCGATCGTCGGCTGGGACACGGCGCTGCCGAGCTTCGGCGAGACGCTGACGCGCAGCGTCGTACTGGGGAGCATCGACACGGCGGAGGCGGCGCGCAAGCACGCCGACGTCGTGATCGCGCCCGCCGTTCAGGGGATCGGCCTGGTGGAGTTCGACCGCATCGAGGAGATCCGCGAGCAGGGGTCAGCCGCCGCTCGCGACGCGCTCGCCAAGCTGCCGGAGAGCGTCTTCGAGTCCATCGCGGGCGCGACCTAGTCCGTCGTGATCGAACCCGTCGAGCTCAGTCCCGGAACGCGGCTCGCCGGGGGCTATGAGATTGAGGCCGGTCTCTCCGCCGGCGCGATCGGGGCGGTCTACCGCGCCCGGGCGGCCGACGGCGGTGCGGTCGCGATCAAGCACCTCATCGATCCGGCCCAGGCCAACCGTTTCGAGATCGAGGCCCGCCTGCTCTCGCGGCTCTCCCATCCCCGGGTCGTCGACGTGGTCGATCAGTTCGGCGACTCCGGGTCGCGATACCTGGTCATGCGCCTGGTTGAGGGCCTGGACCTCGACCGGGTGCTCCGTCGCGACGGCAGCCCGGGCCTGCCGGTCGACGACGTTCTCGAACACGCGCGCCAGACGGCCGAGGCCCTGCATTACGTGCACGAGCAGAACGTCATCCACCGCGACGTCAAGCCGCACAACCTGATCCTGAGCCCGGCGGGGGTGGTCGTGGTCGACTTCGGGATCGCCCGCGAGCGCGCCGATGATGGCGGGACGCGCGCGATCGGGACCCCCCTCTACATGGCCCCGGAGGTGCTCGTGGGGGAGGAGATCTCGCCCCGAAGCGACGTCTACGGCCTGGCGGCGACGGTGTGGGCTCTGCTGACCGGGGGACCGCCGTCGTACGACGACCCGACGCCCCTGGCCAAGACGGTTCCCGGCGTCTCCGGAGACCTGGAGGACACCCTGCGCGCCGCGTTGGCGATCCGGCCAGAGCGCCGGCTCGCCTCCATGGAGGCGTTTGCAGCGGGCCTCGGGACGCCGCTCGGACCCGGCGAGGGCCGCTCGCTGGCCGTCACCGCCGCGGGAAGCGCACCTGGCGGCCTGCTCGAGCGGATCGTGCGGACGACCGCGGGCGTCTTCGACGCCGCAGCGGCCTCGATCGCGCTCGTCGACCGCGCCACGTCGGAGGTCGTTTACGAGGCGGCGTGGGGAAGCGGGGCCGAATCGGTCGTCGGCGTCAGGCTCGAGCGCGGCCAGGGCCTGGCGGGCTCGGTCGTCGAGGCGGGCGAGGGCGTCGCGATCGCCGACTGCCGGCGCGATGCGCGCTTCGCGGAGGCGATCGCACAGAAGACCGGTTACGTGCCCCACACGATGCTCGTCGTTCCGCTCGAGCGAAGCGGCGACGTGATCGGTGCCCTCTCGGTGCTCGACCGGCGCGACGGTGGCTCGTATGGGCCCGGCGACCTCGCGAAGGCGCAGATGTTCGCGGAGCTCGCCGTCGCCGCGATCTAGGGGCGAAGACTGCGGCGCAACATCAACGCGGTGGCGCTGAGAAAGACGACCGCGAAGCCGCCCTGAACCGCGAACGCCGGTCCCGCCGCAAGGTCGAAGAAGTGGTCGCCGAACCGGTTCACGTTCGCGAACTCGGGGTCGCTCGCGAGGCGGGAGCTCATGTCGACGGCGGTGCCGATGCCCGCCAGCGCCCATTGGGCAAAGATCGCCTCGGCGAGGATCCGGGCGGGCTCGGCCATCCGGTCGAGCGGGACAATCGCTCCGGCGAAGAGCAGCTGCGGGATCACGGCCAGCGGGATCAAGCTCATCGCCTGATCCTGTGTTCGGACCAGCGCCGAAACGAGCAAACCCATCGTCACCGAGGCGATCCCGGTGGCGACGAGCAGCCCGAGGACCGTCGCGTAGGCGGTGAGCGAGGAGTCCAACGGCCGGAACGCCAGGAGCACGCCCGCGTACAGCAGTGTCTGCACGGCGACGAGCCCGATGAGGACGATGAGCTTCGACGCCAGATAGGCGCTCACGCGAGCTCCGACGGCGAACTCGCGTTCGACGACGGCGCGTTCCTTGACGATCTCCGGGGCGGCATCGATGGCACCGAGCCAGATCACGGTGATCGCCATCAGGAAGAGCATGTTGACCGCGTCACCGCCGTTGCCGCCGCCGCGGTCGAGGATCCCGCTCTCGAACAGCGCGACGCCGAACAGCGCGAGCACCGGCGCCTGGCCGAGGAGCAGCAGCAGATTGCGCCGGTCGCGTAGGAAGAGTCGCAGGTACCGGCCCGTGAGAACTCGCAGCTGGGGCAGCAGGTGGGCCCGCCGGCGGCGGTCCACCGCCACATGCTCCGGCGGGAGCGCTATGGCCCCGGGCCCCGATCGCGTCGCCTCGAACCCCGTTCGCCATTCCCGCGGCTCCCGGTCCGGCAGCGCCGTGTAGATGCCGTCGTAGTCGCCGACGCCGAAGAACTCCTTGGCCGCCGAGGGCGGACCGTCGAACGTGAGCACTCCCCCGCGGCCCATGACCACGACCCGGTCGCACAGCTCGAGGTTCTTGGTCGCGTGGGTGACGATCGCGATCGCCCGCCCCGCCCGCGACAACTCGCGGAACAACGTCATCAGCTGGGTCTCGAGCCCTGGATCCAGGCCCGTCGTCGGCTCATCGAGGAACAGCACACTCGGGCGGTTGAGGAGCTCGGTCGCGACGCCGGTCCGCTTACGCTGGCCGCCCGACAACGATCCGATCATCGTCTCGGCGTGCTCAGCGAGCGACAGCTCCCCGAGCACGCGCGCGACCGCCGCGTCCACCTCCTCGCCGGAGACATCCTCCGGCAGGCGCAGGCGGGCGGCGTAGGCGAGCGCCTCGCGAACCGTCAGCAGGGCATGGACGATGTCGTCCTGCGGCACATAGCCGACGTCCGTCAATCGACCGAGCAGGTCCTCGCCGTTGAGCGTGACCCTCCCCCGCGACGGTGGCGTCACTCCGGCGAGCGCTCTCAGCAGCGTGGACTTTCCCGCGCCGCTCTCGCCGATGATCGCGACGAGCTCCCCGGGCTCGATCGAGAGCGACGTGGGCTCGAGGATGCGCTTGTCGCCGACCGACACGGCGACTTCCCTCGCATCCAGGCGCAGCGCTCCGTGGTCGTCACGCGCGAGTAACGACGCGCCGTCGAAGACGAGGCGGTACGGCCCGATACCGATCTCGCTCCCCTTGTCGACCGTGCGCGTCGTGACCGGCTCCCCGTCGAGCCGCGTCCCGTTGCGTGACCCCAGGTCGGTCAGCTCGAAGGCGTCGCCGTCGCACACCAGCTCGGCGTGGAAGCGCGAGACGTTCGGATCGGCGAGCACGACGTCGTTGGCGGGATCCCGGCCGATCGACAGGCGCTCGCCCCCGAAGACCACGGGCTGAATCCCGCCGAAGATCGAGGGCAGCTCGCCCGACGGAACCCTCGTCTCCTGGCCGCCGAGGAAGCGCAGCCTCTGGTCGCCGATCTCGATCGAGTCCCCGGGCGCGAGCACCCGGCCTCCGGTGCCGAGCCGCTCGCCGTTCACGTAGGTGCCGTGCCGAGAGCCGAGATCGTCGATCGTGAAGTCTCCGTTGTCGCGGCGGATGCGGGCGTGATGTCGCGACGCGCGCTCGTCGGCAAGGACCACGTCGTTGTCGCCGGCGCTCCCCAGCCTCAGCTCGTCGCCGAGCTCGGCGCGCCCCCCGGCGTGAAGCAGCTCAACCGTGCTCATGCGAGTGCCCTCCGCCAGCCCGGCGAGCATGGGCAAGGTCGGACCCCTCGCCCCCGACGGTGTGCGAATACCGCGCGTAAGCGACCGCGCGTCGCAGGTTCACCTGGCGGAGGCGGTCCGCGTCGTCCTTCGGGATGAGCTCGAGGGCCTGGTTCAAGAGCGCCACCGTCTCCGCCTGCGCGCCCTCGCGCTCCGCCCGCCCGGCGGCCTCGAGCAGGTAGTCCGCCGCCCGCTGTGAGTCGCCCGCCCTGCGCCAGTGATAGGAGAGGACCGCGGCCGAACCCCCCAGTGAGCCCGCCGTTTCCTCGAGGAGCTCCGCCACCAGTCGTTCGCCGCGCTCGATGCTCGAAAGTTGCTCGAGCGCCTCGGCGACGCGCCGATGAAGGCGGGCGCGCCGGGTCGCGCCAAGCGCGTCGTAGAGCGCTCGGGTGATCAGGGCGTGGGCGAACCTGAAGCGCCCGACGCGGTCCGGCGACTCAACCAGGACCGATGCGTTGAGCGCTTCCTCGAGGGCGACCAGCAAGTCATCCTCGTTCCCGTCGACAAGCAGCTCGAGCAGCTCGACGTCGAACGTCCGGCCGATCACGGCCGCAACGGTGAGGGTGTGCTCCAGGGCGTCGCCGAGTCGCGCCACGCGGCGGGACACGACGTCGCGGACGCTGCTCGGCAGACCCAGGTCCGTGATCGGGGCGGTCAGCTCGCGGCGCCCGTCAGGCCCCGTGGCGATCGCGCCCGACTCGCTCAGATGGCGAAGCAGCTCGGCGACGAAGAACGGGTTTCCCTCGGTCTCTTGGGCGACCTCGCTTGCGAGCCTGCGACCGGCGGCGTCCATCTCCAGCCCCGCGACGGCGGAAACCACCTCCGCGACCTCATCGGTGTCGAGCCCCCGCAGCCTGCACCGCTCGACGCCGTCCAGCCGCTGCAGGTCCGCCACCACGTCGGCCAGTGGATGACCCCGTTCGAGATCGGACTCCCGATAGAGCCCCAGAATCATCAAGGCGGAATCGCACGTCGCGCCCGCGACGTGCTTGAGCAGCGCGAGAGTCTCCGGATCCGCCCAGTGCAGGTCGTCGAGCACGAGCAGCACCGGGCTGCGAACCGACGCGAGCTGGAGGAGCCCGGCAACCGCTTCGAACAGCAGGAAGCGACCCGTCTGCGGGTCTGCCTGCTGCGGTGGCGGTGCCGGGCCGACCCTCCTCGCCAACGGTTCACGCAGGAGCCGCCCCAGCTCGCCGCCCTGAGCCTCTACGTGCGCCGCGAGCACGTCCTCCGGAGCGTGCTCGACGTAGTGAGACAGGGCCTGGATCCACGGTCCGTACGGGGCGCCCAGATCCTCGGCGGCCGCGCCCCAGCAGATCGTGAACCCCGCGTTGTGGTTCTCCAGCGCCGTGTGCGCCGCGAGTCTGGTCTTGCCGACCCCCGGCTCCCCGGAGATGAGGACGACCCGCCGCTCTCGTGCGCGCATTGCCGATGCGGTGCGCTGCAGCCGCTCACACTCTTGGACCCGGCCGACGTAGCCGATCTGGGGAACCGAGCGCAACACCGCCGGCAACGCCGATCCGCCAACGACCTCTTCGGTGCCCAGCGGAATCCACTTGACCTCGAACGCCTCGGCGGGCTCCCGAATGCCCTTCAGGTCGAGCGTTCCGACGGACGTGAAGGTGAGCTCGTCGCGCCGTCCCACCAGCATCTTCGCGGCGGCGGACACGAGGATCCCGTCGCTCGGGGCCTTGTCACAGAGGCGTGCCGCCTCGATCGAGGGCATGCCGAAGTAGTCACCGCCCTCGACCGTCGACTCTCCGGCGGAGATCCCGACGCGCACATGAAGCTGGTCGTCGGTCTCCCGGTTGCGCCGTTCAATCAGCTGCTGGATCTGCGCGCCGCACTCGACCGCGCTCGACGGGCTCGTGAACGCCACCATCAGCCCGTCGCCCGTGTTCTTGACCTCCTGCCCCCCGCAAGCCTTGACCGCGCTGCGCAGGACGCCGAAATGCTCCCGTCGCAGCTCGTCGGCGCGGGCCGGCCCCACGCGTGACTCGAGTCCGGTGGACCCGACGAGGTCGGTGATCAGGATCGACGCCAGCTCGATAGTGGCCATACCGAGAACCTAGGGCGGTCCGGCCCGCGAAAGATCGGTATTTCTGACGATGTTTGGCGATTGCTCCGCGCGTACGTTCGCCGTATTGACCACGACGAAGGAGGAGTAATGCCGCGCTACGTAATCGAACGGGTCTACGACGAGGCGGTCCACGACGACATGGAGAACGTCGGGGCGCGCTCGAAGAAGATCGCCGCCGACCACTTCCCGGACCTGGCGTGGGAGCACAGCCACGTCGTCAGCGACGAGACGGGGATCAAGAGCTTCTGCGTCTACGACGCCCCGAACCCGGATCGCATCCGCGAGCACGCGGACCAGCTGGGCAGCCACATGGTGACCCACATCTATGAGATCGCCGCCGACATCACGCCCGGCGACTTCCCGGACTGAGCCCGACCCCACGATGAGCTCGACGATCAAGATCCGCGGCGAGGCGTGCGCGTTGGCCGCCCTGGTCGCGGTTCTGGCGTTCCCCGCCGCCGGCGCGGCGGCGCCGCCGGCGCAGCTGTCCTACGTCAAGGCGTCGAATCCGGAGAGCGATGGCGCGCTATTCGGCTCGACGGTCGCGATCTCCGGCAACACGATGGTGATCGGTGGTCCGAATGAGGACAGCGACGCGACCGGGGTCAACGGAAGGATGTTCAGCGACGGCGCCCCGGACAGCGGAGCGGCATACGTCTATGTCCGCAGCGGCAGCACCTGGACCCAGCAGGCCTATCTGAAAGCCTCGAATACCGGAGCCAGCGACTTCTTCGGCAGCTCGGTGGCGATCTCCGGCGACACGATCGTGGTCGGCGCTCCCGGCGAGGACAGCAGTGCGACCGGGGTCAACGGCAACCAGGCCGACAACACCGCGTCGTTCAGTGGCGCCGCCTACGTCTTTACCCGCAGCGGCACCACCTGGGCCCAGCAGGCCTATCTCAAGGCCTCGAATGCCGCGCCCGGCGACTCTTTCGGCAGCTCGGTGGCGATCTCCGGCGACACGGTAGTGATCAGCGCTGTCCTCGAGGACAGCAATGCGACCGGGGTGAACGGCAACCAGGCCGACAACACCGCGGCAGACAGCGGGGCCGCCTACGTCTTCACCCGCAGCGGAAGCACCTGGGCCCAGCAGGCCTATCTCAAGGCCTCGAACACCGGGGCCGCCGACGAACTCGGCTACTCGACGGCGATCTCCGGCGACACGGTGGTGATCGGCGCTTTCGGCGAGGACAGCAGTGCGACCGGGGTGAACGGAAACCAGGCCGACAACAGCGCCAGTAACGCCGGCGCCGCCTACGTCTTCACGCGCACCGCCAGCGCCTGGGCCCAGCAGGCCTATCTCAAGGCCTCGAACACCGGGGCCAATGACGTTATCGGCCCGGTGGCGATCTCCGGCGACACGGTGGTGATCGCTGGCTGGCGAGAGGACAGCAGCGCCACAGGGGCCCAGGGCGATCAGACAAGCAATGGCGCAACCGACAGCGGGGCGGCCTATGTCTTTGCCCGTAACGGCAGCACCTGGACCCAGCAGGCCTACTTAAAAGCGTCGAATACCGGGGCCAGTGACTTTTTCGGCATCTCGGTGGGACTCTCCGGCGACACGCTCGTGATCGGCGCCCTTGGCGAGGACAGCAGTGCGACCGGGGTGAACGGAAACCAGGCCGACAACAGCGCCAGTAACGCCGGCGCCGCCTACGTCTTCACCCGCAGCGGCAGCGCGTGGACCCAGCAGGCATACCTCAAGGCTTCGAATGCTGAAGCCACCGACGAGTTCGGCCGGGTGGGGATCTCCGGCGACACGATCGTGATCGGCGCTGACTGGGAGGGCAGCAGCGCGACCGGGGTAAACGGTAATCAGGCCGACAATGGCGCAAATAAGAGCGGTGCCGCCTACGTCTTCGGGTTCGACCGCGACGCGGACCTGCTCGTCGATGACCGCGACAACTGCCCGGATGCCGCCAACCCGGGTCAGGAAAACCTGGACGCGGACGGGCAGGGGAACGCGTGCGACGCCGACGACGACGACGACGGTCGAAACGATGGGTCGGACGCCTGCCCGCTGGGCGCCACGGGTCCCGGCGACGACATCGACAGTGATGGCTGCAAGAGCGCCGAGGACCCCGATGATGACGACGACGGCGTCCTCGACGGTGCAGACACCTGCCCCCGTGGAGTCATTGGTCCCGGCGGCGACCTCGACGGCGACGGCTGCAAGGCAGCCGAAGATGCCGACGACGACGGCGACGGCGTCGCTGACGCGAGCGACAACTGCCCGGCGCTTGCTGCAGCCGATCAGTCGGATGCAGACTCAGACGGCGCCGGAGACGCCTGCGATTTCGACGACGACAACGACGGCGTTGCCGACGCGACCGACAACTGTCGCCTCGACCCCAACCCCGGCCAAGAAAACGCCGACGGCGACGCCCGCGGCGACGCCTGCGACCCGGACTCAGACAACGACGGGATCGCCGATCGAGACGACAGCTGCGATCTGGTCGCAAATGCCGGCCAGGCGGACGTCGACGGCGACGGGCTCGGAGACGCCTGCGATGCGGTCGACAACCGTCCCCCGCCGCCGCCCCAGCCTCACTGTGTCGTTCCGAAAATCTCGCCCGGCGCCTCGAGGGGCGCCACGAAACACGCCCTCGAGGAGGCCGGCTGCGAGCTGGGAAAGGTCACCAAGGCCCACAGCCGTAAGGTCGCGCGCCGAAAGCTGATCAAGCTCACACAGCCCGCCGGAACCGAGCTTGACGAGGGGGCCGCCGTCGACGCGGTGTTCAGCCTCGGGCCCCGCAGCCGTTGACCCCGGTCGCGACATCTCGTCATTTCTGTCAATGTCGGCGGCGTCCGCCGGGTTTAGCTTCACGGTCGATGTCAGCAACATGTCGCCGCCTGTTTCGGCCAGGACTTGGCGTCGCGCTCATGCTGGTGGCCCTGCCCTCCTCAGCGAGCGCCACTCCCTCGTCGACCGTAACGATGTCGCAGGTCTACGCCGGAGCCGGGGGATCAGCCGTGTCCGAGCCCTACAACAACGACTTCGTGGAGCTGCGCAACCTGACCGGGAGCGCAATCAACCTCGCCGGGTGGGCTGTGCAATATGCGACAGCGACCGGGACGACCTGGCAGACGACGCCGTTGACAGGAAGCATCCCGGCAAACGGCTACTACTTGATTCAGGAGGCAAGCGACCCGACGCCGACCGGCGCGGCGCTGCCGACCCCCCAAGCCACCGGGACGATCGCCATGTCCTTCTTAGCCGGAAAGGTGGCCCTCACGAACTCCACAACCGCCCTGACCGGATCGGGGTGTCCTGCGACTTCCGGCGTCGTCGATCTCGTCGGATGGGGGACGGCGGGTTGCTTCGAGGGAAGCGCGGCGGCCCCCGCCACCTCGGCCACGACTGCGGCGCTGCGAGGGAATAACGGCTGCATCGATACCGACGACAACTCGGCCGACTTCAGCGCCGGCACGCCGGCGGCACGCAATGCGAACACCGCCCAGGTCGGTTGCGCCACGCCGGTTCTCGCCCCGATCGGCAACCGGGCCGCGGCCGAGGGCAGCCAGCTTCAGTTCGCGGTCTCGGGCACTGACGCCGATCCCAACGACACGCTCAACTACTCGGCGTCGAATCTCCCTACGGGGGCGACGTTCGACCCGGCGACCCGGACATTTACCTGGACGCCGGGCTTCGCTCAGGCGGGCACCTACCCCGGCGTGCATTTCATGGTCTCCGACGGGGTGCATACGGACTCCAAGGACATCACGATCACGGTTGCCAACACCAACCGCGCCCCCGTCCTCGGCACGATCGAAGACAAGACCGTTGCCGAGGGCAGCCAGCTGCAGTTCACGCTGTCGGCGACCGACCCCGATGGCGACACGCTGACCTACTCGGCGTCGAACCTCCCTACGGGGGCGACGTTCGACCCGGCGACCCGGACATTTACCTGGACGCCGGGATCCACGCAGGCAGGGAGTTATCCCGCCGTTCATTTCGCGGTAAGCGACGGCACTGCCACCGACTTCAAGGAGATCACGATCACGGCCACCGACACGGAGGGCGGTGGTGATGGAGGCGACTCGACCAGCGCCGCGACCATGACCACGATCCGCGCAACGGCCAAAGGCCGGCACGTCAAGGTCGCCGGCACCGTACTGCCGGCGCAGAGCCACGGTCAGGCTCAGCTGACGCTGATGCGCAGCAAAAGGAAGGGCGCGCCGATGAAGGCGATCCGTTCGGCGACGGCGACACTGGATGCGGCCGGCGCATTTGCGGCGACACTCAAGCGCAAGCCGAAGGGTAGGTGCCAGGTCAGGGCCGAGTGGCCCGGTGACGCCGACAGCCTGCCCTCCAGCGCGACGGACAGCTTCAAGTGCTGAACCTAAGGGGCTAGGCCTGCTCGAGCGGGGGGAACGTGAGCCCGTGCTCGGCGGCGATCTTCGCCGTCCCCTCCATGTCGAAGTCGACGCCGTAGCGGGCGGTCAGGTCGGCCATCACCTCGTCGGACGGCGGGCCTTCGGCGGCGGCGGCGCCCAGCTCCTCGAAGAAGCGCTCGAAGCCACCCGGGGCGATGATCTCCAGGATCCGGCAGTGCTCGTCGCCGGCGTTCCAGAAGGTGTGCCACTGGTCGCGGGGCTTGAACACGAGGTCGCCGGTCTCCCCGTATACGACGTCGTCGCCGAGCAGGGCGCCCAGCCGTCCCTCGAGCACGAAGCTGTACTCGTCCTCGCGCGAGTGCCTGTGCAGCGGCGCGCACAGGTGGTGCGGCTCGATCGGGTGCTCGACCAGGGAGAAGCCACCGCCGGACTCCTCGGTCCAGATCATGAAACGGACTCCGACGCCGGGGAGCTGGGTGTACTCGCCCTCGTCCGGGCCGATCTTTCTGGGGCCCTGGGCGGCCGTGAAGCGGGTGAGGGCTGCTGTGTCCATTGATCGATTCCCTTTCTGTTGGGGCTAACCCGCGAGCGTGACTTCCACGATCACGCCGCTCGCGTCGTCGCCGGTGGCGACCGCGTGTCCGCGACGTTCCTCGCTCCCGAGCCGGATCGTCACCTCTCCCCCGGCGCCGGTCAGGTTCCGCCACCAGCGCTTGCGCTCCGGCCAGCCGACCTCGATCCGGACGGTTTCGCCGTCGCGCTCGTAGAGGACCGGGAACGTGTATTCGGTTCCGCTGACCCGGCCGGTGACGGTGATCAGCGCCAGCTTGCCGCTCAGCAGGCGATGGGCGGGCGAGCGTAGGATCGCGCCGAGCGCCGGGTTCGCGGTCCGGTTGAAGATCGCGAACGGCGTGTGGCTCGCGGATTCGGCCATCAGTGTCCGAGCCGGCGCTTGATCACCGCGAGCGTCTCCTTGACGCCCTCGCGGGCGCGGGTCACGTCCTCTTTCCAGTCCGTGCCGAGCTCCTCCGCCTCCAGGGCGCGCTCGAGCAGCATGTCGGTCGCGAACAGCGTGTTGCGAAGTTCGTGCGCCAGCAGGCGCAGCTCCTCGTTCTCCTCCGCGTGGGCTTCCATGGCACGAGTGTAAACGCGGCTACGATCGGCGGGCCCGGGTAGTCAAATTGGTAAAGACTGCGGTCTTAAAAGCCGCTGCCCCTCGGGGCGTTGCGGGTTCGAGTCCCGCCCCGGGCACTTTTCCCGGCATCCGCTTCCTTAACCGCCCTTCATAAGGGTGGCCGAAGATTGACTGGAAGCGCAACATCACCCCTGTTACCGTGTTCGTGGGGGTGGGTACGCGCGCTGTCTGTACATGGAGGCCTCGACCCTTACACCTGCCGTTAGTCGGGCCGGCATTCTCGGCCTTAGATCGCCGCTGCTCAAACTGGCCGGCGATGAGCGGCTCGTAGCCCTGATCCGGGCCGGCCACGACTCCGCCTTCGAGGTCCTGTTCGAGCGCTACCACTCGCGGCTGCTCGCGTTCTGCCGCCACATGCTGCGCTCGACCGAGGACGCCGAGGATGTGCTCCAGGAGGTGTTCGTGAAGGCGCACGCGGCGATGCTCGGCGACGAGCGCCACATCAACGTGCGCCCGTGGCTCTACCGGATCGCCCGCAACCGCTGCCTCAACCACCTCCGCCGCCCCGTCCCCGAGGGCCAGGACTCCATGGACGTGATGGTCGGCGAAAACGGCGTCACCACCGCCGACACGGTGCAGAAGCGCGAGGACTTCCGCAACCTGGTCGCCGACGTCCAGTGCCTTCCCGAGACCCAGCGCACGGCCCTGCTGCTGCGCGAGATCGACGCCCTCTCCTACGAGGAGATCGCCGAGACGATGGACACGACGATCCCGGCGGTCAAGTCGCTGCTCGTGCGGGCGCGGATGTCGCTCGCCGAGGCGAGCCAGTCGCGCCAGCTCACCTGCGGCGAGGTGCAGCTCGAGCTCGCCGAGGCCGCCGAGGGCCTGCGCAAGGCCTCCGGCCCGGTCCGCCACCACGTCAAGCAGTGCGAGCCCTGCACCACCTTCCGCGGCGAGCTGCGCTCGAACAGGCGCGCGCTCGCGGCGCTGGCCCCGATCGGGCCGCTGGCGATGGTCTGGAAGGGGCTGGTCGCGAAGTTCGGCTGGGGCGGTTCCGGAACCGCCGCCGGCAGCGGCTCGGCCGCGAGCAGCGGCGGCATGGCCGGCGGCGTCGCCGGCGGCGCCGGCGCGGGTGCCGGCGGCGCGGCGGGCGCGGCCGGGATCGGCGGCGCGGCCGCCGGCGCCGGAGGATTGGCGGCCGGAGCGGGCGGCGCGGCGGCCGTCGGCGGCGGCAGCGGCGCGGCATTCGGCGGCGCGGCCGCGACGGGCGGGATCGCGGGCGCGATCGGCGCCAAGGCCGCGGCGACCGCCGCCACGGCGGCGCTGCTCACGGCCGGCGCGGTCGAGGTCCGCCAGATCTACGCCACCGACGTCCCGGCCAACCACGCGACCAAGAACGTCGCCGCGCACGCCTACGCGCCGCCCCCGGCGCACGGCAGCGGCGAGAAGCTGACCGGCGGCGCGGTCGTCCAAGTCGACGCCGGTGCGGCGACGGCCACCGTGACCCCGAGCGGCGTCGCCGACCAGCAGCCCGTCGACGCCGAGGCGCCGCCCGCCGACGCGCCGGCCGAGCCCGCGACCACGGACGACCCGACGAGCCCGACCTACACCGACGACGGGGAGGCGATCGTCGGACCGCCAGGCGGATCCGGAGCCGACGACGGCGGCGCCAGCGGCAGCGGCAGCGCCGGCCCCGTGCTGATCACCGAGCCGACGCCGACCGTGGCCACCCCGGCCACCCCGCCGGCGACGACCGCACCGCCGGCCGAGGATCCCGCGCCGCCCGCGGGCCCGCCGACGGACGCCGAAGCGCCGCCGACCGACGTACCGCCGACGGACGACGCGCCGGCGACCGACGTACCGCCCGCGGGCTAAGCGGCCGCCGGCCTCAGGGACTGAGCGGCAGGCGCGCCAGCGTGCGCGTGCCCGCCTGAGACGTATCGAGCTCGAACTCGCCCTCGGCGGCGCGGATCCGCTCGTAGACCGAGGCGAGCCCGATGTGGCCGTCGGCGAGCGCCTCCTCGCGGCGGCCCGGCGGGATCCCGGTGCCGTCGTCGGCGACCTCGAGCTCGATCGCCTCCCCGTTCCTGCGGAGCGCGACCGAGACCGCCGTCGCCCTGGAGTGCCGGGCGGCGTTGGTGAGCAGCTCGCGGGCGACCGAGAGCAGCAGCTCGTCCTCGTGTCCGATCGCCTCCGGGGCGAGCTCGAGCGACACCTCGAAGCCGCCCTGTCGCGCCGCCTGTCGCGCCACCGCGCCGACGGCGACTTCGAAGCCGCCGCGCTCCAGCGTCACCGGGTGCAGCGCCATCATCGCCTCGCGCAGGCGGGCGATCGTCGCCTCGACGACCTCGTGGGCGCGCTGCACCTGGGCGCGCCCCGGGGCCGCCTCGATCAGCTCCTGGTTCGCGGCCAGGAGCGTCTGCAGCGAGTCGTCGTGGATCAGCTGCGCGATCCGGCGCCGGCCCTGGTCCTCGGCGTCCATCACCTGGGCGACGAGCTGGCGGCACGTTTCGAGTTCCGCGCGCAGCGCCGCGTTCTCGGCAGCCAGGTCGGCTGCCTCGCCCCCCACTAGTCGAGCATCCCGCGCCGCATCGCCTCGGCGACGGCGGCGGCGCGGTCGGAGACGCCGAGCTTCTCGTAGAGCGAGTGCAGGTGGCTCTTCACGGTCGTGGTCGAGAGGTGGATCTCCTTGCCGATGTCGGGGGCCGAGTAGCCCTGCGAGACCAGCGCCAGCACTTCCTGCTCGCGCGCGGTCAGCTTCGGGGGCCCGCCGCTGCGCTCTCGCTCCTGGATCTGCTGGGCGAGCCCGGCCTGCGCCTCGGCGGCGAAGGCGGTGCCGCCGCGCGCGATCGAGACGATCGCCTCGCAGACGTCCTGGCGCGAGGACTCCTTCGACAGGTAGCCCTTGGCGCCCGAGGCGACGGTCTTGTAGGCGAGCTCGGGCTCCATGAACGCGGAGAGGAAGAGCACCTCGCTGGCGAGGCCCTCGCGGCGCATCGCGGCGAGGACCTGGGTGCCGTCGAGCCCCGGCATGCGGATGTCGAGCACGGCGACGTCGGGGCCGAGGTCGCGGATCCGCTCCAGCGCCTCGCGGCCGTCGGCGGCCTCGCCGACGAACTCGAGGTCGGGGCGGTCCTTGATCGCCCGCACGATTCCCTCCCGGTAGATCGGGTGGTCGTCGGCGACCAGCACGGTGACGCGTTCGTTCCTCGGTGCCACGCGTGGCGAGTCTAGTCAGCGGGCAGCAGAAGTCCCAGTGCCCCAGTCCGAGGCCCTCCGTGACCTCGGACTGGAACTACTGGGAACGGGACCGGGTACCGGTGGGGCCGGTACCCAGAACGTCGAAAGAAGTGCTTCCGGCCTCGCGCATCGCCCTCAGAAATCCTTCTCCGAGGTTACTGCGATTACGACTGGGTTGACATCCATCTCTCCCATTTGAGGCCCTGGCCACTCCCACGACGTGGGGGGTTAGGGGGGATCTAGATAATCGCCTGATTCAGGCGCGAATTCGCGGGCCGATCGGATGGAACCCGGTTGGAAATTCCTGCTGGCCGATCGGATGATCCTTGCGCGGTCCGATCGACAGGGCGGCTCAGTATTAAGCCGCAATCAGCCCGCTAGGCCGATCACCTTCAGCCGCCGGCTCAGGCACTGGGCGGCGAACGCCTGTGTCTCGCGCATCGAGACGCCGAAGAGCTCGAAGTCGTCGTCGTCCTCGGGCGCGAACGGCGGGCGCAGGACGGCCTCGGCGACCGGCAGTGACTCGACCAGGGTGCGCTGGATCGCGGTTCGGTAGCGGGCGTCGGCGGCCGCCATCTCCATCAGGAACCGGGCGCCGAAGGCGACGTGGCGATGCTCGTCGCGGGCGACGTTGCCGAACCCCTCGACGAAACCCGGCAGCGTCCCCTGCTCCTCGTTGTAGCCGATGATGAAGTGCTGGCCGGTGAGCGCCAGCACCCCCTCGATCACCATGTGGTAGAGCGTGATCGCCTCGACCAGGACCTCGGTGTCGGTGGGCTCGGCGGCGAGCCTGTCCACACGTGACTTGAGCATTCCGTCGAAGAGCTCGGCGAACTCGGGGTTGAGGTTGCTCTGCACCCGCGCCAGGCGCTCGGCGAGGTCGTCGGCGCCCTCGAGCACGCCGACCTCGTCGTAGAAGCGGTTGAAGAACTGCACGTGGCGGGCCTCGTCGGCGATCTGGGTGGAGAGGAAGATCCGCATCTCCTCGGTCGGCGCCGCGCGCATGATCGGCCCGAGCTCGTCGGTGACCCGCTGCTCGCCGATGAAGAAGGCGGAGAGCCCGTACATGCGGGTGAACCGCTCCTCCTTGGAGAAGCGCTCGTGCCAGTCGACGCGATCCTGGCTGAAGTCGAGGTCCTGGGTCGCCCACTGCTGGCGCTCCCAGAGGCGGTAGAGCTCACCGTAGTCGAGCAGCTCGAAATTGCCGCTGTCGGCGCCGGCCGCCAGCGCGGGATCGCCCGTGGCGAGGAAATCGTCGCGCTGGGCGATCGAGCTCAGGGTCTGAGATGCGGCTTCCAAGGCCGAAAAATCCTAATGGCTGGCGGCGGCAGGGCCGATATAGGGGTATCGAGGAGATGCCCAGATGGACGCCACGAACCTTCGCCTCTACGCCGGCGGTTTGATCCGTTACGACCCTCGGATGCGCCGCGTCTGGATCGTCAACCAGCGCCTCCACCACGGCCTCGCCGGCGCGATGCTCACCGCCGCCGGGATGGCGCTGATGGTCCACGACCGCCACGACCGCACCTTCTGGCTGAAGCGCGGACCGCAGGGCTGACCCGCCGGCCGCACTAGCGGCGCCCGTGCATCACACGCCTGATCGCACGCGCTCGCAGCTCCCGGTCCAGCTCCGCGCCAATCAGCCCGGCCAGTAACTCGTCGCGCCCGATCACCGCGTAGACGAGCACGATCCGGTGCCGTACCGACACCTCGCACGCCGCCAGGTCGAGGCGCGAGCTAACCGCGATCAGGCCGGCCGGCGGCTCACGGGCCGCGACCTCGATCAGCGCCCGGCCCAGGCCCGCCCCACGGCCCCCCGGCAGCGCGCGCAGATCGGCGAACGGGCGCCGCGCTACGGCGATTCGATACCGGCGCGCCACGCCACCAGCGCCTCAGCGAGTCCCGACTCGAGCTCCTCGCGGGCCTCGCGCCGCAGACGGGCAAACCGCTCGGAGCCGGCGAGCATGATCTCGATCCCCTCCTCGAGCCCGACGATCACGGCGACGGCACGCCGGCTCCTCGTAACGACGACGCGCTCGCCGTCCACAACGCGATCGAGCACCGACGCCACGGTCCGCCCGAGCTCGGTCGCCGTCACCTCGCCAACCGGCTGAGCGTCGGAGTAGCCGGTCCTCGCCAGTGTCGGCGCGGCGGGCTCGCGGTGATCCTGGTCCGGGCTACCGTTTTCTTCGGAGTCGGTTCGTAATTTCCGGTAGTCGCTCAGGTGGAGAAGGCAAGCGGGTCGAGCTCAACGCGGGGCGCGGCAGATGGGGCGAAAGCGTCGCGGCAGGCTCCCGGTTGCGGGTCAGAGCTCGTGCGACTCGCCGGGCTCGAGGATCACTACCTGCGAGGCGGTCATCGTCTCCACCTCGACCTTGAACGCGCCGGCGTCGGCGGCGATCTGCGGGAAGGTGTTGTAGTGGCAGGGGATCACGGTCGGGGCGCCGATCAGGCCGCAGGCGTAGGCCGCGTCGGTGGTGTCCATCGTGAAGTGGCCGCCGATCGGGACCAGGGCGACGTCGGGTGAGTGGCGCTCGCCGATCAGTTTCAGGTCGCTGAACAGCGCCGTGTCGCCGAGGTGGTAGGCGGTCTTGCCGCCGAGCCGGATGATCAGGCCGGCGGCCGGGCCGATCGCGGTCCCGTCCGGGGTCGTGTTCGTGTGCCAGGCGGGGACGAGCTTGACGCTCCCCCACTCCGTCTCCACGGTGCCGCCGAGGTTCGGGTTCGTCGTCCGCTCGACGCCCTGCTCGCCGAGCCAGCCGGCCAGCTCGGTGATCGCGATGCAGTGGGCGCCGGTCCGCTTGGCGACCGCGACCGCGTCGGCCAGGTGGTCCTGGTGGCCGTGGGTGAGCAGGATGTCGGTCGGCTCGACGTCGTCGGCGCTCAGCTTGGCGACCGGGTTGTGCGGAGCCAGGAACGGGTCGACCAGAACGCTCGCGTCACCGTCGGTCAGCTGGAACGTCGCGTGTCCGATGAACTCGATCTTCATTCGTTCTCTCCTTTGAGCTGCTCGGCAAGTGCCCAGCCGACCGCCACCCCAACCATCATTCCCATCCTCGCCTCCTCGGCGAGCAGGGTGCGGATGGCGCGGCCGCGCTCGTCGGGGTCCTCGAGCGCCAGCACCCTGTCGAGCTCGGCCCCGTGCGACTCGGCGAACCAGCCTCCGGCCTCCAGCGCCTGGGCGAGGATCCCCTGCAGCTGCGGGGCCGCCCGGGTGACCAGCGCCTCGGCCTCGTCGAAGCGGCCGGGCTCGGCGAGCGCCGCGACGGCGGCCTCGAGCTCGGCGTCGGAGAAGGGCGAGCTCACGCGCGGTGCTCGTACATCCAGAGGGTGAAGTCGTCGCTGTAGCCGAGCCGGCGGTAGACCGACTGGCCCATCGACGACCCCTGCAGCGACGATGTCTCGAGCCCGCGCTCGATCGCCTCGCCGATGGCGACGGTCACCAGCCGGGTGGCGAGGGCGCGGCCACGGTGATCGGGGTGGGTGGCGACGAAGTAGAAGCCGAGGTCAGCGTCGTGGTCCATGGTGCCGAGCACGCACGCCGGTTCGCCGCCGATCCGCGCCTGATAGAGGCGCAGGTCGGGGCTGGGCGGGGGCGCGGTCAGCGCCGGGGAGAGCAGGCTCTCCTCCGGGAGGCCGTAGGCGATGTCGTTGAGCGTGCCCAGGTCGGCCGGGTCGACGTCGTGGTCCCATTCGAGATCGCCGACCTCGGGCGGCTCAAAGGCGGCGAGCTCGAGCGACATCGCCATCGGCGAGGCGTCGGGCTCGTGGGCGGCCGCTTCGAGTGCGGCGATCGTCTCGCGGTCGAACTCGGGCACCCAGACGGTCCAGGCCGCGATCCCGGCGGCCTCGAAGATCGCCGTCAGCTCGGCGAGGGACGCGGCGAGCTCAGCGGCGTCGGTATAGGTGACCGAGTTGCAGATCGAGCGCAGCGGGCTGGCGGGGACGATCGAGGCGGTGATCCCGCCGCGTCTGAAGACGCCGGCGCCGGGCGAGCTGGTGCCGACCAGCGAGATCCAGTCGCGCAGCCCGCGCTGCTGCAGGGCCAGGGCGGCCTCGCGACTCATCGCTTGCGCGCGAGCATCAGCCCGTCGGCCACCGCGACCATGGCGCAGTCGACGCGCTCGTCGGCGGCGATCAGGTCGTTCGTGGCGCGGATCGCGGCGACCTGCTCCTGGTCGTTGTCGGGGTCGATCACGCGGCCGGCGGCGAGCACGTTGTCGACGACGATCAGCCCGCCCGGCCTGGTGCGCGACAGGACCAGCTCGTAGTAGGCGGGGTAGTTCTCCTTGTCCGCGTCGATGAAGGCGAGGTCGAAGACCTCGCGCTCTGGCAGCGCCGCGAGCGTTTCCAGCGCCGGGCCAATCCGGATCTCGACCCGGTCGGCGACGCCGGCCGCCGCCAGGTTGCCGGCCGCGATCTCGGCGTACTCCTCGGAGAGCTCGCAGGCGATCAGGCGGCCTCCGGCAGCCAGCCCGCGAGCGATGCAGATCGCCGAGTAGCCGGTGAAGGTGCCGAGCTCGATCGCCTCGCGGGCGCCGATCAGGCGCGCGAGCAGGGTCATCAGGGCGCCCTGGTCGGGCGCGATCTGCATTACCGCGATCTCGCCCATCAACGCGGTCTCCTCCTGGACGCGGCGCAGGACGTCGTCCTGGCGCGCGCCGTGGGCGACCATGTAGTCGTGGAGCTCGTCGCTGAGGGGCGTGAACTTGCTCAACGACGCCCCAGCGCGGCGGCGAGCCCGCAGGCGGCTCCGACGAAGGCGCCGCCGAGCCCCGCCCAGACCGAGGCCCAGTCGTCGACGACCGGCAGCAGCAGCAGCACGGCGAGGACGACGGCTACGGCCACCTGGTCGTACTCCTCGGTCGGGTCGGCGCGGCGCTCGGCGTCGCGGATCACGAGCCAGGCGCAGACGACGCCGAGCGCGATCCCGTTGCCGCCGGCCGCGGCGAAGATCCCGTCGCCGAAGGTCGACTCGAGCCCGTCCGCGGCGAGCATCCCGAGCGCCCCGCAGCCGAGCACCAGCAGGATCGAGGCGATCAGGCCGACGCGGCGCTCGATTGCCGGCAGGAAGATCGCGATCGCCAACCCGCAGGCGAACAGGTAGCCGATGTTGTCGTAGACGAACGGGGCCGCGAAGTAGCGCCACCAGTGGTCGCCGACCGGGCCGGCGATCGCCCCGAGGTCGTAGATCGAGAGGTTGGAGGCGCGCTCGACGATCAGCAGCGCGGAGGGCACGGCCAGGGCGGCGACCGTCGCGACGGGACGCCTGGCGAGGTCCTCGGTGACGGCGGCGCGGTCGGCGAGCCGTCCGCGCCGCTCGGCGGCCTTGCGCCGGCGGCGCTCGCCGCGGCCCTCGCGGACGCGAACCTCGTCACCGACCCGCTCCAGCTTCGGCGCACGCTTGCGCAGGCGGTTGCCGCAATACGGGCACTCGGTCACGTACGGGCTCACCTCGGAGCCGCAGCTCTTGCAGACCACTGAGAGCTCTGGCGCGGCCATCCCCCCAAGTATTGCCGACCGATGACTAGGGCTTTGTCGTCCGCGCGATCTCCTCGGTCAGAGCCGCCAGGTCCTGACCGTTGCGATCGGCGATCTCGATCTGGCGATGGGCTCCGGTGCCGTTGACGAGCAGATCCTCGATCCCGTCGAGCTCGGCCCGGCAGCCGAGCTCGTCCGCGTTCGGGGCCAGCCGGGCGACCAGCGTCCGGGCCATCTCAGGAGCGGGAACCTGCCTGCCGGCGCGAAAGTCGATCAGCTTGCCGTCGGTGCCGTGGCGGGCGGCGCGGATCTTGTTGTCGTCGATCAGCTCCGTCGGGTACTCGACCAGCGGCTCGTCGTCGTCGTAGAGCCCGCACATGCGATGCGCCAGCGAGACCACCAGCGCCGCCAGCGAGACCGTGTGCTCGACCCTCGTCTGCTGGTCGAAGATCCGGGTCTCGACGGTGCCCAGGTTGGGATGCGGGCGCACGTCCCACCACAGGAACGTGTAGTCCTCGATCGCGCCCGCGCGCATCATCATCTCGACCCGGTGGGAGAAGATCTCCCAGGTGCCGTAGTGGGGCGGGATCCCCTCGCGCGGGAAGGATCGGAAGACCGGCACCCGCGACGACATCAGCCCCGTGCGCTCGCCCTCCCAGAAGGGCGAGTTGGCCGACAGCGCCAGGAACAGCGGCAGGTAGCGGCGGATCCCGTCGGCGACGTAGATCGCCCGGTCGGCGCCCTCGATCCCGACGTGGACGTGGGTGCCGAAGATGAGCTCGTTGAGGGCGATGATCCCGAGCTCGTCGACGAGCTCGTGGTAGCGCGGGCGGTCGACGATCTCCTGGTCGGCGGGGCGGGCGAACGGATGCGTCGCCGCCGCCGCGATCGCCATGCCCGCGCTCTCGGTGATCTCGATCACCGCCTCGCGCAGCGCGACTAGCTCCCGCCCGGCCGCGGCGACGTCGTCGTGGGGCTTGGTCGCGATCTCGAGCACGGCCTTGAACAGCTCCGGCTTCACCTGGCCCTCGATCTCTGGCGGGCAGGCGGCAAGCAGGTCCTCGATCCGCTGCGCCAGCCCCCATCCGTCGGGGTCGAGGATCATCAGCTCCTCCTCGATTCCGACCGTGAACTCGGGGCCCGTGAATTCGTGCTCGAGCACCGGCCCGAGCCTATACTGCGCGCCATGGAAATCAGCAGCGCCACCGAACAGAAATCGCTCCTCGCCACCCTCGCCCCCGGCAAGCGCACCCGCCTGCGGCGCCTGCTGTTCGAGTTCGGCCCCGGCAACGGGACCCTGCTGCTGCTGCCGATCGACCAGGGAATCGAGCACGGCCCACGCGACTTCTTCGCCAACCCGGCGTCCAAGGATCCCGAGTACCAGTTCCACCTGGCCGCCGAGGCGGGTTACTCGGCGATCGCCTGCCAGATCGGGCTGGCCGAGAAGTACTACCCCGACTACGCGGGCCAGGTGCCGCTGCTGCTGAAGATCAACGGCAAGACCGACATCCCGCCGTCGGAGGAGGCCTTCTCGCCCTGTAACGGGTCGGTCGAAGACGCCGTCCGCCTGGGCGCCGACGCGGTCGGCTACACGCTCTACGTCGGCTCGCCGTCCCAGGACCGCGACCTCGCCCAGCTGCGCCAGGTGCGCCAGGACTGCGATCGGTTCGGGATGCCGCTGGTCGTCTGGGCCTACCCGCGCGGCTCGGCGGTCAAGGCCAAGGGCGGGCAGGACAGCTTCTACGCGATCGACTACGCCGCCCGGATGGCAATGGAGCAGGGCGCCGACGTGGTCAAGCTCAACCTGCCGAGCCCCGAGCCCCACAAGGACTCACCGGCGCCCTACAACGAGCTCGAGGTCACCCAGGAGGAGGCCGTGCAGCAGGTCGTCTCCTCGGCCGGCCGCTCGCTGGTCGTGCTCTCCGGCGGCTCGAAGATCGACGACGAGAAGCTGCTCGACCAGACCAGGCTGATCATGGAGGCCGGCGGCTCGGGCGTGATCTACGGCCGCAACGTCTGGCAGCGGGGCCACTCCGAGGCGATGGAGATCGTCGAGCAGATCAAGGAGCTCATGCTCTCCAGCGTCCGCCGGATCCCGTAGCCGGGGGCAACTCCGCCGCCGGCGGGCTTCCGTCGGTAGATGCCCGTGTCGCGCCTTCCCAGCCTCGTCTCGGTCGCGATCCTCGTGATCCTGGTCGTCGTCCTCGTGACCACCGGGGACGACGAGCAGACCACGTCCGAAGCGCGGATCACCCGCGTCGTGGACGGCGACACGGTCGAGGCGAGCATCGATGGCCGAACCGAGGACGTGCGCTACATCGGGGTCGACACGCCCGAGTCGGTGAAGCCCGATACCCCGGTCCAGTGCTACGCGCTGCCGGCCAGCCACTTCAACGAGCGGCTCGTCGAAGGGAAGACCGTGCGCCTGGAATACGACGCCGAGCGGCGCGACGTCTATGGGCGCCTGCTCGCCTACGTGTACCTGGGGGACAGGTTCGTCAATGCCGAGTTGGTCCGGCGGGGGTTCGCGCGGACCTTGACGATCCCACCGAACACCAGATTCGCGGACCGCTTCGCTCGCCTGGAGCGCGACGCGTCAGATGATGAGCGCGGCCTCTGGGGCCGGTGCTAGGCCATCAACCAGGCGAGCGTCTCGAACATGATGAACGTGACGACGACGACGGTCGCCGTCAGCGCGATCAGCAGGAAGCCGAAGCCGACGTTGCCGCGCTTCTCGGTCGACTGGATCCGGCGGGCGCGCGAGCGGGCCGCAGAGCGCTGGCGCAGTTGAGCGCGGCGCTGGCGCTCGAGCGCCGACTCCTGCTCGAAGGCGACCTCGAACGCGTCGAGCGGCTCGTTCATTCTCAGTTCGGACATCGCGGAGACCGTACCAGGCACTGTACACGCGTACAAGCGTTCGCTAACGCAACGCTCACCCGAAAGTGGCTATTGCCACTCCCCTCTTGCTACTCGCTCTTCGCGAGCTCGTCGAGCGCCTCGCCGACGGCCTCGCCGACCTTGCCGTCGTCCTTGGCCTTCTCGCCTTGGATCGAGATGTAGACCTCCTTGCGGAAGACCGGCACCTCGCGGGGCGCGGTGATCCCGAGTCGGATCTTGTCGCGCGACACGGCCAGTACGGTGACTTCAACGTCGTCACCGATCATGATGCTCTGATTGGTTTTTCGCGTCAGGACCAGCATCTCGCCTCCATTCGAGGTGCGGACCGAGGCTCACCCCCCAGTGACCCTCACCCGTTGATGTAGCTGTCAAATCCAGGGTAGCCGTTTTCTCCAGGATCGGACTCACCTGACGCGTTGGTTAGTATCGCCCGCCGATGGCAAAGCCTCTCCGCTCACAGCTGAACCAAATCCGTGCCTGGGTGCGCCAGGGGCGCACCGATGCCTGGATCGCCCACCAGCTCGAGGTCTCGACCTCCGAGCTCCGCGAGTTCCGCCGCCGGCACGAGCTCGACGCCGAGGGGGAGACCGACGAGGTCGACCTCCGCGACGAGATCGAGGCCGAGATCGAGGCCGCCACGCGCGAGGAGGAGGAGCTCGCGGCCCAGGCCGACGCCGAGAGCGACGAGGACGAGGCCGCCGACGCGGCCGAGGCGGCCGGTGAGGACGACGAGGACGACGCCGACGAGGATGCGGGCGACGACGAGGACGCCGACAAGCGACCCGCCCCCCGTCGCCGGCGCCAGCCCGCGAAGGCCGCCGGCGCGCCCGACTCCGGCGATGGCGACGGCGAGGCGCCGAAGCGGCGCCGGCGCCGCCGGCGCGGCGGGCGCGGCAAGCGGGCCGGGGCCGGGATGCAGGCCACCTTCGATCACGGCAAGGAGGGCTACGGGCTCTGGCTCGACCCGGCGATCGCCGACGATCCCGTCTACAAGGAACATTGGGCCGACCACCGCCCGGTGGAGGTCACCGTCGAGCCCGACCGGATCGTGATCAAGCGAGCCGGCGAGGCCGCCGAGACCGCCGACGGCGACTCCGACGCGCCCGCCGACTCAGACGACTAGCGGGCCGCGTACTCGCGCAGCTGCTTGGCGGCGCGGCGGCGCTTGCCCCGGCGCCCGAGCGGCCGCTTGTTGACCGGCTTGTCCTCCCAGGCCTCGACCGGTGCGCGGCCGAGCGTCTGGACCAGGTCCTCCATCGAGCGCAGGTCGTTGGACTCGGCGCCGTCCTCGAGCAGCTTGCGCATGCTCGCGTTGCGGACCGCGGTCGAGGCGTCCTCGAACAGGAAGACCGCCATCGCGGCGTCGTGCTCGGTCTGCTCGCCGACCGGGATCCCGCCCCGCTTGCCCACCTGGCGCAGGGCGTGGGTGAGCATCAGCCCCTCGGGCCCCGCCTCGGGCCGCAGGCGCTCACGCGGCAGGCGGCCGACGACCGCGAGGCGCAGATCGTCGCGGACCTCCGGCTCGAGGCTGCGCAGCCCGCGTCGCGGGCGGAAGCTGGCCGGGGTGCCACGCCGGAAGGAGCGGATCATGTGCATCAGCGGCTTCCAGTGCTGCTCGGGGATCGCCCGCAGCGGGACCAGGAGGACGATCCACAGCACGCCGAGCAGGAACGAGACCACGAGCTCGATCCAGTGGTTGTACTCGGGGATCAGCTGGTTGATCCCGGCGATCACGAGGGCGAGTGCGAGGGCGGTCCCGATCTGGCGGTACGGATAGATCAGCGGCTTGTTGCGCTGGCCCTTGATGTAGAGGAACAGCGCCGGCAGGTAGAAGCCGACGATCATCCCGATCGGCGCCGCGTAGACGCCGATCACCGGCGCCAGCAGCCAGGTGATGCCGATGAACATCAGGGCGGCCGCGAGCACCCCGCCGACGAACAGCGGGCGCTTGTTCGGCAGGTTGACGTTCTGGTTCACGGTCCGGTACATCGCCGGGCCGACGAAGGAGAGCGCGGTGAGCGGGATCAGGCTGGCCGCGTTGGCGTACTTCGGCCCGACGACGTCGACGAGGACCTGCCCCAGGAGGACCATCCAGAGCACCGCGAGGATGCAGATCAAGGTGAAGTAGGCGAGCAGCTGACCCCCGGCAACCGCCTTGCCGTACTGCTCCTTGTAGGCGTCGTAGGCCGCCGACTTGCGCATCGGCCGCATCCCCATCCGGAAGCCCTGGGGCAGGAAGGAGACGACGAAGCCGAGCCGCGAGGCCAGGTGGTAGACGCCGAGCTCCTCGTGGCCGACGAACCGCGAGAGGATGAAGATGTCGGCGTTCTGGATCAGCCAGAACGACATCACGATCGGAGCGCGGTAGCCGCCGCGCTTGATGATCTGCCAGATCTCGTTGACGTCGAAGGAGGGCTCGTAGCTGCCGGTGAGCAGGATCAGCCCGACGACCCCGGCGACCGCGGTGCCGACGATCGTCCCGATCATCGCCCCGGCGACGCCGGAGCCGGTGGCCAGGAACGCCGTCAGCACGATCAGCCCGAGCAGCGGGCGCGCCGTGTCGCAGATCAGGAAGGCGGCAGGGCGGCGCTCGAGCCAGAGCGTGATGTCGCAGATCTTGAAGACGACCAGGGCGCCCGACAGGAGGCCGGCGAGCGCGACCAGGTTCTCGTCCTCCGTGTCGCCGCCGAGCAGCACGTTGGCGATCGGCACGCGCAGGACGTAGATCAGGATCGAGGCGAGGACGCCGAGGACGACCGCCCAGGCGAGCCCGGTACCGAGCGTCCGCGGGGGTGAGGACGAGGTGTCGTCGTCCTCATCGTCGTCATCGTCGTCATCGTCGCCGCCGCCGCCGAAGGTGCGGCGGACCGTGCCCGGCTTGCAGAGCAGCGAGACGATCTGGGTGGTGAGGCCGGCGAGGAACATCAGCAGGCCGAAACGGGCGAGCTCGCTGGGGCCGAGGAACGAGGCGACAACGAGGGTCGAGACGAGCTGCATCACGTTGCCGACGACCAGCGTCAGCCCCTGGACGCTCGAGTTGCGCATCACGCGGACGCCGAGCACGGCCCCGGCGCCGCCGGGGTGCTCGTGCTTCTGCTTGTTCTTCGATGGGCCCTGGTCGGCCACGGAGAATTAGTCCCAGATCTTCCAGTTGGAGAAGTCGCGGCCGGTGAGCTCGCGAAGTCGTGCGCCGTCGGCGCGCAGCTCTTCGAGGGTGTCCTGGGGAAGGGCCGCCTTGACGTCGGGGCGCTTGATTGCGCGCCTCAACGGTAGCCGGTCGTCGAGCACGAGCCAGAAATTCGACGGGATCATGCGGCCGCGGCGGCCGCGGCCCATCTTCTCCAGCCGCACCGCGAGGCGGGTGGCGCGGGTCTTGCCCGAGGTCTGATGGCGCTCCTGCTCGAAGCGCGGATGGTTGTAGTCGGCGTCGACGCCGATGAACTCGAACACCTGGCGCAGCGTCTCCATCCGCTTGTGGCGAAGCTCGGACTGCTGGAAGACGAGGACCTGCTCCTTCGGGTAGTGCTCGAGGAAGCGCTCGAGCTGCATCGCGTACTTGGAGCGGGTCACGTAGGAGGTGTTCGGATGCACGAGCGTCTCGGCCAGGGTCCCCTTCTCGCGCCGCTTGGCGTAGTTGTGGACCCAGTGCGCGGCGATCCGCTCGAGCGGGTCGCGGACCATGTAGATCAGCTTCGCGTCCGGGACCACGGAGGCCATGCGCTCGGGCACGCCCTCGTGCTGGGGGAAGGCGGTGTAGTTGGGCGAGGCCTCGCCGCGCACGCGGGCGTCGGCGTCGAACTGGGCCTTGTACCAGTCGATCCCGCGCGGCCAGTTGCGCTCCTCGATGAAGAAGTTGAGCTCCTTGGGCTTCGACATCGAGACCTCGGGATGGAGGCCGAGGTAGTAGTGCAAGACGCTGGTGCCGCACTTCTGCGCCCCGATCACGATCAGATTCGGGAGGGCGCCGGCGCGGGTGAGAGCGCCGGGAGCCGCTTGATCAAGCGGTTTTTCGGGGGCTGAGGACTCCATCGGAGCGCCTCAGGGTACCGAAGCCCCACCGGGCGCCACGACCACGCGGCGGGCCCTGGGCCGCTCGGCGCGGATCAGCTCCAGGCGGCGCTCCACGAACTCGTCGTAGCCGATCCCGGCCAGCTCGGCCTGGCGGGAGTTGCGCGCGGGGATGTGCTCGACCCCCACGCCCAGGCGGCGCAACTCGCCCAGGGCACCAAGAGCGTCGGTGACGACCAGCGTTCGCTCGGGACGCTCGCCGGCCTCGGCGAGGGCCGAGCGGACGGCGTCGACGACGGCGTCGGGCGCGATGCCGATCGCGAGCACGAGAGCCTTGGCGCGGGGCTTCGTGAGCTGCTGGCGCGTGAGCCTGACCGCCGTCCGCGGTGAACTGGCGATGAAGGAGCCCCACCGCCGGCGGAACTCCCGACCCCCGCCGCGCGCGGCGGATTGGCGACTTGTTGGTCCTATGGACTCATAACTCGCCAAACCTGCCAGCCAGGCGGCCGCCTCGGCGGCTCCCGTGGCCTCCTCCCTACCTGCCAATCGCGACGCGATCTCCGCGCGCTCCCTGAGCAGCCGCCCCAGCTTCGCCTCGAGCTCCGGATCGTCGGCCGCGGCGACCCCCAGCCCCAGCCCGGCCGCCTCCGCATAGCGCGCCCGCGCCGCCTGATCGTCGGTCTCGCGATGCATCGGCACGAACAGCGACGGCACCCCGAGCTCGATCAGCTCGTGGTAGGCGTTGTAGCCGGCGGCGGCGACCGCGGCGTCGAAGGCGGCGAAGTAGCGGCTCATCGGATAGGTCGAGCGCAGCCGCACCACTCCCTCGGGCACGGAGTCCGCGGCCGCGAGCGCCGACGACAGCGCCGCGACCCTCACCCCCTCATGGCCCGTCAGGTGGCGCAGGGTCCGCGCGGTCGCCCCCTGCACCTCCTCCCCCTGCCCGAGGCTGACGAGCACGTTGGTGGCGCCCGGGTCGAGGCCGAGCTCGGCCGCGGCCTGATCGCGCGGCAACAGCCCGTCGCGGTCGAGCAGGACGATCGGGCCGACGCGGTGGGCGCGCTCGCGCAGGGCGACGGTCGGGCCCGCGTCCTCGGACTCGGCCAGCTCGCCCGGCTCGAGCACCGCGTCGAAGGCGCCGGCGCGTCCCAGGGGGACGCGGCTGGAGCCGCGCTTCCACAGCGGCCGCCTGCACCAGACGGCGGTCCCGGCGGCCGGCAGGGCGCCCAGCAGCGCCTCGTAGGGGTGGGTGCCGTCGAAGACGATCACGTCCGGCTTCGCCTCGGCGATCGCCGCCCGCAGGCGGCCGCGCAGGCGCCGCGACCAGCGGTAGTCGTTGCCCGACCCCGGGGTCGCGTAGGAGGCGACGTACTCGACCGGGAAGCCCATGCCCTCGACGACCGGCGCCGCCGCCGAGAGGGTCAGGAACAGCGGCTCGACGTCGTCGGGCAGCCGCCGGGCGATCGCCATCGAGCGGGTCAGGTGCCCGAGCCCGGTCCCGTTGGAGGTGGTGAAGAGGATGCCGCGCGAAGCGGTGCTCCCCGTATTCAATGGCCGTAGGCCGCGAGAGTGCGTTCGTACGAGCGCCGCAGCACGGGCGCGCAGTGGTAGTCCTCGGCCTCCAGGCGCTGGAGCGTCGTCTCGTAGAGGTCGGTGATCCGCTCCTGCTCGGCCTCGTCGAGGCCCTTGCGCCAGCGCTCGCGGTGGGCGGCGTCGGCGTTCATCTCGGCCTCGAAGAACTCGCGCATCACCGCCTCGTCCTCGACGCCGATGAACTCGAGCAGCTCGGCGTACGTGGCCTCGCGGTCGGACTGGACGAGCTCGTCGAGGCTGATCACGTGGAGCCGGCGGCGGTCGCCGTCGGAGAGGCCGCGGACGCCCTCCTCGGCCTGGCGCAGGCGGTCGGCCCAGAACTCGATCCCGGAGACGACGTCGGTCGGATGATGGGGCTTCTGGCGCAGCCCGACCTTCGAGGAGCCCGAGTCGCGCCCGTCGCGCACCGAGTGCACGAAGCGCGCCTCGGGAAAGATCTTCGCGAGGCCGTCGGCGGCGGCGATCGTGAAGCAGCTCATCTCGACCAGATGCTCCTTGCCCGCCTTCTCGGCGAGCGGCTGGAGGAGGTCGTAGAAGAGGTTGCGCGAGGCGCCGAGCAGGTCCTCGGGGTACTCCCGCTCGAAGCGGTCCGCCGCCGCCTTGAAGTTCCCCTGGTCGACGATCGAGTAGAGGCCGCGCTCGCGGCCGCGGCCGAGCGCCCGCCACTTCGCCCGCACGTAGGCGCGGTCGCCGATCCGCACCCGGTGCCACCAGTAGCCGCGCAGCTTGCGCAGGAAATCCTCCGGCTCGGCGCGGCCGTTGACGACGTCGGCGAGGCCGTTCGGGTTGCAGTGGAAGCGACACTCGATCGGCACGCCGCGAAAGCGCGAGTGGCGGTCGAGCAGATAGCTGAGGATGTGCGTGCCGCTGCGCCCCGTGCCCCCGATGAAGACGAGCTCTGCCGGGAATCGGCTCATGGCGCCCGATCGTAGACGTAGACCAGCGGCTCGAGGTCGTCGCCCCGGCGCTCGAGCGCGTGGCGCAACAGCGGCGCGCAGCGGGCGCCGTCGGCCTCCAGCCGCGCCAGCGCCTGCTCGTAGAGGGCGTCGATCCGCTCCGCCTTGCGGTCCGGGATCCCCTCGCGCCAGCGCTCCTTGTTCGCGTCCTCGGTGGTCATCCGGTTGGAGAAATACCGGCGGGTGCGCTTGGTCACCGGCGCCCCGAGGAAGCGAAACATCGGCCGCAGCGCGACCCGGGCGCGCTGCAGCCGCACGAGCTCGTCGAGGGAGACGGTGAGCAGCTTTCCCTCGCCCAGCGCGTCGGCGCCGTGCTCGATCGCGCGGATCCGCTGCTCCCACCACTCGATCCCCTGCAGGCGGGTTCGCGGCCGGACCAGCCCGCGCGTCTGGGCGACGCGGGATGCGGAGGCGTCGCGGCCGTCGCGGACGACGTGGATGAACTTCGCCTCCGGGAAGATCCGGGTCAGGACCTCGGCGCGGGCGACCGTGTCGGTGCTCTGCTCAACCAGCGCGAGCGCCCGCGGCTCCTCCTCGACCCGGAACCAGAGCAGGTCGTAGAACAGCTGCCGGCAGGCGCCCTCGAGGTCGTCGGCGTGCTTGGCCTCGAAGCCCGCCAGCGCCGCGTCGTAGCGCTCGCGGTCGACGAACCGGTACATGCCGCGAAAGCGGCTGGTCTGAAAGCCCTTCCACCAGAATCCGCGCATCCGTTTGAGGAACCGCGCGGGCGTCACCTCGCCCGAGAGCAGGCCGGGGAAGCCCTCGGCGTCGGTGTGGAAGCGGACCTCGACCGGGATCCCGGCGTAGCGGTTGTGACGCGAGATCAGCTGCGCGAGCACGTGGGTGCCGCTGCGCCCCGTGCCGCCGACGAAGACCAGCTTGGCGGTCTGCGGAGCGCGCTCGATCGCCACGCCGCCGAGGACGGGCGAGGGCGTCTGATCCGGGGTGCCGAATTCGGGCATCAGCCACCGCCCCCGTTCTTGAAGTAGGCGAAGTGGTCGACGTAGCGGCCGCAGGCGGCGGCGAGCTGGGCCGTCTCCGCCGTGGCCGCGCGGGAGGCCGCCAGATCGCCGAGCCAGACCAGGCGGCGAGCGTTGACGGCGGCCTCGATCCCGCCCGGATCGGCGGCGCGGACGGTGATCTCGACGTCGGCCGGCGGAGCCTCGATCGTGCCCGCGGGCCAGAACGCCCCCCGCCCGGCGCCGCTCAGGTACATCCCCTCCAGCGAGGCGGGCAGCTCGGCGAGCACGCTGTCGCCGGCGAGGACCTCGAGCGGGACCTGCGAGTGGTACTGCAGCGAGAGCGCGTACTGGCCCGGCTGCGGCAGATGCAGCGCGATCGTCGCCGTCCCCGGCGCCTGCCAGCCCCGCTCCTGGCCCGCGACCCGCTCGGCCGGCGGCGCCGGCGTGTTCCACTGCTCGTAGGAGGCGACGGCGGGCTCGGGGAGCACGGTCGCGGTGCCGCGGCGCTTCGGCGGCCCGCCGTTGCAGTCGAGCGTCGCCCCCGGGTTGCCGCCCTCGTCGAGCACCCTGGTCCTGGGCGTCTCGCCGTCGCGCTTCCAGAGCGTGTAGTCGCCCGCCTGCAGGACGGGCTCGAAGTTGGGCGGCGCGGTCGACTGGTAGACCGCGTCGGTGGTGATCGCGTAGGCGAACTTGTCGAGCTGGCCCGAGTCGAGGCTGTCGAAGTCGGCGGCCAGGCCCTGCTGCCAGGTCTTCTCCGGGCGCGCTTCGATCTCCTCGGGGACGTAGCCCGCCGGAGCGCGGGCGAGCGTCCCGCGCAGCGCGTAGCCGGAGAAGCGGTCGACGCCGAGGAAGGCGACCGGCTTGCCGTCGGCGATGGCGGCCATCTGCTCGAGCGCGTCGCGGCGCCCGTCGAAGCCGATCGGCGCGTCGCGCAGGGCGAGCAGGGTCGAGAGCGCCGCGGCCGCGGCGACGACGACGCCGAGGGCGAGGCGCGCGATCGTCAGCTCGCGCCGCTCCTCGGCCGCGCGCGGCTCCAGCAGCCCGCGCAGGGCGACGAAGAGGATCAGCGGGGCGACGATGATCAGCGCCTTGGCCTGGACGTGGATCTCGGCGAAGGCGCGGGTCCCGACATAGACGGCGCCGCCGGTGATCAGCATCGCCAGCAGCGCCAGCTGGCGGCGGCGGACGAGCACCCACGCTCCCCAGCCCGCCGCGAGCGCGCCGAGCGCGACCGCGAGCAGGGCCCCGTCGACCTGGCCGCGGACGATCCGGAAGTCGCCGGCGGGCCAGATCGAGAAGGCCTCGCCGGGGAAGACGGGGGAGCTCAAACGGCCGGCGGAGTTCTGCACATCGCCGATCTTCGAGACGAAGTCGCGAGCCGGGGCGAAGCCGACGACGGCGACCCCGAGCACGATCACGGCGGCGACGGCGAGCGTCAGGCGGTTGGCCGCGATCCCGGCGCGGACCGCCCCCCAGTCGACCGGGTTGCGGCCGGCGATCGCCTCGAGCACGAGCCAGAGCGGCGCCGCGATCAGGAACCAGGCCAGGCCGGGGAGGCTGAAGGTGAACACGGCGGCCGCCCCGAGCAGCAGGCAGATCGCGACCACGACCCGCCAGCGCGGAGGCGGATCGGCCTCGTCCCCGACCCGGGAGGCGCTCTGCAGCGCGAGCGCGAAGGCGAGCACGAAGAGCGCCATCGCCGTCTCCTTGAAGGCGCTCTGGGCGAAGAAGGAGGCGGCGAGGTACGGGAGCCCGGTCAGCGCGGCGATCCCGATCGCGCGCGCCCGCGGCATCGTCGTCAGGCCGCCGAGCGCCGTCAGGGCCGTCAGCGCCGGGATCGCCAGCAGAAGGCCGTTGAAGGCGTTGACGAGGTTCGCGCCGGTGACCTGGGCGGCGATCACGGTCAGCGCCTGGGGGCCGATCGGGTAGCCGAAGCGCACCGCGCTCGGCTCGGGACCGAACCCGTGCTGGAGCCAGTCGGCCCAGTAGAGCTGGGCGGCGTGGTCGTTGGTGTACACGCCCTCGCCGAGCACCCCGACGCGGTCGTTGATCAGGAACGGCAGGCTGGCGGCGGCGAGCACGAGCCCGGCCGCGACGGCCCCCGGCAGCCAGTCGTCGCGATCGCCGACGCTGCGGACGTCACGGGCGGCGATCACCGCCGCGGCGAGCACGGCGAGGGCGAGGATCACGGCGGCCGTCGTCGCGCGCCCGGGGAGGCGGAGCAGGAAGGGCGAGACGACGACTAGGGCGGCGAACCCCGTCGCCCCCGAGACCCAGGCGGGCCGGCGGCCGCCGAGCAGGGCGAGGATCGCGCGGCCCACCACCAGCGAGGCGGCCGAGATGATCAGCGTGCAGGCGTAGGCGGCGATCATCGGGGCTGGTTGGCGGTCGGGTCCTCGTTGACCGAGTCGCCGTTGAGCTCGGCCGGCGTGAGGTCGGGCAGATCGTCACAGGCCGACGGGTCGGGCGGGCCGGTGAGCTCGAAGACGCTCACCGGGCCGTCGCGGAGGATCTGCTTGGCGGCCGGGTCCTCCCGCGTCCACAGCGCCTCCTTGGTGTCGGTGAGGCTGCCCGGGTTGAAGGGGTCGTAGGTGGTGACGACGTGGGTGTAGCCGCCGTCGGCGAGCGCCTGGCGCCACTCGGCGCAGGTCGGGATCCGCTCGTAGGCGCCGTCGGGCCCCTTGACGCCGAGCCACTGCACCTCGTTGGAGAGGTCGGTGCCATAGAAGGGGAACTGGTTGAAGACGCCGCGGACGCCGCTGATCGCGACCTTGGCGTCGCGCAGGTCGCGAGCCCAGCGAGCCGCGTCGGCGAGCTGCAGCTGCGGGCTGAGGTTCTCGTAGCGGCGCTCGAGGTAGTGGCGCTGCTCCCACCATCCCGCGCCGAGGACCGCCAGCGCGACGAGCGCGAACGCGGCGAGTCGCCCGCTCGACCACCGCGTCCGCGCCCCCCACCACTGGATTGCGGCGAAGGCGGCGAAGACGATGACGCCGGCGGCGATCGCCCCCTTGACGTGCCCCTGCTTCCACTGCACGAGCGAGATCGCCGTCGCCGCGAACAGGATCGCGAGGCCGGCGAGGGTGATGCCGCGGGCGCGCTCGCTGCGGCGGGCGATCGGCAGGCAGGGGAGGATCGCCAGGCCGACCGCGGCTGCCGGGGCGATATAGCGGACGTTCCAGACGAAGGCGATCGGCTGCCCCTCCTCGCCGGCCGCGGTCAGCGGGGTGAAGACGTAGGCGACGGCGGTGAAGAGGACGACGCCGCCGAGCACTCGCAGCAGCGGATCGGCGCCTCGCCAGAGCGCGTAGACGGCGCCGCCGAGGAAGGCGGCCAGCACGAGCGGCCACAGGAAGCCGAACGAGTCGTCGAGCCCGGGGAAGAACCAGTCCGACCAGACGTTGAAGTCGGTCGCGTAGTGGAAGACCGAGAAGCCGGGGCGCAGCTCGAAGGCGCGCTCGGGCGTCGGCAGTCCGAGCGGGCCGAAGGACGTGAACGGGATCGGATTGCCGACCGCGACCAGGTTGCGGACGAACCAGTAGCCGCCGGTGAGGAAAGCGGGGACCGCGAACCAGAGTCCGGTACGCAGGCGCCACCCGCGAGGGGCGATAACGATCAGCCCGACGAACAGGGCAATAACAGGGGCTAGGAACGAGAGCTTGGTGCCTGCCGCGAGCCCCGCGGCGAGGCCCGCGATCGCGACTAATGCGACTGGAATGGCGAGTTTGGGTCGCATAGCGACCCTTTCCCGCCAATCGCCGGAGGCCACCCCCTCATTGCCCGTTGTTGTTCGTGCCGCCGAGGCGTTGACCAGTACCGCTACGCACGCCAGGATCAGGGAGACCCCGACGATGTCGTTGAGCGCCTCGCCCGCCTGGAACTCGACCAGGTTCTGGGCGCCGAGGGCGATCGCGCCGCCGATCAGGCTCTGGGGGCCGAGGCCGTATGGGCGGCCGATCGAGTAGGCGGCGGTGAGGCCGAGGGCGAGCCAGGCGAGGTTGAGCAGCGGCGAGATGATGTCGCGGTCGAAGGCGAGGATCGGGACCGCGTGGACGACCTCGGAGTTGGCCGGGTAGTAGGAGGCGAAGAAGATCGGGTCGAAGTAGCCGACGCTGCCGAAGTGGGCGCCGTGAGCGAACCGGGTCGCCAGCGGCATGTGGTACCAGAGCGTGTCGGCGCGGTCCATGCCGCCGGCGAGCGAACCGAGCGTCGGCACCATCCAGGCCGCGGCGACCACCGCCACGGCGACCGCCGCCAGCCAGAGCGCAATCCGCGATGACGGCGGCGCCGGGGGGGTCGAGGCGACCGCCCGGTCACCCCACCTCCCACGTGCCCAAGTCGCCCCGGCCGCGGCCACCACACCGGCCAGGATCATCGTCCACGCCTCGAACGCCGCGAACGTCCCCAGCAGCTCTGCCGCGCCGATCAGCAGCGCGATCGCGACCACCGCCTCGACCACCCGGGCCGGCGCCCCCGACCAGCCCGCGAGCACGGTCGCCCGGACCTGCCAGGCGGCGAAGGCGAAGCCGCAGACGATCAGGGCCAGCTCGGCCGAGCCGAGCAGGTAGGCGCCGGCGTCGAGGGTGCGCTCGGAGGAGGGCGCGACGGTGAACGCGGCGGTCATCGGCGACCGCCCGGCGTCGCTACCGGTCGAGGCCCTTGATCACGTAGGCGGCCTCGCCCGGCAGGTTCATGCCGATCTTGCGCGCCCCGCGCTCGGCCGCGTCGGGGCCGCCGAGGTTGGTGAGGCGCTGGTGGAGCTTCGCGTTCTCCGCCCTCAGCGAGGTCAGCGAGGCGTGCTCGGCCTTCGAGTCGCGCCAGGCGTCGAGGAAGTTCAGCGAGGGGCCGATGTAGGAGGCCAGGATCGCGAGCAGGACCAGCACCAGCGCGACCCTGCCGACCCGGTCCCACTGGATCCGGCTGGCGCCGCCGCGGCTGCGGCTGCGCGGGGCCGGCCTGAGCCGGTATCCGCGTGCAGCCTGGGCGCGTGTGGTCACGCCTGAACGGTTCGGCGCCGATGGCCGTCTACCTTCCGCTGAAAGCTGACAACCCCGGGTAGGTGGCGCTCGCGCCGAGCTCCTCCTCGATCCGCAGGAGCTGGTTGTACTTCGCCACCCGATCCGAGCGCGAGGGGGCGCCGGTCTTGATCTGGCCCGCCGCGGTGCCGACGACGAGGTCGGCGATCGTCGTGTCCTCGGTCTCGCCCGAGCGATGGGAGATCACCGCCGAGTAGCCCGCCTCGCGCGCGATCCCGATCGCGTCCAGGGTCTCGCTCAGGGTGCCGATCTGGTTCACCTTGACGAGGATCGAGTTGCCGACACCCTCCTCGATCCCGCGCCGCAGGCGCTCCGGATTGGTGACGAACAGGTCGTCGCCGACCAGCTGGCAGCGATCGCCGAGCCGCTTGGTCAGCAGGTCCCATCCCGCCCAGTCCTCCTCGGCCATCCCGTCCTCGATCGAGATCACCGGATAGCGCGCGCAGACGTCGCCCCAGAAGGCCGCCATCTCCTCGGCGCTCAGGGCACGGCCCTCGTGCTCGAGCACGTAGTTGCCGTCACCCTCGCGATAGATCTCGCTGGTCGCCGGGTCGAGGGCGATGAAGGCGTCCGTGCCGGGCTCGTACCCGGCCGCCTCGATCCCCTCGACGAGCGCCTCAAGCGCCGCCTCGTTCGACTCCAGGTCGGGGGCGAAGCCGCCCTCGTCGCCCACCGTCGTGCCGAGCCCGCGACCCTTGAGCACGCCCTTGAGCGCGTGAAAGACCTCGGTGCCCATCCGCAGCCCCTCGCCGAAGCTCTCCGCCCCGGCCGGAACGACCATGAACTCCTGGAGATCGATCGAGTTGTCGGCGTGGGCGCCGCCGTTGATCACGTTCATCATCGGCACCGGGAGGACGGTCGCGTCCTCGCGCGCGGCGCCGTAGAGCTCGGCGATGTAGAGGTAGAGCGGCACCTCGGCCTCGGTCGCCGCGGCGCGCGCGGTCGCCAGGGAGACGCCAAGGATCGCGTTGGCGCCCAGCCGCGACTTGTTCGGGGTCCCGTCGAGCTCACGCAGGGTGTCGTCGATCGCCACCTGGTCGGTCGCCCGGGCGCCGGTCAGCGCCTTGGCGATCGTCTCGTTGACGTTGGCGACCGCCTTCCCGACGCCCTTGCCGGCCCACGCGTCGCCGCCGTCGCGCAGCTCGGTCGCCTCGAACTCGCCGGTCGAGGCGCCGGAGGGGACGGCGGCGCGGCCGAGCGCGCCCGACGCGAGCCGCACGTCGACCTCGACCGTCGGGTTGCCCCGCGAATCGAGGATCTGGCGCGCGTGGATGTGCTTGATCGTGCCCATTTCGCGGAGCGGGAGGCTACCGTGAGCGGTCGCGCAGCCGGTCGGCGGCCGCCCGCACGGCGAGCTCGGGGTCGACCCCGAGCCGGCGCGAGAGGGCCACCGCCTCGAGCAGCATCTCCCCCACCGCCGCCTCGGCCTCGTCGCGGGTCTCGCGGTCGGCGGGTGAGCCGCCCTCGGGATCGGCGCGGCGCAGGACCTTGCGGGCGTACAGCAGCCCAGGCAGGTTCTCCGGGATGTCGGCGCCGCGTCCCTCGACGTCCCGCTTGATCGTGTCCCAGTTGCGGAGCACCTCACGGGAGCTGTCCACGTCCACGTCGCCAAACACGTGGGGATGGCGGCGGATCAGCTTCTCCGTCAGCTGGCCGGCGACCTCCGGCAACGACCCCGCGCCCCGTTCTTCCAGCAGCAGGGACAGGAAGACCACCTGGAAGAGGACGTCGCCGAGCTCATCGCGGAGCTTCTCGTCGTCGCCGCGCTGCGCCGCGTCGGCGAGCTCATAGGCCTCCTCGACGGTGTGCGGCACGATCGAGCGCTCGTCCTGCTCCCGATCCCACGGGCACTCCCGCCGCAGCCTGCGGGTGATCTCGTCGAGCGTATCTAGGGCGTCCAGCTCAGCCGCCGGGCGGGGCCGTCTGCGGTGGCGCCGTCTGCGGTGGCGCGGCGCCCGCGGGCGGAGCGGCACCGGGCGGCACGGTGCCGGGCGGGGCGGCGCCACCGGGCACCGGGGTCAGCCCGGGCGCTCCGGCCGGCGCCGCCGACGGCGGCGTCACCGGGCCCTGCGGCAGGCCGGGCGTCGCCGGCGTGCCGAAGACCGTGTTCCCTCCCGGCGCGATCGGCCTCGTCGACGGCACCGGCGCCGGGCAGCCCTGGCTGTCGGCGACCTCCTGGGTGCATGCGCTGGGCACCGGCTCGGCGTTGGCGCAGCGGTCGATCCGGAAGCCGTCGGCGCAGAACGTGCGCGCGATCCACTTGGTCTGGAAGTCCGTCTGGAAGTCCTGGGCGATCTGCTGCTGGAGGGTCGCGACGAGCGTCTGCTTGATCTGGTCGGTGGCGTCGGAGAGCGGGGTCGTGGTCGCCGGGGTGATCTTCTCGACATCGATCACGTAGAAGCCGGCGTCGCCCTTGAACGGGCCGACGATCTCGTTCGCGGTGGCGCTGAAGATCTGGTCGTCGAGCGCGGGCTCGGACTGGCCGGCGACCACCGCCTGGCGCAGGCCGCCGGTCGCCTTCGTCGCCTCGTCGATCGAGAACTTCTTCGCCACAGTCGCCCAGTCCTTCGTCGAGGGGGCGGTGCCGAGCGCCGCCTTCGCCTGGTTCGCCTCGTCCTCGGTCTTGGTCAGGATGACGCGGACGTCGCGGGTCTCGGGCTGCTGGAACTGCTCGATGTTCTCGTCGTAGAAGGTCTTGATCTGGTCGTCGGAGATGTCCGGCGCCTTCGGCAGCACCGAGGTCTGGATCCGGTCGGAGATCAGCTGCAGCTTGATCCGGGCCTTGGCCTCGTCGAGCGTGAAGCCGGACTGCTGGAGGAACTTCTCGAACGCCTTGTCGGAGCCGAACTGCTGCTGCTTGATCTTCTCCAGCTCCTGATCGATCTCGCGGTCGGAGACCTCGATCCCGCGCTCGTCCGCCTCGCCGAGCACCCAGCGCGAGAGGATCAGGTCGCCCTCGGCCGCGTCGGCGAGCAGCTTGTACTGCGGGTCGGTGGTCGCCGGCACCGTCTTGATTCCCTGGCGGGCGGCGGTCTGGGTCAGGGCGCGGTCGAACTGCTCCTGGGTGATCGGCGAGTTGTCCGGATCAGGGCTCTCGGGATCAGGATCAGGCGCGCCTTCGATCACGGCGATCGCCCCGTCGGGGACCGACGGATCGCCGATCCCGACCGAGACGCCGACGACGGCGAACAGGACGACGAAGAGGACGCCGAAGATCAGCGCGTAGAGCCGTTTGCGCGGGCGCGCGGCAGGCCCCGCCTTCGGCTTGGCCCTCGCAGCGGGGTTTCCCTTTCTTGCTTGGGGACTCACGAGGTCGGCAGCATAACGGCACGCACCTAAAGCGAGGCTCAGGCGGCGACGGCCTCCGCCTCCAGGGCCGCCGTCAGCGCCTCGGTCAGCTCCAGGGTCGCCGCCAGGCGCTCGGCCGGCTCGTCGCCGACCCGCAGCGAGAGCGTCTGCGTGCGCAGCTCGTAGATCGCGTCGGAGACCCGCTCGCGCACCCGGCCGACGATCGCCGAGTCGAGCTCCAGCGGGGTGATCGAGAGCCGCCCGCCGCGGATCTCGGCCGTCCGCGCCCCGGCCGCGCCGAGGTCGATCCGCGCCCGCTGCAGCGCGAACAGGTTCTCGACCGGCTCCGGCACCGGGCCGAAGCGGTCCCGAAGCTCGTCCCGCAGCGCGCGCAGGGCGCCCGCCTGGCGGGCGCCGGCGAGGCGCCGGTGGACGTCGATCTTCGCGGTCTCGAAGGGGACGTAGTCGGCGGGGAGGTAGGCGTCGACGTCGAGGTCGAGCCGCACCGGAGCCTCGGCGGCCGCGCCCTCGGCGCCCGCGGCGCGCAGCTGCTCGACCGCCTCCTCGAGCAGGGCGACGTACAGCTCGAAGCCGATCGCGGCGACGTGGCCCGACTGCTCGTCGCCGAGCAGGTCGCCGGCGCCGCGCAGCTCGAGGTCGCGCATCGCGATCGCGAAGCCGGAGCCGAGCTCGGTGTGGTCGGACAGCGTCGCCAGCCGCGCCCCGGCCTCCTGGCTCAGCGCCTCCTCGGAGGGGTAGAGCATGTAGGCGAAGGCGCGCTCGCGAGAGCGGCCGACGCGGCCGCGGATCTGGTAGGCCTGGGCGAGCCCGAGCTGGTCGGCGCGCTCGACGATGAGCGTGTTGGCGGCCGGGATGTCGAGGCCCGACTCGATGATCGTGGTCGCCACGAGGACGTCGGCGTCGCCGCGCAGGAAGCTGAGCATCGTGTTCTCGAGCACGGTCTCGTCCATCTGCCCATGCGCCTCGGCGAAGCGGACCCCGGGGCAGACGCCGCGCAGGCGCTCGGCCACCTCGTGCAGGGTCTCGATCCGGTTGTGGAGGAAGAAGACCTGGCCCTCGCGCTCGGCCTCGCGCTTGATCGCGCGACCGACCAGCTCCTCGTCGTAGGGACCGACGTAGGTGCGAACCGGGCGCCGCCCCTCGGGCGGCGTCTCGATCACCGAGATGTCGCGCAGCCCGGCGAGGCTCATCTGCAGCGTCCGCGGGATCGGCGTCGCCGAGAGCGAGAGCACGTCCACCTTCAGCTTCAGCTGGCGGAGCAGCTCCTTCTGCTTGACCCCGAAGCGCTGCTCCTCGTCGACGATCACCAGCCCCAGGTCCTTCGCCCGGACGTCGCGCGAGAGCAGCCGGTGGGTGCCGATCAGGACGTCGACGCGGCCGTCGGCGAAGCGGGCGAGCGCGTCGCGTACCTCGGCCGGCTTCTTGAGGCGCGAAACCATGTCGATCTCCAGCGGCGAGGTCGCGAGCCGCTCGCGGAAGGTGCCGAGGTGCTGCTGGGCGAGGATCGTCGTCGGCACGAGCATCATCACCTGCTTGCCCTCGGCGGCCGCCTTGTGGGCGGCGCGCAGGGCGACCTCGGTCTTGCCGTAGCCGACGTCGCCGCAGATCAGCCGGTCCATCGGCCGATCGGACTCCATGTCGGCCTTGACCGCCTCGATCGCGTCGATCTGGTCGGCGGTCTCGCGATACGGGAAGGAGCGCTCGAGCTCGAGCTGCCACTCGCCGTCGGGCTCGAAGGCGTGCCCGCGGCGCGTCTGGCGCTCGGCGTAGAGGTTGAGCAGCTCGCCGGCGAGCTCCTGGGCGGCGCGCCGGGCGCGGGCCTTGACCGCGTCCCAGCGCTTCGACCCGAGGGCCGAGAGCTGCGGCGCCTCGCCTCCGGCGCCGACGTAGCGAGTGATCTTGGTCAGCTGGTCGGTGGGCGCGAAGACCTTGTCCTCGCCTCGGTACTCGAGCTCGAGGTAATCGCGGGTGACGCCGGCCAGGGTCTTGGTCTCGAAGCCGGCGAAGCGGGCGATCCCGTGGTCCTCGTGGACGACGTAGTCGCCGACCCGCAGGTCGGCGAAGGTCGCCATCCGCCCGCCGCCGGGGGCCGGGGCGGCGGCCCGGCGCCGGTGGACGAGGCGCCGGAAAGGGATCACGGCGAGATGCAGCTCCGGCGACACGAAGCCGTCGCTGAGCGGTGCCTCGGTGAACAGGACGGCGGGATCGGTGGGCGCGACCTCGCCGAGGAACCGCGCCTCGACGCGGTTGAGGTTGTAGCGGGCGCGCTCGGCCTCGCCTTGGGTCTCGAAGGCGACCACGACCCGGTAGCCCGACCGCAGCTCCTTCTGCAGCTGCGACTCGGCCTCGGAGATCGAGCGAGCGGCGGAGGTCGGCGTCGTCGCCCGGAAGCCCCCTTCCTCCGCGTCGTCGTCGATCCGGCGCACGCTGACGATCGCCCGCTCGGCGAGCGGCTCGGCGACGTCGACGTAGAGGTGGCGGGCGTCGGCGTCGTGCATCGCCGTGGTCACGTCCTCCCAGTGGTCGGCGAGCGCCGCCGGGATCTCCTCCGCGGCGGCGATCAGGATCGCGGTCGAGTCGCCGATCAGGTCGAGGGGCGCTCGGAACGATTCCACCGGCAGCAGTTCCGCGATGTCGGGCCGCTCCCGCTCCCCCTCCTCGCTCGCGTACTCCGCCAGCTCGCGGTGCTCCAGCGCCAGCTCCGCCGCCGGGTCGAGCTCGATCCGCTCCGCCTCGCCGAGCGAGCGCTGGGTGAAGGTGGAAAACCAGCGGATCGACTCGATCTCGTCGCCGAACAGCTCCAGCCGGGCCGGGCGGTCTTCGGTCGCCCCGAAGACGTCGAGGATGTCGCCGCGAACGGAGAACTGCCCGCGGTCCTCGACCTGTTCGGTGCGCTCGTATCCGGCCTCGACCAGGAGCTCGGAGACGTCGGTGAGGTCGATCTCCTCCCCCTTGTGGAGAACGAAGCCGGCGGGGCGCAGCGAGGCGTCGGGGACGGCCTCGGCGAGGGCAACGGCCGAGGCGACGACGATCGGCGCCTCGTCACCCGGGGCCGCCTCCGCCGTGAGCGCGTCGAGCGCGCCGATCCGCAGCCCGACGAGGTGCGGCGGCGGCGCCAGGTGCGACTCGTAGCCGGTGCCGCGGGAGGGGTAGTAGCGGACCCGGCGCGGCGCCAGATAGGCGCCGAGGCTGCGGGCCAGATCCCGGGCGGCGACGTCGTCGGCGGCGACGACCAGCGCCGGCCGTCCCGCAAGCGCTTCCGGGGAATCGAGCAGCGCGGCGAGCAGATAGGGGCGGATTGAGCCGGAAGCGCGCAGGTCGACCGCCTCGCCGGCGGAAATCCGGGCCGCGAGGTCCGCGAGTCGCTCGTCGCCGAGCGCTATGTCGAGCAGCGACCTGAGCAGTCGAGGGAGGGTAGCCGAGCAACTTCGGCGCCCAGCACGGGTTCAGGCGGGTGAATGAGGGGCAGGGCCTGGCAGGGGACGGCGATGGCCGCGATCGCGGTCGCGCTGACCATCGCAACGGCGGCGCCGGCGACCGCGAAGGGCGGCGACAGGCTGAGGATCGAGTCGCTGTCCAGCGACCCGATGCTGGTCACGGGCGGCGACACGCTGATCGCGGTTGACGTGCCGAAGGGCACGCCGTCGTCGCACGTCCGGGTGCAGCGAAACGGGGTCGACGTCACCGACGCGTTCGAGTTTCACAGCGCCGACCGCCGGCTCGTCGGCCTCGTCGACGGCTTGGACCCGAAGCAGAACAGGATCGCCGCCCTCGCTCGCGGCGCCAACCGGGCCGCCGAGCTGACCGTCTTCAACACCCCGATCGCCGGGCCGTTGCTCTCCGGCCCCCATCAGACACCGTTCGTCTGCACCACCGCCGACGCCGGCCTCGGGGCGCCGACCGACACCGACTGCTCGGCGCCGACACAGGTCGAGTACCGCTACCGCTCCACCGGGGGCGCCTTCAAGCCCCTCGCCGATCCCACCTCGCGCCCCGCGGACCTGGCGCAGACGACGACGCGCGACGGCACGACGGTCGACTACGTGGTCAGGATCGAGTCGGGCACGATCAACCGCTCGATCTATCGCTGGGCCGTGCTCGCCCCGGGCGGCGTCACCGGCGAGGGCTGGAACGGCCGCCTCGTCTACGGCTTCGGCGGCGGCTGCGGGACCGGCTACCAGCAGGGCTCCGACGGGATCGGCACGGTCCTCGACGACCGCCAGCTCTCCCAGGGCTACTCGGTGGCGAGCGCGAGCCTGACCGTGCTCGGGACCGCCTGCAACGACGTGCTCTCGGCCGAGACGGTGGAGATGGTCAAGGAGCACATCATCGAATCGCTCGGCCGGGCGCCGGTGTGGACGGTCGGCGACGGGGGCTCCGGCGGCTCGATCCAGCAGCAGATGATCGCCCAGAACTACCCGGGCCTGCTCGACGGGCTGATGCCCGGGGCGAGCTTCCCGGACACCGGCCAGCCGAACTATCCGGACTGCCGGCTGCTCAACGCCTACTTCGCGACCGCCGACGGCCAGGCGCTGAGCGACGCCGAGCGGCGCGCGATCACCGGTCTGGCCGATCCGGACGGCTGCCTCGCGCTCGGCGCCGGCGCCGACGTCGTCAAGGCGACCGAGGGCTGCGACGAGTCCCTGCTCGGGCCGCTGATCTACGACCCGGTCACCAACCCCGGCGGAGCCCGCTGCACGATCTGGGACAGCATGGTCAACGTCTACGGCCGCGACCCGGCGACCGGGTTCGCCCGGCGAACGCTCGACAACGTCGGCGTCCAGTACGGGCTCGTGGCGCTGCAGCAGGGCGCGCTCACCGTGAAGCAGTTCCTCGACCTCAACCAGGGCATCGGCGGCTACGACAACGACGGCAACATCGTCGCGGCCCGCAGCGTCGCCGACCCGGAGGCGCTGGCGCTCGCCTACCGCACCGGACGCATCAACCAGACCGCGGGCGGGTTCACCGCCGTGCCGATCGTCGACCTCCGCGACTACGTCGACGACGAGATCAACGTGCACCAGTACCTGAACACGTTCATCACCCGCGCCCGGCTGATCGCCGCGCACGGGACGGCCGCGAACCAGGTGATGCTCCGCGCCAAGGGCGGCCAGAGCGTCACCGCGATGCGCGACGCGGCGCTGGACACGATCGGCCGCTGGCTCGACGCGATCGCCGCCGACGACTCGAACCGCCCGGCGGCCGAGAAGGTGATCGCCGACAAGCCCGCCGACGCGGTCGACGCGTGCTGGATCTCCGGACAGCGAATCGACGAGCCGGCGCAGATCGGCGGCAGCGGCCAGTGCCAGACGACCTATGCGCCGCACAGCCTCCCGGCCCAGCAGGCGGGCCGGCCCCTCGACTCGCTTGTCGTCAAGTGCCAGCTGAAGCCGATCGCGGCGGCCGACTACCCGCCGATGAACGCCGCCCAGTCGCAGCGGCTGGCGGCGATCTTCCCCGACGGGGTCTGCGACTGGTCGAAGCCCGGGGTCGGCCAGCAACCGCTCGCCGCCACCTGGCAGCAGTTCGGGCCCGACCACTACGTCAAGGCGCGAAAGCGCGACCTGTCCCTGCGCATCGAGCGCCATCGCCGCGATCCGAAGGTCGAGCTGACGGCGCGGATGACGCCGTGTCCCCAGACCGCCTGGCAGCGGGTCTCGATCCAGCGCCAGCGCGGCCGCCAGACCTGGAGGCCGCTGGTCTCGGGGGTCGTCACCGGTCGCAAGTGCCGGTGGACGACCCGAGTCCGGTTCGCCGGCAGGACCTTGGTCCGCGCCCACGCGAACCCGGTCGACGGATTCACCGGCACGCACTCGAAGCGGCTGACGATCCGGCCCCGCTGAGCCTCAACCGGGCGGTCCAGGTCCGCGGGTAGGCTGGCGCCGTGAGCGAGGGGACGCGCAGGATCGCCGCATCGGCGCTGGCGGCGCTGGCCGCGCTGGCGCTGCTGGCGGCGGCGGTCACCGGCTACGCCAACGACGCGCTCTTCGACTCCAATCAGTTCGCCGACCGGGCAACGGCGGCGCTCGACGACGAGGCGGTCCAGGCCGAGGTCGCGACCCGGGTCACCGACGACGTCGTCCTGCGGGCCCAGGCCGACCTGATCGGGTTCCGGCCGCTGATCGAGACCGTCGTCGACGGCGTCGTCGGCAGCAGCGTCTTCCAGAGCGCGTTCCGCGCCGGGGTGGCGGACCTCCACCGCACCGTCTTCGAGCACGACCAGGACACCGTGACCCTGACCGTGGCCGACCTCGGCCAGGTCCTGCGCGGCGCCTTCGAGGCCCTGAGGCCGCAGATCGCGCAGCAGATCCCGGGCGCCGCCGATTTCCAGGTCACGGAGATCTCAACGCCCGGCTGGGTCGCCGACGTCGCCCGGGTCGCCGACAACGCGTTCTGGGCCGAGCTGGTCCTGCTCGGGCTGGCGCTCGGGCTGGTGGCCGGGGCGCTTGCCGTCGACGCCGATCGCCGCCGGACGATGGCCGCGCTCGGGCTCGCGGTGATGATCTGGGGCGTCGTCGCCGTCGTCGGGCTCGGCGCCGCGAGGGCGTACGTGCTGACGCGGGTCGATCCCGGCGGCTCGCGCGACGCGCTCGACGGGATCTGGGGCGCCTTCCTCGGCGACCTGACCACGACGCTCTACCTGTTCGCCGGCTGCGGGGCCGTGATCGCCGCCGCGGCCTCCTCGCTGCTGCGCCCGGTCGACATCACCGCGCCGCTTCGAACCGGGCTCGGATTCATCGCCAGGGTGCCCGAGCGCCGCGGCCTCCGGGTTCTGCGGGCTGTGGCCCTGATCGCCGCCGGCGTCCTGATCATCCTCCGCCGCGACGCCTTCCTCGACCTGGTGGTGATCTTCACCGGCCTCTACGTCGTCTACGCCGGCGTCGCCGAGCTGATGCGGATGACGATTCCGGCGCATGCGGCGGAGGCGGAGGCGGATCGTGCCGCGGGCGGGCGGGCGCTGATCGCTGCCGGGATCGCGGCCGGGTTGATCGTGCTGGCCGGCAGCGTCTTCATCGGCGTCGGCGGCACGGACGAGTCACCCGCGGCGATCAAGACCGAGGGCTGCAACGGCAGCGAGGCGCTGTGCGACCGGCCGCTCGACCAGGTCGCCTTCCCGTCAACCCACAACGCGATGTCGGCCGCGACCAACCCCGGGTGGCTGTTCGCCCAGCAGGAGGCGGGCTTCCCCGACCAGCTCCACGACGGCATCCGCGGCCTCTTCATCGACGCCCACTACGGGACCCCGACCCAGGACGGGACGATCAAGACCGACCTCTCCAACCTCGACGGCCCGGAGCGCCAAGCCTACGAGGAGGAGCTCGGGACCGACGCGCTCAACGCCGCCCTGCGGATCCGCGACCGGATCGTCAACTCGGAGGTGACCGGGCCGCGAGAGGTCTACCTCTGCCACCGTTTCTGCGAGCTCGGGGCGATCCCGATCGTCGATGCCTTCAGGCAGTACCGCGACTTCCTCGCCGCCAACCCCGACGAGGTGCTGATGATCGTGATCGAGGACTACGTCTCCCCGGCAGACATCGACGCGGCCGTGCGGGATAGCGGCCTGATCGATTACGTCTACAAGGGGCCGCTCGACCCGCTGCCGACGCTGCAGGAGATCATCGACAGCGGCGGCCGGACGGTGATGATGGCCGAGAAGAACGACGGCGGCGCGGCGATCCCCTACTACCACTCGGCCTACGACGCGCTCGTCCAGGAGACGCCGTACTCGTTCAAGAAGCCGGCGCAGCTCACGGACCCGGCGAAGCTGGAGGCGAGCTGCGTGCCCAACCGCGGCCAGGCCGACGCGCCGATGTTTTTGATCAATCACTGGATCGACACGTCGCCGGCGCCGAAGCCCTCGAACGCGTCCAGGGTCAACACCCACGACGCGCTGCTCGCCCGGATCCGCCACTGCGAGCAGCAGCGCGGCCTGACCGCGAACCTGATCTCGGTCGACTTCTACCGCGAGGGCGACCTGTTCGGGGTCGTCGACGAGCTCAACCGCTAGCCCGCTACTCGCGGTACGGCAGCCCCGGGCCCGTGCGCGCCCACTCGACCTGGCCGATCCCCTCGACCTTCGAGCGGCCCTCGACGCCGTCGAGCTCGTGCAGCGTGCGCTTGATCCACGCGACCGCCTCCGGCGGGTGCTCGGCGACCTGAACGGCGAGCTGCAGCGACGCCTCCTCGGTGCGCGGGGCGGAGACGACCTTGTGGATCAGGCCCCAGCGGTAGGCCATGTCGGCGTCGACCTCCTTCGACGTCAGCAGCAGGTACTTGGCGACCGAGAGGCCGCACAGCGTCACCAGCCGGGCCGGGCCGACGGGGACGCCGAGCGCGGCGCCGGGAAAGCGCAGGCGCAGGTTGGAGCCGCCGACGCGCAGGTCGCAGGCGACCGCGATCTCGGCGCCGCCGCCGACGCAGGCGCCGTGGCAGGCGGCGATCGTCGGCTTGGGGAAGCCGGTGAGCTCGTCGTAGAGCTCGGCGAACAGCTCCATCCGGCGCACGCCGCCCGCCTCGTCGAGTTGCTCGCGGACGTCGGCGCCGGCCGAGAGGCCCATGTGGTCGGTCGAGGAGACGACCACCACCCGGGCCTCGTCGTCGTCGCGGGCGCTCGCCAGGTGGGCGAGCATCTGCTCGAGCATCTGGGTGTTGATCGCGTTGCGGGCGTCGGGGCGGTCGAGCTGGAGCAGCGCGACCCGGTCGGCAACGGAGTATCTGGTCGGTTCTTGAGGCATAATCGGGGGCGCCGGCAACTCGGGAGGAGCAACCTATGCGACCCAAGACCCTCGCGCTGATCTCGACCGTGGTCGTCCTCGGCGGGGTGGTCGGCGCCGTCGCCGTCTCCTCCGGTTCCGACACCCAGCCGGCGCCCGGGAACAAGGCCAGCAAGGGCTTCAAGCCGAAGGACATCAAGGGCAAGTGGACCGGAACCTGGACCAACAACACCTTCGGCTCGACCGGCGACATCCTCGCCAACATCACCGTGAAGGGCAGGAAGTTCACCCCGCTGGTGGACTTCAGCGGCAACGTCCTCGGCTGCCCCGACCCGCCCTCCGACACGGTGACGCTGAAGCCGGGTAAGGGCAACAACAAGTGGAGCAGGAAGGGGTTCAAGATCGTGACGCCGTCGCAGGCGTTCGGCACCGACTTCCAGTTGACCTACAAGCGCAAGGGCAACAAGGTCACCGCCAGCGGGACCTCGCCGTGCGAGCCGTCGATCAAGTTCACGCTCACGGGGATCCTGACCAAGGTCGGCTTCGACGCCACGGTCGATATCACCTCGTCGCCGCACTCCACGGCAACACTCACGGCGTCCAAGGACTGATCCTTCCGCCACGCCGCGGCCCGCGCGCGTGCTCGACGCCCTCGCACGGCTGAGCGCGCGCCGGCCGCGCGCGGTGCTCTCCGGGGCGGCCGTGGTCACGGTCGTCGCGCTGGTCGTCGGCGCCTCGGCGATCGATCGCCTGTATCCGTTCAGCGCCGCCGACCCGGAGTCGGACAGCGTCCGCGCCACCGAGCTCGTCTTCGACCAGATCGGGATCGATCCCGACGCCGGGATCGTCGCCCTGATCGACCTGCCCGGGTCGTTCCGCTCGCCGGGCTCTCAGGAACGCGTTGACGACGTCGCCAGGCGGATCTTCCTCGAACGCGGGGTTGGGCTCGTGTCCAGCTACTACACGAGCGGGGACCGCTCGATGATCTCGACCGACGGGACGAAGGCGTTCGTGGTCGGCTTCTTCGAGACGCCCTCGGACCGCGAGCAGCAGCTGGCGGCCGAGCGCCTGCACGATGAGTTCGCCGACGACCCGGGCGTTCGCTTCGGGGGCGAGGCGCCCGGCAACGTCGACGTCAAGGAGACCGTCGCCTCCGACATCGCGCTCGCCGAGCTGATCGCCTTCCCGCTGCTGCTGTTGGTCTCGTTCTGGTTCTTTCGCGGCCTGGTCGCGGCGCTGCTGCCGATCGCCGTCGGCGCGCTGGCGGTCGCCTGCGCGATCGCCGGCCTGCGGATCGCCAACGAGCTCACCGAGATCTCCGTCTTCGCGCTCAACCTCGTGCTCGGGCTGGCACTCGCGCTCTCGGTCGACTACGGCCTGCTGATCGTCACCCGCTACCGGGAGGAGCTGGCCCGGTTGGGACCCGGCCCCGAGGCGATCCGGGCGACCGTGACCAGCGCCGGACGCACGGTCGCCTTCAGCTCGATCGCGATCGCCTGTGCGATGGCCTCGCTGCTCGTCTTCCCGCAGCGCTTTCTGTACTCGATGGGGCTGGGCGGGATCATCGTCGGCCTCGCCGCCGGGTCCGCGGCGCTGCTCGTCCTCCCGGCCCTGCTGGCGTTGCTCGGACGGCGGGTCAACTCGTGGGCGCCGGCGCGGCTGCAGCGGGTCGCGGCCGAGCAGGCACGCCCGGAGTCACGGGGGGCCTGGTACCGGATCGCGCGGCTGGTCAGCAGCCGCCCGGTGCCGATCGCGATCGGTGCCTCGGCCCTGCTGATCGCGCTCGGGCTTCCGTTCCTGTCGGCGCGCTACACAGCGGTCGACACCTCGGCGCTGCCGCCGGGGGCCGAGAGCCGCGAGGTTCGCGAGACGCTCGACACTCAGTTCCCGGCGAACCTGACCCTGCCGTTGTTCGTCGTCCTCGACCGGGTCACCGACGCGCAGGCGCGGGCGGTCGCGGCGCGCATCCGGGACCTCGAGGGCGCCGCCCGAGTCGACCCGCCGAGCAGCGTCGGCCGGGCCGAGTTGATCAGGGTCTCGCCGGCGGAGGGGCCGCGGGCCGCGGGCTCGGAGGAGCTGGTGCGCGAGATCAGGGCGATCGACGCGCCCGGGCCGGTGCTGGTCGGCGGCCGGGCGGCCGATTACGTCGATCAGAAGGCGAGTATCGCCGACCACCTGCCGCTGGCGCTCGGGCTGCTGATCCTGACGACGCTGACGATCCTGTTCGTGATGACGCGGTCGGTCGTCCTGCCGGTGAAGGCCGTGCTGATGAACGCGCTGACGCTCTGCGCAGCGCTGGGAGTGCTCGTGTTCGTGTTCCAGGACGGGCGGCTGGAGGGGCTGTTCGGCTACGACAGCCTCGGAGCGCTCGACCTCGCGCAACCGCTGGTCCTGGTCGCGGTCGGGTTCGGGATCTCGACCGACTACGGCGTCTTCCTGCTCACCCGGATCAAGGAGGCCCACGACGCCGGCGCTCCGAACAGCGAGGCGGTCGCGCTCGGGCTCGAGCGCACCGGGCGGGTGGTGACGATGGCGGCGGTGCTGATCTGCATCGGGATCGGGGCGTTCGCCACCTCGCAGATCGTCTTCATCAAGGAGCTCGGGATCGGGGTCGCGGTCGCCGTGCTCCTTGACGCGACGATCGTCCGCGCCCTGCTCGTCCCTTCGCTGATGACCCTGCTGGGGCGCTGGAACTGGTGGCCGGGCTACTCGGCGTCCGGCCCCTCGTCGGCGGCGAGCCGCTCGACCAGCCGCTCGACCTCGTCGGCGGCGGCGGAGATCAGCCCCGCGACCTCGCCGTCGGACTCGGAGAAGCGCGACAGCACATAGGCGGAGACGATCTCGGGCTCGCTCGAGTCGGGGCGCCCGACGCCGACCCGGACTCGCCAGAAGTCGGTCGAGCCGAGGCCGCGCTTGAGGCTCTTGAGGCCGTTGTGGCCGGCGACCCCGCCCCCGAGCTTGGCGCGGATCTCGCCGAACGGGAGGTCGATCTCGTCGTGGACGGCGATCACCCGGTCGAGGGGGACGCGGAGCTGGCCGCGCGCCGGCCCGGCCGAGTCGCCGGACTCGTTCATGAACGTCAGCGGCGTGAGCAGGGCGACGCGGGGCCCGCCCGGGCGGATCCGCCCCTCGGCTATACGGCCGCGGTACTTGTCCTTGGCCGGCGACAGGTCCCAGCGCCCGGCGAGCTCGGCCGCGACGCGGAAGCCGACGTTGTGGCGGGTGCGCTCGTATTGCTGCCCCGGGTTGCCGAGGCCGACCACCAGGAATCGTTCGCCGGGCTCATCGGAGCTCCGGCCGAACAGCCGCAGGGCTACTCCTCGCCGGAGTCGCCGGAGTCGTCGCCGCCACCTTCGGGGGCGCCCTCGCCCTCGGCGGCGGCTTCCTCGCCCTCGGCGGGCTCGATCGGCTCGCCGTCCTCGCCGACCAGCGCGGTCTCCTCCTCGACGTCGGGCTCGGGCTCCTCCTCGACGCGCGGCGGCGAGAGGGTGGCGATCGTGATCTCGTCGGCGCTCTGGTCCTCGCCGAGGAAGAACTCGACGCCCTCGGGGGCGATCAGGGCGCTGAGCTGAAGCGTGTCGCCAATCTCCATGCCGGACACATCGGCTGGAATCGACTCCGGGATCGCGGTCGGCAGGGCGGTGATCGGGATCTCGTGGGTGACGTGCTCGAGCACGCCTCCCTCCTTGACGCCGGGCGAGTCCTCCGCGCCGATCAGCTCGATCGTGACGTCGGCCTGGATCTCCTCGAGCAGGTCGACCTCCTGCAGGTCGAGGTGGGTCAGGTTGCCGCGCACCGGGTGACGCTGCTGTTCCTTGATCACGACCGGGACCGCCTTCGAGCCCTCGATCTCGACGTCGATCAGGGCGCCGCCGTGCACGAGCACGTTGCGCACGTCGCGCTCACCGACCTGGAACGGGCGAGCCTCCTCCCCGGAGCCGTAGACGACCCCGGGCACGAGCCCCTCCCGGCGCAGGCGGCGGCTCTCGCGCGAGCCGAACTCGGTGCGAGGCTGGGCCTTGAGGGTTGCGCGATCGTCAGCCATGGCGACGGCTGAGGATAGAGAACCGCTACCTAAGAGGCACAGGGAGTGCCGGCGCCGCCGACGCCGCCGCTGCAGCTCTGGACCGCGGGCGGCTGCCAGCCGGTGCCGTCGAGGATTCCGAACCGGGCCTGACCGGTGTCGTACAGGCGCCAGATCAGCCTGAAGGCCCCGGGCGGCGCCGGGATCCAGTTCTGCGCCTGGGCCGGATCCGCCGGCTGGTCGGCCTGGACGTAGAGGTCGAGCGAGCCGTCGGCGTTGTAGTGAAGCTTCGAGCGGTCGTTGATCAGGTAGCGGTTGAACGGGTTGTCGAAGAGGAACACGTCGGCGTCGTAGAGGGTCACGGACCAGAACGCCCTCGCCGGCACGGGCAGCTGATCGGCGGGCAGATGCAGGACGTAGCGGCCGCCGCCGGTCAGCGGGCTGAGGTCGTTGGCGGTCTGCGTGAACGCGTAGATCGCGACCTTCGGCTTCAGCGCCCCGACGCCGAGCCGGTCGGTGATCGCCCGCAGCGTGTAGTCGGTCCCGTAGTGGCCGACGTCGCCCATCAGGTAGCCGTTGTGCTTGGCGAACTCGGCGACGTAGCGCTTCGCGATCTCGGCCTGGACCGCCGCCGGCCCGCCGGTAACGGCATCGCGCATGCCGCGCAGGGTGTCTTCGCTCAGCGCGACCTCCGCCGGGGGACCGGCGGTCACGCCGATCGCGGCCAGCCGGTCAAGCAATGGCTGGTCGGCGGCCGGCGGCGGGAACTGCCGCATCAGCTCGTTCAGCGCCGAATAGAACTCGAGCGGATCGTCGCCGGGCCCGAGCCCGGGGATCGGCGCGTGATCGACGGTCGTGTCGACCGGTTCGATCACCGGCGGCTTGTAGGGCTTGCCGTAGCGCGACAGCGGCAACAGCCGGTAGGCGTTCTGGAGCTTGTTCACCTTCTCGGTGTCGTCCTCCCCCTTGATGTACGTGCGGCCGATGATCCAGACGCGGTCGTACGGCGAGTGCACCGCCTTGACGCCGGCCGGCAGCCTGCCGTCGAAGTCCGGTCCGACGATCGCGAAGTCGCCGCCCTCCTGGTAGCCGGTCGCGGTCGAGATGTTGCGGAAGTTCTCGGTCGACGGCGAGACGAGCTCGAAGGCGAAGAAGCGGTGCATCGACGGCACGTGCAGGATCTGCGGCTGGCGGGACAGGTCGAGCCAGGCGATCGAGTAGAGCGTGTCGTGGTTGGGGGCGACGACATCGTGGGCCGCGGCATTGGCGAGCTCGCGGGCATGGGAGAAGCGGTTGACCGGCGCGTCCCCCATGCCGTCGGACCTGCTGACGCTGGTGTTGGTGCGGAAGATCCGGTCGGTGTCGAGCAGCGGGACGCCGTACTGGTAGGCCTCGGCGCCGAGCGCCAGGCCGGTCTCGTAGTCGGATTGGGCGTCCGCCCGCGCGGCCGGGGCGGCAACGCACAGCGCCGCGAGAGCAATGGTCGCGGCCAGTCGCCTCATCCCCCTCATCAACACGCGGGAGCGTATGAGGTCGCGGTACCGGCCGCGGGTACCCTGCGGCCGTGGCCGGCGACGAGATGAAGATCCCCAAGGGCCGCGTGCGGCGCTCGGCGAAGCTGGGCACCGCGGTCAGCGGCCAGGCGGCGAAGTACGCGGGGACGCGCGCGGCGGGCGTCGCCCGCTCCAAGGAGGGGGCCGAGGAGAAGCTCGAGGCGCGCCACCTGGAGACGGCGCTGAAGATGGTCCGCACGCTCGGCGAGATGAAGGGCGCGGCGATGAAGATCGGCCAGCTGGCCTCGTTCATCGACACCGAGTTCCTGCCCCCCGAGTACGCCGAGCTCTACCAGGAGGAGCTGGCGAAGCTGCGCACCTCGGCGCCGCCGATGCCCTGGGAGCGGGTCTCGAAGGTGATCGAGGAGGAGTACGGCGAGCCGGTGCACGCCCACTTCACCGACTTCGAGCCGCACGCCTTCGCCGCCGCCTCGATCGGCCAGGTGCACCGGGCGACGCTCAACGACGGGCGCCCGGTCGCCGTCAAGATCCAGTACCCGGGGGTGGCCGAGGCGCTGGAGTCCGACATGCGCAACGCCGGCGTGCTCGTGCGGCTGGCGAAGGCGCTGGCCCCCGGCCTGGACGCGAAGTCCGTCGCCGAGGAGCTCAGGGAGCGGGTGCTTGAGGAGCTCGACTACGAGTACGAAGCGCAGAACCAGCGCACCTTCTCGCGCGCCTACCGCGGCCACCCGTTCATCTACGTCCCCGACGTGATCACGCGGCTCTCGCGCCGCCGGGTGCTGGTCACCGAGTTCGTCGAGGGCAAGCAGTTCGAGGAGGTGAAGGAGCTCGACCAGGAGCAGCGCAGCCGCTTCGGCGAGATCGTCTTCCGCTTCTGCTTCGGCTCGATCTACCACCTGCAGCACTTCAACGCCGACTCGCACCCCGGCAATTACCTGCTGATGGAGGACGGCCGGGTGGCCTTCCTCGACTTCGGGATGACGAAGAAGCTCGACCGCGAGCAGATCGAGCTCGAGCAGGCGGCGCTCGACGCGGCGATCCGCAAGGACCCCGAGGCGCTGCGACTGCAGCTGCACGAGCTCGGGTTCATCAAGAAGCCGACCAAGCTCGACGCCGAGCAGCTGATGGACCACGTGATGCTGGTCGGCGGCTGGTACATGGAGGACCGCGAGTACCAGGTCTCCGCCCGACGGGTGATGAAGATCATCGAGTCCGCCTCCGACCCGCGCTCGGAGTACTTCCAGGTGATGCGCCGCGAGAGCATCCCCGCCGAGGAGCTGATGGGCCGGCGGATGGAGATCGGCGTGATCGCCGTCCTCGCCCAGCTCGGCGCGAAGCGCAACTGGCACCGGATCATGCGCGAGTGGGTCTACGCCGACGAGCCCGAGACCGACCTCGGCCGCGAGGAGTGGGGCTACTTCGAGTCCCGCGGGGTCAAGCGGGTCCCGGGGATTGCGGCTGGGTCTTCGGCACCCGGACCCCCCTGATCGCAATTACCAGGCCGACGAGCGCGATCGCGGCGACGACGCGCAGGCTGAGCTGGACGCCGCCGACGAAGGAGTCCTTGACCACGTCGAGGACCTTGTCGGCGACCGAGGCGTCGAACTGGTGGAACGCGTCCTCGCCCGGCGTCGTCCCCGCGAGGACGCCGTGGATGACGCCGGCCTGGTCGCCCGTCATCTGCAGGCCGGCGTCGTGCGCCTGGCTGACGACGAGGTCCTCGGAGCGGCTGGTGAACAGCGCCGTCGTCAGGCCCAGGCCCATCGCGCCGCCGGCGATCTGGAACATGTAGGTGATCCCGCCGGCGAGGCTCGAGCGCGCCGCGTCGAGCATCGTCACCGCGGCCGTGGTGATCGAGGGATAGAAGAGCCCGGCGCCGACGCCGACCAGGACCAGGCCCGGGACGACCGCCCCGTAGGCCGAGCCGGCGCCGAAGAGGGAAATTACGAGCGGACCCGCGGCCAGCAACGCCGTGCCGGCGATGATCACGTGGCGGCCGCCGAGGCGGTCGTAGAGGCGGCCGGCGATGAAGGCGACGACCGCGAACAGGGCGAGCATCGGCAGCATCCCGAAGCCTGCCTTGAGGGCGCTGAAGCCGAGGACCTTCTCCATCAGCTGCGGGACGTAGAGGATGGACGAGAAGAAGACGGCCGAGAGCATCAGCACGGTCAGGCAGGCGGCGCGAAAGGGCTTGTTGGCGATCACGTCGGGTGGGATCAGCGCCGCCTCGCCCATCCGGCGCTCGATCACCGCGAACGCCGCCAGCAGGGCGATCCCGAGCCCGAACATCGCCAGCACGCGCGGGTCCGTCCAGCCCCAGTCGGCCGCCTGGTCGAGGCCCAGCAGGATCGCCACCAACCCGCCCGAGACGGTCGCGATCCCGGCGTAGTCGATCCGGCGCTCGGTCACCGCTACCGCGGGCTGGTGGACCCACTTCGCCGTCGCCGCCGCGGCGAGCAGCGCGACCGGGAGGTTGAGGTAGAAGATCGCCCGCCAGCTGATCTCGTCGGTGAGCACGCCCCCCAGCAGGGGTCCGAGCGCGTTGCCGATCCCGGCGATGCCCAGGATCAGCCCGCCGGCGAGCCCGGCGCGCGCCGGCGGCAGGGCGGCGAAGGTCATGCCGAGGATCGCCGGCCACATCAGCGCCGCGCCGACGCCCATGCCGACCCGGGCGCCGATCAGGGCCGTCGAGCTGGGCGCGAGGCCGCCGACCAGCGAGAAGGCGGCGAAGATCGCCGTGCCGATGAAGAAGATCTTCCGCCGGCCCAGCATGTCGGCGAGCCGGCCGCCGGTGACCAGGCCCATCCCGAAGACGAGCGTGTAGGCGTTGACCGTCCACTGGATCGTGCCCACGTCGACGTCGAAGTCCTGCTCCATCGCCGGCAGGGCGACGTTGAGCGCCGTGAAGTCGTTGGCGATCACGAGCACGCCCAGGCCCATCGCCACGAGGGCCAGCTTGGTCCCCCTTGGCAGTGACTGCTCGCCCGCCATCGCGAGGACTCTATTCACGCCTGCCGAACCCGGGTGTACCGTGAATCCGAGCACGACCCGAGGAGAGACGATTTGAGCAGGTTCAAGCTGGGCTGGGAACTGACCAAGAAGAGCTGGGCGCTGCTGCGCTCGAACAAGGAGCTGTTCCGCTTCCCGATCTACGGCGGGCTGCTGGCGATCGCGATCGTGATCGTCCTCGTCGGCCCCGGGCTGTTTTTGATCGACGACGGCCAGCGGGTGGTCGGCGGCCTGCTGACCGCGCTCGGCCTCTACGGCGCCTCGTTCGTCGCCGTCTACTTCGGCGTCGCCCTGGCGGCGACCGCGGACAAGGTCTTCCACGGCCAGCCGGCGACGATCTCCGACGGCTTGGCGGTCTCACGCGAGCGGATCGGCGCGATCGCCGGCTGGGCGGCGCTCGCCGCGCTCGTCGGGACGCTGATCTCGCTGATCCAGCAGAGCGGCTCGATCGGCGAGGCGATCATCGGCTCGCTGATCGGGGCCGCGTGGTCGCTGATCACCTTCCTCGCGATCCCCGTGATCACGTTCGAGGGCACCGGGCCGCTGACGACGCTGAAGCGCTCGACGAGCCTGTTCAAGGAACGCTGGAAGGGACAGGTGTCGGGCAACATCGCGATCGGCGGCATCGTCGGACTGCTCGGCGTGCTGCCGGCGGTGGCGCTGATCGCCGGGGGCGCCTACCTGTGGGTGTCATCCGACAACGGCGCCGGCGCGGTCCTGGTGCTTGCCGGAGTCGTGCTGCTGGTCGCCGCGATGCTGATCATCCAGGCGATGCGCGGCGTCTTCGGCGTCGCCCTCTACCGCTTTGCGGCCGAGGGCGAGGTGACCACCGGGTTCACGCAGGCGGACTTCGAGTCCGCGGTCAAGGTCAAGTAACCACTCGCGCCACGTCCTCCGGAATAACTCGCGCCACGTCCTCCGCTCTCGCCTGAATCAATTGTCCGCGGCTACGCCGCGGACATTTTGTTCTGCTTCCGCGTCCGGGCGTGCGCGGTCATTGCCGAGCAGCCGTGGGTCGTTCGTGCAGATCCCGTCGACGCCGAGCGTCTGCAGGCGATCGATCCGATCCGCCTCGTCGACCGTCCAGGCGATCACTTGGACGCCGGCCTCGTGAGCGGCTGCGACCAGCCGCCGCGTGATCAGCGGGTGGTAGATCCAGACCGCCCAGGCGCCGAGCTCGGGCGCCCGGCGGCGAACCAGCGCCGGTAGCCGGGTCCGCAGCGAGGCCGAGCCGGCGACGAAGACGGGCCGCAGCCAGGGGCTGCGCGACCAGTCACGGCTCACCTTCGGCAGCGTCCAGCCGCGATCGAGGTCGGGAGCGGCATCGCGCAGGTAGACGAGGCTCGAGACCTCCATCGTCGAGACCATCGCCCGATCGCCGAGCCCGCGCTCGGCGAGCGCGGCGACGATCTCGTCCTCGCGCCCGGCGACCTTGAGGTCGAGGTCGAAGCGAACCCGGTCGAGCGGCGGGCGGCCGAAGGCGTCCAGGGCCTCGGCGAGCGTAATCGGCTCGCGCCGCCGGGCGTCGCCCCAGTCGTGGGCGACGAGCAACGGCCCGCCGGCCCGCGCCGGACCGGCCGCCGCGCGGCGCCAGTCCTCGGGGTCGGGGAAGTCCTCGCGGGGACGGAGGACGTCGAGCTCGATCGCGTCGACCCCGGCCTCGACCGCGGCGGCAAAGCTCTCCAGCGTGTTGCCGGGCGCGAGCGCGTCGGCGCCCTTGTGGCCGATCCGCAGCATCGCCGCTACTCCTTCAACTTCTCGCGGCGGTCGGCGACCATCAGCCGGATGATCGCTCCCAACCCCGCGAGCACGCCCCCGGCGGCCAGGCCGCTGCCGAGGGCGAGGACGGCCACGGTGCCACGGTTCTGCCGCTGGAGCTCGTCGATCCCCGGGATCGTGCTCTGCGAGCTGGCGATCGTGATCGCGGCGACGACCGCGAGGATGATCACCGCTACGGCGCCCCACATCAGCGCCCGGGCGAGGGTCTCGAGCAGATCGAGGCTGCGTGCGTCCATGCGGCGGAACTGTATTGCCGAACCCGCCGCTGCCGTTACCGTCCTCGCATGAGCGACGTCGCCCGCCGCCGGATCGCCGCCCTGCTGCTGTTGGTCGGGATCGCCGTCGCCGTGCTGGCGATCGAGGACGTGGGGCCGTTCTCCGACCCGGTGACCGAGGAGCAGCGCGCCCGCGACGCGGTCGAGGGCTTCTTCGCCGCCGCCGCGGCGGGCGACTCGACGGCCTTCTGCGACCTGCTCACCGCCGACGCCCGCCAGCAGCTGCGGGTGAGCACCGCCCAGCGCCTGCAGACCGACCAGGTCCCGGAGTGCACGAAGATCCTCGACGTGCTGGCGCCGGTGTTCGCCGACTCGGCCTTCAGCCTGCGCTACGTCAGCGTCAGCGGCAACCGCGCCCGCGCCGAGGGCCGCTTCAAGGTCGGGGACGCGCCGGCCCAGCCGCGCACGGTCCTGCTGCTGCTCGAGGACGGCGAGTGGCACGTGAGCGACCCGGGCTAGGTTGCTAGAACAGCTGGTTCTCGCCGGCGAAGATCTCGGACACGGAGTCGTCGGCGAAGATGCGGCGGATCGAGTCGGCCAGCGTCTGGGCCGCCGAGAGCACGTAGATGTTGTCGGGGGCGCCGGGGCGCAGGGGGATCGTGTCGGTGACGACGATCCGCTCGATCTGCGAGTTCTCGAAGGCGAGCCGCTCGTAGGCCTGGCCGGAGAAGACGCCGTGCGTGGCGCAGGCGATCACGCTCGCCGCGCCCTCGTCGAGGACGGTCTTGGCGGCGCCGGTGAGCGTGCCGGCGGTGTCGATCATGTCGTCGACGAGGACCGCGGTCTTGCCCTCGACCTCGCCGACCACGTAGCCGGTCTGGGCGACGTTGTGCTCGGGGCGCTCCTTCTCCATCACCGCCCAGTGAACGCCGATCTTGCGGGCGAAGTTGCGCGCCACCTTCACCCGGCCGGCGTCGGGCGAGACGATGACCAGGTCGTTCTCCCACGCCTGGTCCATGAAGTACTGGGTCAGCATCGGCATCGCGGTCATGTGGTCGACCGGCTTCGAGAAGAAGCCCTGCACCTGTCCGGAGTGCAGGTCCATCGTCAGCACGCGGTCGACGCCGACGGCCTCGAGCGTCTGGGCGACGACGCGGGCCGAGATCGGCTCGCGCGGGGCCGACTTCTTGTCCTGGCGCGAGTACCCGTACCAGGGCAGGACGGCGATGATCCGGTGCGCGGACGCGCCCTTGGCGGCGTCGATCATCACCAGCAGCTCGATCAGGGCGTCGTTCGGGGTCATCCCCTGCGCCTTGTTGGCGGCGGTCGACTGGACGAGGAAGACGTCGGCGCCGCGGATCGACTCCTGGTAGCGGCAGTAGACCTCGCCGTCGGAGAAGGTGCGCAGGTCGGCCTGGCCGAGGTCGACGTCGAGCTTGCCGGCGATCCTCGCCGCCAGCTCCATCGAGCAACGGCCGCCGAAGACCATCATCCGCTTCGTGTAGTCGTGCGGGATCGAGCTCACCAGCGGCGACGACACCTCCGTCTGGGGCTTGTCCTCGAGCATGCTCATCTACCCCGCCCCCTCGGCCTCGTCCGAATCGCCGGCGTCGCTCGCCTCGGCCTTTTGCTCCGCATAGCCCTCGATGTTCCTCTGTTCATTCGTCGAGACTCCGAGGGCGCCGTCCGGAACGTCCTCGCGGATCACCGCGCCGGCGCCAGTGTATGCGCCGTCGCCGACGCTGACCGGCGCGACGAGCGAGTTGTTGACGCCGATTCGCGCACCTTCCCCGATCTTCGTCCGGTTCTTGTCGCGGCCGTCGTAGTTGGCGGTGATGCTGCCTGCGCCAAGGTTGGCGCCGGCCCCGATGTCGGCGTCGCCGACGTAGGCGAGGTGCGGGACCTTTGCGCCCTCGCCGATCGCCGAGTTCTTGATCTCGACGAAGCTGCCGGCCTTGGCGGCCTGGCCGAGATCGGCGCCGGGCCGCAGGTAGGTGAACGGGCCGACGGTGGCGAGGTTGCCGACGGTGGCCGCCTGCAGGTGCGAGTGGACGACGCGTGCCTGCTCGCCCACGGCGGTGTCGATCAGGGTCGAGTGGGGGCCGATGATCGAGTCGGCGCCGACGGTCGTGGCGCCGCGAAGCGAGCAGCCGGGCTCGATCGTCGCGTCGGCGGCGATCTCCACGTCGGCCTCGATCCAGGTGCTCGCCGGGTCGATGATCGTGACGCCGGCCAGCATGTGGCGCTCGAGGATCTGGCGCCGGGCCTCGGCGGTCGCGGCGGCGAGGTCGACGCGGTTGTTGATCCCGAGGTTGACGTTCGGGTCGGAGGCGCGGTGGGCGACGACGCGGCGGCCGTCGGCCCGCAGCATCGGCAGCACGTCGCCGATGTAGTACTCGCCGGCGGAGTTGTCGTTGCGCAGGCGATCGAGCGCCTCGGTCAGCGGCCCGCCGTCGAAGACGTAGGTGCCGGTGTTGATCTCGCGGAGCGCGAGGATCTCGGACTCGACCTCCTCCGGGTGCTTGGTCTCGACGATCCGCTCGATGTCGCCGGTGTCGTCGCGGACGATCCGGCCGTAGGCGCCAGGATCGTCGAGCTCGACGGTCATCACGGTCGCGCCGGCGGCGGCCGCGCGGTGGGTCTCGAGCAGGGCGGCGACGATCTCGCCGGTGACCAGCGGGTGGTCGCCGGAGAGGACGACGACGGTCTCCGAGTCGCGGACGAGGTCGTGGGCGGCGCGGATCGCCCCGCCGGTCCCGTCGGCCTCGGGCTGGATCACGATCTCGGTGCCGTCAGGGAGGCCCGCGGTCAGGTCGCGCTCATGCGACGCGATCACGGCGATCCGCCCGGCGCCGGCCTCGCGCGCGGCGAGAACGGGCCAGGCGACCATCGGTCTGCCGCAGACCGGGTGCAGGACCTTCGGCAGCGACGAGCGCATTCGCGTCCCCTCGCCGGCGGCCATGATCAGGACGGTGGGCCCGCTCACCGGCCGAATCGTAGAGGCGAGGCGCGGCAAGAGTGCGTGCAGCACGCTTGACCGGCCATCGCTCCCGCATATAGGTTCGTTTTCGACCCACAGGACGAAGGAGGAGGCACATGGCGAGGGCTCTCAATCGGCCGATTCGGATTTGGCACGCCATCCTTGCGATCGCGGCGATCGGAGTGGTCGCCGCCGCCGGCTCGGCGCTCGCGGGCGGCTCGCACGACAACAGTGATCGCATCGCGCTTCAGTCGGGGCAGGCGTTGAAGGCCAGCGGGTATCACTACGTCGGCAAGGTGGTCAACAACGCGGCCGGCACGCAGTCGACGATCGTGGAGGCCTGCCCGCACGGGACGGTCCCGATCGCGGGCGGAGGTGGCGGCGCCTCGGAAACGGCCGGCGAACAGGCACTGGTGTACTCGAACCTCGCCGACGGGCCCGACGCCAACAGCAAGCCGGACAGCTGGCTGGTCGCGGTCGACAACACGTCGTCCAAGGACCTCAACGCCAGCGTCGAGGCGATCTGCGTCGACCGTTAGCTCGACGGCTCGCCGAGCCCCGACGCGGCGCGCGGCAAAGACGGCGTGCAACTCGCCGCCTATGCCGCCTCGCGGCGCTGGTTGGGCCACGTACGGGTGGGGATCTCGATCACGTCGGGATCCCTGCCCTCGGCGATCGCCCGCTCGCGTTCGTACTGGCGGAGCCACTTGCGTATCGCGTTGTCGGAAACGCCGTACTTGCGGCCGGTGGCGAGGTAGCCGTTCTTCTGGATCTCGTTCAACAGGACCAGGTATGGAGGTCGCTCGACGCGCCGGAGTTGTGGCCGTGGCACACCGCGAACAGTCGTCGGCCCCGTCGAGCGCTGTCCGCACCTCCGCGAGCAATATCTGTGACGGCTGTACTTGGGAAAGAACGACTGACCGCAGGCAAGACAATCGCGCGGTTGCTTCGAGATCCTGTTCTTGGACCCGCAGTGGGTGTCCAGGGTGCCGGCGCAGTTCGGGCAGAGGATCCGCAGGTTCTCGAGCCGATGATCGTTCGGCACCCCATTGATGTGATCGAGGATCAGGGCTATCCGACGGCCGCGCCAGATCTCACCCTGGCCACACTCCTCGCAGACGCGACGTTTCAGTCCCTCGTCAAACAGTCGCCGCTTCAGGTGGAACCTGGAGTACGTGGAGTCACGAACCATGACTTCCTCGAGCGAGCGCTTTGGCACTCGCAGTGCCTCCCGCCTGATCCGATCCGGGTCGAAGTGATCGGTTGAGATGTTCCAGAGCCGGGCGTACTTCTGGAGCGTGCGCCAATTGCCGCCGGCAGTTCGATAGCGGAGTCGTCGTAGCGTCTCCGCCCAACTATGCGACCTGCGGATCGCCTCCCGCAGCTGCTCTTCGTCGAATCTTGGGCTCCGTGGCACGAACATATGTTCGTCTATCGGTCGGACGGAAACACATACACTCAGAGCCCTTTCCGGGGTGGGGTAAGCGGTAGCCCGGATGGTTTTGGTCCATCAAGAGGAGGTTCAAGTCCTCCCCCCGGAGCTAGGTCTAGGTTCGAATCCGCTGACTGATCCGAAGCGGATAGATTCGCGTATGCAGAGCCGATGGCATCGGAATATGTGTTCATCGACGAGTGGGATGTCGACGCGCCACGGGACGCGGTGTTCACGGCGCTCGCCGACGCCTCGACCTATCCCGACTGGTGGAAGCCGGTCTACATCAAGGTCGAGACCGACGGGCCGCCGGAGGTGGGCCGGGTCTCGGAGCAGGAGTTCAAGGGCCAGCTGCCCTACCACCTGAAGATGCGCTCGGAGATCGTCGCGTACGAGCCGCCGGACACGTTCACGGTCGAGGCAGTCGGCGACCTGACCGGGCGCGGCGTCTGGACGCTCACCGACGCCGCCGACGGCCGCGTCCACGTGCACTTCGACTGGCGGGTGATCGCCGACCGGGCGCTCCTGCGCTACCTGACGCCGATCCTGCGCCCGATGTTCCGCTGGAACCACAACTGGTCGATCAAGCGGGCGATCGAGGGACTCGAGCCGTACGCCCGCTCCCGGGATTGATCCGTCCCGGGGCCGGCGCCGTATAGCTGGCCGACGGGCATCCGGACGGGATCCCCGCAGACCCAAGGAAGGAAACGCAATGGCAAGCAACACGGACGTGGTCAACGAGGCGTACGCGGCGTTCGGCCGCGGCGACATCCCGGCGCTGCTGGCGCTGCTCAGCGACGAGATCTCGTGGGAGGGGACCGAGGCCCTGCCCCAGAGCGGCACCTATCACGGACACGACGGGGTCGGCGAGTTCTTCGCTGGAGTCGCCGAGAACTGGCCCGAGCTGACGATCGACATCGACGAGCTGATCGCCGACGGCGACCACGTCGCCAGCGTCGGCCGCGGTGCCGGCAAGCTCGCCGACGGCACCGACGCCCGCTACGGCTTCACCCACGTCTTCACCTTTGCCGACGGCAAGGTCGCTCGCTTCCAGGAGTTCGCGGCTCCCGGCCCGGGCCTCAACTAGCCGTCATCGCTCGGCGCATCTCGCTTACGCCGCCCGCCCCGGGGTAGGGGCGGGCGGACCAGCAGTGGGAACGAAAGTGGGAGAACGATGAATGGGTTTGGGTTGATGAGTCGGCGCGTGACCGTGCCGCTGGCGGGAGCGCTCGCCGCGATGGCGCTGCTCGCCGCGGCCGCGACGGCCGGCGCGGAGACGGCGCGCGTCAGCGTCGACGTCAGCGCACAGAAGTTTGCCTTCCAGAACGGCAAGATCGTCGCGACCGGGCCCGTGCAGGGAGTCGTGAAGCGCGAGGACGGCACCACTGAGACGGTCACCAAGGAGATTGACCTCAAGGTCGCTCCCACGAAGAACTGCCGGATCCTCGACCTGCACCTCGCCAAGCTCTACCTCAACCTGCTCGGGCTCGAGGTACGGACCAGCGAGATCAACGTCGAGATCACGGGCGACTCCAAGCGCGCGCTCGGCAAGCTGTTCTGCCAGCTCTCGGAGGGTCTGAAGCTGAACCGCGACGCGCTGGCGAAGCACACGGTCAGCTCACTCAACGGCAAGCTCGCCGGGCGACCGCTGAAGCTGCTCCAGTTCAGCGCGCCAGTCCGCACGCAGCAACAGCAGGCCGCAGGGGGCAAGCGGCGCGCCGGCAGCGACGTGCCACCGGTCCCGCCGGGGAGCTGCGAGGTCCTCAACCTGCTGCTCGGGCCGCTGCACCTGGACCTGCTCGGCCTGGTCGTCGACCTGTACGGGCCGACGACCGAGGAAGCGGTGCAGGTACTCGTCACCGCCAATCCGAACGGCGGCGCCGTGGGCGCGGCCCTCTGCCAGGTGGCTGGGCCATACCAGGAGGGCTAGCCCTAGTCGTCGCCTGACTTCCGCCGCACCTTCGCCCTACCCGCCTCCGTGCCGGGCTCCATCGCGGGCCCGCGCGGGGGCGGGATGCCGAGCACGCGCATCGCCTTCAGCCCCAGGCCCAGCTTCTCGCGGCCCTCGGTCGAGGTGATGTCGTGGCCGCAGAGCTCCTTCACCCGCTCGAGCCGGTAACGGACCGTGTGGCGATGGGTGAACAGCTGGTCGGCGGTCGGCGTGACGTTGCCGTCGTTTTCGAGGTAGGCCTCGATCGTCTTCACCAGATCGGTCTCGTACTGCTCGTCGTACGCCGACAGCGGCGCCACGGTCTCCTCGTAGAAGCGCTCGAGCTCGCCCGGGTCCTCGCTCATCGCCGGCATCAGCAGCCGGTACGACCCGGTGTCCTCGAAGGCGAGCAGCTCGAGCCCGTCGGCCTCGGCGACGTTGGCCGCCAGCAGCGCCTCCTGGCCGGCGCGGTAGAGGTCGACCGGATCCGCGACCCAGCGGCTGCGCGCAACCGTGATGTGAAAGCCGGGCAGCGAGGCGTCGAGCTCGCGGACCAGCGCCCGGGTCGCCCGCTCGAGCGTCGCCGGCTCGTCGGTCGGCACGATCGCCCCCACCTCGGCGCGGTCGCCCTGCTCCGCCAGCCGCGCGATCGCCCCGGTGCTGGCGGCGCGCAGCGCCCGCAGCGAGACGACCAGCACCCGCGCCCGCCAATCGCCGGTCTGCGCGGAGCGCGGCGCGGCGCGGGCGAAGATCACCCCGGCCCCGGCCTCCACCCCGCTGCCGAGCTCGGCGGCGCGGGCGACGATGTCGCCCCGGTCGGTGACCCGTCGGGCGAAGACGGCGCTGACGAACGCCCCCGCCGCCTCGTCGCTCGCCCACTCCGGCGCCCGCGAGCGCTCCAGCTCCAGCGCCAGCAGGGTCGAGACCATCCGCGTCAGCCCGGCCGGCGGCTCGCCGCCACGGCGGCGGTAGCGCAGCTCGCCGACGACCGCGTCGGCCACCCGCAGCTCCAGCGTGCCGACGTCGCCCTCGCCCGAGAGCAGCTTGCTCTCCTCCGCGGAGGAAGAGGCGGCGACCGCGAGCACGGCGCTCGAGCGGTCGATCAGCGCCACGCTGGCGCCCAGCGCGGCGCCCGCCGCGCGGGCCACCGCGGGCAGCCCGGCACCCGACTCGATCGCCTCCGAGAGCGTGTCGAGCGCGTCGGCATCCTGCTTTTTTGCAGGGGTTTTACGTGTTCCCGACTCTGGCGCCACGCCCGAAGTCTAGGACCGGACCGAGGGGGCGCGACGCGGGCGAACTCAGCCGCCAAAGAAGTGGGTGATGTCGTCCCAGTAGTAGACGATCGCGATCCCGATCGCGATCCCGATCGCGGCCAGCGCGATGAGGACGAAGAAGGAGACGAGGATCGCGGTCAGCTTCTCCCAGGTGCGGCCGAACGACCCGACCGCGGGGACGAGGATCAGGACCGCGAACGCGACCACGCTGATCAGACCCGCGGCGCCGAAGAGGATGTACTCGGTGCCGATCTTCGCGACCACTGGCATCAGTGCGGATTCTGCCGCAACTGCCTCAGGTGGGTGATCACGAGCGCCACGATCGCGCAGATCGCGAAGGCCGAGACCCCCAGCCCCCAGCCGCCGCTGACGTCGCTGAGGTAGTGGACGCCGAGGTAGACCCGGCTCAGCCCGACCAGGACCGTGAGCGCGATCCCGCTGGCGATCAGCGCGGAGCCATAGCGCCACCCCGGGCGAACGCGGATCGCGATCGTCAGCGCCAGCCAGGCGTAGAAGACGGAGTGGGCGGCGTGTCCGCTCGGATAGCTCGCGCCGCCCGCCTCGACCAGCCCGCCGGCCGGCCGCGGCCGATCGACGATCTCCTTGGTCACCGGGACGGCGATCAGCAGGATCGCCACCGCGACCAGCAGCACCGCCACCTCCGTCCAGCGCCGCCGCCAGGCGAGCACCCCGGCGGCGATTGCCGTCAGCGGCACCAGAACCGCCGTCGAGCCGAGCGCCGTGATCACCTTGGCCAGGTCCGTGAGCCCACCGCGGCGCAGCGAGTCGACGACGTCGATCGCCTGCGCATCGCCGGGCGTCGGGCCGGCGTCGCCGGAGACGATCAGCGCGTAGCCGACGAAGACGAAGGAGGCCACCGCCAGGGTCGCGATCAGGGTCGTCAGCTCCAGCCCCAGCCCCCCCGGCGTCAGCCGCCGCCAGGCGAACCGCAACTGCGGCAGCAGCCGCCGCAGCCCGGGCGTCGTGGCGATCCGCTCCGCCACCCGCTCGCGGTTCTCCGGCTCGCGCAGGTAGCGCGACGCGACGACCACGGCGACGATCACCGTGACGACGACGCCGAACACGAGCGCCCCCTTGCCGGCGATCGCGGTCGCCCGGTCGATGCTCGCCGAGAGGAAGTAGCCGAGCAGGCAGAAGGCCGCCGCCCACAGCCCGGTGCCGAGGACGCTGTACGGGACGAATGCCCGGTAGCGCATCCCCGAGCTGCCGGCGATGAACGGCGCCAGCGCGCGGACCAGCCCGATGAAGCGCCCGATCAGGATCGTCTTGCCGCCGTGGCGTTGGAAGTACCCCTCCACCTGCTCGAACCGCTCGTGCGTGATCCGTACCTTCGGACCGTTGCGAAGAACGAAGTCGCGGCCGAGCCGAACGCCGATGAAGAAGCTGGTCGTGTCGCCCGCCCAGGCGCAGAACCAGACGATCGCGATCGTGATCACGATGGACGTCTCGCCCTGGCCCGCGACCGCGCCGCCGAGGATCACCGCCGTCTCGCCCGGGAAGACGAGCCCGACGAAGGCCCCGGTCTCGAGGAAGGCGAGCGCCCCGACCAGCACGTAGGTCCAGTCGCCGAGCTTGTGCGAGACGTCCTGAAGCAGCTGCTGGACGTCGATGCTGGGGGCCAGCTCCTTGAACGCGACCACCACGGCGATCACCAGGACCGCGATCAGGATCAGCCGGCGGCGGCTGTGCCTCTCTCCCTCCACGAGGTGATTATCGGAGGCGCTGCGGCGCCGAGACGAGCGCGTGCGCGTAACGCGGTGGCAACGCCGAGGCGGCGGCGTCGGCGGCGGCCATGTCCGCGAACAGGCCGACCGCCGTCGGGCCCGAGCCGCTGACCAGGGATCGCGCCGCACCGGCCTCGTCGAGCGCCGCCAGCGCCTCGGCGATCTCCGGCCGCAGCGAGACCGCCGCCTGCTCGAGGTCGTTGACGAGCAGCTGCGGATAATCGAGCGGCGAAGCGCCCTCGGCCGCCGCCGCGCGCAGCCGCGCGGCGAGCCCGTCGAGCTCGGTGGCCGAGCGCCCGATCCCGAGCGAGTCGGCCTCCGCGTAGACCGCGCCCGTGCTCAGCCCCTCGTCCGCGCCGATCATCACCACCGCGAACGCCCCCGGGTCCGGCAACCGCTCGATCCGCTCGCCCGCCCCGCCGACGAGCGCGAACCCGGGCTCCAGCTGCGATGGGACGTCGGCGCCGAGCCCGGCCGCCAGCTCCTCCAGTCCGTCCAGCTCGCCGGCGGCCAGCCGCAGCACCGCCGCCGCGTCCGCGCTGCCGCCGCCGAGCCCGGCCGCGACCGGGATCCGCTTCTCGATCTCGACCCGCACCGGCGCCCGCCGCCAGCCGCGCGCTCGCATCGCGTCGAGCGCGACCCCGACCAGGTTCGGCCCTTCGACCCCCGGGCAGACGACCTCGTCCGCCTCCCCCTCGGCCTCCTCGATCGCGATCCGGTCGGAGAGCAGCAGCGGGCAGAACAGCGAACGCAGCTCGTGCAGCCCATCCTCGCGCCCCGCTCCCAGATAGAGGCAGAGGTTGAGCTTCGCCGGCGCCCGCACGATCACGGCGCGACCTCGGCCAGCGCCGCCGCCAGGGCCGTGAACTGCTGCGGCGAGAGCTGCTCGGCGCGCGCGTCCGCCGGCAGACCGAGCGCCTCGAGCGCCGCGCGCGCCGGTCCGCGCGCGCCCGGGCGGGAGTGCTCGAGCGAGCGAGGCAGCGACTTGCGCCGGTGCGCGAAGGCGTCGCGGACCACGGCCGCCACCTCGGCCGGGGCGGCCGGCCCGATCCGGCGCAGGCCGAGCAGCGCCGAGTCGACCCGCGGGCGCGGCGTGAACACCGCCCGGTCGACGGTCCGCAGCATCCTCACCTCACAGGCGAGCTGGACGAGCACGCTCGGCGACCCGTAGGTGCGCGAGCCGGGTGCCGCGCGCAGGCGATCGGCGATCTCGCGCTGGACCATCACCGTCCAGGAGCCGATTCCATCCAGCTCGGCGATCGTCCGCAACAGCAGCGGCGTGGCGATCGCGTACGGCAGGTTGGCGACCATCCGGGTCGGCGCCGGCTGCAGCGCCGCCAGGTCGATCCGCATCGCATCGCCGAAGCGCAGCTCGACATTGCCGTGCTCGGTCGCCACGGCCTCGAGCGGCTCGCGAAGCCGCTCGTCGAGCTCGACCACGTGCACGGTCGCCACCCGCGGCGCGAGCTCGGCCGTCAGCGCCCCCTCCCCGCCCCCGACCTCGAGCACGACGTCCTCCGGGCCGAGCTCCGCCTCGCGGACGATCGCCCCCAGCAGGTTCGTATCCGCGAGGAAGTTCTGGCCCAATCTCACCGGCCACCTCCTCGGCTTCGCCTCCGGGGGTCCCGGGTGTCTCTCGCCATCACCAGCCGAACACTCGAGCGGCGTTCGCCTCCACGGTCGCCTCGAGCTCAGCGTAGGAGACACCGCGGACCTCGGCGACGGTCTCGGCCGTGGCGACGACGTTCGCGGGCTGATTCGGCTTCCCGCGCACCGGCTGCGGCGAGAGGAAGGGGGCGTCGGTCTCGACCAGCAGGAGGTCGTCGGGCACCTCGCGCGCGGCCTCGCGCAGCGTCTCCGACTTCGGATAGGTGACGTTGCCGGCGAACGAGCAGTACCAGCCCCACTCGGCCGCCTCGAAGGCGCGCGCGGCCGGAGCCGAGAAGCAGTGCAGGACCACCGTCACCCCGGTCGCCTCGGCGCGGAGGATCTGGAACGTCTCCTCGAGCGCCTCGCCGTCGGTGGTCGCGCCGCCGTCGCGGACGTGGATGATGAGCGGCTTGCCGACCCGCCGCGCGATCTCGATCTGGGTCCGGAAGGCGTGGCGCTGGATCTCGCGCGGCGCCCGGTCGCGGTAGTAGTCGAGCCCCGTCTCGCCGACCGCCGCCACCCGCGGGTGGCGGGCGAGCTCCTCGATCCGCGCCGCCGCCGTGTCGTCGAAGCCGGCGGTGCCGTTCGGATGCCGCCCGACGGCGGCGAAGACCGGCTCCTGCGCCTCGGCCGTGGCGATCGCGACCTCGCTTGCCGCCTCGTCGATCCCGACCGTCAGCATCCGCCTCACCCCGACCCGGGCGGCGTCGGCGACCAGCTCCGCGTCGGCGGGCTCGCAGAGGCCGAGGTGGCAGTGGCTGTCGATCATCAGCCGACCGGCTTCGGCGGCGCCGGCCCGACGGTCAGCGGCGCGCCCTCGAGCGGGGCGCCGTAGGTCCAGGGCGGCGGCCCGATGTCCTTGCCGGAGTCGAGCTGCACGTACCAGCGCGGACCCCTCGCCGTCGCCACCAGGTCCATGTAGGAGACCTCGCCGAGCCCGGCCCGGCCGCGCTGCTCGTTGATCTCGCTCGCCAGCAGCGCCGGGACCGCGACGGGGACGCCGGCCGGAGCGAAGGTGCCGTCGCCGGAACCGGTCTCGGCGTCGAGCGAGCCCGGCTCGATGTGCAGGCTGACGATCCCGTCGCCGGCGGCGAGCTGGTCGTCGAGCTGGGCGAGCGCCGAGCTCAGGTTGACGGCCCGAAACAGGGAGTCCGGATCGTCGCCGGCGACCGCGCGCGGCGCCGAGGATGAGCTCAGGCCAGGATCCTGATCCGGGTCGGGGAGGTTGGGGGCGATCGCGTCCATGGCGAGGTAGCCGAGCCACAGGCCGAGCGCGATCGCGACCAGGTGCACGACCACCGGGATCGGGTTGAAGCCGCTGCCCTCGGTCGCCACGGCTACGCCCCGCCGACGATCTTCGACTTCAGGGCCTCGAACTCGGCGTCGGTCAGCGTCCCCTGCCGGCGCAGGCGGTCCAGCGTGTCGATGCGGCTGACCGGGTCGGCGGCGCCGCTGAAGCGGGTCGCGGTCCCGGCCAGGCGCGTGAACGCCGTGTTGACGAGCCCGGCCGAGAGCGTCGGGCGGCGGCGGAAGTTGAGCGCGAACAGGCCCCCGGCCCCCATCACCAGGCCCATGAAGCCGACGATCAGCCCGCCGGTCTTGCCGCCGGGGCCGGGATTCGCCTCGGGCCCCCAGACGGCGAGGAACGAGGCCGCCGCGAGCGACCAGAAGAGCCCCGTCCAGAACCAGATCACGACCGCGGCGCGGTTCGGCGGGCGCGACGAGCCGGGCGGCTGCCCGCGCGAGATGTAGATGCCCGCGGCCGCGAACAGGCCGAGGATGCCGCCGGTGATGGCGAAGAAGAGCCCGGTGATCCCGTCCGGGCATTGACGGGCGGAGACGTAGGGCCCGCCGCTCGCGCAGGTGCCGATCTGCAGCATCTGGAAGATCCCGTAGCCGACCGCGACCCAGCAGAACGCGAACAGGGTCATCGCCACGAAGGTCCGAATCACATAACGCATCAGGGCTCTAGCTTCGGGAACAGCGGCTCGATCCGCTCGATCCGGGCGCCGCCGCCGCGGGCGCCGAACGCGTCCAGCTCGCGGTTGCCCTCGGCCAGCGCGTCGAGCAGCCGGCCGCTGGTCTCCGGCATGTACGGATGCAGCAGCAGGGCGAGGAAGCGGATGCCCTCGGCGAGGTTGTAGAGCACCGAATCCAGCTCGCCGGAGCGCGAGTCGTCCTTGGCCAGCTCCCAGGGCTTCGACTCCTCGACGTAGGCGTTGAGTCGCCGGACCCGAGCCCAGATCTCCTCCAGCGCGCGCGAGATCTGGTTGTCGTCGAGCAGCGCCCGGACCTCGCCGTCGAGCCCCTGGAGGCCGAGCGCCGGGTCCGGCTCACCCTCCGGGACGATCCCCTCGCGGTAGCGCTCGACCATCGCCAGCGTGCGCGAGGCGAGGTTGCCCCAATCATTGGCCAGCTCCGACTCGTAACGAGCCTCGAACCCGGCGGCCGAGACCGCGCCATCCTGGCCGAAGGACACCTCGCGCATGCAGTAGAAGCGCAGCGCGTCGGCGCCGAAGCGGTCGATCACCTCGTTCGGCTCGAGCACGTTGCCGAGCGACTTCGACATCTTCTTCTCGCCCATCAGCAGGAAGCCGTGCACGTAGACGTGCTGGGGCGACTCGAGCCCGGCGGCGAGCAGGAAGGCGGGCCAGTAGACCGTGTGGAACTTGAGGATGTCCTTGGCGATCACGTGCAGGTTGGCGGGCCAGAAGCGCTCGGTCAGGTCCTCGCCGTCGCGGGCGTAGGAGAGCGCCGTGTAGTAGTTGAGGAGCGCGTCCCACCAGACGTAGAGCACCTGCTCGGGGTCCCACGGGACCGGCACGCCCCAGGAGAGCTTCGGCCGCGACAGCGAAACGTCCTGGAGCCCGCCCTTGATGAACGAGAGCGCCTCGTTGCGGCGGAAGTCCGGCTGCACCATCTCGGGGCGCTGCTCGAAGAGCCGCTCGAGCTGCTCCTGGAAGGCGCTGAGGCGGAAGAACCAGTTCTGCTGGCTCTCCCACTCGAGCGGGATCTCGTGGATCGGGCAGGTGTTGTCGGGGCCGATCTCGGCCCCGGTCTTGAAGTCGGCGCAGCGCGGGCAGTACCAGCCCTCGTAGAGGCCCTCGTAGACGTGGCCGGTGTCGGGGACGCGCTGCACGACCTCCTGGACCTTCGCCATGTGCTCGGCGTCGGTGGTGCGGATGAAGAAGTCGTTGGAGGCGTTGATGCGCTCCGCCAGCTCGTGAAAGCGCGGCGCGTTGCGGTCGACCAGCTCCTGCGGGGTGACGCCCTCGCGCTCGGCGGCCTGGACGACGGGCTCGCCGTGCTCGTCGGTGCCGGTGAGGAAGAAGACCTCCTCGCCGCGCTGGCGGTGGTGGCGGGCGAGCACGTCGGCGGCGATCGTCGAGTACGCGTGCCCCAGGTGGGGGTCGGCGTTGACGTAGTAGATGGGCGTCGTGACGTAGTAGCTCACGGGCGGCTGAGCTTAATGTGCGTCCGCGGCGCCAAGGGGGTATACGGTCCACCGTCATGGCCACCGCGACCGATACACGCGCGCCGATCGCCACCCGCGTCGCTGAGCTGCGCGAGCTGGCGACCTCCGACCCGCGGGCCGCCCAGGAGGCGACCTGGGGCTGGTTCAAGGAGCTCGGCGAGCGCCGCGACGAGGCCAAGCTCGGTGAGCTCTACGAGCTCGGCGAGCCCCCGCTGACGCTCGACGGGCCGACCGAGGGCATCCTCGTCGTGCCCCTGATCCAGGGCGCCTTCGACCGCTTCGCGACGACGCTCACCGGCGCCTGGATGCCGTGGCTGGGCAAGAGCTTCGACTCCAACCTCCACCGCGGCTACAACCGGCTCGCGCCCAGCGCCCGCTGGCCGGCGAAGCTGTTCTGGCCGTTCTACTCGACCAGCGAGGACGAGGACGCCCGCGGCGCCTTCGACTTCGAGACCGCGATCGAGCCCGGCAAGGCCGACCCGGGCGTGCAGGTGCTGAAGATCGATTACGGCCCGGTGAGCTCGAACCCGCGCCTGGTGATCCGCCGGATTCGCGACGAGCTTGTGCAGATCGTCCCCGACACCTACCTGGGCAAGATCCTCTGGCGCTCGGGCGACGGCGACGAGGCGACCTACTCGTGCATCGGCTATTTCGCATTGCGCCAGCTCGCCGGCTGAGCGCGGCGGCCGACCGATGCCGAAGCCGCAGACGGTCGCCTTCCAGCAGCTGACCAAGCTCCACGTCGCCGCCTTTCGCCTCACCGGCGGCCGGCTCGGCGGCGAGATTCGCGGGGCGCGGGTGCTGCTGCTCCACCACCGCGGCCGCAAATCCGGCGAGGAGCGCGTATCGCCGCTGCTCTATCTCCCCGACGGCGAGCGGATCGTCGTCATCGGCTCGAAGGGCGGCTCGCACACGCACCCGGCCTGGTTTCTCAACCTGCGCGAGATGGACGAGACCGAGGTCGAGCTGCGCGGCGAGCGCCGCCACGTCAGCGTCCGGGTGGCGGACGACGCCGAGCGCGCCGAGCTCTGGCCGCGGGTGGTCGAGATCTGGCCCGACTACGCCGCGTACCAGAAGCGCACCGACCGCCAGATCCCGCTCGTGATCCTGGAGCCACCGGCCGGGCCCTAGAGCAGCGAGTCCTGGCCCTTGGCCGAGCCGGGGCCGCGGTGCCGCGGCACGCCCGCCGCCTCGGCGAGCGCCGCCTCGACGTCGGCGAGGATCGCGCGCTCGGAGCGCGAGGCGACCAGCGGCTCGGCGAGACCGTCGACGTGCACGTAGGTGCGGCGGCCGTCGCCGCGTTCGTCGGCGGCCAGCGGCACGAGCGCGAAGACGCGGTCGGCGCGCACGAAGCGCCCGTAACCGAGCGAGATCAGCCTCGGGTCGCGCTTCGTTGACACGCTGGCCTCAGCTTAGACCGGGCGGCGGCGTTCACGATCGTCAACCCGCGGGCTTCGGATCGAGCTTGTTGAGCTTCTTCTTCGCCTTGTCCTTGCAGTCGGGCGAGAAGACGGGCACGCCCTCGACCCCGACGTTGCCCTCCGTGCTGGCGATCACGAGCCCGAGCTCGTCCTTGTCGGAGGCCGCGCTCACCTGGCCGGAGTCGTTGAGCAGGTCCTTCTTCACCTCGCAGAAAATGTCGCCGGCGAGCGAGTAGCCGTTATCCGACTTCTCGAGGTTGAGCTTGTCGATGATCTTCTGGTCGCTGTAGTGGACGTCGTCTCCGCCGCAGCCGGCCATCACCGCCGCGGCCACCAGCGCCGCGATGAGGACAGTCGGCATCCGTTCCCCGCCCTTCATCGTGCGCCCAACCTATAGAAAAGGGCGGCCCGAGGGCCGCCCTTTCCACGCGTTTGTAGCGGAGCTAGTCCGTTAGCCCTCTACCTCTAGTGCTTGGGCTTGGCCTTGCACGGCTGCGTCTGCGTCGACGTCGCCTTGGAGCCATCCTTGTACGTGGTCGCGCGCAGCCACAGGAACGTCTTGGACTTGCACGTCGCGAGCACGGTCTTCGACGCCTTGGAGATGTTCGAGCCGAAGCTGTCGATCATCAGGGCACCGGTCTCCGGCGCGTTCGGAACGTTGAGCGCGAACTTGTACTTGCTACCGGCCGTCGAGTTGACGATGAAGCCCTGAACGGTGGGCGCCGCCGTCTGCAGCGTCGGGCTGTAGGTGTGCAGCAGGACGCCGTTCTTCCCGGTCGTCCCCGGGAGCGTCCCGGCGAACGCGGTCACGACCACGTCCTTGATCGAGCTGCCGCCCGGGCCCGCCAGCGACGCCGTGCCGCTGCCGAGGTAGGAGTCCTTCGGACAGGACGCCTTCGCCTGGTCCGGCGTGCTGCCGCTGGCGGCGATCGTCGTGCACTGCGGAACGGCGTTGGTGTCGATGACTACGTTCTTGCCGAAGCTGATGTTCTCGGCGATCGGGTTCGCCTGCGTACCGGTGACGGGGGCCTGGGTGCGGACCCCGGTGTACAGGGCGACGGGCTTGGCCTTGCTCTTGTCAAGCTTGACGACCTTGGTCGGCTGAGCGCCGGCGGCGTTGGTCGGGTTGACGGCACCGTCCACGAACTCGGTGGCGTCGCTGGCGGCGTCACCGAACGCGTATGCCCCGAGTCCAAGCGCGAGCGTCAGCCCGAGCGCCAGGACAAATCGTGACTTCTTGATCACTTTTCCTCCTCTAGGTGCGCGGCCTCAGCCGCGGTCGTTTCCTTCTCTCTCCTACGAGCGGGCAGCGAACGAAGATGCCACCGCCCAGGCTCTAACACTGGAGCCCGGTGGAAGTTGCCCTCCGGGCTGAGCATAACCGGGCTCAACCTCCTAGGGCTGCTCGCGTACGTGCAGGTATTGCGTCTGCTGCGGCGAGACCCCGACCGAGTCGTAGTCGCTCTGCTCGTTGCACGGCGCCGGCGTGATCGAGTCGGTGTTCAACTGGTCGTCGAAGGCGAACTTCTTCAGCCGGTCGAAGAACGCCTGCGCCTTGGCGACGTCACCGCCGAAGCGCGCGTTGAAGTTCGGGTCGTTCGGGTCGTTCGGGTCGAGGAAGGCGCTGACCCCCATGCTGCACTGGCGGACCTCGAACGACTTCAGGCCCTGCCGCAGCTGGGAGAGCCCGCCGGGCTTGAAGTATGGGTTCGTCCGCGAGAGCGAGAGCCGGTGCGGGTAGGTGGAGACCGCCTCGGGGGCGAGCGGCGCCTCCGTGCGCAGATAGTGGAACGACTTGCCGAGCGTGGTGTCGAAGAAGACGCCCTGGCTGGCCGCGGCGACGTTGGCGACCAGCGAGGTCACATCCTGCTTGTACATGCCCAGCACCTGGAGGATCGAGTTGAAGTCGGCGAGCCACGGATCGAATCCCTTCAGCAGCGGCGGCAGGCTGTCGCCGAGCAGCTTCCGAGTCGCCCCGAAGCCCTTGGGCGCCAGCGGGATCACCTTCGCGAGCGCCGGGAACAGGTCGCCGAGCACCGGAGTCAGATTCTGCACCTCGGCCAGCGTCGGCTGCAGCTCGCGGGCCGCCGGGTAGAGGGCCGTGACGACCGGATCGGCGTCGCGGGAGAACTGCTCCAGCCGGGTCAGCGTCGCTCGCGACTCGCGCAGGAAGGTGGGGAAGATCCTGAAGATCTCGGTCAGGTCCTGGTCGCGCGCGGCCGTGGTCGCGAACACCTTCGCCGAGTTCTCGATCGTCCCGCGCAGCTGGCCCGGCCGGTTGGAGAGCGCCTCGAAGGTCTGCCCGCCCTGGCGCAGGAACTCGCTCAGCGCGCTCTGCTGGCTGTCGAGCAGCCGCAGGAGGCGGCCGGTCTCCTCCGCGAACGGGTCGAGGCTGGCAATCGTTATCGACAGGTCGTCGCCCCGGCCCCGGAAGGCGGCCGCCGCACCCTGCATCCAGGCCTGGAACGCGGCCCGTGTGCGCGCGTCGAAGGTGCGGAAGATCTCATCGAGCTGCACCGAATCGGCGACCTGGGCGGCGGGCAGCGAGCCGCCTTCGGGCAACGACGGGGCGCTGTCACTGCCCGGCGTCAGCTCCACGTAGGTCTCGCCGAGCAGCGTCTTCTGGCGCAGGATCGCTCGGGTGTCCTCCGGGATCGGCGCGTAGGCCGGGTCCATCTCGATCTCCGCGTCGGCGTCGCCCGCATCGCTGAGCTGGACGGCCTTCACCTTGCCCACCGAGACGCCCGAGATCCGGACGTCGGACTCGACCGCGAGCTGGGTGGCTTCGTCGAACGGGACCTGGAACCGGTAACCCTCCGGCTTCAGCGGGATCGGGCCGCCGAATGCGAGCCAGAGGAAGAGCGCAAGGCCGAAGCAGGAGAGCGCGAAGCCGACCGCAATCAGGATCCGGGTTGTGGTCGGGGGCCTAGTTTCCATTCGCGGCCTCGTCGGGTGGGGGCAGGGGCTTGAAGCTGAAGCCGCCGGTGTCGGTCGGGTCGAGCGGGCAGATGATCTTGCTCTGCGGCGCGTTCGTGTAGTCCTGCAGGGTCTTGATGAACGGCCGGGCGATCGAGAGCTGCTCGGCCAGCCTCGCCGTCCCGCAGGACTGGAGGACGACCGCCCGCACCAGCGGGCCGTTGGCGTCCTGAATCTGGGCGGAGTTGTTGGCGTTGTGGTTCAGCCACGCGGTCCAGAACAGGTAGCCCTCCTCGCCTCCGGGCGGGTTGTACGCCCAGGCGTTGAAGAGGTTGTTGAGCTCGCTCAGCGAGCTGGCGGTGCCCTTCGCGGTCTTCGCGAGCGGCCCCGCCGCCTGCTTCAGATGGCGGATCGGCTTCTGCGCCGTGCGTGTGAACGGCCGGATCTGACTCCTGATCGGGCCCACCGTCTTGACCAGGAAGCGCTGCAGCGCCACCTGTGCCGGCGCGAACGTCTGCGCCGCCGGGATCAGCTCCTCGGCGGCCTGTCCGGAGACCTTCGCGAACTCGTCGGCGCTGGCGAGCGCCTCGCGGGTGGTCTGCAGGGTCGACGGGAACTCGCGCAGGCTCTGTTCGATCGCGTTCGCCTCGTCGGCGAAGCCGCCGAGCGCCTCGCTCTGAGCCGTCACCCACTCCGACAGCTGAGTGTCGCTGCGGGCCAGCACCTCGGCGAGGGCGCGGAAGTTGGTGATCGAGCTGGCGATGTTGGCGCGCCGCTTGGCGAGCTCGACGTTGATCCGCGCCAGGTCGCGGCCGAGCGGCTCGAAGCGCCGTAGGCCTGCCGAGAGCTCCTTGCCGCGCCCGCCGAGTCCCTGGCCGCCGGCCTGGAGCAGGAGCTGGAGGTAGGCGCGGGTATCACCGTCCAGCGAGGCGAGGACCTGGTCGGGGTTGACGTTGGGCTCGGTCTGCGAGAGCGGGATCGTCGTCCCCTCCCCGATCGCCGGCCCGTTCCGGCCCGGGTCGAGCTCCATCGTCATGTCCTGGAGCCCGGTCCGCGGCCGCAGGAGCACGGTCGCATCGGTGTGGATGAGATCGGCGTACTTCGGCTCGATCAGCATCGTCACCACTGCGACCCCGTTCTGAAGCTCGACCTTGGAGATATCGCCGGCCTTGACGCCGGAGATGTTCACGGTCTGACCCTGCCCCGGGGTCACCGCCTGGGCGGTCGAGAGCTCGGCCTTGAGCTCGAAGCGATCGTCGCCCAGGAACGGGATCCAGGACGGATACGGCTGCTGCTGCTGGGAGAGCACGTAGCCGGTGACCGCGAGGCCGAAGACCAGCAGCGCGGCGATCGCGATGAAGTCCGTCAGGTGTTCGCGGATCGCTCGTCTCATGGGCTGGCGGTCAGGTCAGACGGAGCCACGGCCGCGGCGGGTCCGTTCAGGTTGGGGACGTCGTTCTTCTGACAGGGGACGTCCATGCGGAAGGGCGGGGTCGATCCGAGCGCCGGCTGGATGCCGTCGGGCGCCTCGATCGTGTTCGTGAAGTTGACCGTGTTGGAAGCCTGGCCGGTCGGGTTCGGGTCCTGGATCAGCACGGGGCCGCCGCCGGGCTGGATGCGGACGTAGGGGCCATTGCCGTCGAAGCCCTGGCCGGCTCCCGCGAGAGCCACGAGGCCGTAGAAGAACTCGTAGAAGTTGGGCTGGCCGACGCCCCACTGGCTGTCCGCGGTGATCGGCGCGTCGGCGGTCGGGATCAGGTTGTGGGTGGAGCAGCGCGACAGGTCGAGGGTTTCGGGGAAGACGTCCTTGGACGCGGCGGCCGCCTTCGCGAGACCGGGCGAGGAGCTCTTCAGCAGCTTCGCCAACCCGCCGAGCTCGCTGTTGCGCAACAGCTGGCTGGTCTGATCGAGCCACGGGTTGAAGGCGGCGATCGTGTCGGGCAGCTCCTGGATCCCGGGCCGCGAGGCGATCGCGAGGGCCCGGACGGCGGGCAGGGAATCGCCGAGGTCCGCGAGCGACGTCCGCGTCTCCTCGAGCGTCGGCGGCAGCTCGTGGATCGTCGCCGAGAGGTTTGCCGACTCGTTTGCCAGGGCGCCGGCGGTGACGTTGAAGTTGGTGATCAGGTTGGCGAGGTCGTCGCCGCTGGCCGCGAGCTTCGCGAACACGCCGCCGGTCGAGCTGATGAAGCCGGCAAGATCGCCGGGGTTCTCGCCGCGCAGCGCCTTGGCGACGATCGCCGTGCTGCGCCCGGCCGGGCCGCCGTACTTGAAAGCGTCGTTGAGCGATTCGCCGGCGCTCTGGCCCTGGACGTCGGGGTCCTGGCCGACGTCGTCGGCGGCGGTCGGCTGGTAGTTGAGCGCCTTGCCGAACCCGATCAGCGTCTTCTGCAGGCCCTTTCGAGTCGGCTCCTGGAGCGCGGTCAACACCTCGTCGAGCTGCACGGCGGTCGAGGTGCGGGTGATCGGGATCGTGTCCCCGTCGGCGAGCTCGGGGGCGCTGGGGCTGCCCGGCCGCAGGTCGACGAAGAAGTTGCCCTCGAGGAAGAGCCGGGGACGGATCTCCGCCTCGGCGTCCTCGTGGATCGGCTGCCCCTCATCGTCGACCGAGAACGTGACGTCGACCGTGTCGCCGTCGGCCTGGACGTTGGTCACCTTGCCGACGTTGACGCCCGCGATTCGCACCGGCGACGAGCTTCGCAGCGTCGCCGCGTTCTCGAACCTCGCGTGCAACTCGAAGCCGGGGCTCGACCACGGCAGCGACTTGGCGAAGGCGAGGTAGGTGAAGATCGCGATCAGGATGACGATGAAGAGGCCGAAGACCCACGGGGAGAGGCCCGTGTAGTGACGGCCCCAGACTCGCTCGTCGACGGCGGGCCGGTTCGGGTCCGGGCGCCGCGGGCGGTCCCTGCGAAACAGCGCCATCAGCCGGACCCCTCGGTGTCGGAACCGGGCTGGCCGTCCGTCTGGGTGCCCTGGTTGCCGGGCGGGTTGCCGATCACCTGCTTGCCGATCTTGTACGGCTCGTTGCCGGCCTCACACTCGAACGTCTGCCCCGGTGAGGCGGTATTCGGATACGGGTTGTAGTGCAGGAAGTTGTCGACGTCGCTGTCGCCACCGCCGTTGGCCGGCGCGGAGGCGTACGAGCCCTCGTTGTTGGGCCCGACGGGCGGCTCGAACACGGTCAGCCGCTGCCAGCGGCCACCGAGGCTGCCCTGGGCGACGACGCTGGAGAGGTTGCGGACCAGCAGGGTGCCGTAGTTGCAGACCGTCTGCGCCGGAGTGATGAAGCGCACCGTCGGGCCGAAGATGTCGACCGTCTGCGTCAGGCGGCTGAGCCCGTTGCGCACCCCGGTGTCGTTGTTGAACGCCAGCAGCGACTCCGCTGTCGGCGCCAGCTGGCGGTTCAGGGTCGGCGAGTCCTCGAGCACCGGCGTCCCCTTGGCGAGCGTCGCCGACAGCGGCGGCGCCGTTTCGGCGAGCGTCTTGACGCCGGGGCCGAGGAGGTCAAAGAGCTCGGCGCTGTCGGCGAGGAACGGCCGGATGACCGGGAACGCCTGCGTCCCCGCGTCGAGCGTCGGCGGGGACTCCGAGATCGTCTCCTGGATGAACGGCCGCGCCACAGTGGCGAGGGCGCTGAAGGTGGTGTCCAGGGAGACGAAGAGCTCGGCCTGGGTCTCGGCCACCGGCGCGACCTCGGCCGAGGTCGCGGCGATCGCTCGGATGAAGCGCGCGAGGCCGGTGTTCGGGTCCGCCAGGTTGTGGGCCACCGGCTGGAGGAACTCGAGCACGGCCGGCAGCTTGCCGAGGGCTTCGTTCAGCTGCGGCCCGCGGCCGGCGACCGCGTTGCCGAACTCGAACAGGTTCTGGCGGATCGCGATCCGGGTCGGCTCGTCGAAGGTGTTGAGCACCTGGTCGATCTCGACCGGTTCCGGCTTCGCCTGCGTGATCGGGATGACCGACCCCTGCTGGTAGCCCTCGGACGAGGTGCCCTGGTTGATCTCCAGGTACTTGAGGCCGAGCGCGGAGCGGGCGCGAACGATGAACGTCGAGTCGACCGGCAGCGGGTCGAGCTCGGGGTTCAGCTTCAGGTCGAGGCGAGCGCTGACGGCGCCGTCCTCATCCTGCTGCGGCTCGATGGTCTCGACCACTCCGGCGCGCACGCCGCCGACGCGGACGTCGTTGCCGGGCACCAGCAGGTTCGCGTTCGGCAGGTCAACGGTAACGCGGTACGAGGGCACGAACGGCAGCCCGTTGTTGGCGTTGTAGGCGAGGAAGACCGCGAGGATGACCACCATCACGGTCAGCGCCCCGACCATCGTCGGGCTTGCCGTCACGCCGGCGGCGAATCCGCGGCGCCTCATCGCTTGCCCCGCTTGTGGTGGTGGCCGCCGCCGCCGCCGATCAGGAAGTCGAGGAGGCTGCGCGCCGCGCGCAACCTCGGGCCTGCCCCGGCGCCGACCTGGCCCTCGTCGGGCTGCACCGAGTTCGGATCGCTCGGGGTCGCGTCGACCCCCGGTGCGGTCGGCGCCTGACCGTCGGGCGTCGTCGGCGTGGTCGGCGTCGTCGGCCCGGTCGGCGCGGTCGGCGCGGTCGGCGACACGGTCGTGTCGTTGCCCGCGGTGCCGGCGCCAGTGCTGCCGCCGCTCTGAGACGAGCCCTGATCGGCACCCTGGCCGGCCGGGCCTCGATCGCGCCGCGCGCGGTTCAGATCGGGCTCTTGCGGGAACGCTCCCTTGGTCGTGTTGATCGAACCGGGGAACTTCGCGCTGCAGCCGTTCTGGGGGACCGAGGTGTAGTCGAAGCAGTTCTGGACCGGGACCAGGGCGCGGAGGAAATGGCCGTACTGATCAAACGCGTTGACCGTGCCGCCGAGGCCGAAGATCGTCTTGAACAGGTACTGGAAGGCCTTCGTCGAACGCAGGCTGACGAGCAGCTTCGAGAGGTTCTTGGTCGTCGGCGCGCCCTTCTTGGCGAGGCCGCGGATCTGGCGGATCACCGGGTCGGCGGCCGACAGTGGGGGGCCGGTCGCCTTCGCCGCGCTGCCCAGCGAGACGAAGGCGCGGGTCGAGGCAGCCGAGAACGGCACCGCGACCTCGTTCAGCTTCGTGAGCGACGGCGCCGCCTGGCCGAGGTCGCTGAACACCGGGGTCGCGGACTCGGAGAACGACTGCAGCTCGGTCATCGTCGAGCGCAGCTCGCGAAGGAAGCCGGGCAGCTTCGCGAAGCCGGCCGAGAGCTCGGCGCGGCGCTCCGCGGTCGCCTGCCCAACGACCGTCGAGGAGTTGATGAAGCCGGCCACGTTCTCGCGCCGGCGGGCGAGCGCGCTGACGATCTGGTCACCGTCGGTGGAGAGGCTGGCGAGCGCCTTGTTCTGGCTGGCGAGAATCGCGAGCACGCGGTTGAGCTCGCGCAGGGCCGGGTTGGAGCGCTGGACGATCTCCGCCAGCTCCTGCCCGCGGGCGGCGAATCCGGCCCCGAGGTCGTTGAGGATGATCCTGAACCGGTCCGGGTACGGCTTCTTCATGATGTCGTTGAGGAGGTCGACGTCGACGGTCTTGCTGTTGCGCTCGACCGGCAGCAGGTACTGACCCGCGCCCGGCAGGCCGTCGGCGACCTGGCTGAGCTCGGGCGGCGGCTCGGTCCCCGGGGCGCGCGGCTCGGTGGGCGAGCACTCGACGAACTTCTCGCCGATCAGCGACTGCGGGCGGATCAGGCAGGAGGCGTCGGTGCGGAAGTCCTGGAACGCCGCATCGTCGATCGCCAACACGATCACCGCCTTGCCCGGATCGGGGCTGCCGTCCTCGGTGGCCGGCTCGTCCGGGGTGGTGATGTCGACGGCGGCGACCGAGCCGACCTTGGCTCCGGCGATACGAACGTCCTCGCCGACCACCGTGAAGGCGGCGTTGTCGAAGATCGCCCGGACCTCGTAGTTGCCCTCGTCGCCTCCGGCGCCGCTGCCGCCGATGAACACCGCGGTGATCGCGATCACGACGACGAGGACTGCGGCGATCCTCCTCATGGCCCCGGCGGTACCTGGGCCGCGTCGCACTCGCCGTTGAGGGCACCATCGTCGGTGAACGGATGGTCGGTCGGGCTCGGCCAGCCGGCGTTGGGCTGCGTGGCGGCGCCCGGACAGCGGACGAACGGGCCCAGCCCCATCGCCGCGAAGGCGTCGTACTGCTGGCTCAGCGTGATCGGCTCGAGCGCGCCCGTCGCGTCGTTGTACTTGAACACGTTTCCGGCCGCCGGCTGCCCGCGCAGATAGTGGCCGTTGAGGTCGTAGAAACCGGCGGCGGTGCCGAGCTTGCCGAGCGCGGCGAACACGTCGGGGGCGTACGGGCGGGCGAACTCGACCAGGTGCTGGGACTGGGAGAGCGCCTGCAGGGTCGGGTTGACGGCCTTCTGCGCCCGCTTTGCGACCACGGGCAGCGAGCGCAGCGAGTCGGCGAGGTCGTTGTTGGGACCCGAGCGGGAGAGGCTGACCGTGATGTTGCTGAGGACCGGCAGCGAGGAGCGGATCACGGGCCGCAGCTTGGCCAGGAACGGCGCCAGCTCAGGCGCCACCCGGCCGGTGTCGTCGATCAGGGGCTGGAGGTCGTCGAGCGCCGCGCGCAGGTTGACGAACGTCGTGTTCGCCTGGCGCATCGCCGGCGGCAGGTCGATCAGGGTCTGGTTGAAGGCCGTGTTCTCGCGTGCGATCGCGCCGAAGGCCTGGTTCGCGTTCGAGGTCAGTGCGGAGAGGTCGTCGCTGCGACTGGAGATCGTCCGGAACACCTGCGAGCCGGCGACCAGGAAGCGGCTCAGCATCGCCTGGTCCTGGTTCAGCTCGGCGAACAGCTGCGTGCTCTCCTGCAGGCTGGGGGCGAAGTACTTGTAGGTCGCGCGGGCCGCGTCGGTATTGCCGCTGTACACGGCGGCCTGGCCCTGGATGAAGTCCTGCAGGCCCGTGCGCGTGCGTGCGTTGAGCGTGTCGAAGAGCTGGTCGAGGTCGACCGGCGAGGTCGTCTTGTCCGCCGGCAGCGTGCTGTCGGCCGGGATCTCGGGCGAGGAGTTGGGCCCCGGTGCGATCGAGATGTAGCGGTTGGCGATCCCGGAAAGCGAGGTCGCGCGGACGGTTGCGGTCGTCCCCTCGTGCAGAGGCTCGTCGACGGTGATGTCGACCTGGGCCTGGGCGTCGTCGGTGAGCGAGATCGAGTCGACGGTGCCGATCGGCTGGCCCCCGACGAGAACCTGGTTGCCGGGTACGAGTTGGCCGCCGGTCTGGAAGAGGAGCTTGTAGGTGACGCCGGAGTCGCCGCCGAAGAGGACCATGGCGACGAGAACGACACCGAGAATCAGGGCGCCGAATCCGGCGATGCGCGCCAGCACTCGCCGCGATCCTCCGCTATCGGGTGACTCTCCCTGCACTCCGGGACGGCGCGCGCCTGACTCCTCTCTGACCACTCGCTTCGTGCGTTTCCGTTAAGAGGCTTCCTTTCCTCCCACGGCATCCTCGACCGATCTCTACCCGCGGGGCATCCTAATCGCTTACGGAGGCGTAGCGAAACCGGCGCGAAGGGTTAACGCGATGCTCAGAAAGCGTTACTCGCGCGGATCGCGGCCGGTGAGGCCGCGATAGAGGTCGTTGGCGCGGGTGCCGGTGAGCGCGGCGACGACGCTCGCGGCGGCGCGCGGGCGGGCGCCCGACTGCACCAGACGGCGCAGCGCGTCGACGGCAAAGCCGACGTCGGCGTCCGCCGCGCGCGCCGACGAGGCCGGGGCGATGACGACGACGATCTCCCCCTTCGCCTCGTCGCGAAAGCGGCGCGCGAGCTCGCCCAGGGTGCCCCGCGCGACCTCCTCGTGAAGCTTGGTCAGCTCGCGGCAGACCGCGGCCTCGCGGTCGGGCGCCAGGGCCGCAAGCGCCGAGAGCGATGCCGGCAGGCGCCGGGGAGACTCGAACGCGACCACGGTCTCGAGCGAGCTCAGCACCCGCTCGAGCTCGCCCGCGCGGCGCGGCAGGAAGCCCTCGAAGCGCCAGCGGTCCGCGGGCAGCCCGGAGGCGACCAGCGCCGTGGTCACCGCCGACGGCCCGGGCAGGACCTCGACCTCGAGCCCGCGGTCGATGCAGGCGCGCACGAGGCGATAGCCCGGATCGGAGATCAGCGGCGTGCCGGCGTCGGAGATCAGCGCCACCCTCGCCCCGCGCTCGATCTGGGCGACCAGCTGGCGCGAGCGCTCCACCTCGTTCTGCTCGTGGTAGGAGACGAAGCGCGGACGGCGCAGCTCGAGCCGCTCGTAGAGGCGGCCCGCCCGCCTCGTGTCCTCGCAGGCGACCATGTCCGCGTCCTCGAGCGCCCGCGCCGCCCGCGGGCTCAGGTCCTCGAGGTTGCCGATCGGGGTCGGGCAGACGGTCAGCCGGCCCGACATCAGGAGGTCCCTTCCAACGCCATCGCGGCCGCGCCGATCATCCCCGCGTCGGGGCCGAGCGCTGCGGCGAGGACCGGGGTCTCGTTCATCGGCGCCAGGGCACGGTCGCGGACCTGCTGGCGGGCCGGCCCGAGCAGGAGCTCGCCCGCGGCGCTCACTCCGCCCCCGATCACGATCACGTCGGGCTCGAAGATGTTCGCGTAGCTCGCCAGCGCGACGCCCAGGTGGCCGCCGATCTCGCCGACCACCTCGACCGCCGCCCGATCGCCCGCGAGAGCGGCGTCCGTGACCGTCTTGCCGGTGACCTCGTCGCCCGCCGCAAGCGCCCGGCCGAGGGCCGAATCGGGATCCCGCTCGGCGGCGAGGCGCCCGGCGCGGCCCAGCGCCGTGCCGGAGGCGAACGCCTCCACGCAGCCGTGGTTCGGGCAGTTCCCCTGGCAGGGAGGGCCGTTCTCGTCGATCACCATGTGGCCGAGCTCGGCGCCCGCCCCGGTCGTCCCCCGGTAGAGCTCGCCGTTCAGCACCAGGCCGCCGCCGATCCCGGTCCCGATCGTCAGCAGGACCATGTTGCGGGCTTGGCGGCCGGCGCCGAAGCGCTGCTCGGCGAGCGCCGCCAGGTTGGCGTCGTTGTCGACGAACACCGGCAGGTGGAAGCGCTCCGAGATCAGCTCGCGGACCGGGACGTTGACGAACGGCAGGTTGACCGCGTGAATCGCGATCCCGGCGTCGTGCTGCATCGTCGCCGGGATCCCGACCCCGATCGCCTCGACCTCCGGGCACGCCTCGAGCCCGTCGCGCAGCTCCCGCTCGAGCGTCTCGAGCAGCAGATCCAGGGTCAGGCCGGTGGTCGGCTCGGTGCCGCGATGGAGGACGCTCTGGTCGGAGTCGATAACCCCGACGGCCATCTTCGTGCCCCCGAGATCCGCACCGATCGCAGCCCTCACTTAGGAGCCGCTTTGCAGGATTCTCCGAAGGCCATGCGGTATTGATAGCTCATGCCTGAATCCGGGGATAAGCCTGAGCGGCCGCCGCGCGAGGAGCCGCCCGACTACACGGTCTACAAGTCGAGGCCGAGCCTGCGCGATCGGATCCGCAAGCCCGACCTCTCCGGGCTGGGCGGCAAGCTCGGCCGCGGGGGCGACGGGACGAAGCCGCCGAAGTCGCCGGGGATGCCCGGCGAGCAGCCACTGTGGCGGCGGATCCTGAAGTGGGCCGGGATCTTCGCCCTCGGCTGGATCGCGCTCAGCTTCGTCGCCTTCATGGTCTCCTCGCAGATCCAGAAGGGCAAGCTCGCCGATGGCGTCGACAGCGTCCTCGACGGGGGGCCGTTCCTGATCGGCGGCCAGACGATCCTGGTGCTCGGCACTGACGTGCGCTCGGGGGCGTTCGCCGGTCCCGACGAGTCGGAGACCCAGAACTGCATCGAGGCGATCAACAGCGGCCGCCCGACCGACAACAACTGCAAGCACGGCCCCTACCGCTCAGACACGATCATGCTCGTCCGGGCCGGGGCCGGCACCCTGCGCAAGCTCTCGATCCCACGCGACACGCTCGCCGAGGTCCCCGGACAGGGGCCGCAGAAGATCAACTCCGCCTACGCCTCGGGGGGAGCGAAGCTCGCCGTGCGCACCGTCGAGGGGCTGCTCGGCCTCGACGTCGACCAGGTGGCGATCATCGACTTCGACGGCTTTCGCAGCTTCATCGACTCGATCGGCGGGATCACAGTCGATCTGCCCAACGACGTCTGCTCGAGCGTCTCCGGCGGCGCCTTCAACCTGAACCTGAAGGCGGGCGAGAACGACCTCGACGGCTTCCAGGCGATCACCCTCGCCCGCACGCGGGAGAACACCTGCGGATCGGGCCCCTTCGCGGGCACCGACATCGAGCGGGCGCAGTTCCAGCAGCTGATCCTGGACGGGATCCGCAGCAAGCTGACCAGCGTCACCAGCCTGCCGCTGAACTTCCTCAAGGGCCCGTTGATCGCCTGGAACGCGCCCAAGGTGATGGTCTCCAGCATGGGCGCGCTGGCGATGCCTCAGCTGGCGATCTCGGCGGCGACCGGGGGCGGAGGGGGCGCCGACGTGCTCAAGCCGTCCTCGACCACCGGGGCGGGCAACCTGGTCGTCTCGCCCGAGGAGTGCGTGCGAGCCGCCGAGAAGCTGCTCGGCCACAAGCCGCCGCGCAGCCCCAACTGCCCGCAGAGCTAGGGGCCGGGGCAGCACGGGGCAGGTAGGGGTGGGTCTGCCGGTCAGTCGCCGGAGCTGCCGCCCTTACTGCTCTTCTTCTCGCTGCTCGACGAGCTCTTCGAATCGGAGCTCGAGCTCGAGCTCGAATCGGACTTCGACTCCGACTTGGACTCCGACTTCGACTCGCCCTGCTTGGTGCCGCTGCTGTTCGTCGCGCCCTTCTTCGCGTAGTCGGTCGTGTAGAAGCCCGAGCCCTTGAAGTGGACGGCGATCGGGTGAAAGACGCGCTCGACCGGCTTGCCGCAGACCTCGCAGGTCGTGACCGGGTCGTCGGACATCGACTGGAAGACCTCGAAGGTGTGGCCGTCCGGGCACCGGTACTCGTAGATCGGCATGGCGGCTGCAAGTATGCCGATCGATGTCGGCGACACCGGACACTGAAGCGGGCCCGAGCCTGGATGAGATCGTCGCGCTGTGCAAGCGCCGCGGCTTCATCTTTCCCTCGTCGGAGATCTACGGGGGGGTCGGGTCGACCTACGACTACGGCCACTACGGGGTGCTGCTGAAGAACAACGTCAAGGCCGAGTGGTGGCGGGCGATGCTGCAGGACCGCGACGACATCGTCGCGATCGACTCGGCGATCATCCAGCACCCCCGGGTCTGGGAGGCGTCGGGGCACCTGGCCGGGTTCACCGACCCGATGGTCGACTGCAAGACCTGCAAGCTGCGCTTTCGCGCCGACCATCTGGAGAGCTCGAGCTGCGGTCAGAAGCCGTCGAAGCTCGCCGGCCAGGGACCCGACTGCGAGCTCACCGAGGCGCGCGAGTTCAACCTCATGTTCGAGACCCACGTCGGCCCGGTGCGCGACTCGGCCTCGGTCGCCTACCTGCGCCCGGAGACCGCGCAGGGGATCTTCGTCAACTTCAAGAACGTGCTCCAGTTCGCGCGCAAGAAGCCGCCGTTCGGGATCGCGCAGATCGGCAAGTCCTTCCGCAACGAGATCACGCCCGGCAACTTCGTCTTCCGCACCCGCGAGTTCGAGCAGATGGAGATGGAGTTCTTCGTCCCCCCGGACGAGGCGGAACGCTGGCACGAGCACTGGCTCGGCGAGCGGATGCGCTGGTACACCGAGCTCGGGATCCGCCCCGACAACCTGATCCTGCGCGCCCACGGCGCCGACGAGCTGTCGCACTACTCGAGCGCGACCTCGGACATCGAGTTCCGTTTCCCGATGGGCTTCTCCGAGCTCGAGGGGATCGCCAACCGCGGCAACTTCGACCTCACCCAGCACGCCGAGCACTCGGGCGAGAAGCTCGAGTACTTCGACCAGCAGACCAAGGAGGCCTACGTCCCGTACGTGATCGAGCCGGCGGCCGGCGTCGACCGGGCCCTGCTCGCCTTCATCGTCGACGCCTACGACACCGAGGAGGTCGAGGGCCGCCAGCGCACGGTGCTGCGGCTGCACCCGAAGCTGGCCCCGGTGAAGGCGGCGGTGCTGCCGCTGGTCTCGCGCGACGGGATGCCCGAACGCGCCCGCGAGATCTTCGACTCGCTGCGCCACCGGATCACGACCGAGTACGACGAGGGCGGCTCGATTGGCAAGCGCTACCGCCGCCAGGACGAGATCGGCACGCCCTGGGGGATCACGGTCGACGGCCAGACGATGGAGGACGGCACCGTGACCCTGCGCGAGCGCGACTCGCTCGAGCAGACGCGGGTCGCCGCCGAGGGTCTGGCCGACGCGCTGGAGGCTGCGCTCGGCGAGCCCTGGCGGAGCCCGAAGGGCTGAGATGGCGCCCGCGATGATGCGCTTGGCCGCCCTCCTGCTGGCCGCGCTCGGCGCCCTGGCAGCGGCGGGTTGCGGCGATTCCACGCCGGTGGAGTCGCCCGGCCCTGGGCCGTTCGTTCACAGCGCGACGATCACCGTCGCCGCGCCCACGCCGCTCGACAAGCCGTTCAACGCCTACGCGTCCTCCGCCAAGCTCAACACGCAGATTTCGTTCGCCGGCTCCGACTTCCATGCCGACCAGATCCGCGCCGGCAACAAGCCGGACCTGTACGTGGCCGACGACACCTCGCTCCCGGACGGCCTGTTCGACGACGGCCTCGTCCAGGAGCCGGTGCCGTTCGCCACCGACGAGCTCGTGCTCGCCGTGCCGAAGGACTCGAAAATCGAGTCGCTCGACGATCTGACCGCGGACGGGGTCAGGGTCGCGATCGGCCAAGAGGGGCTGCCCGTCGGCGACTATGCCCGTGAGGCGCTCTCGGGACTCCCGGACGCGGAGTCGCAGGCGATCCTCGCCAACGTCAGCTCGGAGGAGTCGACCAACAACGGGATCGTGCTCAAGCTGACGCAGGGCCGCGCCGACGCGGGCTTGGTCTACGCCACCGATGTGAAGGCGACCGGGGGCAAGCTCCGGGCGATCGAGCTCCCCGCCCGCCTGCGCCCGGAGGTCGTCTACGCGGGAGCCGTGGTGGAAGGGTCCGAGAATCCGGCGGGCGCGCAGCACTTCCTCGACGATCAACTGCACGGCAAGGGTGCCCAGATGCTGCAGAGGGCGGGCTTCGGACCGCCGCCGGGCTGAGCTCCTAGAGCGCCGCCTCCGCAAGCAGGTCGACCTGCCGGGTGTCCGTCGAGGTGGGGAACCAGATCAGCTCGTCACAGCCGGCCTCGCTGAACGCCCGGTTGTAGGCGCGCACGGTGTCGGCGTCCTTGGCGGCGCTCTGCGCGATCCCCTCGGCGTAGTCGCCGAGCCAGGCGTAGTAGTCCGTGAGATAGGCGTTCGCGTTCTGCTCGCCGCTCTCGCCGAGCGAGAAGTAGGCGAGGGCCATCGTCTTCGGCTCTCCCTCGCGGCCCGCTTCCTTCCACGTCGCCAGCAACTTCTCGCGAGCCGCGGCGAACGCGTCGGGCGGGGCGCCGCCGGCGATCCATCCGTCGCCGAACTCGGCGGCACGCCGAAAGGCCGCGTCGATCGAGCCGCCGATGATCAGCTGCGGCGGGTCGGCCGCGACGTCGGGGCCGACGCCGATGTGGTGAGCGGCGCCGGAGGAGGCGTCGGAGCCGGCCCAGGTCCGCTTGATCGTGTGCAGCATGCGCTCGAAGTTCTCGCCGCCGCGGGAGTCGAAGTCGACGCCGGAGACCTCGTAGTCGTCGGAGCGCCCGCCGACCGCGATCCCGAGCACCATCCTCCCGCTCGAGATCCGCTGGATCGAGGCAGCCTGCTTGGCGAGCAGGACGGCGTTGAGCCGGTAGGGAGCGATCAGGATCGTCGTCGCCAGCCTGATCCGATCCGTGACCGCGGCGGCGGCGGCGAGCGCCACCAGCGGCTCGAGATTCGGGTAGGCGATCCGGTCGATCGTCCCCAGGGTCGAGAACCCCGCCTGGTCGGCGTTGCGCGCCCACTCGGTGAGCTGCTCGCCGGTCGTTCCCGGGACCGCGTTCGGCAGTCCGATTCCAATCTCCATCTCGGCTCCTTGTCTCGCCTACTCTCGGCTGGTGTCGATCGAGCAGTTACCCGCCTGGGCGCGTGACCAACTCGGCACCGCCCGCGTCGCCCGGCTCGCCTTTCTCGACAATGAAGATAGGCCGCGCGTCCTGCCGATCACCTTCGCGGTCGCCAAAGACGCCGTCTGGAGCGCGATCGACGCCAAGCCCAAGCGCACCGCCGAGCCCGCCCGCGTCGCCTTCCTGCGCCGCAATCCGCGAGCGGCGCTCTGCGTCGACGTCTACGACGACGACTGGTCGCAGCTCGCCTGGGTGCAGCTGCTGGGCAGCGTGGACGTGCTCGACCTGGAAGCGGGCGACGTCGGCCTCGAGGCGCTGGTCAACAGGTACGCGCCGTACCGAGACCAGCCGCCGCCCGGGCCGCTGCTGCGGCTCGAGGTCGAGCGGGCGTTGAGCTGGCGTGCCGCGGACCACTCGCCGTAGCCGAGCCCATCGGGCCCGGGAGTACCCTGGAACGCACAGGTCGATCACGGAAGGTCACGAGATGGTGCGAGTCACCGAGACGCTGAGCCGTCTGCGACGGTCACTCTCCCGCAAGGCAGAGGACGCCTACACCGCGCGAGACGCGGCGCAGACCGCGCACGCCGCGACCTACGCCGACGGCGAGGCACACGCCTACGGCGTCGCCGCCAACGAGGTCCGCGAGGCGGAGGAAGACAGCGAGTAGCGGCCGGCTTCTACAGCGGTCAATCGGGGCTAGACGGACCGCACTCGGGCAAGCACCGCGGCCACAAGACCCTCATAAACGGAGCCCAGCCAGTCGGCGAGGCGGTGCAACGGTTCGCGAATCGCGGGTATCCAAAAGAACAGTGCGGCGGCAACTCCAACCACCGCACCCGCGAGTACGTCCGATGGGTAGTGAGTCCCGACCGCGACGCGAGAGACCGCGAGCAATCCCGCCATCACGAAGGCGATTTCACCCGCGCGGCGGCTCCGCAGCCAGATCGCCGTCGCGATGGCAAAGGCGGCGGTCGCATGGTCGCTTGGAAATGACGTGTCCGGCGACGGGGCGATGAACAGGTGTGCGTCGCCTGGATGAGTGACATAGGGACGCGGCCGCTCCCACAAGCTGGCGAGCACCTGAGCAATCCCGAGAGCCAGCGCCGCGCTGAGGCCGGCCGCGATCACGCCGTGGCGAGCGTTGCGCGACGCCCACTTGCCGCGAGCCAGAAAGAGCCCAGCGAGCAGGGCGACGAAGAAGTACTGCCCGTAGAGGGCGATGAACTGGAGCACGTCCTCGATCCGGTCGCTCTTGACGGCGAGGCTGTTGAGGCCGTGGTACAGCGTGAAGTCCATCCACGGAGACTAGGCCCCGGCCTTATCCCGCGGCTAATGCCGAGAAGAACTGGGTGTGATGTGCATCACACAGCCGTTGCCGCGGTCCTCCGGCGGGACTAAGCTTGACATCAATCGGTGTAACGGTTTAGGAGGAGCGAGAGATGAGCGTCGCCCAGAAGGACGGGATCAAGGCCGCCGAGGGGATCAGCTACGACGATCTCTACCGGCGCTGGGAGCAGTCCAGCTGGCAGGCGACGGCGATCGACTTCAGCCAGGACCGCGTGGGCTGGGCCGCGCTCAGCGACGTCCAGCGCCGCTCGGCGCTGTGGATCTACTCGATGTTCTTCTACGGCGAGGACTCCGTCACCGACAACCTCTCCCCCTACATCGACGCGGCGCCGCGCGAGGAGCAGAAGTACTTCCTCGCCACCCAGCAGGTCGACGAGGCGCGCCACGCGGTCTTCTTTCACCGCTTCTTCAAGGACGTGATCGGCGCCGGCGACTCGATCGCCTCGACCCTCGCCTACACGCAATCGGAGCTCTCCTGGGGATACCGCGGCGTGTTCGACCGCCTCGATCGAATGGCCGACGACCTGCGCCGCGACCGCTCGCTGCCGAACTTCGCCCGCGCGATCGCGCTCTACCACATGGTTGTCGAGGCATCGATGGCCCAGCCCGGGCAGCACTTCATCGAGGATTTCTTCGCCGACGCCGGCACGATGCCGGGGTTCAGCGAGGGGATGGCGAACGTCTCGCGCGACGAGCAGCGCCACATCGGCTTCGGCGTCAAGGTGCTCTCGGAGTGCTTCGCCGAATCCGAGGAGTGCAAGGAGGCGGTCGCCGAGCTGCTGCGCGAGGTTCTCCCCTATACGCCCGCCGTGTTCTGGCCGATCGACAAGGCGCGCGAGTACACCCGCGCCTACGGCTTCGAGCTCGAGGAGCTCTTCGCGTTCGGGCTGCGCTCGGTTCGGACCAAGTGGCGCGCGACGGGCTATCCGATGGAGGAGATGCCGGGTGTGCTGCCGGTCGATCCGGACCTACCTCCGGAGGAGGTCGCGCGGCGGCAGATCATCCTGCTCGAAGCCGGCGTGATGGGTCCTCCGAACGGCAGGCCCGACTCCAGCCCGGAGGTCCAGCAGCTGCACTTCGACCTGATCGCGCGAGCCGCCCGCACCGACGTGGTCAACGGCGATCCGATGACGATCCAGTGGCGCTTCAGCGATGCCGACCCGTGGTACCTGCGGATCGACAACGGCTCGACCGCGGCCCAGCCGGGGCTCGCCGAGAGCGCCGACCTGACGATCGAGGCGAACTGGCAGGACTGGGTCGAGACCGCGACCAAGGGCGCCGACGCGCGCAAGCTCCTGCTCCGTCGCCGGCTGCGCCCGCGCGGCTCGCTGCGGAACCTGCTGAGGGCACAGCGGGTGTTTCCGCCGCGCCCGAACCGCCTCGGCTGAGCGACGGCGCGTCGCTCAGACCCGGGTGTCGAGCAGGAAGCGGTAGACCTGGTAGCTGGCCGCGCCGGCGGCCTCGCCGTCGAGGCTGGGGTCGGTGAGCATCGGCACGATGGCCCCGTCGCCGGCCGCGAACATGTGGGTGATCACCGACTCGGCGTCGAAGCGCAGCGCCAGCACCCCCTCGGCCTCCTTCTCTCGCAACACCGCGGCCACCGCGGTGCGGGCGCGGCTGTAGAGCGATCCGAGTTCGCGCCGGATCTCCGGCTGATGGCGCCCAGCGACGAACAGCTCGGAGACCATGTAGACGTAGCCGCTCTCCTCGTTGACCGTGCGCGTGAAGGCCGCGAACATCGCCGCGATCACCTCGTCGACGTCGTTCGCCGCCCGGACCGCGCCGGCCAGAGCATCGACGCGGTATTCGGTGTCGCGGTGGATCACCTCGACCAGGAGCCGCTCCTTGGTGCCGAAGTAGTAGTGCAGGAGGCCGCGCGAGACGCCCGCCTTGGCCGCGACCCGCTCGAAGGTCGAGCCCGCGATCCCGACCTCGGCCACGGATTCGCGCATGGCAGCGACGATCCGCTGGGCCCTTTCCCCCGCGAGCTGGCGAGGCCGGTCGATCGTCGGCGCCTGCATCACGGCGGCCAGCCTAGACCGGCCCGGGCGCGCGATGCGCCGGTTGGACCTACTCGGTCGCCGCGGGGGCCGGTGCCGGTGTGGTCGTGGACGTGTACTCGAACTCCTCCTCGGCGCCGAACAGCTTGTCGAGCACGGCCTTGCGCAGGTCCTCGCTGAGGATGATCGCCAGCGCCGCGCCGGCGAGCCCGATCAGGATGATCCGGCCCCAGCGGTGCTCCTTCTCCTGGCCACGCAAGCGGTTGGTGGCCTCGCGCAGGTTCTCGGCGGCCTCCTTCACGTCCCGATGGAGCTTCTTGTCGTCGATCGCCGTATCGATCACGCTGCCGTTCGACGAGAGCCGGCCATAGGCGTCGCGGGCGGCCTCGAACGCGTCGCGCACGCTGTCGCGAAGCTCCTCGTCCTCCATCAGTCTGCGCAGGTACTCGTTGTCGGCGGCCGATCCGACCACGTCGCGCGCGCGCCTTGCCTTCGTGCTCTTCGCCATCGGTGTCTTACCTCTCCAAAGTTCGTCTTGCCCGGGCGCTTATGAGCTTATACCCGGAGGCTGGAACGCTACCCGTCGATAGCCGCCGCAAGCGCCTTCTCGACGTGATCGACGTAGATGAACTCCAGCCCTGACCGCTCGTGAGCGGGGATCTCGAGGATCTCGCCCTCGTTTCGGTCGGGCACGATCACCCGCTTGATCCCGGCCCGCAGCGCGGCCAGCGATTTCTCCTTCAGGCCCCCGACCGGCAGCACCTGCCCGGTCAGGGTGACCTCGCCGGTCATCGCCGTCTCGGCCGAGACCGGCCGGTTGCGGATCAGCGAGGTCAGCGCCGTCGTCATCGCCACCCCCGCCGAGGGGCCGTCCTTGGGCACCGCGCCCGCGGGCACGTGGACGTGGATGTCGTGTTCGGCGAACCAGTCCTCGGACAGCTCCGGGTTGAGCTGCGCGGCGTGGCCGCGAACCCAGGAGAGCGCCGCCTGCGCCGACTCGCGCATGACCTCGCCGAGCTGGCCGGTGATCGTCAGCTTGCCCGAGCCGGGCATCACGGTCGCCTCGACGAACAGCACCTCTCCGCCGACGGGCGTCCACGCCAACCCGGTCGCGACACCGGGATCCTTGGTCCGCCGCCGGGTCTCGGAGAACACCCGCCGGCGGCCGAGCAGCTCGCGGGCTCGCTTCCCCGAGACCGTCTGCTTGCCCGGCTTCTTCGACGGCGCCGCCTCGGCGACCACGCGCGCCAGCTTGCGGCAGACGGAGCCGATCTCGCGCTCGAGGCCGCGGACGCCGGCCTCGCGGGTGTACTCGTCGATGATCGCCCGCAGGGCCGCATCGGCGAACCGGACCCCGGCTCCCCGCAGCCCGTTCTCCGCCAACTGGCGCGGGACCAGGTAGCGCTTGGCGATGTGGAGCTTCTCGTCGGCCGTGTAGCCAGCGAGCTGGATCACCTCCATGCGATCGAGCAACGGCCCGGGGATCGTCTCCAGGTTGTTGGCGGTGGCGATGAACAGCACCTCCGAGAGATCGAAGGCGAGGTCGAGATAGTGGTCCCGGAAGGCGTCGTTCTGCGCCGGGTCGAGGACCTCGAGCATCGCGCTCGAGGGGTCACCGCGGAAGTCGGCGCCCATCTTGTCGATCTCGTCGATCATGAACACGGGGTTGCGCGAGCCGGCGTCGCGCAACGAGCGGATGATCGTCCCCGGCATCGCGCCGACGTAGGTGCGGCGATGGCCGCGGATCTCCGCCTCGTCGCGGACCCCGCCGACCGAGATTCGCTCGAACTCGCGCCCGAGGGCGCGGGCGATCGACTTGCCGAGGCTCGTCTTGCCGACCCCGGGCGGTCCGATGAAGCAGAGGATCGGGCCGTGCGAGTCCGGGTTGAGGGAGCGCACGGCCAGGTACTCGAGGATCCGGTCCTTGACCTTCTCGAGGTCGTAGTGGTCGGCGTCGAGGACGTCGCGGGCGTGGCCGATGTCGAGGTTGTCGGTCGTGCGTTGTGACCACGGCAGCTCGACCAGCCACTCCAGGTAGGTGCGGATGACCCCGTACTCGGCCGCCGCCGCCGGCAGACGCTCGAGCCTGGAGAGCTCGCGCTCGGCCGCCTTGGCGGCGTCCTCGGGCAGCTCCGCCGCCTCGATCCGCTCGCGCAGCTCGTTGACCTCGGCCTGGGTCTCGTCCTCCTCGCCGAGCTCGCGCTGGATCGCCTTCAGCTGCTCGCGCAGGTAGTAGTCGCGCTGGCCCTTCTCCATCTCCGACTCGACCTCGGACTGGATCTGCGAGCCGAGCTGGATCACCTCGAGCTCGCGGGCGAGCAGCTCGGAGAGGCGGCGCAGGCGCTTGGCGACGTCGACCTCCTCCAGTAGCTGCTGCTTCTCCTCGGTCGGGATCCGCAGCGCCCCGGCGATCAGGTGACCGAGCGCCGAGGGGTCGTCGATGTTGGTGACCGCGAGCTGCAGCTCCTCGGGCAGGTACGGGATCTGCTCGATGATCTCGGAGAAGGTCCGCTGCACGTTGCGGGTCAGAGCCTCGAGCTCCGGCGACGGCACGACCACGTCCGGAAGCGACTCGATCCCCGCGACCAGGTATGGCTTCTCCGTCACGTAGTCCCCGATCCGCACCCGCTCGGTCGCCTGGACGAGGATCCGCACCGTCCCGTCGGGGACCTTGAGCATCCGCGCGACGACGCCGACGACGCCGACCTCGTAGAGCTGCTCGGGCCCGGGCTCGTCGAGCTCGGGATCGCGGGAGGCGACCAGGACCAGGGTGCGCTCGCCGCCGAGCACGTCGTCGATCAGCCTGATCGAGCGCTCCTGGCCGACCGCCAGCGGGGTCAGGGTGTCGGGGTAGGCGACCGTGTCCTTGAGCGGCAGCACCGGCAGCGCCGCCGACAGCGGCCCGGTCCCGCGCTCGCGGATCGCCTGCTCGAGGTCGCTGGCCTCGACGACCTGGATCCCGTCGCCGTTGCCCTCCATCAGCCGCGGTCCGGGGGTGGCTCGATCGGCACCCGCTTGGTGACCTGGCCGGCGAGCGGCAGCTCGACCCGCAGGATGCCGTCCTCGTAGCTGGCCCGGGCGCGCTCGGCGACCACGTCGGCGCCCAGCTCGACCACCCGCCGGAACGGCCCGGCCTCGATCTCGACCTGCTGGTAGACGCGGCCCTCGGTCTCGGCGAACGGGCGCTCGCCGGTGATCACCAGCTCGCGGCCGGCGAGCTCGAGCCCGACGGTGTCGATGTCGACGCCCGCGAGCTCGGCCTTGACCACCGCGCGGGGTGGGTCGCCCGAGTAGTAGACGTCGACCCGGGGCGAGAAGCCCGTCTGCGAGCGGGTCAGGCGCGACCACTGCTCGGAGAACGGGTCGCCGATCAGCTCGTCGACCTCGCGCCACATGCGCTCGAAGTTCACCCTGAGGTCTCTGGGACCGGCCATCGGCTGAATCTAGCGAGGGGCTAGAGCTCGTACACCTCTCCGGCTCTCGCCACCTCGACGGGGGCCCCGAAGGCGCGCGAGCCCTCCTCGCGCGCCCACTCGGCGTCGAGCTCGTCGGAGATGTGGGTGAGCACGACGCGCTTGGCGCCGGCGCGGCGAGCGTGCTCGCCCGCCTCGCCCGGGGTCAGGTGGCCGCGGATCCCGGTGCGCTCCGGCCGAGGCAGGGTCGCCTCGATGAACAGCAGGTCGGTGTCACGGGCGGCGTCCACGACCTCGTCGCAGGGCCGGCAGTCGGCGCCGAAGGTGAAGCGCCCGGCGGCGGAGACGAGGTTGACCGCATGGGTGAGGATGAAGTGCGGGACCTCGGTGAAGGTCGCTGTCAACGGCCCGATCTCGACCGTCGAGGAGGCGTCGTACTCCTCGGCCAGGAACGCCTGCTCGATCAGCTCCTCGTCGCCCCAGGCCCCGACCACGGTGCGGAAGGTCTGGCGGGCGCCGGGCGGGACGACCAGCCGCGGCCGGGCCGGGTCGTCGGTGCCGGGGTGTCCGGCCACCGGGACCGGCTGCTGGCGCGGGGTGAGCAGGAGCGCGTACGAGTAGGGGACGAGATCGATGAAGTGGTCGGCGTGCACATGGGTGATCACGACCGCGTCGACCTCGGTGTAGTCGACGTGCTCGCGCAGCTTGCCGAACACGCCGCCGCCGCAATCGAGCAGCAGAGTGGTGTTCCCCTCCTCCACCAGGTACCCGCTGCAGGCCCCGCCCGCATCCTGCCAAGCCGGCGACTTGCCGAGCACGGTGATCCTCATCTCGCCCTGGACTGTACGGCGCGCGGGTCGCCGATCCCGCAAACGCCGCAAACCGCGCCAGGGACCTTGCGAGCGAAAACACGCCTGTTGCGGAAACGCCCCGGACGGGCCGACGCATGGATGGCATGATCGAAGCACGCTCCAGGGACGGGGCGGCAGACCACCAGAGAGAGAGGGAGACGGACCAGTGATCGAGGCGCAGGAAGCGACACAGATCGCCGAGGCCCTGGGGCTGAGGCGCAAGGGCGCGGCGAAGCGGAAGAGCAAGCGCCGCAACGGACGCAGTTGCGAGGACTGCTTCTTTCACCGCCGCCTGCTCTGTGCCCTCGACCTCGACGAGCCCTGCTCGACCTTCCGTGCGGACTCGCCCCAGGGCCTCGTCCCGCCGCGCCAGCCCGCGCTGCTGCTGCGCGATACGTGACCCGACCCCGGGCCTTCTAGAATCCCGGGCGATGACCGACCGCACCGCCCGCCTGAGCGCCTCACCGCCGCTGTTCCAGAGCCGCTTCCTGGACTTCTTCTCGCGGATCCATCCGGCCGTACCGGCGCTGATCTACATCCCGGTGATCACGGTCCTGATCGTGCTCGGCGCCCGCGACGGCCAGGGCGCGCTGCAGATCGTCGGCCTGTTCATGGCCGGCCTCGGGATCTGGACGCTGTCGGAGTACTGGCTGCACCGCAAGGTCTTCCACTGGGACCCCGACCACCCGATCGGCCATCGCCTCCACTTCATCATCCACGGCGTCCACCACGACCACCCGAACGACAAGATGCGGCTCGTGATGCCGCCCGGCGCGAGCATCCCGCTGGCGCTGCTCTTCTTCGGGATCTTCTGGTTGATCTTCCGCTCGCCGACCGCCTACCCGCTGTTCGCGGGCTTCCTGGGCGGCTACCTGGTGTACGACTATATGCACTATTACCTACACCACTTTGTGCCGAAATCGCGGCTTGGTAAGCACCTTCGGGAGCAGCACATGCGCCACCACTTTCAGGACCACCGGTTCGGCTACGGCGTCTCCTCGCCGCTCTGGGATGCGGTCTTCCGCACCCTGCCGCACACCCGGCGCAGCGACTGAACCGTTACTCCATTCTCACACTGTTACTCTCTTTCATACTGCTGAACAGTATGAAAAGGGGAATCTGAGATGACACCTGTTTCGAACACGGTCGATGAGGCCGCGGGACTGATCCGCGAGCGGATCAAGGAGCTCGACGCCGAGCGCGGCCAACTCGAGCGCGCGCTCGCCAGCCTCACCGACGGGCGCGAGGGCCGGCGCGGGCCCGGCCGTCCCCGCGGCTCCGGCTCGAGCGCGAGCGGATCCGGCCGGCGCCGGCGCCGTCGCGGCGGCACCCGCGGCGATCAGGCGGTGAAGCTGGTCGCCGAGAACCCCGGGATCACGGCCTCGCAGATCGCCGAGCGGATGAAGATCAAGCCCAACTACCTCTATCGCGTGCTCGCCGAGCTCGAGCAGGAGGGCAAGGTGCGCAAGGACGGGCGCGCCTACTCCGCCGCCTGAAGGCTGAGCGGGCTCAGACGAGCCCGAGCCCGGCGACCGCGTCGCGCTCGGCGCGCAGCTCGGCGACCGAGGCGTCGATCCGCTCGCGTGAGAAGTCGGTGATCTCGAGGCCCTCGACGATCGAGTACTCGCCGCCTGCGCACTGGCACGGCTGCCCGCAGATGATCCCCTCCTCGATCCCGTAGCGGCCGTCGCTGGGGACGCCCATCGAGACCCAGTCGCCCGACTCCGTGCCGACGACCCAGTCGCGGACGTGGTCGATTGCCGCGTTGGCGGCGGAGGCGGCGCTCGACGAGCCGCGCGCCTCGATGATCTCGGCCCCGCGCTTGCCGACCCGGGGGATGAACTCGTCGGCGATCCAGGCCTCGTCGTCCACCGCGGCCCAGGCCTGCTCGCCGCGCACCTTCGCGTTGACGAGGTCGGGGTACATCGTCGGCGAGTGGTTACCCCAGACGGCCATGTTGCTGACGTCGTCGATCTGGGCGCCGAGCTTGTTGGCGAGCTGGCCGACGGCGCGGTTGTGATCGAGGCGCAGCATCGCCGTGAACCGCTCCCGCGGGACGTCGGGGGCGTTCGACATCGCGATCAGCGCGTTGGTGTTCGCCGGGTTGCCGACCACGAGCACCTTGATGTCGTCGGCGGCGCCGGCGTTGATCGCCTCTCCCTGGGGCTTGAAGATGCCGCCGTTGGCCTCCAGCAGGTCGGCGCGCTCCATGCCCTTGGTCCGCGGCCGGGCGCCGACCAGCATGCCCACGTTGCAGCCCTCGAAGGCGAGCTTCGGGTCGTCGGTGATCTCGATCTTGCGCAGCAGCGGGAAGGCGCAGTCGTAGAGCTCCATCGCCGTGCCCTCGGCGGCCTTGATCGCGTCCGGGATCTCGAGCAGGCGCAGCTCGACCGGGGTCTCATCGCCGAGCATCTGCCCGCTGGCGATCCGGAACAGCAGCGCGTATCCGATCTGGCCGGCGGCGCCGGTGACGGTGACCTTGACGGGGGTGCTCACTGATTCATCACTCCTGGTTCGGGTTCAAGCTTGGGGCCGGAAGCTAGTCGGATCCGAGCGGCGACGCGTCGCAGCGTGTCCTCGACCTCGTCGGGGCGGTAGGTGATCTGCGCGTGCGAGAAGCGCAGCGGGGTGAGCCCGGCCGCGATATGGCGCTGGTCGCGGCGGGCGTCGGCGGTCTGGCGAACCGGGGTGCGGTGGTAACGCAGGCCGTCGGCCTCGACGACGAGGCCGAGCTCGGGCCAGAAGAAGTCGACTCTCGATCCGTTCAGCCATTGCTGCGTGAGCGGATCGCCCAGGCCCGCGCGCCGTGCGATCGGCAGGAACCGCCGCTCCAGCTGGGTGTCTGTGAGGGTCAGCGTCCAGCGCTCGAGGACCCTCTGGACCGTCGCGGTGCCCGGGATCGAGGGGCAGGTGGAGAGGGCGTTCGCGAGACGCTCGGGATCACAGAGGTCGCGCCGGTCTGCAGCTTCGATCGCGTCCTCGAGGCGAGCCTCGCCCCACCGCGGGGCGAGATCAATGAGGGTGCGCAGCACATCTGTCACCGCCAGACCGCCATCGATGACCACCTGATCGGGCGGTAGTGCCCTCGATCGGTGGATGCGGATGCCCACGACCCGGACGCGGCGCGGCGGGCAGATCGTCACGTCCAGCTCATCTTCCCGTGGGCCAAGTCGCCAATACGCCGCAGCACTGTCATGACTGAGGACGGCGCCCGGTCCACAGGCGAGCAATGCCGCCATCCACCGCCCGTAGGCCGTGACCTCGGGCCGGCCGAGGGCGTAGACCCCGCGATAAATGGGGTGCAACTTGCCTCGTGCAGCGCGGTGCTTGACGCCCTGACTCGAGAGCCCGAACTCCAGCAACTGCTGCCGAGTCACAAGTCCGTACTGGGTGGCTGCGAGGGCGAGCACACGCCTCCACCCCGGTTGGTCGGTTTGGTAGCCCATGGACTACCCAAGTGACCAACCCCCGCCGGTTCGCCCCCCTTTACTGCCCCCTAGGACATTGCGGACTGCAGGTTCTCGTCGATCGAGGCGAGGAACTCCTGGGTGGTCTGGAACTCCTGGTCGCGTCCCACGAGCAGCGCCAGGTCCTTGGTCATCTTCCCGCTCTCGACCGTCTCTATGCAGACGCGCTCGAGCGTCTCGGCGAACTCGGTCACCTCGGGCGTTTCGTCCATCCGCCCCCGGGCCGCGACCGCGCGGGTCCAGGCGAAGATCGAGGCGATCGGGTTGGTCGAGGTCGGGTTGCCCTTCTGGTGCTCGCGGTAGTGGCGGGTGACGGTGCCGTGGGCGGCCTCCGCCTCGACCGTCTTGCCGTCGGGGGTCATCAGCACGCTGGTCATCAGCCCGAGCGATCCGAAGCCCTGGGCGACCGTGTCGGACTGGACGTCGCCGTCGTAGTTCTTGCAGGCCCAGACGTAGCCCCCCTCCCACTTCAGCGCCGCCGCCACCATGTCGTCGATCAGCCGGTGCTCGTAGGTGATGTTCGCGGCCTCGAACTCGGACTTGAACTCGTTCTCGTACACCTCGGCGAAGAGGTCCTTGAAGCGGCCGTCGTAGCGCTTGAGGATGGTGTTCTTGGTCGACATGTAGACCGGGTAGCCACGGTCGAGCCCGTAGCGCAGCGAGGCGCGGGCGAAGTCGCGGATCGAGTCGTCGAGGTTGTACATCGCCATCGCGATCCCGCTGGAGGGGAAGTCGAAGACGTCGATCTCGATCGGCTCGCCCTCGGCCCCGTCCTTCGGCGTCCAGGTCAGCGTCAGCCTGCCCTCGCCGGGGATCAGCGTGTCCTCGGCGCGGTACTGGTCGCCGAAGGCGTGACGGCCGATGATGATCGGCTTCGTCCAGCCCGGCACCAGCCGCGGGATGTTCGAGATCACGATCGGCTCGCGGAAGATGACGCCGCCGAGGATGTTGCGGATCGTCCCGTTCGGCGAGCGGTACATCTGCTTGAGGCCGAACTCCTCGACCCGCGCCTCGTCGGGGGTGATCGTCGCGCACTTGACGCCGACCCCGTATTCCTTGATCGCGTTCGCGGCGTCGACCGTGATCCGGTCCTCCGTCGCGTCGCGGCTCTCGATCCCGAGGTCGTAGTACTTCAGCTCGAGGTCGAGGTAGGGCAGGATCAGCTGCTCCTTGATGAAGGCCCAGATGATCCGGGTCATCTCGTCGCCGTCGAGCTCGACGATCGGGTTCTCGACCTTGATCTTGTCTGCCATGGGGGGCGGGCGATGCTATCGGCGAAGCGCATACGCTGCGCGGGAACCACCCGAGGAGACCCGATGCCCACGGTCAAGCTTCACCGCTGTTCGCTTACGTTCATCCACAACAGGCTGGACCACTGCTGGAAGGTCCAGGAGGCGCTCGATGACCAGGGGGTCGACTACGAGGTGGTCACGGCGCCGCTCTTCCCGCGGGGCCGGCGCAAGGACGTGATCGGACTCACCGGCCAGCATTTTCTGCCGGTGATCGAGTTCGCCGACGGCTCGGCCTATCGCGCGGAGTCCAGGGAGATGGCGGAGACGATCAACGCGGGCAAGCTCTTCGAGCACGACGGGGCGGGCACCGCCGGTGGATAGCGAGCGCGTCACGATCTCGGTCGCCGACCACGTCGCCGACGTGCGCATGGTGCGCGCCGACAAGCACAACGGGCTCGACTGGCGGATGTTCGTCGCCCTCAACGAGGCGCTCGACGAACTGAGCTCCGCGGACGGCGTCCGCGCCGTGGTGCTCTCCGGCGAGGGCCCGAGCTTCTGCGCCGGCCTCGACTTCAAGAGCTTCGCGGAGGGCAACGGCGACCTGGCCGGCGACGGGTTCGCGGCCGTCGAGGGGTCGATCGCCAACTACGCGCAGCGGGTCGCCTATGGCTGGCGCGAGCTCGAGGTGCCCGTGATCGCCGCCCTGCGCGGCGCGTGCATCGGCGGCGGCCTGCAGATCGCGCTCGGCGCCGACGTGCGGATCGCGGCGCCCGACACGAAGCTCTCGGTGATGGAGGTCCACTACGGGTTGGTCCCCGACATGAGCCTCTGGCAGACGCTTCCGCGCCTGGTCGGCGACGACGTCGCCCGCGAGCTCGCCTACACGGCGCGGATGGTCGAGGCGAACGAGGCCCTCGCGCTCGGCCTGGTGACACGGATCGAGGACGACCCGGCCGCCGCCGCGCGCGAGCTGGCGGCCGCAATCGCCGCCCGCTCCCCGGACACGATCCGGCGGATCAAGCGCCTCGCCAACGAGACACCAAAGCTCTCCGCCGCCGAGGGCCTGGCGCTCGAGGCCGAGCTGCAGAAGGAACTGATCGGCAGCCCGAACCAGATCGCCGCGGTCACGGCGGCGATGGGCGGGCAGCCGGCGGAGTTTTCGAGGACAAACCACTAGAAGGAGGGTTGTATGGACCTGTTCATGATCCGCCGCAACAAGGGGTGGAAGACGCCGGAAGAGCTCGGCGCGGCCGCCGAGCGGTCCAAGGAAGTGGCCGAGACCGACTTCCCGGACGGGATCCGCTGGATCCGCAGCTACGTCGTCCAGGAGGACAGCGGGGAGCTGGGCACGGTCTGCATCTACGAGGCGACCGACGCCGACACTGTGCGGCGGCATGCCGACGAGGTCGGGATGCCGGCGGACGAGGTGTTGCCGATCGCCGACACCGTGATCGTCCGCCCGGACCCGGAGCCCGCGGCCGCGGCCTGAACAGCACTCATCCGCACCGCGGGCTGCCTGCCTTGAACTGCGCCAGCGTGCAGCGGTACGCGCGCGGGTAGTACTCGCCCATCGCCTCCGCGGCCGACGGCGGATCGCCGTTCTGCGGCGCGTCCTGGACGGCGTAGAGGAACTCGTCATTGGGCAGCATGTTGCGGAGAATCAGCAGCTGGCGCGCCTTCGGCTGTGTCGCCGACAGCGGAACGAAGGTTCCGCCGGCCGCCTTGACGGCCGCCCGCTTGCTCTCCGGTGCGACGACGAACGCGTAGTGGCCTTCGCCGTCCAGCGCCGTCTCGTCGTCGTAGGCGCAACCGTAGTCGACGCCGCCTCCGGCCTCGGGGTTGGCCACCACCGGCCACGGCTTGCGGTAGATGTTGTTGCAGAGCGACCAGTAGCGCAGCTGGAGGCTCGACTGCGGCCAGGGCACCGGGCTGGTCCCGGCGGGCACGGTTGCCCCCTTGCCGCGGACGACGACCACCTTGCCGGGATGCGGGCGAAAAAGGGCCGAGACGTAGGCGTTGTCGACGTTGGGGAAGAAGGCGTTGGTCGTCGATGCCGTCGCGCGGAAGAACTGCATCGCGGGCGGGCAGGCCGAACGGCGGCATGGCGCCGTGCCGCTCGAGTTGCCCTGCAACTTGTTGCCGATGGCCCTCAGCGCCGAGCGCGCGGCGGCCTCCGGCGTCACGCCCAACCGTTCCGCGAGCGCGCGGGCCGCCGCGCGTACGGCCTTTGCGCCCGTCGCGCTGGCGGCCAACCGGCCCGTGGCCTTGGGACACCGCGGCAGGATCACGCGGTTGCCGTTGTCGACCAGCGTCACGGTCGGGAGCGCGACGCTGCCGTTGCCGCCGGTCGGCAGGTACGCGCGGTAGACGAGGTAGCCGATCGGCGCGCCCGCCTGCCCCGCCGGCTCACCGCTCGGCGCCAGCGGCAGCGTGTTCGGCTGACCGACCTCCGCCTCGCCGCTGAGCGTGAGTTCGAACACCCCGCCGGCATCGCCGCTGATCTGGAACGGGTTGATGCTGCCGCTCGAGGGGGCGATCAGGTAGTCGGCGATGCCCGAGGAGACACCGTTGGTCGTAAACGACCCGAAGGCGTCGTCGTAGACGTTGAAGGACATGTAGCGCGCGTCGGGGTACGTCCCGTCGACCTCGATGCTGAGCCCGTCGCCGGCGAGGAAGGGCGTCGACCAGTAGGTCGCCGCGGCGTCGGGGAAGGCGACGTTCGCCGTCGACGGCGTCGTCTCCAGCCACCACGAGCAATACGGGAACTGACTGGCCGCCGGCGCTGCGGACGCGGCCGCCGGGAGTGAGGTGAGCAGTGCGACCGCGAGAGTCAGCAGGGTAAGCAAGCACGCGGGGCCGCGGCGGTGCGCGGGGAGCGATCTGGGCATCTGGGTTCCCACCGGGGTGGATGGGCGCCGGCAGCCTCCTGGGTAAGTCTTCGGCCAACGGGCCTTCGGCCATGAACGCGGCGGCGCAGCGCGGACCCATGTAGCCCGGTCGCCGGCGTTGACACAAGCTGTGAATCGTGATTCACTCTTTGGGATGGCCTACCGCCCCACGGAGCGAACCGAGGCCCGCAAGGCGGCCGTCCGCGAGCGCATCGTCGACGCGGCCCGAGAGTTGGTCGCACACGGTGGCTACGCCGAGGCCCAGGTGGCGGCGGTCGCCAGGCGGGCCGGCATTGCGACCGGGACCGTCTACCGCCACTTCCCCTCCAAGGCCGAGCTCTTCGCCGAGGTCTTTCGCAACGCCTCCCAGCACGAGGTCGACGCGGTCGTCGAGGCGGCCGCCGACGGCGACAGCTCCGCGGCCGCCCGGATCGCCGCCGCGGTCGAGACCTTCGCCCGCCGTGCGCTGCGCGGCCGGCGGCTCGCCTGGGCGCTGATCGCCGAGCCGGTCGACCCGGCGGTCGAGGCCGAGCGCCTGATCTTCCGCCGCGCCTACCGCGACGCCTTCGCCGGGGTGATCGAGGACGGGGTGGCGAGCGGCGAGCTGCCGCCCCAGGACCCGGCGACCAGCGCCGCGGCGCTGGTCGGGGCGATCGGCGAGGCGCTGGTCGGACCGGTCTCGCCGACGACCGCCGCCCGCGACCCCGAGTCGCTGATCGACTCGCTGAGAGACTTCTGTATTCGATCGGTCACCGGAAAGGAACCAGCGAATGTCAACGCTTGAGCACCCCACCGCCGCCAGCCACGAGGTCGTCAACCAGGCGACGCCGCTCGAGGACTACAACACCTACGAGGCCGACCGGGTCCTGATCGAGGCACTGCGCCGTGAGGGCGGCGACTGGGCCGAGGCGCGGGTCAGCGAGGTCGGCGCGTTCGCCGGCTCGGCGCGGGCGATCCGCTGGGGCGCGGAGGCGAACGATAACCCCCCGAAGCTGAAGACGCACGACCGGTTCGGCAACCGGATCGACGAGGTCGAGTTCCACCCCGCCTGGCACGAGCTGCTGGGCGCCGCCGTCGCCCACGGCGCCCATGCGCTTCCCTGGCGCGAGCCGCAGCCCGGAGCCCACGTCGCACGGGCCGGGATGTCCATCGCCGCGCAGGCCGAGGCGGGCGTCGGGTGCCCGATCTCGATGACCTACTCGGTCATCCCCGCGCTGCGCAAGCAGCCCGAGCTGGCGGAGGAGTGGGAGCCGCGGTTCATGTCCCTGATCTACGACAAGGAGCTGCGACCGGCCGACCAGAAGCCGGGCGCGCTGTGCGGGATGGGGATGACGGAGAAGCAGGGCGGCTCCGACGTGCGCGCGAACACGACCACCGCGACGCCGCTGAACGGCGGGGGCCCGGGGGCCGAGTACGAGCTCGACGGCCACAAGTGGTTCATGTCGGCGCCGATGTGCGACGCCTTCCTCGTCCTCGCCCAGACCGACGGCGGGCTCTCCTGCTTCTTCATGCCCCGCTTCACGCCCGACGGCGAGCGCAACGCGATCGAGATCCAGCGGCTGAAGGACAAGCTCGGCAACCGCTCCAACGCCTCCAGCGAGGTCGAGTTCCGCGGCGCCTGGGCACGGATGGTCGGCGAGGAGGGCCGGGGCGTGCCGACGATCATCGAGATGGTCAACCACACGCGGCTCGACTGCTGCCTCGGCGCGTCGGCCGGGATGCGCTCGGCCGTTGCCAACGCGATCCACCACACCTCCCAGCGCGCCGCCTTCGGCAAGCTGCTGATCGACCAGCCGCTGATGCGCAACGTGCTCGCCGACCTGGCGATCGAGTCGGAGGCGGCGACGATCGGCGCGATGCGCCTGGCGCGTGCCTACGACGAATCCATCGGTGGCGACGAGGGGGCGACCCAGTTCAAGCGGATCTCCAACGCGGTGCTCAAGTACTGGCTCTGCAAGCGGGCCGTCCCCCACGCCGGCGAGGCGCTGGAGTGCTTCGGCGGCAACGGCTTCGTCGAGGAGTCGGGAATGCCGCGCCTGTACCGCGAGTCGCCCCTGAACTCGATCTGGGAGGGCTCGGGCAACGTCCAGTGCCTCGACGTCCTGCGGGCGATGGTCCGCGGCCCGGAGGCGCTCGAGGCGTTCTTCGGCGAGGTCGGCGAGGCGGCCGGCGCGGACGCCCGCCTGGACTCGGAGGCGGCGGCCCTGCGCGACGAGCTCGGCGATCTGGAGCAGGTCGAAACCCGCGCCCGCCGCCTGGTCGAGCGGATGGCGCTCGTGCTCCAGGGCTCGCTCCTGGTCCGCTACGGCGATCCGGCGGTCGCCGACGCCTTCTGTGCCTCTCGCCTGGACGGCGACTGGGGGCGCGCCTTCGGCACCCTGCCCGCCGGCACCGACTTCGCCCGCATCATCGAGCGCCACACGCCCGCGCCGTAGCCGCCCGGGGCCGGGAATGGCGGGCCGTACGATGGAGGTATGACGCCAAGGGGCAAGTTGACCCTGTTTCGAGTGCGCGGAATCAGGATCGGCGTCGACTACTCGTGGTTCTTCGTCCTCTTCCTGATCATCCTCTGGCTCTCGGGCTTCTACCGCGACGTCCTCGGGGTCGGCCAGGGCGACATCGATCCCTACCTGCTCGCCGTCGCCTCGGCGCTCGCCTTCTTCGGCTCGATCCTCCTGCACGAGCTCGGCCACGCGGCGGTCGCCAACCGCCTCGGGATCCCGATCACCGAGATCACCCTGTGGCTGTTCGGCGGCGTCGCCCGGATGAGCAAGGACTCCGACTCGCCCGGCACCGAGTTCAAGATCGCCGCCGCGGGCCCGGCGGTCACCCTGGTGCTGGCCGCGCTCTGCATCGGGCTCGGAATCGCCGTCGCAGGCGCCGGTGACTTCTGGAACGCGATGCTGGTCGACCCCAGCGCCGACACCTCCGGGCTGCTGGCGATGGTCGCCTGGCTGGCGAGCATCAACATCCTCGTCCTCGTCTTCAACCTGATCCCCGCCTTCCCGCTCGACGGCGGCAGGATCGCCCGCGCGGTCGCCTGGCGACTGACCGGCGATCGCAACCGGGCCACCCGGTTCGCCGCCAACCTCGGCCGCGGCTTCTCCTACCTGCTGATCGGCTTCGGGCTGCTGCTCGTGATCCAGGGCGGCGACCTCGTGATCACGGGAGTCTGGATGGCGCTGATCGGCTTCATCCTCGGCCAGTCGGCGCGTGGCTACGCGATGCAATCGGACTTCGCGACCAAGATCGGCGGGATCAGCGTCGCCGACGTGATGGACGCCGACCCGGTCTCGATCAGCGAGGACACCAGCATCGAGCGGGCGCTCGACGAGTACTTCCTGCGCTACCGCTGGCCCTGGTTCCCGGTCGTCGACGCCGGCGATCACTTCCGCGGCCTGCTGATCCGCGAGGCCGCCGACGGCGTCCCCGAGCTGAGCCGCGCCTCGCAGACCGTCGGCGAGGTCTTCCAGGCCGACGCCGGCGGGACCCTGCGCGTGCGCGACGACGCGCCGCTCGAGTCGCTGCTCGGCAACGACGCCCTGCGCCGCCTCGGCGGCCTCGCCGCCGTCGACGCCGACGGGCGGCTGCGAGGCGTGGTCACGGCCGATCAGGTCGGCAGGGCGCTGCGCGACGCGCTCTCGCGACGCTAGATGGGCTAGGGCTTCAGCTTCGTCGTCGCCGTGAAGGTGTCGGCCGTGCCGTCGGCATAGGTGATGTCCGCGATCAGCTCCGCCCTCTGCTTGCGCGCCTTGGCGTTCTCCCGGAGGAGCCCGGTGATCCGCCTCACGGTCTTGGCGGTGTGCTTCCACTTCAGGAAGACCGTTGTCGACCCCTGTGAGAGCTCGACCGCCTTGGGCTTGAGCTCGAACGTCTCGTCCTTGAAGCGGAACGTCCCCGAAAACGAGGCCGAGAGCTGGCTCGCCGCCGAAACGTTGGCGAAGACGTACTCGACGTCGGTGCGAGCCGGCAGCGAGAGCGAGAAGACATCGTTTCCGGACGCGCCGCCACCGCCCCCACCGCCCCCTGAGCCCGGGGGGTTGCCGAAGACCTGCAGCGCGATCGCGTAGTTGGGCATCGTCCCCGTCACCATCTCGCTGGCCTGGTTACCGGGGCTGTCGAGGATCGAGATGCCGGTGAGTCCGGGGGCCTTGTACCCGCCGATGTAGAGGCGGCCCACGGTGGCGTCGGTGCCGATCCCGTAGCCGAGGAACTCCCCGGGCTGGAGGGTGACGCCGGCGAGCTGGAACTCGTTGTAGCCCGGCCCGAGCGGCCCGATCGGCGCCCGATCGGCGATGTTCACGGTCGAACCCGCCTGCGTGGCGGTGAACAGGAACGCCCGCTCGGGGGCAAGCGATCCCTGATCGAGGAACAGCCGTCCGCGCGTGAGGACCAGAGGCGAGGACCCGTCGTAGGGCAGCTGCGAGTTGGCGACCTCGTCGTAGCGCCCCGGGGACACCTGCGGCAGCAGTACGCGCTGATACGTCGGCGCGGAGCCGGTGTTCGCGTCCACGCTGGGGCCAAACGACTCCTCGGCGCTCGCCGGGGTCGCACTCAGGAGACCGGCGGCTACAGCCACCCCCGCTACCAAGATCCTTACCTGCATCTGGCACCGAGGGTAGCCAGGCCCGGGCGTGGGCCAGTCGATAGGATCGCCCCGCATGCCACGGCACGACGTACTGGTGATCGGGGCCGGGCTCGCCGGTCAGCGCGCCGCTCTCGCGGCCGCCGAGCAGGGCGTCTCGGTCGGGATCGTCTCCAAGGTCCACCCGGTGCGCTCGCACTCCAACGCCGCCCAGGGCGGGATCAACGCCGCCCTCCAAGAAGGTGATTCGTGGGAGTCGCACGCCTTCGACACGATCAAGGGCTCCGACTACCTCGGCGACCAGGACGCGATCGAGATCATGTGCCGCGAGGCGCCGGAGGAGATCCTCCACCTCGAGCACCTCGGAGTCCCCTTCCACCGCAACGAGGAGGGGAAGCTGGGAACGCGGGCGTTCGGAGGCGCATCGCAGGCGCGCACCTACTACGTCGCCGACATCACCGGCCAGGCGATCATGCACGTGCTCTACGAGCAGCTGATGAAGTACTCCGACGCGGTCGAGCGCTACGAGGAGTACTTCACCACCGCGCTGGCGCTCGACGACGACGGCAACTGCGTGGGCGCCGTCCTGCGCAACGTCCGCGACGGCTCGATGGAGCTGTTCGAGGCGAAGAACGTGATCCTCGCCACCGGCGGCGACGGCCAGGCCTGGCAGCCGACCACGAACGCGCTGATCTGCACCGGCGACGGGATCGCCCAGGCCTACCGTGTGGGCGCCCCGCTGATGGACATGGAGATGATCCAGTACCACCCGACGACGCTGGCGGGCAAGGGCTTCTTGATCACCGAAGGCGCCCGCGGCGAGGGCGCCCATCTGCTCAACGCCCAGGGCGAGCGGTTCATGGAGAAGTACGCGCCGAACAAGATGGAGCTGGCGTCGCGCGACGTCGTCTCGCGAGCCGAGCAGACCGAGATCAACGAGGGCCGCGGCTTCCCCGACGGCACCGTGGCGCTCGACATCACCGTGGTGCCGAAGAAGCGCATTCACGAGGCGCTGCGCGAGATCGTGCTCGTCGGCCGCGACTTCGCCGGCGTCGATATCACCGAGGAGCCGATCCACATCAAGCCCGGCAACCACTACACGATGGGCGGCGTGAAGACCGACGCCGACGGCGCCACCTCGATCCCCGGCCTCTACGCCGCCGGCGAGTGCGCCTGCGTCTCCGTCCACGGCGGCAACCGCCTGGGCGCCAACTCGCTGCTCGACACGCTGATCTTCGGCCGCCGCTCCGGCGTCCACGCCGCCAACCGGGCCAAGGCGACCGAGTCGGGCCGCCCGTCGAAGGCGACGCTCGCCGACGAGCGGGCGATGATCGACGCGATCATCGGCCGCGAGCGCGGCTCCGGGCGCCGCGTCTCGGAGATCCGCAAGGAGCTCGGGGCGACGATGGACCGCTACGTGGCCGTGTTCCGCGACGATGACGGGATCAAGCAGGGGCACGAGATCGTCAAGCGCCTCAAGGAGGAGGCCCAGTCGGCCTACATCGACGACGACGGCTCGATCTTCAACCAGGACGTGCTCGGGGCGATCGAGCTCGGCTACATGCTCGACTGCGCCGAGTGCGCCTGCGTCGGCGCCCTGCACCGGACCGAGAGCCGCGGCGCCCAGTTCCGCACCGACTTCCCGGAGCGAAACGACGACGAGTGGCTCAAGCACATCGACCTGACCCTGAACGGCGACGGGCCGGAGATCAGCTACTCCGACGTCACGATCACCGACTGGCAACCGATGGAGAGGACCTACTAGAGACGATGGCCGAAACCGAGCAATACACGCTCAAGGTCCGCCGCTTCAAGCCCGAGTCCGCCGAGGGGCCCTACTGGGATACCTTCGACGTCGAGCTCGACCCGACGCTCTCGGTTCTCGACGGGCTCCTCCAGCACAGGGACCGCGAGGACGGGTCGCTGTCGGTGCGCTGCTCATGCCGGGCGGCGATCTGCGGCTCCTGCGGGGTGAAGATCAACGGCCAGTCGACGCTCGCCTGCCTGACCCAGATCGGCGAGGCGCACGAGTTCGCCAATCGGAGGAACGGCGGCAGCGAGCCAATCACCGTGGAGCCCATGGGGAACATGCCGGTGATCAAGGACCTGGTCACCGACATGGAGTCGACCCACTGGAAGAAGATGCGCCGGGTCACCCCGTGGCTGCTCGACGACGGCGACCCGCCCGAGCGCGAGCGGATCGTGCCGCCGGAGTCGATGGTCGACATCACCCAGACGATCGCCTGCATCCAGTGCGGCGCCTGCGTCAGCTCCTGCCTGTCGATGGAGGTCGACCCCGACTTCATCGGCCCTGCTGCGCTCGCCAAGGCCTACCGTTTCGTCGGCGACCCGCGCGACGTCGAGGCCCGCGAGCGCCTTTACGACCTCGCCCAGGACCCGCACGGGATCTACGACTGCACCCACTGCTTCAGCTGCGTCGACGCCTGCCCGAAGGGCGTCGCGCCGATGGACCAGATCATGCGCCTGCGCCGGGCCGCCGGCCACGACGAGGAGATCGTCGACCGCAACAACGGCCACAACCACGAGGCCGCGTTCGTGAAGATCATCGAGAAGAAAGGAACGCTCGACGAGTCGCTGTTGCTGCAGGAGTCGTTCGCGCCCGGCGTCAAGGGCAAGCTGATGCCGAAGAAGTCGGCGATCAAGGGCCTGCTGGGCTCGATCCCGACCGCGGTCCGCGGTCTGCGCTCAGGCAAGATGCGCTCGCTGCCGAAGCTGATCCCCGGCGTCCACCACAAGCTGCCGGGTGACGCGCAGGACCATGTCAAGCGCATCTACGAGCATGCCGAGGAGCACCGCACCGAGCTCAACCTCTACATCACTGGCGAGGAAGAGATCGAACCGGAGCCCGACGAGGAGGAGCTCAGCCAGCCTGAAGTCTCCCCCGGACCGAAGGAGAACGAATGAAGCTCGCCTACTGGCCCGGTTGCGTCTCGCGCGGGTTCACCACCGAGCTGCACGGCTCGATGGCGCTCGTCGCCGAGCGGCTCGGGATCGAGCTGGTGACGCTCGACCGCGCCAACTGCTGCGGCGCCGGGGTGATCGCCGAGCACAACCAGGAGCTCGCCGACACGCTCAACGCCCGCACCTTCGCCCTCGCCCAGCAGACCGGGCTGGGGATGATGAACATCTGCTCGACCTGCCAGGGCGCCCAGTCGGAGTGCCAGCAGCGCCTCGACGCCGACTCCGCCTACCGCGCCCACATCAACGAGGCCCTCGCGGCCGAGGGGATCAGCTACGAGAAGGGCAAGGAGGGCTGGGAGAACAAGAACTTCCTCTGGATCCTGGTCGAGGACTTCGGGCTCGAGGCGCTGAAGGCGAAGGTCACCCGGCCCCTCTCGGGACTGCGGGTCGGCCCCTTCTACGGCTGCTACGTGATCCGCCCCAAGCACCGGCTCGGCTACGACGAGCACCCCGAGCGCGACCTCTACCTGGAGCAGGTGATCGAGGCGCTCGGCGGCGAGGTGGTCGAGTACGACGGGGCGCGCAAGTGCTGCGGCTTCCCGGTGATCACGATGAACCGCGACACCTCGCTGCGCCAGGCCGGCACGCACGTCGCCGACGCGCTCGACCAGGGCGCCGACTGCCTCGTCACCCCGTGCCCGCTGTGCCACCTCAACCTCGACATGCAGCAGCCGGAGGCAGCGAAGGTCGTCAACCGCGACCTCGGGCTCGCAATCCTGCACCTGCCGCAGCTGGTCGGCCTCGCGCTCGGCTTCGAGCCCAAGCAGCTGGGCATGAACCGCCACATCGCCTCGACCGAGTGGGTCGGCGAGCGGCTCGGCGGGGTGCCGGCCTGATGGACCTCCCCGAGGGCGCGCCGCAACCGCCCCCCGAGGTCGAGCAGGCGGCCCTGCTCGGCCACATCGACGACGCGGTCAGCCTCTATCTGAAGTTCACGGACGTCGACCCGGAGACCGCGCGCCAGGTCGTCGAGCAGCTCGCCGCGGGTTAACCGTCGCGCAGCGCCGGGCCTCGAGCCCCGGCCTCGCGCCACATGAACCAGTTCGGGACGCCGACCACCTCGTCCTCCTCGATCACCTCGAAGCCGAAGCGCTGGTACAGCGCGACGTTCTGCGGCTTCTCCGTCTCCAGGTATGAGTGCTCGCCGGCCTCGTCGAGGCGGCGCGTGTACTCGCGCAGGACGACGCTGCCGATCCCCTTGCCCTGCAGCTCGGGCTCGACGCCGAAGGGCCCGAAGTGGGCGTGCGGGCGGTCCGGGTCGCGGTGCTCCCAGTCGTTGATCCAGGTCGCGGTGCGAAACGCCCCCCGCGGCCCGGTGAGGGCGAGCGCCGGCAGCGAGCGCACGATGTCGATCGGCCGGGCCCGGCAGGCGCCCTCGACGAGGTCGTTGGTGGAGGCGACGATGCGGCCGTCCAGGCGGGCGACCAGCGGCCGCTGGTGCGGGGCGAGCATGTAGAGGCGGGCGAAGAACCGCCGCGTGTGGCGGTAGCGGCGCTTCGGGTCGTCGCCGAGCACCGCGTAGGCCATCGGACTCGTGCACATCGCCCGCGCGGCGACGCTGATCGCCTCCTGGGTCTCCTCCGGCGTCGTGTCGCCGACCTCGATCCGGGCCAGGTCCACGCGCTCGCTCACCCCGCCTCCATCCTTCGCGCGATCCAGCGGGCGCCGACCGTGTCGGTGAGCCCGTGGGCGATGATCGAGGCGAGGATCACGAAGGAGGCGACGTCGAAGACGAGCGATCCGTTGGAGACCGACGAGTCCAGAACCAACAGCGCGAACAGCATCGAGGCTACGCCCTTGGGGCCGAACCAGGCGATGAACGCCCTGTGGGGACGTGGCAGGGCCGTCCCGGCGAGCGAGAGCTGGACCGCGATCGGGCGGGCGACGAAGAGCGCGAGGCCGATGAACGCGAGCAGCGCCGGCACCGGCCCGCCGTAGCCGGTGGCGACGATCAGGGCTCCGAAGACGAAGAAGGTGAGGACCTGGAAGATCGCGCTGATGTTCTCGGAGAAGTCGGCGAAGCGCTCGGTGATCTCGTGCTCGCGGAACCCGAGCGTGATCCCGAGCACGAAGGCGGCGACCAGCCCGTTGCCGAAGGTGACGTCGGCGAGGCCGAAGGCGGCGAGGCCGAAGCCGATCGCGTAGATCCCCTCGTAGCGCGGCGTCACCCCACGGGGAACGACGCGATGCAGCCAGCCGCCCAGCAGGCCGAGGACGATCCCGATCAGGGCTCCGAACCCCGCCTCGCCGACCAGCTTGGCGGCCTCGCGGCCGGCGTCGCCCCCGGGCGAGGCGAGGACGAGGAAGAAGAGCACGAACGGGAGCGCCAGCCCGTCGTTGAGCCCGGATTCGAGGTTGAGCGTGTGGCGGATCGAGGCGGGAACGTGCCTGGAGGTGACCACGGCCGAGGTGATCACCGGATCGGTGGAGCAGAGCACCGCCCCGAGCAGGAACGACTCCGCCCAGGTGAGGTCGCCGAACAGCAGCTTTGCGCCGAGGGCCAGCAGGACCAGAGTGATCGGCATCGCGATCACCAGCGCCCGGGCCGGCGGCCCCCAGTGCCGGCCGAGCAGCTCGCGGTCGACGAGCAGGCCGTCGGAGACCAGGGTCAGGATCAGCGCCAGCTCGATCAGCTCGACGACGCCCGTGTCGCCGACGTCGATCGAGACGACATCGAGCTCGGCGAGCACGATCCCGAGCGCGATCGAGAGCACCGACGCGGAGAGCACCGTGCCTCGCACCAGCCCGGAGAGCGCCGCCACCACCGCCAGCAGGGAGCCGAAGATCAGCAGCGCCGCGCCGAACGTGAGGTCCATCAGCGCTCGAACCAGTCGACGTAGCCGTGACAGCCCGTGCCCGCCGGCGCTGCGCTGGTCGCCGCAAGCGAGCCGAGGTGAGCGACAGAGTGGGCGCCGAGCAGGCGGCCGGCAAGCGGCGGGTCCTCGACCGTCGCCGTGATCCGCACGGGGGCGCCCCCGGCGACCTCGATCCGGCCGGCGGCCCAGAAGGGCGCCGTGCCGCGGTAGTCGAGGTTGCCGGGCAGGGTCGAGTCGAGCCGCTCGGCGTCGTCGGCGAGGCTGACCGGCCGGGTCGCGTCGTACTGCAGCGAGAGGTCCCAGATCCCGGGCGGCAGGTCGAGCTCGACGGTCGCCGACTCGCCGCTCTCGATCGTCGTCTGAGACCAGGCGTCCGCCCCGGCGAGGACCGGCGGCGCGGCGAACGAGGAGGCCCGCTTCGGGCGCTTGTCCGGGCACGCCGCGAGGCGCCCGGGCTCCGGCCCGGTCTCCGCCGGCTCGCGCCCGAGCGGCGAGCGACCCCGCTTCCAGAGCACGTAGGAATCGGTGCGCTCGACGGCCTCGTAGCCCGGCGGCGGCCCGCTCTCGTAGCCGGCGCGGGTCGTGAGCACGAACGGGAAGCGCGCCAGCGTGCTCGCTGTCACCGAGTCGAAGTCGAACTTCGAGCCGACGCCGGTGAGCTCGAAGTTGGGCTCGACGAAGTACGGGTCATAGAAGTTGCGCACGTGGGTGAACGGCTTCGAGCCCCGAAGCTCGTAGAGGACGAAGTCGTCGCGACCGAGGAAGAGCAGCTTCTCACCCGCGACCAGGGGACGGATTCGAGCGAGCTCGGCGGCGTGGTCGTCGGGAGCGACGGGCGCCTGCCGCAGGATCAGGAAGCTGCAGAAGGCGGCCGCGAGCCCGAAGGCGACCGCGAGCAGGCGCAGGGGGCGGCGGTCGCTGAGCAGCAGGCCGCCGAGCGTGACCAGGACGGTCAGGGGGGCTGCGATCGCGAGCGCCTTGGCGGAGGTGTAGACGGTGCCGAGAGCGCGGGCGAGCAGGTAGAGGACCACCGTCGCGATCAGCGCCGCCGGGATCGCCGCGCCGTGCTTGCGGATCCAGCCGGGGAGCCCGAGGGCGAGGGCGACGAGGGCGAAGACGCCGCCGGCGTAGAAGAGCACGGCTGGCAGGCTCGACGCCGCCGCCGAGAGCCGGAACTCGCTCGTCGGCCAGATCCCCAGGGCCTCCAGCGGTGAGAGCTGGCCTGGCAGGTTGCCCAGCCCGCCCTCGTTGGCCTGACCGGGATGCAGGGCGCGGAAGTCGACGAAGTCGGCGAGCCGTCCGAGCTCGGGAAGGGCAAGTAGGGCAAGAATCCCGAGCGCCACGCCCACTCCAATCGCCAATTGGCGACTTGTTGGTCGTATGGACCCATAAGTCGCCGATCCCGGCTTCACGGCACGCCGGCGCCGCCAGAACTCGATGGCGCCCCACGCCAACGCCACCCCACCCAGCCAAGCGAGGCCGGGGAAGGAGTAGACGTACGTGGTCCCCGCGGCCAAGACGCCCAGCGGCACCGCATCCCGCCAGTCCCTCGCCTTCGCCAGCAGCAACGCGAACGCGAGCACGAACAGCGCCATGATCGGCTCCTTGAACGCCTCCTGTGCCAGGTAGGCGGCGGCCAGGTAGGGGAGCGCGACGAGGCCGGCGGCCAGCGCCCGCGACCAGCGCCGCAGGCCCTCCAGGGCCGAGTAGGCGACCAGCGCCGTCAGCGCCGGGATCGCCAGGGTGAGGCCGGCGAAGACGTTGATCGAGCTCGTGCCCAGCGTCGTCGCGAGGCCGGCGACGAGAGCGTGCGGGCCGAGCGGGTAGCCCTGGTCGACGAGCACAGGCTCGGGGCGGAAGCGCTCGTCGATCCAGTCCGCGAGCAGCAGGTGCGAGGCCATGTCGTCGTTGACGAGGCCGACGCCGAGGATGCCGACGTGGCCCGCGGCGACGAACGGGATCGAGGCGGCGAGGACGGCGATCGCGACCGCCCCGAGCGCATAGGGGTCGAAGGTGGCGGCCGCCACGCTGGTGCGAACCACGACCAGGGCGACGACAAGGAGCACGCCGAGGGAGATCGCTACCGCCGGGCCCCTCCCGCCCAGCCCCGCCACCGCGCCGCCCACCGCCAGCGCCGCTGCCAACCCCACCGGCCCCGCGAGCAGCGTCCACTCCTGCCGGCCGCAGACGGCGAGCAGGGCCTGGCCGATCAGCAGCGAGCCGCCGACCAGCAGCGCCGCGGAGGCGACCGCGCCGAGCAAGGGTCAGTGCCCCTAGACGGCGAGCGCTGCGGCGCCGGCCGGGACGCGGATGAGGTCTCGCTGGTGCAGGACCTCGGCCACCTGGATGGCGTTGGTGGCCGCGCCCTTGCGCAGGTTGTCGCCGACGATCCAGAGGTTGAGGCAGCGGGGATTCGAGGGGTCGCGCCTGATCCGGCCGACGAGCACCTCGTCGCGCCCGGCGACGTCGGTGGCCAGCGGGTAGACCCCTTCGCCGGGAGCGTCGACGACCAGCGTCCCGGGCGCCGCCGAGAGCAGCTCTCGGCACTCCTCGGGCGAGAGCGGGTCGCGGGTCTGGACGTTGACCGACTGCGAGTGGCCGACGAACACGGGCACCCGGACGCAGGTGGCGGAGATCCCGAGCTCGTCGCCGAGCTCGAGGATCTTGCGCGTCTCGGCCATCAGCTTGCGCTCCTCGGTGGTGTAGGCGTCGCCGTCCTTGAACGTCTCCACCTGGGGCACGACGTTGAAGGCGATCCGGTGCGGGTAGACCTCGGGCGGCGGCGGCTCGGCACCATGCAGAAGCGCGTGGGCCTGGGCCTCGAGCTCGTCGACGGCGCGCTGGCCGGTGCCGGAGACCGACTGGTAGGTGGAGATGATGATCCGCTCGATCCCGACCGTGCGCTCGATCGGGGCCAGGGCGACGACCATCTGCATGGTCGAGCAGTTGGGATTCGCGATCAGCCCGTTGTGGCGCTCGGCGGCGTCGGGGTTGACCTCGCTGATCACCAGCGGCACGTCCTCGTGCAGGCGCCAGAAGCTCGTGTTGTCGATGACGACGGCGCCCGCGGCGACGAACCGCGGCGCCCACTCGGCGCTGATCGCGCCGCCGGCCGAGGAGAGCACCAGGTCGAGGCCCTCGATCGCCTCATCCGAGAGCACCCGGCACTCGAGCTCGCCGTCGCGGAACGCGACGCGCTTGCCCGCCGAGCGCTCGGAGGCGAAGGCGACCACCTCGGCGGCCGGGAAGTTGCGCTCGGCGAGCACCTGGAGCAGGGTCGAGCCCACCGCTCCGGTCGCGCCGACCACGCCGACTCTGTATCCCCGTCCGCTCATTGTCGAAATCAGTATGCCTATCCTTGGCTCTGAAATTGACCCTGCGGCCGCAACGGGGGATAGATCGGCCAAACCCCTCACGGAGGAGCCCCCAATGCCCGTTGTTTCCCGTCTTGCGCCGCTTGCCGCGGTGCTCGCATCCCTGGCCCTGCTCGTCGCCCCCGCCTCGGCCTCGGTCCCGAACGGCACCTATGAGTGCTTCAACCTCGGTTACAACTTCACGCTCAAGGCCCACGACAAGTACAAGGTCCAAACGGGCGGCGGCGGCAAGTGGACGTCGAAGGGCAGCAAGGTGAAGTTCAAGAGCGGTCCGATGGACTTCGCCTACGGCAAGCTGCGCAAGGACCAGACGGGGGCGCCGGTGATCGACCTCTACGACGTCGGCGACGACACCTACTACGACAACTGCCCGAAGGTCTGAGCCGCGCTAGGAGGCGACCCTCGGGCGGTGGTCGCCCGACGGGTCCTCCTCGCGAACGGCGTCGGCGCCCAGGCCGAACGCCTCGTGCAACGCGCGGACCGCGTCGGGGACGCTGTCGGCGGCGATCACGCAGGAGATCTTGATCGGCGAAGTGGAGATCATCTCGATGTTGATCCCCTTGGTGCCGAGCGTCGCGAAGACGTCGCGGGCCACCCCGGGGTGGCTCTTCATCCCGGCGCCGACCACCGACACCTTGCCGATGTCCGGATCCGTCTGAACCCCGCCGACCTCGAGCGGCTCGAGCACCTGGGTCGCCATGGCGAGGTCGTCGCGCGAGACCGTGAACGACAGGTCGGCGTGCTGGTCGGCCGACACGGGCTTGTTCTGGATGATCATGTCGACGTTGACGTTGGCGTCGGCGAGGGCGCCGAACACGCGCCCGGCGACGCCCGGCTCGTCCAAGAGCCCGGTCAGGGTGACCCGCGCCTCGTGGGCGTGGGTGACGGCGGTGACCATCGGCTGCTCCATCGTCACGTCCTCGGCGACGACGAGCGTACCGGTGCCGTCCTCGAACGAGCTGCGGCAATGGATGCGGACGCCGTGGTTCCGGGCGTATTCGACCGCGCGCAGCTGCAGGACGCCCGCCCCCGACGCCGACATCTCGAGCATCTCGTCGAAGGAGACCTGGGCGATCTTCCGCGCCCCGGGCACGATCCGCGGATCGGCCGTGAAGATGCCCGCCACGTCGGTGTAGATCTCGCAGATCTCGGCCCCGAGCGCTGCGGCGATCGCCACCGCGGTGGTGTCCGATCCGCCGCGGCCGAGCGTGGTCACGTCCTTGCTGTCGCCGGAGACGCCCTGGAAGCCGGCGACGAGCACGATCCGGTCCTCGCCGAGCCCGGCGCGGATCCGGTCGGCGCGGACGTCGATGATGCGCGCCTTGGTGTGGGACGAGTCGGTGACGATCCCCGCCTGCGAACCGGTCAGCGACATCGCTGAATGGCCCATGTCGTGGATCGCCATTGCGCAGAGCGCGCAGGAGATGCGCTCGCCGGTCGAGAGGAGCATGTCCATCTCGCGCTCGAGCGGCCGCTCGGAGATCTCGTAGGCGGCGGCGACCAGATCGTCGGTCGTCTTGCCGCGCGCCGAAAGCACGGCGACGACTTGCTTGCCGCCCTCGCGCGCGGCGACGATCCGGGCGGCCGCCCGCTTGATGTCCTCGGGCTCGGCGACCGAGGTGCCGCCGAACTTCATCACCACCGTTTCAGCTGCCATCTACGGCTGAGAATACGATCGCGGCACCGATGGCGGAACCGAGGGGGCCTTCGAGGCTGGCGATCGCGCGCCGGCGAGCGGTGGCGCTCGTCGTCGCGGCCGTGGTCGTCGTCGCCGCCGTGATGCTGATCAACGGCGGCGGCGGCTCGAGCTCAGACCACCCCGTGCCCACCCCCGGGATCTCGGCCGAGACGGCGAGCCGGGTCGCGCAGATGAGCACCACCGAGCTCGCCGACCAGGTGCTGCTTCTGGGCTTCGACGGCACCGACGACTCGGCCCCGTTCCTCGACGAGGTTCGCTCCCGCCAGCTCGGCGGCGTCCTCGTCGCCGGCGGCAACTGGCCCGACGCCGCCGGCGGCACGGCGCTCGTCGGCGCGATCCGGGCCGCGGGCCGGCAGGACGGCCGCATCCCGCCGCTCGTCGTCGCCGCCCAGGAGGGCGGCAGGTACCGCGCCTTCGCCGACCTGCCCCCTGAGCAGACCGAGCTCGAGATCGGCGACCGCGGCTCGGAGAAAGCGGCCGAGGAGTGGGCCAAGGGCGCGGCCTCGGCGCTGCGCAGCGCGGGCTTCGATCTCGACCTGTTCCCGATCGCCGACGTCGCCACCCTCGACAGCCCGATCGCCGACCGCGCCTTCTCCGACGACCCGGCCGACGTCGCGGCGCTGACCGCAGCGGCGATCCGCGGTTGCGGCGAGGCCGGCCTCGCCTGCGCCGCCCTGCACTTCCCCGGCCTCGGCGGCGCCTCCGAGGACACCGACCGCGGTCCGGCTACCGTGGGCCTGGACGCGGCGACGCTCGAGGCCCGCGACCTGGCGCCGTTCAACGCCGCCTTCGCCGAGGGGATGCCGGCGGTCGTCGTCTCACTGGCCTTCTACGCCGCCTATGACCCCGTGATCCCCGGCGCCCTCTCCGCACCCGTGATCACCGGCCTGCTGCGCGACCAGCTCGGCTACGAGGGCGTCGCGATCACCGACGACCTCGGGGCCGGAGCCGTGCGCTCGGGATCGTCGGTGCCGAAGGCCACGGTCGCGGCGCTGAGCGCCGGGGCCGACCTCGTGCGGATCGACGAGCCCGCCGACGAGACGGGCGTGCAGAGGGCGATCGTCGACGCGGTCGACTCCGGCGAGCTGCCCGAGCCCCGCCTCGAGCAGGCCGCGGCGCGCGTGCTCGAGCTGAAGCGGCTGCGAGGGCTGACCGCGGGCTGAGCCCGAATGTGAGCCAGATCACGTTTCCGGTGGCGTTCGTCGGTTATCCCTCGTGGATGGGGTTGGTTTCGGGGACGGTCGGATGATCGAGCGGCTTGCGGCTCTCGCCGATCGCCGCGCGAAGCGCGTCGTGATCGTCGCCGCGGTGTTCTTCGTCGTCGCCGGGGCGCTGGGCGCCGGCGTCGCCGATCGGCTCGATCCCTACAGCGCCGACGATCCCGCGACCGAGAGCGTGATCGCGGAGCACGACCTCCAGCATGCCGGTTACCGCGAGAGCGGGGTCATAGTCCTGGTCGACCACATCGACCCGTCGTCAGCCGCCGGCGGCGACCGGATCCGCGGTCTCAGCCGGCAGCTGCGCGACGATCGGGCCGTCGCCTCGGTCGCCCGCTTCCGCCCCGACGATCCGGGCTCGAAGGCGTTCGTCTCCCGGGACGGCGACGCCACCTACCTGGCCGTCGCGCTGAAGCCGACGGCGGACGATGCAAGACAACGGGCCGCCGAGCGGATCGCCGCCTCCCTCGAGGGTGAGCGCGGGGTCACCGTCGGCGGGGGGGCGCTGGCGCAGAAGCAGATGAACGCGCAGACGGAGTCCGACCTGCGCCGGGCCGAGCTGCTCGCCTTCCCGTTCCTCTTCCTGCTCTCCCTGCTGTTCTTCCGCAGCCTCGTGGCCGCGTTGCTGCCGCTCATAGTCGGCGGCTTGGCGATCGTCGGCACGATGCTCGTCCTGCGCGGCGCGAGCGAGGTGACCCCGGTCTCGATCTTCGCCCTCAACCTGGTCACCGGCCTCGGACTGGGCCTGGCGATCGACTACAGCCTGTTCATCGTCTCGCGCTACCGCGAGGAGATCGCCCGCACCGGCCCCGGGCTGCAGGCGATGCGGCGCACGATGGCGACCGCGGGCCGCACCGTCCTGTTCAGCTCGCTGACCGTCGCCGGCGCGCTCGCGTCGCTGATGGTCTTCCCGCAGAACTTCCTGCACTCGATGGGGATCGGCGGGTCGCTGGTGGCGCTGATCGCCGCCGCGATCGCGCTCCTGGTCCTGCCGGCGGTCCTCAGCCTGCTCGGCGAGCGGGTCAACTCGCTGGCGCCGGCGTTCCTGCACCGCCGAGCGGACCGCGACGCGCGTCCGGCCGGCGACGGCTTCTGGTACCGGCTCACACAGCTGGTGATGCGCTTTCCGGTCCGGATCGCGCTGGCGACCTCGGTCCTCCTGATCGCGCTCGGGATCCCCTTCCTCTCGATCAACTTCACCTCCGTCGACGCCTCGGTGCTGCCGGAGTCGGCGAGCGCCCGTCAGGTCGACGACACCCTGCGGGCCGAGTTCCCGCCGTACCACGACACGCCGATCGTCGTCGCGCTCGAGGACGCCGGCCGGGCCCGCGCCCAGCGGACGGCAGACGGCCTCGCGGACGTGGCCGGGGTCGCGGCCGTCAACCCGCCCCAGCGCCTCGACGGGTCGACCTGGGCGATCGAGGTGATCTCGAAGCACTCCGCGCTCAGCGGACCGAGTCAGGACCTGGTCGAGCGCATCCGCGACCGCTCGGCCGCGGTCTCCGTCACCGGCTTCACCGCCCATTACGTCGATCTGCAATCGAGCCTCGTCGACCATCTGCCAATGGTGCTGGCGGTGGTCGTCGTGGTCACCTTCGCCGTCCTCTTCCTGATGACCGGGTCGGTGATCCTGCCGCTGAAGCAGGTGCTGATGAACGCCCTCGGCCTGAGCGCGACGTTCGGCATCCTCGTGCTGATCTTCCAGGACGGCCGCTTCCAGGACCTGCTCGGCTATCAGAGCCAGGGCGGGCTGGAGTCGACCCAGCCGCTGTTGCTGTTCGCGGTCGCGTTCGGGCTCTCGACCGACTACGGCGTCTTCCTGCTGGCGCGGATCAAGGAAGCGCGGGACGGCGGCTACGACGACCGCGAATCGGTCGCGGTCGGCCTCGAGCGCACCGGGCGGATCGTGACCGCGGCGGCCCTGCTGTTCTCGATCGCGATCGGAGCCTTCGTCACCTCGCAGGTGATCTTCATCAAGGAGGTCGGCCTGGGGACGGCGATCGCGGTGCTGATCGACGCAACGATCATCCGGGCGTTGCTGGTGCCGTCGCTGATGCTCCTGCTCGGGAAGTGGAACTGGTGGGCCCCGAGCCCGCTGCGCCGCCTGCACGAGCGGATCGGCCTGCGCCAGGCCTAAGGCCGGGCGACGGTCTCGTCCGTATTACCGGGCATGAACACCTCCGCCCGCACCGCAGCCCTGTCAGCCGTCCCCCTGGTGATCGCCGCTCTCGTCCTCTCGGCCTGCGGGTCGAACGGCGACACGAGCACCGCCGCGGCCCCGGCGGCAGCCGCGACCGGCGGCGAGACCGTGGCGACCACGACCGTCGACGGCGTTGGCACCGTGCTCGTCGACAGCAGCGGCAGCGCGCTCTACTCGCCGTCCCAGGAGGCGAGCGGGAAGATCAGCTGCACCGGCTCGTGCGAGCAGATCTGGAAGCCGCTGACCGCGAGCGGGACGCCGACCGCGTCGGCGGACGTGACCGGCGCGCTCGGGACCGTGAAGCGACCCGACGGCGGCGAGCAGGTCACCCTCGACGGCGCCCCGCTCTACACGTTTGCCGAGGACTCGCCGGGCCAGGTGACCGGCGACGGCGTGCAGGACTCGTTCGACGGCAAGGACTTCACCTGGCATGCGGTCACCGTGGGCGCCGCGCCCCAGGAGCAGAGCACGACCACCAGCTCGAGCTCGTCCTCCGGCGGCTACAGCTACTGAGAGCGATCAGGCCACGGAGCTGCGGCCGGTGAGCGCTCGTCCGAGCGTTACCTCGTCGGCGTGCTCGAGGTCGGCGCCGACCGGCAGGCCGCTGGCGAGGCGGGTGATCGAGACCTTGCCGCGCAGCAGCTCGGCGACGTGGTGGGCGGTCGCCTCGCCGGTGGTGGTCGGGTTGGTGGCGAGGACGACCTCGGCGACGGCCTCGGTGGCGCCCTCGACGCGGGCGACCAGCTCGGCGATCCGCAGGTCCTCGGGGTCGACGCCGTCGATCGGCGACAGCGCCCCGCCGAGCACGTGGTAGAGCCCCCGGTACTCGTGGGTGCGCTCGATCGGGATCACGTCGGCGGGCTGCTCGACCACGCAGATCAACGAGCGATCGCGGCGCGAGTCCTCGCAGACCTCGCAGCGCGGGCCCTCGGAGAGGTTGAAGCAGACCTCGCAGAGGCCGACCTTCTCCTTCACCTCGCGGATCGCGTCGGCGAGCGCCCCAGCCTCGGCGTCGTCGGAGCGCAGGATGTGGAAGGCGAGGCGCTGGGCGGTGCGCTGGCCGATCCCCGGCAGCTTCGAGAGCTCGGAGACCAACCGGTTGATCGGCTGCGGATACATGCGCTGACGCTAGCGGCGCCGGCGGCTACATCCCCGGCAGGCCGAGCCCGCCGAGGCCGCCCGCTCCGCCGAGCCCGGCGACATTGCCCATCTTGCTCGCCGCCAGCTCCTGGGCGGCGCGGATCGCCTCGTTGACGGCGGCGAGGGCCATGTCCTGCAGCAGCTCGGGGTCCTCCGGGTCGATCGCGTCGGGGTTGATCGTCAGCTCGAGCAGGCGCAGGTCGCCGCTCATCTTCGCCTTCACCATGCCGCCGCCGGCGCTGGCGTCGACGACCTCGTCCTTGAGCTTCTCCTGCGCCTCGGTCATCTCAGTCTGCATCTGCTGGACCTGCTTCATCATCGAGTTGAGGTCGAATCCGCCCCCACCCTGCGGCAACCGGGTCATCCTTCAGCCTCCTTGGCGTGGTCGTCGGGAAGGTATTCCTCGGCGTCGAACTCGGTCCGCAGCCGCTCGACGAGCTCGTCCTCGCTCAGCTTCGACTCACCCTGCGGCTCGGAATCGTCGGAATCGAGCAGCACATAGACGGGTCGCAGGCGCTCGCCGACGATTGCCTTCACCGCCTCGGCGAAGCGATCGCGCGCATCCGTCGCCTCGGCCTTGCGCTTGTTGAACGCCGCCGAGGCGGGGAACCCGACCTCGAGCACCGCCTCCTCCACGTTCACCGCCACCGGCCTCGCCGCACTCAAGATCTGCGAGAGCAACCCGCTCCCCGACTCCCTCACCTGCTCCACAACCGCCGGCCACAACCCCGTCACCTTCTCCAAATCCAACCCCTCCACGACAGCCGTGGCGGTCGGACCATCCTCCTCCTCCCCACCCGGATCGGCATCGTCCGACGAAACCGGGTCAGGCTGGGTAGGGGTGGGCGGCGGCGTTGCCGGGGAGGATGATTGGCGCCTCTGTGGCGGATCGGTGATGAGCGGCGCCCCAGGCCCCGGATCCACATCCGACCCGGCAATGCCGCCGCCCGCCCCCACGGCGGCCTCGAGCCGCTCCACCCGCTCCGCGAGCGCCTCCCTGCTCGGATCCAACGAAGGCCGCGCGCACCGCAACAGCGCCAGCTCGACCGTCATCCGCGGCTCATCCCCCTCGCGAATATCCGCCAGCGCCTTCGACAGCACGTCCACCGAACGGCCCAGGGCCAGGTCCGAGATCGAGGCTGCCTGGGCCCGAAGCCGCTCCGGCTCGGCCGCCGTGACCGTGAACGAGTCCGGCGCCGCGCCGACCGTGCGGATGACGATGAGCTGGCGCAGGTGGGCGAGCAGGTCGCGGGCGAACTGGGTCACGTCTCGACCCGAGGCGGCGAGCCGCTCGCTCGCCTCGAGCGCCGCGCGGCCGTCGCCGGCCGCGATCGCGTCGGCGGTCGCCAGGATCAGGTCGGCGTCGGCGACGCCGAGCACGGCGAGCACGTCCTCGGTGCTCAGCTCCTTGCCGCCGTATGAGACGAGCTGGTCGAGGGTGCCGAGCGCATCGCGGAAGCTGCCAGAGGCTGAGCGGGCGATCGCGCCGATCGCGTCGTCGGAGATCTCGATCCCCTCGAGCTTGCAGACCCGCCGGATCACCTCCGCGAGCTGGGCGAGCGACGGCCGCTGGAAGTCGAAGCGCTGGCAGCGGTCAACGATCGTCGGCATCACCTTGTGCGGTTCGGTCGTGGCGAGGATGAAGGCGGTGTTGGGGGGCGGCTCCTCGAGCGTCTTCAGGAACGCGTTCCAGGCCTCGCGGGTGAGCATGTGGGCCTCGTCGAGGATGTAGATCTTCCAGTGCCCGCTCGCCGGCGCGTAGCCGACCCGCTCGCGCAGGTCGCGGATGTCGTCGACCGAGCGGTTCGAGGCGGCGTCCATCTCGATCACGTCGAGGGAGGTGCCGGCGGCGATCGTCCGGCACGACTCGCACTCGCCGCAGGGGGTCAGCGTCGGCCCGTTGACGCAGTTGAGCGAGCGGGCGAGGATCTTCGCCACCGACGTCTTGCCGGTGCCGCGCGAGCCGACGAACAGGTAGGCGTGATGGACGCGGTCGCGTTCGACCGCGTTCGCGAGTGTGCGCACCACGTGCTCCTGGCCGACGACCTGATCGAAGGCCTGCGGGCGGTGGCGGCGATAGAGGGACGTCTCGCCGGTCACCGCGCCGAGTCTACTGGCGCGCCGGACGCGCGCCGGGGGCGCGCCCGAGAGGTTCTCGCGTTCTGCGAGACTCCCGGGGTCGAGGACTTCGCAACCATGAATCCGCCCGCGGGTTAGTGGGTGGGAACCGATCGAATACGACGCAAGAACCCTGGAGAGACTTGAGATGACGCGACCAAGCCGACGCCGCAAGAGCATCGCCCTCATCACCACCGCCCTGGTGGCGATCCTGGTCTGCGGCCTCGCCGCGGCGCCGATCGCCGGCGCCGACGGCGGCGCGAAGACGAAGATCGTGATCAAGTCGCTGAAGCCCACAGGCGCTTCCGGCCAGCTGATCTCGCACGAGAACAAGTGCGAGGGCGGCGGCAGGAAGGTGAGCCTCTTCCGCCTCGACGACTTCGTCTCGGTGAAGATCAAGATCGTCTACTCGAACTCCGACGGCAGCTGGCGGACGAAGAAGGACCTCAAGGCCGGCGACTACTTCGCCAAGGTCGACGCCACGCCGGGTTGCCGCTACGCGACCTCGAAGACCCAGACGCTGAAGTAAAAAAGACCGTGCGGGCTCGTCCTCGAAGGTGGTCTGCGGGCGTGCCCGCCGTGGCTGGCTCGAGTCAGGCTGATCCGCGGCACTTGCCCGCTACCGCTTAAGGCTGCTTCCTTCCGGACCTGACCTGATTCGCGGACGCGCATTGCGCGGGACCTGACCGTCAACACCGCCCGCGGCGTACTGGCCCCGTAGGCCACGACCCTCAGACGAGCGTTCGGCCCCGCTAGAGCGGATTGCGGGTTCAGGGCTCCGCTACTTCCCCGCCTAGCACGGTCGCCGTGAACCTTAGCGCCCAGGGGGCATCGGCTGAACGTCCAGTCCGGTTAACCCATTTCGGGGAGGAGCCGAGAAACCCTGCCAATGGGACTTCTCCCCGACATCTCGTCGGGGGACGGGACGCGAGGGGGTCGCGGGCCGTTCCTCCGGCTGCTCGCGGTCGCCGCGCTCTGCGCCGGCGCCGTCGCGGCGCCCGCGATCGGGCACGGCCTGCGCCCGAACCCGGCGAACAGCCCGCGGCTGCTCAGCGAACCGATCGACGCCGAGCGTTACGACGCCGGGCGCAGCTGCCGCGACGAGGTCCCCCCGGGGATGAAGGCGTTGGAGCGCTGGCTCGAGCACAACGTGCGCGGTGAGAGCTGGGGGATCCTGCGCTGCGAGAAGTGGGGCCACCACGAATGCAGCCTGCACTGCGAGGGCCGCGCGATCGACTGGCGCCTCGATGCCGGGATCGCCAAGGAGCGCCGCGCCGCGCACCGGCTGATCGACAGCCTGCTGGCGACCGACCGCGACGGCAACGAGCGCGCGCTCGCCCGCCGGATGGGGATCCAGGGCCTGATCTTCGACTGCCACGCCTGGTGGGCGGGGATGTCGGAGATGGGCCCGTACAGCTACTGCTACAAGCGCAACGGCGAGCTCCGCCACAACCTCGATCGCACCCAGGCGCACCGAAACCACGTCCACATCGAGCTCAACTGGGACGGCGCCCGCAAGCGGACCTCGTTCTGGCGCGGCAGGGGGTCGCGATGACGATGCCGCGCTGCAGCCGTGCGCTATTGAGCGCGCTCGCCGTCGCCGCGGTCGCCGTGCTGGCGGTCGCCGGGATGGCCTCGGCTCGGATGAGCTCCCAGAAGCTCGGCCCGAAGCTCTGCGAGACGACCGGGGGCGGCAAGTTCGTCGCCATCCCCGGCTTTCCCGGCGAGATGATCGACCGGCGGTTGCTCGCCGACATCCGCTGGATCGAGAAGCGCTACCCGATCTTCATCACCGATGGCTACTCGATGGACGCCGTCCACGCCGCCAGCGGCGAGCACCCGATCGGCCTCGCTATCGACATCGTCCCCAACAAGGCCGAGGGCGGGACCTGGAACGACATCGACGCCCTGGCCCTGTGGGCCGAGCCGAAGCAGAACCAGCCCCGCGCCCCCTTCCGCTGGGTCGGCTACGACGGCGACGAGGGCCACGGACGCGGCAACCACCTGCACCTCTCCTGGAGCCATTCGGAGACCAAGCCCGGCCACCCGGCCGCGCTGGTCGACACGGTCCGCTGCCCCGATCCGATCGGCGGCTCGACGAACCCGCCGCCGGACCCGCCGGACCCGCCGGATGAGCCGACGCAGCCCACCGGCCCGACGACCGGAGGTGCCGCGCCGCACGGACACCACGCCGGCGATCCCGACCGCAACCGCAGCCGAGACCGCGATCACGGCGCCCGGCACGACGGTCACGGCTCCGGCGGCGTCAGCGGCAAGCTGACCCTCGCCCCGCCGGTTCCCGAGACCGACGAGTAACGCTCTACAGGAACCCGAACGCGGCCCAGATCACCGCCAGCAACAGGCCGGCGGCGCCGGTGGCGCGGAGGATGCGGCCACCCCCGTCGGGCCCGATCAGCCCGGCGAGGCCGATCAGCGAGCCGGCGAGGGCGACGAGGGCCAGGGCGAGCCCGATGCGGCCGGCGCGATTGCCCCAGGTCGCCGACTCGTCCAGAGCCGCCGCAGCCTCAGCGAGAATCGGGTCGACGTCGCGGGGGCTGATGGTCTGCAGGGCGGCGACCATCGGCGCATCCAGGGTCGAGCCGGCCAGCGGCAGCGGGTCGAGAGCCTTCTGGACCTTGGTCAGCCCCACCGCGGTCTGCGCGTCGACGTTGAGGAGCTTGACGACGATGTCGAAGGCCTTGGTGCCGATTTCGTCCTGTGCCGCGTTCGTTCGGGCGATCGCGGCCGCATCGAGCAGCAGGTAACGCCGCGTGGTGTCCTTGACGAACTGGAAATGGGAGCCGCCGGCGGCGAGATCGATGAAGGCGTCGATGTTGTTGAGGGTGACGGTGGCCGAGGCGTCGTTGGCACGGCGCGAGCACTCGGACGAGACAAAGGCGAGGGTGGCGGCGATAACCGCGCCGATGCCCACCAGCACGGCGATGCTTCTGCGGAACCGCGCCAGAGCCCGCTCCTCGGCCGTTCGCGCGGGATCGATCCCACCGGCCTCCATCAGACGACGACCTCGATCAGGACCGCGAGGACCAGGCCAACCGCGATCGCCGCCCAACCGGCCGTGACGAGGCGGGCGCGCCGCCGCTCGTCGAACTCCGCGAGCGAACCGAAAAGGACCGCGAGCGCGACCGGGATGAGCGCACCGATCAGCAGGGTCGACTTGCGCCGGTCGTCCTCCGCCGACTCCTGGCTCGACGCCACGTCAATCTGCGTCGCCTCCGGGTTCGATGCCCGGATCTCCTCGAAGCGATCCACGAGGTCGGCGCCGTCGAGGTCCGGCGCGGTTCTCGGATCGGTGATCCAGGAGGAGGTATCCCGCAGAGCCGCCGCGAGGCCGGCCTGCGCGTGCGCGTCGAAACGAAGGAGCTGCCGGGTCAAGGGGTCCGTGGCGTCGGCGGCCGTCGACCGGTCCTGATCGGCGCGCAGCTCGACCTCCGCCATCTGAAAGGCGAGCGGCGCGTCCTCGGCGTACACCTTGCGCGCGGCGTCGATGATCGCGCCCCCGCGCCTGATGTCGTCCCGAACGGCCGTCGTCCCGTCTCCCCCGGCCGCGCCGCTGAGATTGGACGCGCGAAAGCCGATCGCGACACCGACGATCGTGGCGACCGCGAGCAGCACGCCGACCCTCAGGTCGTTGCGCTTCCTCTCCCCCTTTGCCTTCTCCTCGGGCTCTGCGACCGGCGCACGATATCCGCTGGACTGGCGGGCCGGATCTACAATGCCCGCCCTCGGGCGCGTAGCTCAGTGGGAGAGCGCTCGCTTCACACGCGAGAGGTCGCTGGTTCGAAACCAGCCGCGCCCATCGGTTGCAATTACCCGCCCTGCGCGCGGATGATGGCGGCGTCCAGCGCCGCCACGTCGGGCGAGCCGAGGCCCGTCGAGTAGTCCCATCCGCGGGTCGCCCGGTAATGGAGATTGCCGCCCACCAAGACGTCATGGAAGGCATGGCTCCCAGGCTGCGCGGCGATGCGGTAGAGCAGCGGTGCCAGGGACGTTGGGAAGCGCACACCCTGCCCTGCGGCGTCCTGCCGAATCAGGGCCATGGACGCGGCCCAGAACGGTGCTGCCGCGCTCGTTCCCCCGATCGGCCCGCGAATCTTGCCGCCTTGGACGATGAACACCCCGCTGCTCGGATCCGAGGGGCCGGCGACGTCGGGCACCTGCCGGGCGCCGTTCGAGTCGTGGTTGTCGACGCCACGCCCCTCCTGGTACGCGGGGATTGCCCAGCGCTGCGAGAGCCCTCCTCCGCCCCCGATACCCTGAACCGAATCCTCCCATCCGGCCTCCGACAGGTACTGCGGACCCTCCGACACGCTGAGCGTGGTCCCGCCCACGCCAATCACCGACGGGCTGGCGGCCGGCCAGTCCACGCTGAGGATGGGGGGGGCGCTCGGGTCCTTGAGCTTGCAGTCATAGGCGCCGGCGTCACCGCTCGCCGCAAAGACCGTGATACCCGAGCCGACCGCCGCTTCGAGCGCATGCTGCTCCGCCGTCAACTCTCCACGGTGAAAGGCGAGCTCGCACACGCCCCACGAGTCGCTGATGATCCGGGCCCGGTTGTCCTTGACGATTCGGTTGATCACGTTGGCAGGGTCGAACGGGCCGTTCGGCGCTTCGTAGTTGAGGACCTGGGCGCCAGGTGCCAGCCCTCGGATGACGTCGAGATCGAGGTCGACCTCCATCTCGTTGTTCACGGCGAGCTGGCGGCTGGGTGCTGGGACGGCGCCGCCGCCGAGCAGGATCGTCTGGACCGGAGGCCCGCTGGCCCCCACCTCGGACTCGTAGCGGGCCACGTCGCTTGGGTCGTGCGAATAGAGGGAAACCACGCCCACCGTCTCCCCCTGCCCGAGGATCCCCCGGTCGCGCAAGGGCGCCATGTCGTAGATGCGGGCGAGGTCGTTCGCGCTGAATCCATGGCCGACCTCAGCGGTGGAGTTGGCCGCCGGCCGCAGCCGAGGCCTCGTGTCGAGGCCCGTCACGGCAACCACGTCCTCATGAAGCCACGCTGGGATGCGCGGCGGGCGCACCGGGACTCGGCCACGCTGCCCCTGACGGTCGACGCGCTCCTCGAGCCGGGTGGCGAACACCCGCTCCACCGCGGCCGCCGAGCCGCGGACCCGAAGCGCTGTCCGCTGGGGATACAGCTGCCCGACATGCAGGCCGTGAGCGGCCAAAGCTGCGCGCACTCGTGCGACGCGCCGATCGGAGAGTCCGAAGCGAGCCCCGAACTGGCGAGGTGTCATGGTCCGCTGGCTGGCTGCGGAATCAGAACGCTCGGTCGCGGCGAGGAACCGATGCAGGGCGGACCGGTGGCCCCAGCGCAACACCAGGGAGACCGGGATCCGGCGTGCGGGGTCAGTCGGGCCGAGCACCCGCGCGTGATGGTCCACCGGCGTCGGGGCCGGCGCGTTGGCGGCGAGCCCGCCCACGAGCGCCAATCCCACTACGAGGAGCACGAATCGGAGCCGCGTCATGGTCCGCCGTCCCAGTCGACGGAGTTGATGACTGGGTCAGCGAGCGAATACAGCCGCGCGCGAGCGTTCGGATCGCTCTCGTCGGTGACGATGGTGACCACAACGCCGACCCCCCGATGGATCGCCGCCAGCACGACGACGAAGAGCTGATCTTGCACGCCCTGGGGGGTGTCGACCGCGCCGACGTATGCGTCCCCCGCCCCGGGCCGATGGCCGACGAGGGGGTTGTCGATCGCATCCGCGGGATCGGGGTCCAGGGTCAGCCCGAGCAGGCGCGTGCCGATACTGGAAACCCGGTCCGCGACGAGCTGTTCTGCCGTCTCGCCGGGCGCCGAGCTTCCGCGGACCACGATCTGCAAGGGCCCGGCACTGCTCGACAGCTGGATGCCGGTGCTGTCCTGCTGCTCGACGGTCCACTGATTTACGGCGTACCCGAGGCCGAAGCCCAACTCTGGGCTCCGCCACGACACCTCGCTTCCAACGGGCAGCGGAAGCGAGGGCGGGTTGCCGCACTGCAGGGGGCCGGTCGGGCAAGCGGGGGTCAGTCCCGGCGGCGCTGCCGCATCGACGATCACCGCGGTCGCGGCGAGCAGGGAACCGAACGCAACCATGAGGCCGAGCAGTCGCCAGCGGCGGCTGAGGCGCGACTCTCCGGGTACGCGTCCGCCCCCTTCCTCGCTGGGACCCTTCGGCAACGCCTTGAGCGCGACACCGCATACCGCGCAGAAGGTGTGTTGCCTGGTCTGTTCTCCGCAGTTCGTGCACCGAATCGCGGGGCCGATCTCCCGCTCGGAAGCCTCGCCGAGCAGCCCCGCCCTCAGTACGAGCCGCAGCCAGACGAGGGCCGCGACGCCGATGACCACGAGGGTCGCCAGCCAGACGCCGACCGGTAGCCAGTGCTGCCCCGCCGCGGCCGCCACGAGGAGCAGGCCGGCGAGGCCGATCGCCACCGGTGGGCTCCCGAGCGGCCCGAGGGCGCCGCGCTCGGCGGCCGAAGCGCGGAATCGCAGCCAGATCGCTCCCGTCGCCGCCCCGGTCGCGGCCAGGCTCACGACCGGCAGGGCAATGGCGCTCGAGGTGAGCCGGATCACCCATGGGAGGACCTCGCCCCCCGGACTCATCCCGTCCCCGAGGAGATGAATGCCGTAGACACAGGCCGCCGCCCCCGCGAGCGCAGCCGCCGACGCGGCTCCGAAGGCGGCGCCATCCAGAACGTCGTTGAAGCGGCGGTATGGAAAAAGGACGAGCACCGGCCCCAGGATCGCGAGGGCAAGAGCGAGCAGCGGAAGGCCGACCACGGTCAGGAGCGCGTTCGCCTCGTGCGTCTGGGCCACGCCGATCTCGCTCGGGGTGGCCGCGTTTGCCAGCAGGCCGAAGCCGATGCCGGCAGCCGCCCCCCAGATCAGCGTGAACGCCGTGACGAGCGCCGGCTCCCTCTCATATACGTCGACGTCGTAGAAGTAGACAACGGTGACGAGCGGAATCATCAAGGCGGCGGCCACGACCGCCACGGGAAAGAGGCCCGCGATCCCTAGCGCGACGACAATCGCCAGCCCTGCGAGCAAGGCAACCCGGTAGTCGAACATGTCGACTCGCGGAAGCTGGGGGAAGAGGCTGGCGGTCGGCTCCGGCAGGACGAGGCGCTGGTGCGGAGCTGCGGGAAAACTCGCGCCCGTTCCAGCGGCGCGACCGAGAGGGGCGCCGCACCGGACGCAATAGGAGCCGGCGGGAACCTGGTGGTGGCAGTTCTGGCACTCGGTCACGCGAGGACCACCCTCTCACCTCGACTGGAGGGAACGCAACCACCCGGATTCCCGCCTTCGAGCCGTCGGGGGGGCACGCGCCTGCTTCCGGTGCCCAAATCGGCGTACATCGCCGCATATCCGAGGGCATCCAGCCGCGTGAATCTACGCCCACGGCGGCTGAACGCTCACCGCTTCACACCCGAGAGGTCGCTGCGGCATAAAGATCGGCGTGGGGCAACGACGGGGCCTGGGAGTCTCGACAACGTCCTCGGCCCCGTCAACATCCAGGGCGACGACGAGGTCATCGTCATCGACGCCCAGGACTCAAGCGGTAACCAGTACTCGTTCTCCGCCGACTCCATCGAGCGTCGCGATGCCGCGACGATCACCATGATCGACGACGGTGGAGGCCCTCCGCGCGAGGGAGCTCAAAGCCGGGCCGGGCGCGGACTCGCTGAGCGCCGACGGCCCGGTGGCTGAGATGGAGCTGGGGGGCGGCGCGGACACCGTGAGCTTCGCGGACAACGCGGGGGGCGCGGTGCAGAGCATGGACGGCGGCGGCGGCAACGACACGCTCGCCTTCGGGCCTACACCACGGGGTGCTCATCGATCTCGACCAGGGGACCTTCACGGGAAGTGGTAACGCAACGGTTGCGAGTTTCGAGAGCGCGGTGGGGACGCCGTTTGGCGACTCGATCACGGCGTCGGCACACGCCGCGACGCTGATCGGGCTCGGAGGCTTGACGCGCTGCAGGGCGACGCGGGCAACGACAGGCTCCTCGGCGGAGCCGGTCCGGACGTCCTGACCGACCGCGGCGGCGGGCGGAATGTGCTGAGCGGGGGCGCCGGCCACGATGACCTCCGTAGCACGAACGGCGAGCGCGACCTCGACGATTGCGGGGCCGGCCACGACGTGGCGCGGACCGACGGCCACGACAGGGTCCTCCGCAACTGCGAGGAAGTTCCGCACGCCTAGAGGCACCTCGGGGTGATCGTCAGCGGTGCGGCTGCCAGCCGCCATGGCCTCAGGCGGCGACCGGAGTGAGGACGGCGGCGCCTCGCTCGACGCGGTTGCGGCCGAATCGCTTCGCGTCGTAGAGCGCGGCGTCGGCTGCCCTGATCAGCAACCCGAAGACGACGTCGTCGGCGTCCGCCGTCGCGACCCCGAAGGAGCAGGCGACCGGCAGGCCCTCGGGATGGAGCGCGAAGATCGCGCACCGGAGGGTCTCGGCGACCGCGGCGGCGTCGTCGGCGTTGGCGCCCGGGAGCAGGAGCAGGAACTCTTCGCCGCCGAACCGGTAGAGCAGCTCGAAGGTGCGCAGATTGCGTCGCATCGCATCGGCGATGTCGCGCAGCACCGCGTCACCGACCGGATGGCCGTGGGTGTCGTTGATGCGCTTGAAGTGATCGATGTCCGCGACCACGACGCTGACCGGGTGCCCTGCGAGCGCGGCTTGCTCGGCGACCTCCGCGAATCGCTGCTCGAGGCCGCGGCGGTTGAGGAGGCCGGTGAGTTGATCGAGCGTGCTGTCGGCGCGGTGGCGAACGTCGGAGGTGACCAGCGGGCGGATGTAGACGGCGCTGCAGAGGACGAGGGCGAGCGGGACGGCGAGCGCCTCCGGATGAGCGGCGACGAGGCCCGGGTTGACGCCAAGCGTCGTGGCGATGATCAGCAGGGCGCTGACCGGCGCGCCGACGGCGAGGCCGCGGTTGCTGAACCGCGCGCCAACCATGACCACCGGGACGGCGAGCATGTTGATCAGAATCAACGACTCGAGACCGCCGGTCAGCACGGCCCCGAGGGCGAGCATCAACTGGATGTTGACCACGGTCGAGAAGAAGACCCAGAGCTCGGGGCGCGGTCGCCGCTCGAGTCGCCAGCCTCCGATCAGGACGATCGCGATCATCGCGATCATCGCCGCGAGGATCGCCCAGCCGCCATTCGTCGAGAGCGCCAGCGTCACCGCGATCAGCGCGCCGACGACGATCGTGACCACGCGCGCGAACTCGAGGCGATCCTGCATGTCCACGAACCGCTCGCGGTCGCGCGCGGTCGGGCATAGCCAGGAGTACCTGGGCTCCATATCCCCTCATCGCCCGATTCGAGGGGCGGCATGAACGTGGCGCCGAAACTCGAGAGCCGCCCCGGTCTGCGGCCTTCTACGGACGCGGGTCAAAACGACACGCGCTAGCCTCGACAAGAGGGGGTCGGCGTGAGAGTATCCGTGCAAGGGGTCACCACCTGGAATATCCGCGTACGAACGCAAGGACGCATTTGCCCCTCCATCTTCGTTTTCCCGCCCGCTCTACCTCGCTGCTGATCGTCGCCGGACTCCTCGCGATCCTCGCGGCCGGGACGGCGATCGCCCTCCAGGGGGGCGGAGGCGACCGGGCGATCGACCCTGACGGCACGACCTGCTTCGGCAGGACCCCGACGATCGTCGGCACAGACGCCAACGACGGCCTGCTGAAGGGCACCGACGGTCCCGACGTGATCATCGCCGCCCGCGGCGCCGATGACGTCGACGCGGGTGGCGGCAACGACCTGATCTGCCTGCGCGGCGAGGGCGACCGCACCGACGCAGGCGACGGCAACGACAGGGTGCGAGGCGGGGGCGGCGAGGACACGATCTTCGGTGGGAACGGGAACGACGACCTGCGCGGCGGCAGGGACGACGACCAGATCTTCGGTGATGCCGGCAACGACAACATCGACGGCCGCCACGGAGACGATGGCTGCACCGGCGGCGCCGGCCACGACGACATCGCCAACTGCGAAGGCCACGCGGTCGGCGAGCGAAACCGGGCGCCGGTTGCGGTCAACGACTCCGATTCGAGCGACGAGAACAGCCCCAAGACGATCTCGGTCCTCGCCAACGACACCGACCCTGACAGTGACCCGCTCCATGTGGCCTCGGTGGCGACCACGGGGACGCACGGCACGGTGGCGATCAACGGCGACGGAACGCTCGCCTACGACCCCAATCACCAGTTCGAGTCGCTGGGCGCCGCCCAGAGCGCACACGACACCTTCACGTACAAGGCGACCGACGGCGCGCTCGAGTCAGACCCCGCTACCGTCGACGTGACGGTCAACGGCGTCAACGACGCGCCGGTCGTCTCGGGCCTCGAGTCCGGGCAGCTCAACCACCTGACCGGCTCACCCGCCAGCACCCTGACCTCGGCGCTCGACCTCGCCGACGTCGACGACTCGAACCTAGAAGGCGCAACGGTCTCGATCGGCGCCGGGCTCGACAGCGCCCACGACGCGCTCACGTTCACCGACCAGCTCGGGATCACCGGCACCTACAACTCGGGCACCGGCGTGCTGACGCTGACCGGCTCGGCGCCGGTGGCCGACTACCGGACGGCGCTGCGCTCGGTCGGGTTCCGCTCGACCGTCGGCGGGACGGGCGGTAACCGCTCGATCGCCTTCCGGGTCAGCGACGGCACCGACCAGAGCAACAGCCAGGCGCGATCGCTCTACGTCGACAACCCGCCCACCAACATCGCCCTCTCGCCGGCGAGCGTCGCCGAGAACCAGCCCAGCGGGACCACCGTCGGCAACCTGACGAGCACCGATCCCGAGCCCGATACGCAGACCTACTCGCTGGTCTCAGGCGCCGGCTCGACCGACAACGGATCGTTCTCGATCTCCGGCGCGGCGCTGAAGACCGGCGCCTCGTTCGACTTCGAGATCAAGTCGAGTTACTCGGTCCGGGTCCGCAGCGACGACGGCCATGGCGGCTCCTTCGAGAAGCAGCTGACGATCAACGTCACCGACGCGAACGACGCGCCAACAAACGTCGCGCTCTCCAACGCGAGCGTGAACGAGAACCAGGCGCCGGGCGCGGCGGTCGGCAACTTCTCGACCACCGACCAGGACCTCCCCGCGCAGAGCTTCACCTACACCCTCGTCGCCGGGACCGGCTCGACCGACAACGGCTCCTTCCAGATCGCGGGCAACCAGCTGCAGAGCAACGCGATGTTCGACAAGGAGACGAAGGGCACCTACGACATCCGCGTCCGCACGACCGACAACGGGAGCCCCAACCAGAACTTCGAGAAGCAGTTCACGATCACGATCGGCGATGTCAACGACGCTCCGACGAACCTCGCCCTATCGCCCTCGAGCATCCCGGAGAACCAGCCGACGAACACCACGGTCGGCACGCTCTCGACCACCGATCAGGACCTCCCGGGCGACACGTTCAACTACACCGAGGTCACCGGCACCGGTGACAACGACAACGCCGACTTCACGATCGTCGGCAACCAGGTCAGGACGGTGCCGCAGTTCGACTTCGAGACCAAGTCGAGTTACACGATCCGGGTCCAGACCGACGACAACCACGGCGGCACATTCGCCAAGGCCGTGCCGATCTCGATCACGAACGCCAACGAGCAGCCGACCGACATCCAGCTCTCCAGCAACTCGATCCCGGAGAACTCGGGCGCCGGGGCGACGATCGGCAACCTTTCCACCACCGACGTCGATGCCGGCGACACCTTCACCTACACCAAGGTCTCCGGCGTCGGCGCGACCGACAACGGCTCGTTCACGATCAGCGGCAACCAGCTCAAGGCAGGGCCGGACTTCAACTTCGAGGTCAAGAACAGCTACTCGGTCCGGCTGCGCTCGACCGACAGCGGCAACGCGTTCACCGAGAAGCAGTTCACGATCAGCGTCACTGACGTCAACGACACGCCGAGCGACATCGCGCTCTCCAACAACTCGGTGGCCGAGAACACGGCTCAGGGCACCAACGTCGGCAACCTGTCCTCGACCGATGAGGACCTGCCCCCCCAGACATTCACCTACACGCTCGTCTCCGGCGCCGGCTCGACGGACAACAACGACTTCCAGATCACCGGCGGGGCGCTGGAGGTCAAGAACCCCCTGAACTTCGAGGCGGGCGCCACCCGCAGCGTCCGGATCC
>JAWVFH010000001.1:0-13901 GCA_033856255.1 Solirubrobacterales bacterium | reverse complement strand
CTGGCGCAGAACGCGAAGGCCTCGCTGAGCATGATCAAAAACCCGAAGCAGCGCAAGCAGTTGATCGAGCAGTTCCGCCAGGCCGGGATCGAGATCGAGGACGACTGACGCGCGGCTGCGGGCGGAGGCCGCCTTGGGCCGGGAAGCGCCGATCCGGGGCGGTCACCTGCTACCAGTCTCGGTAGCCGCCAACGCGCCGGAAACCGGTAGCACGGCTGGTAGCAGCTCGACAGCAGCCCCCATGAACAAGCCAGATGGCGGGGATTTCGCTCACATCAGCCGCTTTTTTAGCGTCTCCGCCAGATCGCGTCAGAAAACCACCTACTCGAGGGCGCAGATAGGGTCGCGCGGGTGATGCCCGAGAAAACAAGGCTCGGGCAGCCGTTCCAGGCTCGATGGCTGGCTCTGGTGCTGACACTCGCGACGGTCGGCCTCGCGGCCTGCGGCGACGACGGGGGCGGGACCGACGCGGCTACGACGTCCACGGTCAACGGCGACGGCTCCGCGGGTGCCGAAGGGGGCGAGAAGATCGTGATCAGGACGCACGTGAACATCGAAATTCCCAAGGGTGGCCCTGTTCCTGGATCCTCAACCGGCCAGGGCGAGGTTCTCGACGGATCCTCCATCGGCGACTCGCCCTTTTGCCCGGGCGGCACGTTCAGCGATATGCACTCAGATGACCCGGACATCGGGTTGGTGGACCGGACCTTTCGCTGCCCCGACGGCAGGCTGAGGATCGGGTTCACGCCGGGCGTGCCGCAGGGTCGGGCTCAGGCCGGCCCATGGAAGGTCGTGAGCGGGACGGGCTCCCTCGCCGGCCTGCATGGAGACGGTCAGATGGAGATCAAGTACGAGCCCGGCACAGGCTCCACGGAAGGTCGTGAGAAGTTCACCGGGACGGTTGTCCCGTAGCCCTCGTTCGGCCTGCGGTCTCGGCGGGAATGTGCGCTTTGGACGACGAGTAGCCCTTTTCGTTTCCGAGTGCAGATGCCCAAAAACCGCAAAGGCCCGCCGGAGCGGGCCTTGTGGCTGCGGCCGGAGAGCTACCCCGGGCCCAACTGCCACTCGAACCAAAGTGTACGTCGGCGACCGGGCCTTGCCACCGCACCGCCCCCGACAGTCGGCGGAGCGCGGGGACTCGAACCCCAGCCGAGCGCTAGCCCGACCGCATCAATTGGCACTTGAGCGCGACGCCTCCAAACGTCAGGGGGCTGCGCCAGAAAACAGAGGTTTGTCGTCCCGAGCGTCCATCTCGGTGAACGTCCCGAAGCCGTTGCTATGCGGGGGTCTTAGGGACGTTCACCGCGGCGGCGCCCACGCGCTCCCCATGCGGAGTAGCTGATCGCCCGGTCTCGTCCATACCCGGCGACCCGGCCAAGATGGCCGCGGCGATGATCGCGGCGGCTGACGCTGAGCAGATCCCGAAGCGCCTACTGCTCGGCTCCGGTGCCTACAGGCTGGTCCGCGCCGCGCCTGCCGACAGACTCGCCTTCGTCGAGGCCCATGAGGAGCTCGCCTCATCGACCGACGCCGACGACTACGCGGCGGCCTGAGCCGCGAGGAAGTCGTGCGGCGGGCAGCTAGGCGGCGATGCGCTCGGCCCCGCCGCGCGCGGGGCGGCGGGTCGAGGACGGTGTGTTCGCACCGCTCGACGATCTCGTTCGACTGGGCCTGGCGGTCGCGTGCGATCGAGCCGGCCGACCGAACAGCCAGCCGGCTTCCTGGAGCAGGCCGGCCAGATATGCGTCTTCGACGAGGCGGTCGCGAGTTGCCACCCGGTCCATGACCCTAGGCCGCCGCATGCTCGGCGGAGGGCCGCGGGCTGCGAACGACCGCGGCGGGAGCGGATTGCAGGGCACGACCGCGCCGCGGAACCGAGATCGCGAAGGCGAGCGCCGCGACCAAAGCCACCAGGCACATTGCGAACGCGAGCGTGAAGCCGTGGTTGGTCGGGAGGCCGCCCGCGCCGAGGCTCCCGGCGAGCAGGGTGGCGGCGAGCTGGCCGCCGAAGGCGCCGCCGAGCGTTCGCGTGACCGCGTTCATCCCCGTGGCGACCCCGGTCTGCTCCTGGCGCACGTTTTCGACGATCAGGTTCGCCATCGCGGAGAACGACAGACCGATGCCGATTCCGAGCAGCCCTGCGGCGACGTAGATGTCGATCTCGGCGCCGCGGCTGATCACCAACAGGGCGTAAGCAGCGAGCGCGAACGCCGCGCCGCCGATCAGGGCGCCGCGCGAGCCGATGAGCCGCTCGAGCCTGCCCGCCAGCTGGCCGACCACGGTGATCGCGATCGTGGCCGGCAGCAGGAACAGCCCGGCGACGGTCGCGGACGCCCCGAAGCCGTAGCCCGTGCTCGCCGGCATCTGGACGAAAGCGGGGATCAGCACGAAGGACGAGTACATCCCAATGCCGATCAGGAAGGCGACCGTGTTCGTCGTCCAGACGCCGCGGATCGCCATCATCCGCATGTCGACGAGCGGCTCGCGCGAGCGCAGCTCCTCGCGGATCCAGGCGCCGATCACAAGCAGGCCGGCGGCCAGGAGCCCGAGCGTCTTCGGCGAGCCCCAGCCCCACGTACTGGTTTCGGTGATCGCGAGCAGCGTCGCCGAGATGCCGAGCGCCATCAGGCCGGCGGCGCGGTAGTTGACGTGGCCCGGGGTCTTGACCGGGGACTCCGGGATGTAGCGCCAGGTGAGGAGGGCTGTCAGCGCGATCATCCCGAGTGGGAACCAGAACAGCCAGTGATACGAGAGGTTCTGGGTGACGACGCCGGCGAAGACGACGCCGGCTCCTCCGCCGATCCCGAGCAGGGAGGAAACGAGCCCGATGCCGCCGGCGACGCGCTCGCGCGGCAGCTCGTCGCGGATGATCGAGAACGCGAGCGGGAAGATGCCGCCGCCGACTCCCTGGATCACGCGGCCGACGAGCATCAGCGGAAGCGACGAAGCGACGGCCGAGATCAGGGTGCCGATGGCGAGGAGGACGAGCACCACCATCAGCAGCCGTTCCTTGCCGTACATGTCACCGAGGCGCCCGACGATCGGGGTGGCCACCGAGGCGCTGAGCAGGAAGGCGGTCAGCACCCAGCCGACCTCGCTCTCGGACGTGTGGAGCGATTCCTGGATCTGCGGCAGCGCCGGCACGACCAGGGACTGAAGAAGCGCGTACGCGATCCCGCCGAGCGAGAGGACGGCGAGGACCACGCGGGCGCTGGAGGTCTGGTTGCGGCGCATCGATGGATGATCCTAGCAGATCGTTGGTTGACACAAAGCATTATGGTCTGGTAACTTTTGACGCATGGCAACCGAGACCGAAGTCGCGCAGGCGGGCATCACCCAGCGGTGGCCGACGCTGCTGTTCATCAAGCTCGGGCGGATCACGATGCACCGCTTCACGGAAGCGCTCGCCCCGTACGGCCTGCGCCCGCGACACCTCGCGGCGCTGATCGAGCTTCGTGACCACGGTGAGCTGAGCCAGCAGGCATTGTGCGGGCAACTGCACGTCGATCCGACGAACCTGGTCGAGATCCTCAACGAGCTCGAGGACCACGGCTTCGCGACACGGCGACGGGACCCCGAGGACCGGCGCCGCCACCGCGTCGAGGTCTCGAAGAAGGGCCTGGCCGTGATCGAGAAGGTGAGCACGGCGATGGACGGAGTCGAGGACGAGCTCCTCGCGGACTTCGAGGGCGACGACCGCGCCGAGCTCGAGCGCCTGCTGCGGTCGATCTGGGAACGCGCCGGCGGCTACGAGGCCTACTCGAAGGTCCCGGCCGAGCCGGACGAGAAGCCGGCCTAATGGACCAGCGAACGCTCGGACGCACCGGCGTCCACGTGAGTCCGCTCTGCCTCGGCGCAATGATGTTCGGCGCGTGGGGAGAGCCCGACCACGATGCGGGCATCCGCATCATCCACCGCGCCCTGGATGCCGGGATCAACTTCATCGACACCGCCGACGTGTATTCGCGCGGCGAATCCGAGGAGATCGTCGGCAAGGCGCTCAGCGGCGGGCGACGTGACAACGTCGTGCTCGCGACGAAGTTTCACGGCACGATGGGCGACGACTCCAATCAGGCGGGCAACTCGCGGCGGTGGATCTTCCAGGAGGTCGAGGCTTCGCTAAAGCGCCTGCAGACGGATTGGATCGACCTCTACCAGGTGCATCGCTGGGATCCCTGGACCGATCACGAGGAGACGCTTGGCGCCCTCTCCGATCTCGTAGCGCAAGGCAAGGTGCGTTACATCGGCTCCTCGACCTATCCGGCGGCGGAGATCGTCAAGGCCCAGTGGGTCGCCCGCGATCGGGGCCACCAGCGCTTCGTCTGCGAGCAGCCGCCCTATTCGATCCTCGCTCGCGGCATCGAGGCCGACGTGCTGCCGACCTGCCGGGACTTCGGTATGGGCGTCATCCCGTGGAGCCCGCTGGCGGGCGGCTGGCTGTCGGGGCGCTGGCGCAAGGGCGCCGAGGATCTGACGTCTCGGCGGTCGGCGATGCTCCCGCAGCGTTACGACCTTTCGATTCCGGCAAATCAGGCCAAGCTCGAGGCCGCCGACGCGCTGGGGCAGCTCGCGGACGAGTCGGGCATGTCGTTGATCCACATGGCCCTCGCGTTCGTCATCCACCATCCGGCCGTGACCGCGGCGATCATCGGTCCACGGACGATGGAGCAGCTCGAGTCTCAGCTCGGCGCCGCGGACGTACGGCTCGACACCGCGCTCCTGGACCGCATCGACGAGATCGTGGCGCCCGGGACGACCGTCAACCCGACGGACGCCGGGTGGACGAATCCCGCCCTGGCCGCGACAGCCCGCCGCCGGTAGGACGACCACTCGCAGACCAATTCGCCCGGATCTGCACAGCCGCCATCGGCACCGTCGGCTAACGGCGGACGTGGATCGTCTCGCCGGTGATCTTCTCGCCCTGGTGATCCCCGTCGAGATCGTCGGCTTGCACCTGGACTCCGTATGTGTGGCCGGCGAGGTTGTGCGCGACCTCGAGTCGCAGCTGGGTGGTGATCGTTCGCTCCGACGTCCCGATCACCCGTGAGCCCTTCAGCTCGAGGCGCAGGCCACCCGATCGGAGGACCCCGTGGGCTCCCGGGCGCTTCGCGCTTCCGTAGCCGCCGACCGTGTTGTCCCAGGCCGAGAGCTTGCCCGAGCCGATCAGCAGGCGCACGGCCGCGATCGGCTGGTCGCGTGTGGTCAGGAACAGCTCCATCGCATCCATGCCGCGCCATGCCTCGGGGTGCTCCCAGGCGAAGCTGACGGTAAACGGCTTGCCCGCGTCGACCGTGCGCGGCAGTTCGACGTGCGGCGTGCCGACGGTGCCCGACTCCAGGTAATCGGGCGTGCCGTCGCCGTCCGAGTCGGCGAGCACGCCGAAGTTGGGGTGGATGTCGACCAGGCCCGGGCCGCCGAGGTGTCCGAGGTTGTGGCCGTCGAGGTCGAAGAGGTCGATCACGTGAGGGCCCCGCGCGATCGGGAGCAGCGGCTCCATCGCGGCGATCGCCAGCTGGTCGGGAGAGACGCTCGGATCGCCGCGCGAGAGGGCGAAATTCGTCGTGCGGGCCTTGACCTCGCCGGTCACCGAGTCGAGCCGGTAGACGTCTCCGTAGGGCTGCTTGATGTTGTCCTCTTCGCTCGTCACGAAGATCCTGGTGCCGTTCATCGTCCAGCTCGAGTCGTGATCGGCCTCGTTGTTGTCGGTCAGCCGCGTCTCGGCTCCGGTTGAGAGCTGCCGCCTGAACACCTCGTAGCCGCGCTCGAGAACACCGCCGAGATCGCGCGTGAACGCCATCTGCTGGCCGTCGGGCGAGATATCGGGCTCGAACTCGGAGAGCGCGGTGGCGACGACGGGTTGCTTGCCCGTGCCGTCTGGGTTCATGCGCCAGATGTCGAGGTTCCCCTCGCCGAACAGCGGATCGGTCCCGCTTACCCAGTAGATCTTCCCGTCCGGCGCCCAGGTCGGCTGAGTGTCGAGGCCGGCGCTGGTCGTCAGCCGCTGCACGTTCTCGCCGTTGATGTCGGCGACGTAGATGTCCCAGTTGATGTGGTCGAACTCCAACACGCCCTGGCTCTCGTCGGCACGGCTGGAGGTCCAGGCGATCCGGCGGCCGTCAGGCGAGATCTGGGGGTGATCGTCGGGCTCCTGGAAGGTGTGGGCGACGATGCTTCGGCGCAGGGTGTCGTAAGTGATGATCTTTCGCGGCTGCGCTCCGTCGGCCCTGACGACGTAGATCCCACCGCGGATGAAGTCGCCGCCACCATCGTTTCCGGGGACGAGGTCAAGCCCGCTGGTGAAGGCGACGACCTTGCCGTGGAGCGGCCCGGGCGGGTCCGGGGGGCCCGCCGGAGGCGCCGGCGGCGAGCAGGGGAATCCGGGCGGCCGGAACGAGGACGCCGTGGGACCGCCGCAGCCGCCGGTGTTGAGAGGCGGAATGCTCGACGCCGCGGCGGCCACCGGGCTCGACACCTCGTGCGCGAGCGAGCGGCCCGCTCCCAGCAGGAGCACGAAGGTCGTGACCGCGGTGAAGAACACGATCAGCCCGGCCCTGGGAATCTGTTGCGGCTTCATCGAGCTCCTTCGGATTGGTGCGGGGGACCCACGACGAGTGGGCCGGATGTCCGCACGCTAAGCCCGCCTTGGCCGCAGCGGTATGGGTGAAAACCCTGAAAAAAGGACGAGGTTGGCGCGGAAATCAGGGTTTCCACCTATACCGCCGGCCGGTCTCACCCCCGACACTCGCCCTACGGAGCACGACGAGACACTCAAACGCCGGAGGGAACCGTGAACAAGACCCAGAGCCATTACTGGTTGCGACTCGCGCTGACCCTAGGCGTCGGGATGGTGACCTTGTCCCTGGCGGGTGGGCAGGCCGAGGCCGCTTTCGGTCCGGTCGGCACCGACTTTCGGATCTCCAGCGCAGGCACCGACGGCGACGCGGCCCGCAGCGCCTTGAACGCCGCGGTTGCCTACAACCAGGCGGCGAACGAGTATTTGGTCACCTGGGCGGCCGACGGCCTCGCCGCCGACAACGAGACGGAGATCTTCGGCCAGCGGGTGAGCGCCGCCGGGGCCGAGCTCGGCACCGACTTCCGGATCTCCAACACCGGGACGGACGGCGACGCGGCCCGCGACGCCCTCCAACCCGCTGTCGCGTACAACGCGACGGCGAACGAGTATCTGGTCACCTGGCAGGCCGACGGGCTCGCCACCGACGAGGAGTCGGAGATCTTCGGCCAACGGGTGAGCGCCGCCGGGGCCGAGGTCGGCACCGACTTCCGGATCTCCAACACGGGCACCGACGGCGACGCGGCCCGCGACGCCTTCACCCCCAAGGTCGCCTACAACCCGACGACGAACGAGTACATGGTCGTGTTTCAGGCCGACGGCCTCGCCACCGACGGCGAGACGGAGATCTTCGGCCAGCGGGTGAGCGCCGCCGGGGCCGAGCTCGGCACCGACTTCCGGATCTCCAGCGTCGGCAACGACGGAGACGCCACTCGCGACTCCGATAACCCCGGGGTCGCCTACAGCTCGGCGGCGAACGAGTACCTGGTCATCTGGTCGGGCGACGGGCTCACCATCGACGGCGAGTCGGAGGTGTTCGGGCAGCGGGTGAGCGCCGCCGGGGCCGAGCTCGGCACCGACTTCCGGATCTCCACCGTCGGCACCGACGGAGACGTGACCCGGGGCGCTTTCACCACCTCAGTCGCGTACAACCCGACGGCGAACGAGTACCTGGTCACGTGGGAGGGCGACGGGCTCGCCCTCGACGAGGAGTTCGAGGTCTTCGGCCAGCGGGTGAGCGCCGCCGGGACCGAGCTCGGCACTGACTTCCAAATCTCCAACGTCGGCACCGATGGAGACGCGGCCCGGGACGGCTTCGGCCCTGCGGTCGCCTACAGCTCGGTGGCGAATGAGTACCTGGTCGGCTTCGAGGGCGACGGGCTCGCCACGGACAACGAGACGGAGATCTTCGGCCAGCGGGTGAGCGCCGCTGGGGCCGAGCTCGGCACCGATTTCCGGATCTCCAACGTCGGGACCGACGGAGACGCGGCCCGGGACGCGTTCACCGCTGCGGTCGCGTTCAACCCGACGGCGAACGAGTATCTGGCCACTTGGCAGGCCGACGCCCTCGCCACCGACAACGACACGGAGATCTTCGGCCGCCGGATCGAGGGCGAACCGGCGCCGCCCCCGCCGCCTGTGGACAACGCGTTCACGATCGGGAAGCTGAAGCACAGGACGCTCAGCCTGACGGTGCCCGGGGCGGGGGTGATCGACGTCAACGACGCCAACGCGTCGAAGAAGAAGCTGCTGCTCAAGCACTCGAGCGCGACGGCGAGCGGCGCCGGCGCGGTCAAGGTGACGCTGAAGCTGACCACGACGGCGAAGAGGAAGCTGAAGCAGACCGGCAAGGTGAAGGTCAAGGCCGCGATCACCTTCACCCCGACCGGTGGGACCGCGAACACCCAGACCAAGGGACTCAAGGTCAAGCGGTAGGCGGGGCCCGAGTTGGATAGCCCGCCTGTCACGCCAGACGTAGACGTCGGCACCGGCGTCCATCTCGCGGAGCCTGGCCGACGCCCGATCTCAATGCGTGTACTCGACCAGCTCCTCGCGCTCCGACCCGCCGGAGACGTCGACCGCGAGCACAGCCTGGCCGCTGCCCTTGGCGTAGAACTTCAGCTCGGACACCTTGGGCTCGATCGGCGAGAAATCCTCGGTCATCAGCACGTCCTTGTAGTGGCCGGCCGGGACCTCCGCCTGGGCGTCGAGACGGATCACCCGTGACTGATCCTCGGCCTCGCCCTTCGAGTACTCCTCGCGGTAGGTCATCCCGACCTTCGGATGCGCCGGCAGCGCGATCCCGGGCATCGCCCCGTCGACCCCGGCCTCCCAGGAACCGTTGTCGACCGCCCTGCCGTGCCGGTAGGCGGTCGTGTCCTCGCCGAAGTACCAGACGTTTCCGTGAGCGTCCTGCGCGTACCAGTCCTCGGTCACCTCGGTCGGCTTACCGTGATCGGTGACGACGTCTCTCACGACCCTGGCCTCGATGCCGTCGCCCATCAGCTTCGTCCGGCCGGTGACCTTGATCACGTCGCGCTTCCTCGAGCGATCGGCCGAGTCGGTGACTCGATAGACCCAGCGGCTGCCGACGGTCATCGGCCAGCGGCGGTTGTCGATATCGGCGCTGAAGTCGGCCGGATCGAGGTGCACGGGCTCGTCGAGCTGCGGCAATTGCGACCGGGCGTCGGGCGTGCCCGCGCTCGCCGCCACGCCGAGGCCCGAGAGGAGCGTGGCGGCCAGGGCGCCCGCCGCAGCCGCGGCCAGCTTCTTGTGCAGAGTTCGGTTGGCCATGCTTTCGTTCCTTCCGGTTGGAATCGCGTGCGCGACGTTTATTGCCGAGCCGGATGAACGCGCCGTGAAAGCCTGCTTTTCCACGGCGATAGCCAAAATGCTGCTACCGTCGTTTCAAGCCGCGCATACCGCGTCGGCGTATCTCGTGCCAGCGTCGCAGTCGTTGCTACCGCATCCTCCGCGCTCGTTCGCACTGACAAGTTGGAGGAAACGCATGTCCACAGGAACCGTGAAGTGGTTCAACGACACCAAGGGCTTCGGCTTCATCACCCCCGATGACGGCTCGAAGGATCTCTTCGTGCATCAGAACTCGGTCAACCCCGGCACCACCCTCACCGAGGGCACGAAGGTCAGCTTCGACTCGGAGCCCAGCGACAAGGGTCCCCGCGCGGCCAACGTTCAGACGGTCTAGCGGACCCCGGCGGCACTACGGGGTGGCTTGATCGCCCCGTAGGAGCCGTCGCCGGCTCTAGTGCTTCTCGGCCGTCAGGTCGCCGATCACGCCGACGCGGAAGCCGAGCCACGGATACGTGAGCATGAACAGCTTGTTGTTCTCGGGGTTGAGGCCGACCGCCGAGAGCCAGAGCTGGTAGACGGGCGCGTTGGCGATCCCGCCGTGCAACCGGCGCCACACCCGCCCGCCGCCGTTTCCGGCCGGGGGCGGGGTGATCGTGTCGGTCCACTCGACGACGTTGCCGCCCTGGTCCAGGGTGCCCCAGGGGGAGCGGGTCTGCGCCTGGCCGACCGTGCCGACGCTCGCCTGGTAGATCTCCGCGTAGGTCGACTGGTCGATGCCGAACGGGTTGACGTTCGAGCAGTCGCTCGCGGGCTGGACTTCCGCCGGACACCAGCTCGGCGCCGCCACGCCCGAGGCGTGGTAGGTGGCCACCGGTTGTGTCGCGGCGTTGGTGACGTCGCCGGTCGACGGGTCCAGGGTCGTCTGGCTGGGAGCCGTCGCCGTGTCATCGCCGAAGACGCCGGCGTTGGTCGGGTACTTCCAGTAGGAGTAGGTACCGCCGCCGGTGGGGTCGTAGTAGGCGGCCTTGATCCACTCGTCCTGGCTCGGGACGACGAAGCCGGTGTCGTCGGACCGGGTCGCGCCCGTGGTCCTGCTGTGGGGAAGGTCGTACATCCCGTGGCCGGTGGTCGTCGAGAGGCGCACCTTGTAGGTGGTGATCTCGAACCCGGCCGCGGTGCTCTTGCTCTTGGCGAGCAGATCACCGTTGTAGAGCGAGTTGACGAAGCGCGCGGCGCGCAGGAAGTTGGCAAAGCCGTACGGCTTGTCGCCCCACGCGGGGAAGGCGACCGAGTAGTGCTTGCCGTCCTGGGCGCTGGAGGACTTGTTGATCTGGCCGTACCTCGGCCAGGCGGAGGCGCTCTCGGAAGGGTTGTAGAGGTCCTTGGGATCCTTGCCGGCCGGATCCACGGTGTTCAGGAAGGCGACCCACTGATCGACCGTGATCTCCAGCTCGCCGATCCCGTACGAGTGCTTGACGCCGCCGACCGACTGACAGGCGGGGGACGTCGACGACGCCGGCGGGGCGTCGGCGCAGGAGGCGTAGATCGCGTCCGTGAACGGCACGATGCCGACCGAGGCGTTCCCGGGGGCGCCGACCTCGACCGTCTGCACCGTGACGATGGCGCGCTTGGAGGCGGAGGCCATCGACGACCCGGCGAGAGCCATGATCACCGCACCGAAGAGCACGAGCAGCGCGGGGGTCAGGCGGTTACGCCGGGCATAGGTCATTCGGATGTGCGCTCCTTGGTTGGGATTCGGTGGGTTCGCCCTCCTATCGACCGCTGCGAGATAAGCGCGAGCCCGCGACATCGGGCGATCGGCCGATATCCCGCTCGGCCGAGACCTGCGAGTGTCCATGTTCAAGGGGGAGTACTCGACGTATGCGCTCAACGCTCTTTCACTCCTCCGACGCCCTACGGCCGCTCTGCGCGCTGATCGTCGTCGCGGCCCTGCTCGCGCCCGCCGGCGCGCTCGGCTCGCCGAAGGCGGTCGGGGCGCTCGAGCAGCTGTCGGGGGCGGGCGGTTGTCTCGTGGATCGCTCCCAGCCCGCCCATGGGTGCACGTCGGCGCGCGCGCTGCGCGGGCCCGCTCCGATCCTCGGCTCGAACGCGGTCGCGATCAGCCCCGAGGGCAAGAACGTCTACGTCGCCTCCTCGCAGAGCAACGCGATCGCGGTGTTCAAGCGCAACCCACACTCCGGCACGCTGAGCCAGCGTTCCGGCGCCGCGGGATGCATCAGCGCCGGTGGCGTCGGCGGTTGCGCGACCGCGGTCGGGCTCGTGCGGCCGAACTCGGTCACGGTCAGCGGCGACGGTGCCAACGTCTACGCGACCTCCGTCGGCAGTAACGCCGTCACGACCTTCGCCCGCAACCCGTCGACCGGGGCGCTGACCCAGGCGGGCGACAGCAGCGGCTGCATTTCCAACGCCGCGCTCACCGGCTGCACCACCGGCCGGGCGCTCGACGGCTCGGACATCGTCACCGTCAGTCCCGACGGCGCCAACGTCTACGTCGGCGCCTTCGTCGGCAACGCGGTCGCCGTCTTCGCCCGCAACGGTGCCACCGGCGCGCTTACGCAACCGGCCGACGACAGCGGCTGCCTCACCAACGCGCCCACCGGCGGCTGCACCACCGCCATCGGCATCGGGTCTCCAGAGGGCATGGCGGTCAGTGCCGACGGCAACAACGTCTATGTCGCGGCGGCGCTCAGCAACGACGTCGCCGTGCTCGACCGGGACCCGTCCACCGGGGCGTTGACCCAGGCCGGCGACGGCAGCGGCTGCATCTCGAACGCCGCCCTCACCGGCTGCACCACGGGCACCCAGCTGAGCGGCGCCGACGCGGTTGCGGTCAGCCCCGACGACGCTGACGTCTACGTGACCTCGCTGTTCAGCAACAGCCTCACAAGCTTCACTCGCACGGCGGGCACCGGGGACCTCGCCCAGCAGAGCGGCACCTCGGCCTGCGCCATCTACGTCTTCGCGGTCGGCTGCTCGCTCGCCAGGGCGATGAGCGGGACGGAGGGCCTGGCGGTCTCACCCGACGGCGCCAACGTCTACTCAGCGGCCGACGAGTCGAACGCGATCGTCGTCTTCAACCGCAATACCTCCACCGGCGCCGTGATCCAGAAGTCCGGCCGCATGGGCTGCGTGACCACGAGCAAGGCGCCTGACTGCCGGCGCGCCAGGGCCCTGAGCCAGGTCGGCTCGCTGGCCGTCAGCCCCGATGGCAAGCACGTCTACGCGGGGGCGTTCGGGAGCGACGCCGTCGCCGTGTTCAAGCGCGTCAGATGAAAGGAAGCGGGATGAAGAGGTCCGACGGCGACGAGGAGAAGGACGGGATCACCCGCGGCGAGCTGCTGAAGGGCGCCGCCGCCGCCACCCCCGCGCTACTGCTCGGCGGCAGCGCCGCCGCTGCCGCTGCCGGCACGCGGTCGAAGTCGAGCCGTCGCCCCCAGGCGCGCAAGGTCGCGGGCATGAACGTGCTCGTCTTCATGACCGACCAGCAGCGCGCGATTCAGCACTTCCCGCCCGGGTGGTCGAAGCGCAACATGCCCGGCCTGACGCAGCTCCAGAAGCACGGGGTCACGTTCGAGAACGCGTTCACCAACGCCTGCATGTGCTCGCCGGCTCGCTCAACCTTCATGAGCGGCTACTTCCCCGCCCAGCACGGGGTCAAGTACACGCTCGAGACCGACATGAACGGAGCGGCGTACCCGGATCAGGTCCCGCTCGACACCACCTTCAAGAACCCGGCGAGCGTGGTCGCCGCCGCCGGCTACACGCCCGTCTACAAGGGCAAGTTTCACTGCGTCAATCCGGCCAACGGCACCACCTACGTCACCGAGGACGTCAACCAGTACGGCTTCACCCGCTGGAATCCCCAGGACGCGGGCGCCAACCAGGACGTCACCGAGGAGGGGGGAGGGATCACCAACAACGACGGCCGCTTCATGAACTCCCAGGGCACGGGCGACTCGGGCGACGAGGGCATCATCCAGTACCTGAGCTCGGTCGCCGCTCAGCAGCAGCCGTTCTTCATGGTCGCGTCGCTGGTCAACCCCCACGACGTTCTCTTCTATCCGAAGACCTACGAGAGCGCGGGCTACGACAGCTCCTGGCTGCAGGGCGAGATCGAGCCCCCGGAGACCGCCGACGAGGACCTGTCGACGAAGCCGAGCGTGCAGGAGCAGTTCCTGAAGATCTTCAACCTCTCGGGCCCGTTGCCGACGAGCCGGATGAAGCGCAACTACCTGAACTTCTACGGCAACCTGATGAAGGCCTCGGACGCGTATCTCGTGAAGATCCTCGAGACGCTCGCCACCAGCGGCCTGCTCGAGAACACGCTCGTGATCGCGACCGCCGACCACGGCGAGATGGGCACCACCCACGGCGGCATGCGCCAGAAGAACTTCAACTTCTACGAGGAGTCGATCCGGGTCCCGCTGGTGTACTCGAACCCGCGCCTGTTCCCGAAGGCCGAGAAGAACCAGTCGCTGGTCTCGCACGTCGACTTCCT